>NZ_JBVISR010000005.1:0-617562 GCF_055575415.1 Streptomyces sp. NPDC034099 | reverse complement strand
AAACGCCCGGTTACATTTCGAACCCGGAAGCTAAGCCTTACAGCGCCGATGGTACTGCAGGGGGGACCCTGTGGGAGAGTAGGACGCCGCCGAACTCCTTTTAGAGCTCTGGCTCTTGGGCACGCAGCCCGAGAGTCAGAGCTTTTTTGCGTTGAGGTAAGGTCAGTGGGCATCATTGGCTCGTTTCCCCAGGAGGCCCCCGCGTGGAGGTCCAGGAGACCCGCGTGCAGACCGACCGGGTCCTCACCATCCCGAACATCCTGAGCATGGCGCGCCTGCTCGGCGTGCCCCTGTTCCTGTGGCTCATTCTGCGGCCCGAGTTCGGCGGACCGCAGAGCGACGGCTGGGCGCTGTTGGTGCTGGCCCTGAGCGGGGTCAGCGACTACCTGGACGGAAAGCTCGCGCGGCGTTGGAACCAGATCAGCAGCCTCGGCCGGCTGCTGGACCCGGCGGCCGACCGGCTCTATATCCTCTCGACACTGGTGGGTCTCACCTGGCGCGAGATTCTCCCGCTCTGGTTGACGCTTGTACTGCTTGCCAGGGAAGCGATGCTGCTGGTCATGGTGGGCGTCCTCCGGCGCCACGGCTATCCGCCGCCGCAGGTGAACTTCCTGGGCAAGGCCGCCACGTTCAACCTCATGTACGCCTTCCCCCTGCTTCTGCTGAGTGACGGAAGCGGATGGATCGCGTCACTCGCCGCAGTTTTCGGATGGGCGTTCGCCGGATGGGGTACAACCCTGTACTGGTGGGCAGGTGTTCTCTATGTGGTGCAGGTCCGCCGTCTGGTACGTGCGGACGTCGCAGCCGATTGAACTCGCTGATTCTGCGGTCCCGGTGGCCGGATGGCCCCCGCTGGAAAAGTGCGGGACCCTGGACAGGTGAAGTCGGCTAAACCGTCGACTCTCAGAGGAGGACGCTTCCGACATGAAGGCCGTCGTGATGGCTGGAGGCGAAGGCACACGCCTTCGTCCCATGACCTCGAGCATGCCCAAGCCGCTCCTGCCGGTGGTCAACCGGCCGATCATGGAGCACGTTCTTCGGCT
Source organism: Streptomyces sp. NPDC034099 (assembly GCF_055575415.1). Classification (NCBI taxonomy): domain Bacteria; kingdom Bacillati; phylum Actinomycetota; class Actinomycetes; order Kitasatosporales; family Streptomycetaceae; genus Streptomyces; species Streptomyces sp. NPDC034099. The sequence goes on along the minus strand of NZ_JBVISR010000005.1, from coordinate 616,519 downwards.
GCTCAAAAGGCATGGGCTCAATGAGACCGTCGTGACCGTCCAGTTCCTGGCCTCGCTGGTCAAGAACTATTTCGGTGACGGCGAAGAGCTCGGTATGGAGCTCACCTATGCCAACGAGGAGAAGCCACTCGGTACCGCCGGAAGCGTCAAGAACGCCGAGGAAGCGCTGAAGGACGATGCCTTCCTCGTCATTTCCGGCGATGCCCTGACCGACTTCGACCTCACCGACCTGATCAATTTCCACAAGGAAAAGGGCTCGCTCGTCACGGTGTGTCTGACGCGCGTGCCCAACCCGCTGGAATTCGGCATCACCATCGTCGACGAAGAGGGCAAGGTCGAACGCTTCCTGGAGAAGCCGACGTGGGGCCAGGTCTTCTCGGACACCGTGAACACCGGGATCTACGTCATGGAGCCCGAGGTCTTCGACTACGTCGACCCCGATGTGCCCGTGGACTGGTCCGGCGACGTCTTTCCGCAGCTGATGAAGGAAGGCAAGCCCATCTACGGCTATGTCGCCGAGGGCTACTGGGAGGACGTCGGCACCCACGAGAGCTACGTGAAGGCCCAGGCCGACGTCCTGGAGCGAAAGGTCGACGTCGACATCGACGGCTTCGAGATCTCGCCCGGGGTCTGGGTGGCCGAAGGCGCGGAAGTGCATCCTGACGCGGTGCTGCGGGGGCCCCTGTACGTGGGCGACTACGCCAAGGTCGAGGCCGGCGCCGAGATCCGCGAGCACACCGTCATCGGATCCAACGTCGTCGTCAAGAGCGGCGCCTTCCTGCACAAGGCCGTGGTGGCCGACAACGTGTACGTCGGGCCGCACAGCAATCTGCGGGGCTGTGTGGTCGGCAAGAACACCGACATCATGCGTGCCGCGCGGATCGAGGACGGCGCGGTCATCGGTGACGAATGCCTGGTCGGTGAAGAATCGATCATCCAGGGGAACGTGCGGGTCTACCCGTTCAAGACCATCGAGGCCGGTGCCTTCGTCAACACCTCGGTCATCTGGGAGTCCCGAGGACAGGCGCATCTGTTCGGCGCCCGCGGAGTCTCCGGCATCCTGAACGTGGAGATCACGCCCGAGCTCGCCGTGCGCCTGGCCGGCGCCTACGCGACGACCCTGAAGAAGGGGTCCACCGTCACCACGGCCCGCGACCACTCCCGTGGTGCCCGTGCGCTGAAGCGGGCGGTGATCTCCGCGCTGCAGGCCAGCGCCATCGACGTACGCGACCTGGAGAACGTACCGCTGCCCGTGGCACGGCAGCAGACCGCGCGGGGCAGTGCCGGCGGGATCATGATCCGGACCACCCTGGGAGTGCCGGACTCCGTCGACATCATGTTCTTCGACGGACAGGGTGCCGACCTGTCGCAGGGCAGCCAGCGGAAGCTGGACCGGGTGTTCGCGCGGCAGGAGTACCGGAGGGCGTTCCCCGGAGAGATCGGGGACCTGCACTTCCCGTCCAGCGTGTTCGACTCGTACACCGGGTCCCTGCTGCGCAACGTCGACATCACCGGCATCGCGGAGTCCGGACTCAAGGTGGTCGTCGACGCCTCCAACGGCAGCGCGGGACTGGTGCTACCCAGCCTGCTCGGGAAGCTGGGCGTCGACTCGCTGACCATCAACCCCGGTCTCGACGAGGCCAGGCCCACCGAGTCGGCCGACATGCGGCGGTCCGGTCTGGTGCGCCTCGGGGAGATCGTGGCGTCCTCGCGGGCCGCGTTCGGTGTGCGGTTCGACCCGGTCGGCGAGCGGCTGTCGCTCGTCGACGAGAAGGGCCGCATCATCGAGGACGACCGGGCGCTGCTGGTGATGCTCGACCTGATCGCGGCCGAGCGGCGCAGCGGCCGGGTCGCGCTCCCGGTGACGACCACCAGGATCGCCGAGCAGGTCGCCGCGTACCACGGCACACAGGTCGAGTGGACGACCACCTCTCCGGACGACCTGACCAGGGTCGGCGGTGAGGAGGGCGCGATCTTCGGCGGCGACGGCAAGGGCGGCTTCATCGTCCCCGAGTTCAGCAGCGTCTACGACGGCACGGCGGCCTTCGTGCGGCTGATCGGGCTGGTCGCCCGTACGCAGCTCACGCTGAGCCAGATCGACGCGCGGATCCCGCGGGCCCATGTCCTCAAGCGGGATCTGGCCACCCCGTGGGCCGTCAAGGGCCTGGTGATGCGACGGGTCGTAGAGGCGGCCGGAGACCGGTTCGTGGACACCACGGACGGGGTGCGGGTGGTCGAGACCGACGGGCGCTGGGTGATGGTGCTGCCCGACCCGGCGGAAGCGGTCACCCACCTGTGGGCCGAGGGCCCCGACGACGCCTCCGCGCAGGCGCTGCTGGACGAGTGGGCCGCGGTGGTGGACAGCGCGGGCCGCTGAGAACGCGCCGCACGCGTGCGTGCCGGACAAGTGTCCCCAAGGGGGCCTGTCCGGCACGCCGGTGGGGCCGTTCGGAGGTAGTGGCGGTGGCGTGCGACGATGTGCGGCATGCCGCAGCCACCCCCCGTTCGGAGCACATCCACGCGGCCCGCGCGCCCGGACGCGTCCATGTCGCTGCTCACCAACGTCATGGACCACAGCCTCGACGACGGCTACGCCGAGGCCGCCGCGCGGAAGAAGGCCGACGGCAGCGGCGGCATGCCCAAGACGGTGCGCGCCAAGCTGGGCCTGGCGGCCGGTCTCGTCCTCGCGGCCCTGGTCGTGACGGTGGGCGCGGCCCAGGCGCGGGTCGCCGCTCCCGTCGTCGCGAAGGAGCGTGAAGAGCTGGTCGACCGCATAGAGGGGGAGACCTCGGCGGCCGACAAGCTGGAGAAGAGCGTCGACGAACTGCGCGACGACGTGAACACGCGCCGGCGCGAGGCGCTGGAGAAGAGCGGCGACGGCGACAGCACCGACCTGGTGGGCATCCTGTCGGGCGCGGTCGAAGTGCACGGCCCCGGTGTGAAGCTCGTGGTGAACGACGCCAAGGACGTCGGCGGCACGGGCGCCGACGGGCAGCCGCGCGGCACCTCCGGGTTCTCCGACACGGGACGGGTGCGGGACCGGGACATGCAGCGCGTGGTCAACGGTCTGTGGGAGTCCGGCGCCGAGGCGATCTCCATCAACGGTCAGCGTCTGACGGCACTGTCGGCGATCAGGGCCGCCGGTGACGCGATACTGGTCGACAACAGGCCGCTGGTGCCGCCGTACACGGTGCTCGCGGTGGGGGACGGCGCACGGCTGAGCAGGGGCTTCCAGGACAGCGCGGACGGGCTGTACCTGCATGCCCTGGAGGAGAGCTACGGCATCCGGACCGCCATCTCCGTCGCGGACGACCTCAAGCTGCCGGCCGCACCGAGTGTGATCGTACGTACAGCACAGCCGATAACCGAGAAGGGCACATCGTGATCGCCGTACTGGGCCTCGTCGTGGGAGTCGTGGCCGGATTGCTGGTCCGGCCCGAGGTGCCGGCGGCCGTGGAGCCGTATCTGCCGATCGCCGTCGTGGCGGCGCTGGACGCGGTCTTCGGTGGTCTGCGGGCCATGCTCGACGGCATCTTCGACGACAAGGTCTTCGTGGTGTCGTTCCTGTCCAACGTGGTCGTGGCCGCGCTGATCGTGTTCCTGGGCGACAAGCTGGGCGTCGGCGCCCAGCTGTCCACCGGTGTCGTGGTGGTCCTCGGCATCCGTATCTTCTCCAACGCCGCGGCGATCCGACGCCACGTCTTCCGGGCGTGAGGCCGATGAGCGACCACCAGGAGCACCACGCGCACCGGCTGCGCAAGGAGCTGCCCGACGAAGCGCCGCCTTCGCGGTCCGCCTCGGAGGACGGCCCGGCGGACGGCACCCCGGAGGATGCGCGGCCGGAGAGGAATGGAATGTCCGGTCGGCAGCGGCTCCTGAAGGGGCTGTGGCCGCCGCGCCTGACGCGGGCGCAACTCATCGTCGCCCTGCTCCTGTTCGGGCTCGGATTCGGCCTCGCGGTCCAGGTGGCGTCCAACAGTGACAGCGACAGCGCGCTGCGTGGCGCCCGCCAGGAGGATCTGGTCCGCATCCTGGATGAACTGGACGACCGAACTCAGCGTCTTGAAGACGAGAAACAGGGTCTCGAGAAGCAGCGCGACGAGCTGGAGAACAGCTCCGACCAGGCGGAGGAGGCCCGCAAGCAGACGCTCGAGAAGGAGCGGCAGCTGGGCATTCTCGCGGGCACCGTGGCCGCGCAGGGGCCCGGCATCACGGTGACCATCGAGGACACGAAGGGGACGGTCGAGGCGGACATGCTGCTCGACGCCATCCAGGAGCTGCGCGCGGCGGGTGCGGAGGCGATCCAGGTGAACGGCGTACGGGTCGTCGCCGGCACGTACTTCGCGGACGCCGACAAGTCCGTCAGCGTCGACGGGAACAAGATCAACGCGCCCTATCGTTTCCAGGTCATCGGCAAGCCGCAGGACCTCGAACCGGCTCTCAACATTCCTGGAGGAGTGGTGCAGACTCTGGAGAAGGAACAGGCCACCGTTACTGTTGAGCGGTCGAGCAAGATCGTCGTGGACGCCTTGCGAGCGGCGGAGCGGCCTGACTACGCTCGGTCGTCCTCCCAGTGAACCGACGGTGCATGGGGGACGTCCGGCGAGGGCATGAGGTTGCGGGGGGTCGGCGCACCGATTGGGTGGTGCGTGGTGGAAACTGTCTGGTGGAGACGGACGTTGTGAAGGTGTCCGGGTCGGCCAGTGCGTTCAGTAAGGGTTCGTCCTGCCCCACGGGCGGGTCTGTTTCGGTCAAGGGGAATCGCCCGTGAAGTTGTTTGCGAAGTTGTTCGGCAAGAGCGCGCGAGAGGGCGGCGGCGACAACGCGACCGCCCGCCATCGCGCACAGCCCGACGCGGAGGGCCGACGCCCGATGTACCGGGACCAGGTGGGTGGTCCGGGCGCGCCGTCTGTTGACCCTGCTCAGTCCGGCGGCATAGGTTTCGGCCAGCCCTCGGCCCCGGGTACGGGTGGAGGGTTCAACCCCGACCCGTACGCGTCGAACGCCCCGGCGGGGCAGCCGCGGCAGGAGGATCCGTCCATGTCGGCCCTGGTGTGTACGAGGTGCGGCAACCGCAACGCGGAGAACAGCCGCTTCTGCTCCAACTGCGGCGCTCCGCTGCGGGCCGGCGCGGTCCCGGAGCGCGCGTCCGAGACGACCTCCACGATCTCCATCTCCGGTCTGGAGGCCTACGACTCCGAGGTCACCGGCCAGACGGCGATCCCGGCGCTCTCCCCCGAGGCGCAGGCGGCCGTGGACGCGCTGCCGCTGGGCTCCGCGCTCCTGGTCGTGCGCCGCGGTCCGAACTCGGGCAGCCGCTTCCTGCTGGACGGCGAGCTGACCACCGCCGGTCGTCATCCGCAGAGCGACATCTTCCTGGACGACGTGACGGTCTCGCGCCGGCACGTGGAGTTCCGCCGCAGCCCGGACGGTTCGTTCACGGTCGCCGACGTCGGCAGCCTGAACGGCACGTACGTCAACCGGGAGCGCATCGACCAGGTCGCCCTGTCGAACGGTGACGAGGTGCAGATCGGCAAGTACCGGCTGGTGTTCTACGCGAGCCAGCGGGGTTACTGACCCGCCCCCGGGCCGCCCGCCCGGGGAACCTCCAGGGAAGGTCCATGTTTCAAACACCGAGCGGCGGTGCCGGGCAAGGCGCCGCCGCCACGGACAGTGGGCTGATGAGTATCGGCGCAGTGCTGAACGCGCTGCGTGACGAGTTCCCCGACATCACCATCTCGAAGATCCGTTTCCTGGAGTCGGAGGGCCTCGTCGAGCCGCGGCGGACCCCGGCCGGGTATCGCAAGTTCAGCGCGCACGACGTCGAGCGCCTCGGCCGGGTGCTGCGCATGCAGCGGGACCACTATCTGCCGCTCAAGGTGATCCGCGAGCACCTGGACGCCGTGGAGCGCGGCGAGGCCGTCGCACTGCCACGGGTCGGCCGGCAGCGGGACGGCGAGGCCGTACCGGAACCCGTCGAGAGCCCCACGGTGGCCCGGATCGGGCGGGACGAGCTGCTCGCCACGGCCGGGATCGGCGACCAGGAGCTGAAGGAGTGGGAGTCCTACGGACTCCTCGCCCCGCTGCCCGACGGGGCGTACGACGCCGAGGCGGTCACGGTGGCGTCCCTGGTGGTGCAGCTGGGGCGGTTCGGGATCGAGCCGCGGCACCTGCGGGTGATGAAGGCCGCCGCCGACCGGGAGGCCGGGCTGGTGGACCAGGTGGTGGCCCCGCTGAAGCGGCACCGCAACCCGCAGACCAGGGCGCACGCGGAAGCCCGCACCAAGGAGCTGGCCGGGCTGGCGGTGCGGCTGCACGCCGCCCTGGTACAGACCGCCCTGGGCGTGCGGCTGCCCTGAGACGAGCGGGCCCGCGGTTCCGGATCACCCGCCCGATCGGGACCCGGATCGCCCACCCGATCCCGGCCCGACTACCCAAACGTCCCGGGCACGGCCTAGGGTTGCTGTGTGAACGAGCTCGATGTCGTAGGTGTCCGGGTCGAGATGCCCTCCAACCAGCCGATCGTGCTGCTGCGCGAGGTGGGCGGCGACCGTTACCTTCCCATCTGGATCGGACCGGGGGAGGCGACGGCGATCGCCTTCGCCCAGCAAGGCATGGCTCCCGCGCGGCCGCTGACCCACGACCTGTTCAAGGACGTGCTGGAAGCCGTCGGCCAGGAGCTCACGGAAGTGCGCATCACCGACCTGCGCGACGGGGTCTTCTACGCCGAGCTGGTCTTCGCGAGCGGGGTCGAGGTCAGTGCCAGGCCGTCCGACGCCATAGCGCTGGCCCTGCGCACCGGTACGCCGATCTACGGCAGTGACACGGTCCTCGACGACGCCGGTATCGCCATTCCGGACGAGCAGGAGGACGAGGTGGAGAAGTTCCGCGAGTTCCTCGACCAGATCTCGCCCGAGGACTTCGGGACCAGCAACCAGTGAGACGCGGCCCGTCCGCGCACATCCGGCTAGCCTTTCCCGCAACAGGGCACGGGAAACCACTCGTAGGGTGATTATCACTCGGCGTGCCGAGTGTGGCGATCGTTGACGCACCCTTGGTGACTGCCTACCTTCGAGGAGGCAGGTCAAGGACGGAGGTCGGCGTGAGAATCAGCGGCGACGGTACGGTTGGGGGTGGCCCCGGGCACAGCCTCGGGGCAGGCGGTCCGTACCCGCCCCCGGGTTCCCGGTTGCGCGCGAGCGCGGGCCACGCCCAGCACGGTGGCGCGGCCGATCCCGGTCCGCAGCGACCGGCAGCCGTGCCGACCAGCGGAGGGGCGACGTCCATGGCGTCCGAGCAGATCGGCTATCGCGGCCCGACGGCCTGCGCGGCCGCCGGCATCACCTACCGGCAACTCGACTACTGGGCCCGCACCGGCCTCGTCGAGCCCAGCGTGCGGCCCGCGCACGGGTCCGGAACGCAGCGCCTGTACAGCTTCCGCGACGTGGTCGTGCTGAAGATCGTCAAGCGCTTCCTCGACACCGGTGTGTCCCTGCAGAACATCCGCACCACCGTCCAGCACCTCAGGGAGCGCGGCTTCCGCGACCTGGAGCGCATGACGCTGATGAGCGACGGTGCCACCGTCTACGAGTGCACGTCTCCCGACGAGGTGCACGCCCTGCTCCAGGGCGGTCAGGGCGTCTTCGGGATCGCCGTCGGCGTGGTGTGGCGGGACGTGGAGAGCGCGCTGTCCCAGCTGCACGGGGAGCGGATCGACACGGGCGAGACCCTGGTCGGGCACAATCCGGCCGACGAGCTGGCCCGGCGGCGGAACAACCGGGCGGTCTGAACCGCACAGCGCCGGGGCGTCCTCCTGCCGGTGATGACGGGATTGTCAGTGGCGTAGGGCAGCATCGGAGATGTGAGAACCGCGCCCACGATCCTGCATCTCGACATGGATGCCTTCTTCGCCTCGGTGGAGCAGGCGTCCAAGCCGAGCCTGCGTGGGAAGGCCGTGGTGGTGGGCGGCCTCGGACCGCGCGGTGTGGTCGCCACCTGCTCGTACGAGGCGCGGGTGTTCGGCGTGCACTCCGCGATGCCGATGGGCCAGGCCCGCCGGCTCGCGCCGCACGCCGCCTACCTCGTTCCGCGCTTCGAGCTCTACCGGTCGATCAGCGAGCAGGTGATGCGGCTGCTGCGGGAGCTGTCGCCGCTGGTGGAGCCGCTGAGCCTGGACGAGGCCTTCGTGGACCTGGAGGCCGGAGGGACGGCCTGGGACGCGGAGTCGGCGCGCCTGGCCGGGGTGAAGCTGCGGACGGACATCCGCACCGTCACCGGCCTCACCGGGTCCGTGGGGCTCGCCGCCTCCAAGATGCTCGCCAAGATCGCCTCGGAGGAGGCCAAGCCCGACGGGCTGGTGCTCATCCCGCCGGGGACGGAGCGGGCCATGCTGGAGCCGATGACCGTGCGGACGCTGCCCGGGGTGGGACCGGCGACGGGAGACCACCTGCGGCGGGCCGGGATCACCACGGTCGGCGAGATCGCCGAGGCGGGCGAGGACGAGCTGGTGCGGCTGCTGGGCAAGGCGCACGGCCACGCCTTGTACGCCATGGCGCTGGCGCGGGACGAGCGGCCGGTGGTGGCCGAGCGGGAGACCAAGTCGGTGTCGGTCGAGGACACCTACGACGTGGACATCCACGACCGGGTGCGGGTCGGCGTCGAGGTGGCGCGGCTGGCGGACCGCTGCGTGCGGCGGCTGCGCGCCTCCGGTCTGTCCGGGCGCACCATCGTGCTCAAGGTCCGCAGATACGACTTCTCCACGCTGACCCGCTCCGAGACCCTGCGCGGGCCCACCGACGACCCCGCGGTGGTGCGCGAGGCGGCGGCCAGACTGCTGGACTCGGTGGACACCACGGGCGGTGTGCGGCTGCTCGGGGTGGGCGTCAGCGGGCTCGCCGACTACACGCAGGAGGACCTGTTCGCCCAGGCCGCGGGGGAGCGGGCCGAGGAACCGGCCGAGGAGCCGCAGACCGGGCCCGCCGCGGAGCACAGACCCTCGCCCACCGAGCGCCGGTGGCCGGCGGGGCACGACGTGCGGCACACGGAGCTGGGGCACGGCTGGGTGCAGGGCAGCGGTCTCGGACGGGTCACCGTGCGCTTCGAGACGCCGTACTCGGAGGTCGGGCGGGTGCGGACCTTCCCGGTGGACGACCCGGAGCTGATCCCCGCGGATCCGCTGCCGCTGGTCGCCGACGCGGAGGGCGGGGCGGGTCAGCCCTCGTCGGGGCCCTTGCCCTTGCCGGCCAGCTTGCCGAAGTCGTGGTCGGGCGGCGGGGGAGCGGCCGCCACGTCCAAGCCGTAGTGGTGGTAGAGCTGGAGTTCCTGCTCGGGCGAGAGGTGGCGGCCGACACCGAAGTCGGGGGCCTCCTTGATCAGCGCCCGGTCGAAGGGCACGCGCAGGGCGCCGTCGACCAGCTCGCTGGGTTCCAGGGGGACGAAGGCGTCCCTGCTGAAGAGACCGGTCCGTATCGCCGCCCACTCGGGGACGCCGGTGGCATCGTCGAGGTAGACCTCGTCCACGGTGCCGATCCTGGTGCCGTCGCGGTCGAACGCCTTGCGGCCGATCAGGTTCCGCGGATCGATGTCAGTACGCACGGGGGCCCTCCACTTGATCGCACCACTGGGCCGCACTGGGGTCGCACACACCAGCCGCCTAATCATCCGTAAGTACTACAAAAGAGCACAAGTGGCGGGTCGGCCACTCGAAGTCCGTGCGGCGGCCTCGCTGGTACGCTGGCAAACGGCTGCTGACCCCGCGCGGGAGAGTCCTCCGGACACCACCGGAGGCGCCGAAGGAGCAAATCCTCCCCGGAATCTCTCAGGCTCACGTACCGCACGGACGAGGTCACTCTGGAAAGCAGGGCGGGTGTCGACGGCTTCCGCTCTCACCGACGGTGAAAGCCGGGAGAGCCCCCAGGGCTCGCCCGGTGAAGCTCTCAGGTCGAGATGACAGAGGGGGAGGCCGTCCGGGCACCCGCGCCGTGGTGCCCCTCGAAGGTCGTCAGACCAGGAGGCCTCCGCAATGACCGCCCACCGCACTCCGCTCTCCGAACTCGAACAGGCCATGCCCTTCGAGCAGCGCCACATCGGCCCCGACCACGAGGCCAGGGCCAAGATGCTCGCGCAGGTCGGTTACGGTTCGCTCGACGAACTGACGGCCGCCGCGGTGCCGGATGTGATCAAGAACGCCGACCGGCTGGACCTGCCGGGCGCGCGCTCCGAGGCAGAGGTGCTGGCCGAGCTGCGCTCCCTGGCCGACCGCAACCAGGTCCTCGACTCCATGATCGGCCTCGGCTACTACGGCACCTTCACCCCGCCGGTCATCCTGCGCAACGTCATGGAGAACCCGGCCTGGTACACGGCGTACACGCCGTATCAGCCGGAGATCTCCCAGGGCCGCCTCGAAGCCCTGCTGAACTTCCAGACGATGGTCGCCGAGCTGACCGGCCTGCCCACCTCCGGCGCCTCGCTGCTCGACGAGGGCACCGCGGCCGCCGAGGCGATGGCCCTCTCCCGGCGCATGGGCAAGAACAAGAAGGGCCTGTTCCTGGTCGACGCGGACGCGCTGCCGCAGACCGTCGCCGTGATACGGACCCGTGCCGAGCCGACCGGCGTCGAGGTCGTCGTCGCCGACCTGAGCGAGGGCATCCCCGCCGAGATCGCCGAGCGGGAGATCAACGGCGTCCTGATCCAGTACCCGGGCGCCTCCGGGGCCGTCCGCGACATCAAGCCGGTGATCGACCGGGCGCACGAGCTGGGCGCGCTCGTCACCGTCGCCGCCGACCTGCTCGCCCTCACGCTGCTCACCTCGCCCGGCGAGCTGGGCGCGGACATCGCCGTGGGCACCACCCAGCGCTTCGGCGTCCCGATGGGCTTCGGCGGACCGCACGCCGGGTACATGGCCGTGCACGAGAAGTTCGCCCGCAGCCTCCCCGGACGCCTGGTCGGCGTCTCCGTGGACGCCGACGGCAACAAGGCCTACCGCCTGGCCCTGCAGACCCGCGAGCAGCACATCCGCCGCGAGAAGGCCACCAGTAACATCTGCACCGCTCAGGTGCTGCTCGCCGTCATGGCCGGCATGTACGCCGTCTACCACGGCCCCGAGGGCCTGCGGGCCATCGCCCGGCGCACCCACCGGTACGCCACGATCACCGCGGCCGGTCTCGCCGCCGAGGGCGTCGAGATCGTGCACGGCGCCTACTTCGACACGGTCACCGCGCGGGTGCCCGGCCGGGCCGACGCGATCGTCCACGCCGCCCGCGAGAACGGCATCAACCTGCGGCTCGTCGACGCCGACCACGTGTCGTTCGCCTGCGACGAGACCACCACGCGTGCCCAGGTGGGCGGCGTGTGGAACGCGTTCGGCGTCGAGGGCGACGTCGAGGCGTTGGACGCGGAGGCCGGGGACACGCTGCCCGAGGCGCTGCTGCGCACCGACGACTTCCTGACCCACCCCGTCTTCCACCAGCACCGCTCCGAGACCGCGATGCTGCGCTACCTGCGCCGCCTCGCCGACCGGGACTACGCGCTGGACCGCGGCATGATCCCGCTGGGCTCCTGCACCATGAAGCTCAACGCGACCACCGAGATGGAGCCGGTCACCTGGTCCGAGTTCGGCGCGCTGCACCCCTTCGCGCCCGCCGAGCAGGCGCAGGGTTACCTGACCCTCATCCGCGAGCTGGAGGAGCGGCTCGCCGAGGTCACCGGCTACGACAAGGTCTCGCTGCAGCCCAACGCCGGGTCGCAGGGCGAGTTCGCCGGTCTGCTCGCCGTCCGCGGCTACCACCGGGCCAACGGCGACGAGCAGCGCACCGTCTGCCTCATCCCGTCCTCCGCGCACGGCACCAACGCCGCGAGCGCCGTGATGGCCGGCATGAAGGTCGTCGTCGTCAAGACCGCCGGGGACGGCGAGATCGACGTCGAGGACCTGCGCGCCAAGATCGAGAAGCACCGCGACGAGCTGGCCGTGCTGATGATCACGTACCCCTCCACGCACGGCGTGTTCGAGGAGCACGTCGCCGACATCTGCGCGCAGGTGCACGACGCGGGCGGCCAGGTCTACGTGGACGGCGCCAACCTGAACGCCCTGGTCGGACTCGCCAAGCCCGGCCACTTCGGCGGCGACGTCTCCCACCTGAACCTGCACAAGACCTTCTGCATCCCGCACGGCGGCGGCGGTCCCGGCGTCGGCCCCGTGGCCGTACGGTCGCACCTGGCGCCGTACCTGCCCAACCACCCGCTGCAGCCCGCGGCCGGTCCGCAGACCGGGGTCGGACCGATCTCGGCGGCGCCGTGGGGCTCGGCCGGGATCCTGCCGATCTCCTGGTCGTACGTCCGGCTGATGGGCGGCGAGGGCCTCAAGCGGGCCACGCAGGTGGCCGTGCTGTCCGCCAACTACATCGCCAAGCGCCTGGAGCCGCACTTCCCCGTGCTGTACACGGGCCCGGGCGGGCTGGTCGCGCACGAGTGCATCATCGACCTGCGCCCGCTGACCAAGGCGACCGGCGTGAGCGTCGACGACGTCGCCAAGCGGCTGATCGACTACGGCTTCCACGCGCCGACGATGTCCTTCCCGGTGGCCGGCACGCTGATGATCGAGCCGACCGAGTCCGAGGACCTGGCCGAACTGGACCGGTTCTGCGAGGCGATGATCGCCATCCGCGCGGAGATCGAGAAGGTCGGCTCCGGAGTCTGGTCCGCCGACGACAATCCGCTGCGCGGCGCCCCGCACACCGCGGGCGCGCTGGGCGGCGAGTGGGACCACGCGTACACGCGCGAGGAGGCCGTCTTCCCGGCCGGTGTGTCCGCCGCCGACAAGTACTGGCCGCCGGTGCGCCGCATCGACCAGGCCTACGGCGACCGGAACCTGGTCTGCTCCTGCCCGCCGCTGGACGCCTACGAGGACTGAGTCCCGCCGCGGAAGTGAGAGAGGCTCCGTCCGGGCTCCCAGGCCCGGACGGAGCCTCTCCGCGTCTCATGCCGTGGCGAGCGACACCTCCGTCGCCTTGACCAGCGCGACGACGGGAACGCCGACGGACAGCTCCAGCTCGTCGGCGGCCTGCCTGGTGATGGCGGCGGTCAGCTCGATCCCCTCGACGGCGACCGACACGGAGGCCATCGCGGCGCCGGTGGTGAGGGCGGTGACCGTGCCCGGCAGCCGGTTGCGGATGGACAGGCCGTCGACGCGCCCGGTGGCCAGCGCCACCTCCGTGGACTTCACCAGGGCCCGCACGGCGGTGCCGGGGGCGAGCGCGAGGTCCTCGGCGGACTCCCGGGTGATCGCCGCGGTGAGGTCCTGGCCGCCGGAGAGACGGACGCCGACCGTCGCCATGGCCTCGCCCGGGGTGACGGCGGTGACGGTGCCGGGGAGCTGGTTGCGGATGCTCAGGCTCATGGGGGCACCGTAGCCCGGCGCGGCCGTCATGCCGGGTATGCGTGGGTCTGCGTCGCCTTGACCGTCGCCCACACCGGTGCGCCCGGGTGGAGGCCCAGCTCGGCCGCGGCGACCGTGGTGAGGTCGGCGGCGAGCGCGAGTTCGCCGGTGAGGTCCACGCGGATCTGGTCCCCGTGACTCTCCAGTCCCGCGACCTCGCAGCGCCACAGGTTGCGGGCGCTGGAGCCGGTGGGGCGTGCGTCGTACAGGGTCACGGCGCTCGGCGGGAACGCGACGAAGACCGGGCCCGCGAGGTCCTCGGTGGTGGTCAGGCCGGGGCCCGCGTCGAGGCGCACGGTGTGGCCGTCGGCCCGTCCCCGGTACAGGTTCAGGCCGACCAGCTGCGCGATGTAGTCCGTGCGGGGCCGACGGGCGATGTCGGCGGGCCCGCCCTCCTGGACGACCGCGCCGTCCTCGACCACGACCAGCCGGTCGGCCAGCACCATGGCGTCCAGCGGGTCGTGCGTGACCAGTACGGCGACCGCCTCGAACTCGGCGAGATGGCGGCGGAGCTGGGCCCGCACCTCCAGCCGGGTCCGGGCGTCCAGGGCCGCGAGGGGCTCGTCCAGGAGCAGCAGCCGCGGGTGGGTGGCCAGCGCGCGGGCCAGGGCGACGCGCTGGGCCTGGCCCCCGGAGAGGCGGCGCGGTCTGGCACTCGCGTGGTCGGCCAGGCCCATCCGGTCCAGCCACGCGGCGGCCCTCGTCCGGGCCTCCGCCTTGCTCGCGCCTCGGCAGCGCGGTCCGAAGGCGACGTTGTCGAGGGCGGTCAGGTGCGGGAAGAGCAGGTAGTCCTGGAAGACGACGCCGACCGGACGGGACTCCGGCGGCGTACGGTCCAGCTCCGCGCCGTCCAGGCGCAGATGACCGCCGGTGAGCGGGACCAGCCCGGCGAGCGCGCGCAGGGCGGTGGTCTTGCCCGCGCCGTTGGGTCCGAGGAGGGCCACGACCTCGCCGGGCGCGGCGGTGAGCGCGACGTCCAGGCGGAAGGCGCCGCGGTCCACGACGAGCCGGGCGTCCAGGCCCTCCTCGGGCGGGTGGACCTCGGGCGAGTCCATGGCGGCCTTCCGTTCACCGGTGCCGGTCACGACGCACTCATCCAGCGGTCCCGCAGACCGGCCAGGACGGCGATGGAGACGGCCAGCAGGACCAGGCTGAGGGCGATCGCCGCAGCGGGATCGTTCTGCAGGGCGAGGTAGACGGCCAGCGGCATGGTCTGCGTCCGGCCCGGGAAGTTGCCCGCGAACGTGATCGTCGCCCCGAACTCGCCCAGGGCCCGCGCCCAGGCCAGCACGGCGCCCGCCGCGATGCCCGGCGCGATCAGCGGGAGCGTCACCCGGCGGAACGCGGTGAAGCGGGAGGCGCCCAGGGTGGTGGCGGCCTCCTCGTAGCGCGGGTCGGCGGCGCGCAGGGTGCCCTCCACGCTGATGACCAGGAACGGCATCGCCACGAACGTCTCCGCGAGGACGACGCCCGTCGTCGTGAACGGCAGGGTGATCCCGAACCAGGCGTCCAGCCACTGCCCGATGACGCCGTTGCGTCCGAACGCCAGCAGGAGCGCGACGCCACCCACCACCGGCGGCAGCACGAGCGGCAGCGTCACCAGCGCGCGGACGAACCCCCGGCCGGGGAAGTCGGTACGGGCCAGCAGCCAGGCCAGGGGCACGCCCACGAGCAGGCTCAGCGCGGTCGCGGACGTCGCGCACAGCAGCGACAGCCGCAGCGCCTGCCACACCTCGGGGCTGGACAGCTGCTCCGGCAGGCCGCTCCACGGGGCGCGCACCACCAGGGCGAGCAGGGGCAGCAGCAGGAACGCCAGGCCGATCAGGGCGGGCACCAGCAGGGGGACCGGCACCGTGCGCCCCCGACGGCGGGGTCGGCGCGGCCCACCGGCCACGAGGCCGGTGCCGGGGGGTGCGGGCGTCGTTCCGGCGGACTTGGTCATGGCGTGCGGAACCCGGCCCCGGTGAGCACCCGCTGTCCCTCGGCGGATTTCACCAGCTCGATGAACGCCTTGGCCGCGTCGGCGTTGGGGGCGTCCTTGAGGAGGGTGATCGGGTAGTCGTTGACCGCCTTCGCCGACTCCGGGAAGTCGACGCCCGTCACCTTGCCGCCGGCCGCCTTCACGTCGGTCTTGTAGACGACGGCGGCGTCCGCCTCCTTCAGCTCGACCTTGGTGAGGGCGGCCTTGACGTCCTGTTCGTAGGAGACCGGGGCCAGTTCGAGACCGGCGGCGTCCAGCGCCTGCCGGGCCGCGGCGCCGCACGGCACGGTCTTGTCGCACAGCACGACCTTGAGACCGGACTCGGTGAGGTCATCGAGGGAGGAGATGTGCTGGGGGTTGCCGGGCAGCGTGGCGATCTCCAGCTGGTTGCGCACGAAGGTGGCGGGGGTGCCGGCCGCCGCCCCGGCGTCGGTGACGGTGGCCATCGTCTTCGGGCTGGCGGAGGCGAACACGTCCGCCGGAGCGCCGCCGGTGATGCTGGCGGCGAGGGTGTCACTGCCGGCGAAGTTGAAGGTGACCCCGGTGCCCGGGTGCCGCTTCTCGAAGGTCTCGCCGAGCGTCGTGAAGCTCTCCTTGAGCGAGGCCGCGGCGAAGACGGTGACCTGGCCGGAGAGCTTCGCGGAGGAGGACGACGGGGCACCGGCGGAGTCCGAGTCCGAGCCCGTGTCCGACGACGAGCAGGCGCTCAGGGCCAGCAGCGCCGAGACCCCCGCGCCCGCCACCCGCGCGGTACGGCGGATGTGGTGGGTCCTGCGCACGGAACGAGTCATCACGGGCCACTCCCTCGGCGTTCTGGGCAGGGGCCGACGGCTCGGCGGCCGAGTGAACGGTGCCCCCCATTGCGCCGATCATACTTCCGCATCTGCTAGGGCCATGTCTCCTGTCGCATCGCATGAGCGAGCCATGGGTGACGAAAGGTTGGCATGTGCGTTCGCACGGTCGACGAGGTGTCGTCGCGCGTCCGCCGACCGGGCGCTCATGTCCTGTCGATATGGACATTCGTCGACTTCACCCGCGCGGTGGCCTCCACGCCCACCTCCAGACCGAGTTCCTCCACCGCCTCCCTGGTCAGCAGGGAGACGAGCCGGTGCGGACCGGCCTGGATCTCGACCTGGGCCGCGACGTCCCCGAGCTTGATCGCGGTCACGATCCCGGGAAACGCGTTGCGGACCGAGGTGTACGGGGTCTCCTCGTCGGTGCCGCCGGAGCGGGCGAGTTCGACCGAGAACGCGGCCAGGTCGCGCCCGTCGACGACGCGGCGTCCGCCCTCGTCGCGACGGGTGGAGATCCGGCCCGCGTCGGCCCAGCGGCGCGCGGTGTCCGGGCTGACGCCGAGCAGCCGCGCCGCCTGGCCGATCGTGTAGGACTGCATGCCGGTCACCCTAGGCCGAGCGGGAGCGCTCAGAGGGAAGCGGGTGGTGGTGCCGTGCTGGAGCGCAGGACCAGGTCCGTGTCCAGTTCGACCCGTGGCGGGTCCGGCCGCTCGTCGCGGGTCCGGCCGAGCACCGTGCGCGCGGCCGCCCTGCCCATGTCGGCGAGCGGCTGGCGCACGGTCGTCAGGGGCGGCGCCGACCAGCGGACCTCCGGAAGGTCGTCGAAGCCGACGACGCTCATGTCCTGCGGCACCCTCAGTCCCCGCCTGCGCAGCGCCTCGATCGCACCGAGCGCCATCTGGTCGCTGGCCGCGAAGACGGCCGTCGGCGGCTCGGGCAGGCCCAGCAGGGCCTCGCAGGCCGCGAAGCCGGACTCGTGGCGGAAGTCGCCGGGGACGATCAGGGACTCGTCCACGGCGATGCCCGCGCCCTCCAGGGCGGCGCGGTAGCCGTCGTGGCGGGCTCGCGAGCACAGCAGCCGCGGCGGTCCGGCGATCAGGCCGACCCTGCGGTGTCCCAGCGCCAGCAGGTGCTCGGTGGCCGCCAGGCCGCCCGACCGGTTGGCGACGCCGACGGTGGGCACGTCCAGGGCGGGGGAGCCCGCCGGGTCGACGACGACCAGCGGTACGCCGAGGATCCGCAGCTCCTGGTGGAGCACGGGATCCAGGGCCGAGGTGACGAGGACGACGCCGTCGGAGGCCCGTGCCCGCAGATTGCGCATCCACTGACGGGCGTCGCCCGAGCGTCCGTGGACCGCGGAGACCACGGTGCCGGCCCCGGCGGCGTGGGCCACCTCCTCGACCCCACGGATGATCTCCACGGCCCAGGGGCTGTCCAGGTCGTTGAAGACCAGGTCGATCAGGGCGGCGCGGCGGCCGGGTGCCGTGGCGCGCTTGCGGTACCCGTGCCGGCGCAGCAGCTCCTCCACCCGCGCCCTGGTCCCGGGCGACACGTCCGAGCGGCCGTTCACGACGCGGGACACGGTCGGCACCGAGACGCCCGCGCGGCGGGCGATGTCCGTGATCGTGACCCTGCCCCGGCGGCCGGAAGCCGTCACGGCTCTGACCTCGTCTGCTGCCACTTCCCCACCTCCGCCGACACCGACCGCGAAACCTCCAGGAGTCTTCCGGAGACCGGGCGCCCGGGGGAAGGCGTTCCGGACCAGGAAACCGGGCCAGTCGTCGGGGCGGAGCGGGCACGTCACGCGCGGTGACCGGTCCCGGACGCGTGTGAGGGCCGGTGCGCAGCCGTGGCTGCGGGCCGGCCCCGTGCTGCACCGGGCGCGGTGTCCGGCACCGCCCGGCGGGTGGTCAGGCGGCGGTCGTCAGGCCCGCGCCGACGGGGCGGTGCGGGGCGATGGCCTGACCGTCCGGCAGTAGCTCACCGGTGTCCTCGAAGAGGACGACACCGTTGCACAGCAAGCTCCACCCCTGCTCCGGGTGGTGCGCCACGAGACGGGCGGACTCCCGGTCGGCGGAGACGGCTGAGGGGCACGGTGGCTGGTGCTGACACATGAGTGGGGTCTCTCGGTCTGTGGTGATGGATGAGTGCGTCGTCTGGTCTGTCCCGCGGCGTGAAGCCTCGTTCATGGCCGCCCCCCGTTGTATGAGTCGTTCCGAACCCAGTGTTGCCCCACGGGCGTCGATCCGCAGGTATTTCGCAGCACCGCTTCTCACAGGTTGATGACGCGTCACCCGCGCGGACGGTTCAGCCCAACTGCACTGTCACTTCGGATGGTTCGGCATGGCCGAATGGGGCTAGTCCGCGCGGGTGGGCGGGGGAGCGGTGCGGCGGGACGGATCAGGCGGGAGAACCCAGCAGCCGCGTCGGCGTCACCCGGTGCGTGAGGACCGGCAGCAGTTCGGCGACCCGGTGCGGCCGGTGCGCCGCGATGCCGGGCGGGGCCGGCGCCAGCGGCACCAGCAGGTCGGTGGCCGCGGGGTGCCCGGCGGAGGCGTCCGCGGTGCAGTCGCCGTGCAGCCACAGCGTGAGCATGTACAGCTCGGGAACCGACAGCAGACGCGGCTGGTAGGGCTGGGCCATCGACTCGGCCTGCCGCAGCGCGCGCTCGGTCGAGGCGACGTAGGGGCCCTCGAAGAAGTGCGAGAACGCCCAGCCGTCAGGGGTCAGCATCGTTTCCGCCGCCGCCACCGCCCGGTCGCCGCACCGGATGTGGAACCGCCATCCGGCCAGTCGCGTCGCCGCCACGCCCTGCGCCGTGACCCGGTCGAGCACGTGGACGGGAAGCGGCAGTTCGGGTGTGGCGGGTCCCTGGGCGCCGAGCAGCGCGGGGGTCCGGGCCTCGCGGACCGCGGTGGGCGAGGAGAGGGCGGTGAGGACGGAGCGCAGGGCGGGCGCGGGGGCCGGGGGGACACGCAGGGGCATGATGGGTCGCCTCTCATTCGAAGGCACGATGGCGCGAGGGCGGAGCAGGGCGGACGACGCTGTCGGCTCACAGGGCTGGGGAAGGCAGGGGCCGGGTCCGGGAACCGAGATGCGGGAGAGGCCTGCCGCGCGTCGGCGCGACGGCAGGATCCTTCGACCGTGGGCGCCGATCCGCTGCCTTGTCCGCGGAGTTTATACGACATGTGTTCAGACTGTGTTTCGGCTAGCCGATTCCGGCAACCAGTACAAGGTTGAATTCGGCCGCCGAGATGCGGTAATCCTCCGCATTTCGGGCCAGGTGTACGGCGATGACCTCGGGGAATGTTCACCGAGCGGTCGGCCAATTGTCGTCGGCGTTTTTCACGAGTTGTCGGCCCGGGAAACTGCTCGACGTGCCATGCCCGGTGAATGTGCCACCGGTCACATCGGCACAGCGTAGCGGCTGCCGGGTCGGCGCGGGGACGTTATCGATCGCTTCGGCGGGGCATCATCCCACCTGACCGGCCACCGGACGGCGGCGGCCGGATCTTCCACTCATCGCTCCGAGAAGGGACTCTTCCATGGGGGAGAAGGTCGTGGCAGGTCAGTACGACCTGTCCGATCGCCAGCGCTACCGCGAGAAGCTCCAGCGGTGCCTGACGGGCCTGGAGCGACTTCTGGCGGAGAAGCGGTTCGACCGTCCGAAGAACCTGATGGGGCTGGAGATCGAATTGAATCTCGTCGGTGCCGACGGGATGCCGAAAATGTTGAATGCGCAAGTCCTCGAACGCATCGCGAGCCGGGACTTCCAGACGGAGCTCGCCATGTTCAACCTGGAAGTCAACATCGCGCCCCACCGCCTGGGCGGCCGGGTATTCGACCGGCTCGCCGAGGAGATCCGCACCTCCTTGGCATATGCGGACCGCAAGGCGGGCGAGGTGGACGCGGGAATCGCGATGATCGGCATTCTGCCGACGCTGGACCGGGACGACCTGGTCTCGTCCAATCTCTCCGCCGTCGACCGCTACGCCCTGCTCAACGAACAGATCGTGGCCGCCCGCGGAGAGGACTTCACCCTCGACATCGAGGGCGTCGAGCGCCTGACCTGCACCTCCAAGTCGATCGCCCCGGAGGCCGCCTGCACCTCGGTGCAACTCCACCTCCAGGTCACCCCGGACCGCTTCGCCGACGTGTGGAACGCGGCCCAGGCCGTCACCGCCGCCCAGATCGCCCTCGGGGCCAACGCGCCCTTCCTCTTCGGCCGCGAGCTGTGGCGCGAGTCCCGGCCCCCGCTGTTCCAGCAGTCCACCGACACCCGCCCGCCCGAACTGCAGGCCCAGGGCGTCCGGCCACGCACCTGGTTCGGCGAGCGCTGGGTGACCTCGGCGTACGACCTCTTCGAGGAGAACCGGCGCTACTTCCCGGCACTGCTGCCGATCTGCGACGACGAGGACCCGCTGGAGGTCCTGGACGCGGGCGGTGTGCCCTCGCTGTCCGAACTCGTCCTGCACAACGGCACCGTCTACCGCTGGAACCGCCCCGTCTACGACATCGCCGACGGCGTCCCGCACCTGCGCGTCGAGAACCGGGTCCTGCCCGCCGGCCCCACCGTCACCGACGTCATCGCCAACGCGGCCTTCTACTACGGCGTCGTCCGCGCGCTCGCCGAGGAGCCCCGGCCGGTGTGGACCCGGCTGCCGTTCGAGGCCGCCGCCGCCAACTTCGAGGCCGCGTGCCGGCATGGCATCGACGCCCGCTTCGAGTGGCCCCGGCGCGGCCGCCTCGGCGGCACCACCGAGGTCGACGCCGCCGTCCTCGTACGCGACGAGCTGCTGCCGCTCGCCGAGGCCGGCCTCGACGCGTGGGGGGTGGAGCCCGCCGACCGGGACTTCTACCTCGGTGTGATCGAGGAGCGGTGCCGACGCCGGGTCAACGGCGCGTCCTGGCAGGCGGCCACGTTCCACCGGGCGCTGGAGGCGGGTCTGTCCCGGGAGGCCGCGCTGGCCGCCACGACCCGCCGGTACGTCGAGCTGATGCGCGAGGGCGACCCGGTGCACCTGTGGCCGGTGGGTCTGCCGGAACCCGCGCCGCTGGGCTGATCGCCGCCCGGCCCGCCCCCGCCGCGCGCCGCCCCATACTGATCGGGCAAGCTGTGACGTCCCAGCTGGAGGCAGGTGTGCATGGCGGAGGCGGGCCCGGTGGACGACGCGTTCCCTCAGAAGCGACTCGGCGAACAGCCCTCGACCGAGGAGCGGCTCTCACGGCGGATCCTGCGTGACGAGACGCTGCTCGTCCTCGCGCTGTCGCTCGGTGCGAGCGGCGTGTCCGCACTCATCAGCTTCATCGGCTCGGTCACCCGGCCGGGCGGGCTCAAGGACCAGGCGGCCACCCTCAACGCCTCCGCCGCACCCGGCCGCCCCTGGCTCGACCTGGCCTGGCAGCTCTTCGGGATCACCACGGCACTCGTCCCGGTCGCCCTCGTCGCGCACTTCCTGCTGCGCGAGGGCCGCAGCCTGCGCGCCCTCGGCTTCGACCGCACCCGTCCCTGGCCGGACCTGGGCCGCGGGGCCGCCGTCGCCGCCGTCATCGGCAGCACCGGCATCGCCTTCTACCTCGCCGCCCGCGGCCTCGGCTTCAACCTCACCGTGGTGCCCGAGGCCCTGCCCGACGTGTGGTGGAAGTACCCCGTCCTCGTCCTCTCGGCGGTGCAGAACTCCGTCCTGGAGGAGGTCATCGTCGTCGGCTACCTGCTGCGCCGGCTGGACCAGCTCGGCTGGAGCACGGGCGCGTCGCTGGCGGCCAGCTCGGTGCTGCGCGGCTCGTACCACCTCTACCAGGGCATCGGCGGGTTCATCGGCAACATGGTGATGGGCGTCGTGTTCGTCTACCTCTACCGCCGCTGGGGGCGCGTGGGCCCGCTGGTGGTGGCGCACTCGCTGCTCGACATCGGGGCGTTCGTCGGCTACGGGCTGCTCGCGGGGAAGGTGGACTGGCTGCCGACGGCGTGACCGTGGGGCCCCGCGCCTCCGTGCGGATCGGGGCCTCGGGCGGGGTTCAGGCCAGCAGCTCGCCGTCGACCACCGTCACCGCGTGCCCGCTCAGCAGCGTGCGCCCGCCACGCACCTCCGTGCGCACCAGGCCGGAGCGGGCCGACGCCTGGAGGCCGGTGAGGCCGGGGCGGCCGAGGCGCTCGGACCAGAAGGGCGCCAGGGCCGTGTGCGCGCTGCCGGTGACGGGGTCCTCGTCGATGCCGACGTTGGGGAAGAAGCAGCGGGAGACGTAGTCGTAGCCGCGGGCCGGGTCCTCGGCGCGGGCGGTGGCGATGACGCCGCGCTCGGAGTGGGCGGCCAGTGCCTCGAGGTCCGGCGTCAGGCCGCGGACGGTCCCCTCGTCGGCGACCTCGACCAGCAGGTCCCCGATGTTCGGACCGGTGTCCAGGACGGTACGGGGCTCGGCGCCCAGGGCCGCGGCGACGCCCGCCGGGGTCTCGACGGGGGTGAGCGGCGCGGTCGGGAAGTCCAGGGTGATCGAGCCGTCCTCGTGCGGCGTCGCCACCAGCACGCCGCTGCGGGTGGCGAACCGCACCGGTCCCTCGTGGGCGCCGGTGGTGTGCAGGACGTGGGCCGTGGCGAGCGTGGCGTGGCCGCACATCGCGACCTCGGTGGCCGGCGTGAACCAGCGCAGCGCCCAGTCGGCCTCGCCGCCCGCGGGCAGGCGGTGGGCGAACGCCGTCTCGGGGTGGTTGACCTCCAGGGCGACCCGTTGGAGCCGGTCGTCGTCCGGGAAGGCGTCGAGGAGCAGGACCCCGGCGGGGTTGCCGGCGAAGGGCCGGTCGGTGAAGGCGTCGACGATTCGGATGCGCATGCCCCGACGCTAGAGCCTGCCGGGTGCCGCGGACCAAGGCCAATTCCGGAGTGCTGGACCGCTTTTCGCGGGATCGGCAGCCCTCGTCGCGGGCGCGCCGGGTCTTCGCGGGTGCGGCGAGAGCCGGGTCAGGTCAGCGGCGGATCGGGCCGAGGGAGGTCGTGGTGGCGACGGCGGCGGTGCGTGAGTCGACGCCGAGCTGGGCGCGGACGCGGGCCGGACGGGACTCGACGGTGCCCTCGGTGAGGTGAAGCCGTTGGCCCACGGCCTGGTCGGACAGGCCGTCGGCCACCAGCGCCGACCGCACCCACCTCACGGCCGCACACCGTAGGGCTTCCAAGGTGCTTGCCGTGCGATACGTTCCGATATATCGTTGAGGCATCGCGACTGATCAACGACTGGATGGAGTGATGGCGATGCGCAACCACGGATACGAGCGTGGACACGGTGGACACGGCCCCGGGCACGGAGAAGGTGCCCCCTTCGGGCCCTTCGGCCGGGGTGGCTTCGAGGGAGGACGCGCGGCGTTCGGGCCCTTCGGGCCGGGCGGTCCCGGCGGGCCCTTCGGGCCGGGCTTCGGTCACGGGGGTCCCTGGGGCGGCCGAGGGCGCGGCGGGCCCAGGGGGAGGGCGCGGCGGGGCGACGTGCGGGCGTCGATCCTGGCCCTCCTGAAGGACCGGCCGATGCACGGCTACGAGATGATCCAGGAGATCGCCGAGCGCAGCGGCGGGGCGTGGAAGCCCAGCCCCGGTTCGGTGTACCCCACCCTCCAGCTGCTGGAGGACGAGGGGCTGATCGCCAGTGAGAGCGAAGGCGGCAAGAAGCTCTTCGCGCTCACCGAGGCGGGCCGCACCGCGGCCGAGGAAGGCCCGGAGGCGCCCTGGGAGGAGGCCTCGCGGGGCGTCGACTGGGAGGCTCTCAACGACATCCGGCAGGCCGGGTTCGGCCTGATGGAGGCCTTCGGCCAGGTCTGGAAGACCGGCAGCAAGGAGCAGCGGGAGAAGGCGCTCGCCGTCATCGGCGACGCCCGCAAGAAGCTGTACCTGATCCTCGCCGACGAGGACTGACGGCGACCGGCACGAAGGGGCCCGCGGAGAGGATCCGCGGGCCCCTTCGTGCGCGGGGGAGTGCTCGCGCGGACGGTCAGTCGACCCGCCGTATCACCGCCGCGTCGAAGACGTCCCACGCGCGCGGGAAGGCGCTCTCGTCGTGGCAGTGCCAGGCGTCCCAGAACAGGTCGGCGGGCAGCGCCTCCGCGGGGGCGTCCACCCGGTACACGTACTGCCTGCCGTCGACGGCGGGCAGTGCCACGAGCCAGCACCTGCTCCTCATGCCCTGTTCGACCCGCGAGGCGGCCCTTCGGTTGCCCCGGGGGCGTGGCAAGGCGGCGCGCGCCCGGCCTGCCGGAACGGCCTGATCTCATCCCCAAGGAGGAGATTCCGTCCGGGCGGGTCCACTCTGTGTGGGACGACGAAATGCTTCCCTTCGGGGATGACCGGGCCGCGCGGGACTGATGAGCTGGGAGATGTGCAACCCCGTATCCCCCGGCAGTCGGCCGGCGAGCAAGGCGGCCGGTGGCCGGACGGCACCGACCTCGAGGAGAGTTTCAGCGCGGAACTGGCCTCGGCGGTCTCCGGTGCCCGCCGCCGGGCGGTGCGGGACGGGGACCGGCAGATCGACACGGCCCATCTGCTGCACTCGCTGCTGGAGTCCGACGCGCAGGCCCGTGAGCTGCTCGGGGACGGACCGCGGATCGCCCGCGTCCTCGGCTACCTCGTGCAGCGCAGCATCGGTTACGGCCTGCGCTGGCAGAGCTCCGTCGAGGACTCCGGCGCCGTACCCGTCGTGACCGGCGCCGCCGGGTTCTCCCCGCCGGCCGCGGCGGCCCTGGAGGACGCCTGCGCCCGCGCGGCCCGGCGCGGGGCCGACCGGGCCGGTGGCGTGGACCTGCTCGCCGCCCTGGTCGCGGACCCGCTGACGCGGGCCGCCGAGGTGCTGGCCCGTGCCGCCGTCGAACCGCACACCGTGCTCGCCCGCGTGGAGAGCCACTTCGCGCCGGCCCCTGAGCATCCCTGAGCACGCCTCCCGTCGCTCCCGCCACGGGCGCCACCCGGCCGTCCAGTCGGTGAGACAGGTGTCATTGGGAGTGACGGTCATGTCGACCCCTGTCATCATGTGCCGGTGCATACGTCTGACAGCGCCCGCGGCAACCGCGGCAAGGGCACCGGGCTCGGCCTGGCACTGGCCTCCGCGGTCGCCTTCGGAGGCTCCGGAGTCGCGGCCAAACCGCTGATCGAGGCCGGACTCGACCCCCTCCACGTGGTCTGGCTGCGGGTGGCCGGCGCGGCCCTGGTGATGCTGCCGCTCGCCGTGCGCCACCGCGCGCTGCCGCGCCGCCGCCCCGCGCTGGTCGCCGGGTACGGGCTGCTCGCCGTGGCCGGTGTGCAGGCCTGCTACTTCGCCGCCATCTCCCGCATCCCGGTGGGCGTCGCGCTGCTCGTCGAGTACCTGGCGCCCGCCCTGGTCCTCGGCTGGGTGCGGTTCGTGCAGCGGCGGCCGGTGACGCGGGCCGCCGCGCTCGGAGTGGTCCTGGCGGTCGGCGGCCTCGCCTGCGTGGTCGAGGTCTGGTCGGGTCTCGGCTTCGACGCCCTCGGACTGCTGCTCGCCCTCGGCGCCGCCTGCTGCCAGGTCGGCTACTTCGTCCTGTCCGACCAGGGCAGCGACGCCGGCGAGGAGGCGCCCGACCCGCTCGGCGTCATCGCCTACGGGCTGCTCGTCGGCGCCGCCGTGCTCACCCTCGTCGCCCGGCCCTGGTCGATGGACTGGTCCGTCCTCGCCGGCTCCGCCCCCATGGACGGCACACCCGTCGCCGCCGCCCTGCTGCTGGCCTGGATCGTGCTCATCGCCACGGTGCTCGCCTACGTCACCGGCATCGTCGCCGTACGCCGGCTGTCGCCGCAGGTCGCCGGAGTGGTCGCCTGCCTCGAAGCGGTCATCGCGACCGTCCTGGCCTGGGTGCTGCTCGGCGAGCACCTCTCCGCACCGCAGATCATCGGCGGCGTCGTCGTGCTGGCCGGCGCCTTCATCGCCCAGTCCTCGACCCCGGCGAAGGGCTCCGCCGACCCGGTGGCCGGTGGCGGGCCCGAAAGGGAGTTGTCGAGCCGGGGAACGGCGACCTAGGGTGCGGACCATGCATTCCGACGCACTCGTCCTCCCGCCTCCGGCCGCCTGAGGCGGGCCCCTGTGACGAGCCCGGCGCGCTGTCGCCGGGCCGGACGGTGCTGCCCGCAGACGAAAGTCCCCGCGCCCCGGTCGTCCCGGGCCGCCCCGAACTTCCGCGCCTCGCGCGCGTCTGCGGAGAGAAACTCGTGTCGAATGCCGTCTCCGGCCTGCCCGTCGGGCGTGGCCTCCTCTATCTGATCGTCGCCGGTGTGGCCTGGGGCACCGCCGGTGCCGCCGCCTCGCTGGTCTACCGCGCCAGCGACATGGGCCCCGTCGCCCTGTCGTTCTGGCGCTGCGCTGCGGGGCTCCTCCTGCTGCTCGCCGTCCGTCCGCTGCGCCCGCGGGTGCGCCCGGCCGTCCGCGCGCCGTTCGCCCGCAGGGCGCAGCGCGCCCTCGTCACCGGTATCGGGCTCGCGGTGTTCCAGACCGCCTACTTCGCCGCCGTGCAGTCCACCGGGCTCGCCGTGGCCACGGTCGTCACCCTCGGCGCGGGACCCGTGCTGATCGCCCTCGGCGCGCGCCTCGCCCTCGGTGAGCACCTGGGGGCGGGTGGCGCCGCGGCGGTCGTCGGCGCGCTCGCCGGGCTCGTGGTGCTCGTCCTCGGCGGCGGGGGTACGACCGTCCGCCTGCCGGGGCTGCTCCTCGCGCTGCTGTCCGCCGCCGGGTACTCGGTGATGACGCTGCTCACCCGCTGGTGGGGCCGGGACGGCGGGGCGGACGCGGCCGGTACGTCCGTGGGGGCGTTCGCGGTCACGAGTCTGTGCCTGCTGCCGCTCGCGCTCGTCGAGGGCCTGGTGCCGCACACCGCCGAACCGGTCCGGCTGCTGTGGCTCCTCGCGTACGTCGCCGCCGTCCCGACCGCCCTCGCCTACGGGCTCTACTTCGCCGGCGCGGCCGTCGTCCGGTCCGCGACCGTCTCCGTGATCATGCTCCTGGAGCCGGTCAGCGCCGCGGCGTTCGCCGTCCTGCTGCTCGGCGAGCACCTCACGGCGGCGACCCTGGCCGGCACGCTGCTGATGCTCGGCTCGGTCGCGGGGCTCGCGGTGGCGGAGGCACGGGCGGTGCGGGAGATGCGGGCGCGCCCTGCGCCCGCGTGACGGCGGGGGCCCTCCCGAGGGGTCCCGCGCCTCCCGAGCCTCCCGCGCGGGCCGGTGTCACCCGGCCGACAGGTAGTCGGGCAGCGCCGTGCCGGGGGCCAGGTCCGGGTCGGCGACCGGAGCCCCGTACCCCTTGCGCAACGGGACGAGACCGGCCCAGTGCGGGAGGGCGAGGTCCTCCGGCTCGTCGTTCACCCCGCCGGTGCGGAGCTTGGCGGAGACCTCGTCCAGGTCGAGGCGGATCACGGCGGTGGCGGCCAGTTCCTTCTTGCTGGCCGGCCGCGAGTCGCGGGAACGGCCCGGGACCACGTGGTCGACCAGGGCGTCCAGGGCCGTGCGCCGCTCCTCGGGATCCGTCACCTCGTACGCCGTGCCGTGCACCACCACCGACCGGTAGTTGATCGAGTGGTGGAAGGCCGAGCGGGCCAGCACCAGCGCGTCCACGTGCGTCACCGTCAGGCAGACCGGCAGCCCCGGGTCGGCCGCGCCCGTCATCCGCAGGGGGCGCGAGCCCGTCGAGCCGTGCACGTAGAGCCGCTCGCCCACCCGGCCGTACAGCGTCGGCAGGACCACCGGGGCGCCGTCGCGCACGAAGCCGAGGTGGCAGACGTAGCCCTCGTCGAGTATCGAGTGCACCAGCTCCTTGTCGTACGCGGCCCGGTCGGGGGAGCGGGTGGGGACGGTGCGGTCGGTGGGCGGATAGGTGTCGGTGGGCTGCGACGGCGTCCCCGTGGTCCCCTGCATGGCGCTCTCCATTGCACTAGTGCATAATCGACTTTGTGCTAGGAGAGTATCGGATCACAGGGCGGGGCGCAGCGGAGATTTCCGCGAGCGTCGAGCGGGCGGTGGGTTCGGGAGAGCTGCGACCGGGGCAACCCCTGCCGCCGATGCGGGAGTTGGCGCAGCGGCTCGGGGTCAATCCGAACACCGTCGCCGCCGCTTACCGCACCCTGCGTGAACGCGGGGTCATCGAGACGGCCGGGCGGCGGGGCAGCCGGGTGCGCGCGAAGCCGGCCACCACCGGGCGGGAGTTCATCCGCGTCGACGTGCCCCCGGGCGTGCGCGACCTGTCCGACGGCAATCCCGACCCGGCGCTGCTGCCCGCGCTCGGCCCGGTCTTCGCCGCGGCGGCCGGACAGGGCGACCGCGAACCGGTGCTGTACGGGCACGCGCCCGTGGACCCGGAGCTGGCCCGGGTCGCGCGGGCCGAACTGGACGCCGACGGTGTGCCGGACGGGCCCGTGGAGGTGACGTCCGGCTCGCTGGACGCGATGGAGCGGGTCCTCGCGGCCCATCTCAAGCCGGGTGACGCCGTCGCCGTCGAGGACCCCGGCTGGGGCAGCCTCCTGGACCTGGTGCCCGCGCTGGGGCTGCGCACGGTCCCCGTCGGAGTCGACGACCAGGGACCGCTGCCCGAGGACGTACGCCGGGTCCTCGCGGCCGGCGCCCGCGCCCTGGTGGTCACGGACCGCGCGCAGAACCCGACGGGCGCCGCGGTGGGCCCGGCCCGCGCGCGTGCCCTGCGGTCCGTGCTGCGCGACCACCCCGGGACCCTCCTCATCGAGGACGACCACGGCCACGGCATCGTCGACCTCCCCCTGCACCCGCTCGCCGGTACGACCCGCGGCTGGGCCTTCGTCCGCTCCGCCGCCAAGGCCTGCGGCCCCGACCTGCGGCTCGCCGTGCTCACCGGGGACCCCCTCACGCTCGACCGGGTGCGGGGGCGGCAGCGGCTCGGCCCCGGCTGGGTCAGCCGCATCACCCAGCGGGCCGTGGCCCGGCTGTGGGCCGACGGCGCGGTGGACGCCCGCGCGGTGGCGGGGGTGTACGGGCGGCGCAGGGACGCGCTCCTCGGTGCCCTGGCCGAACACGGGGTCACCGGACACGGGCGCAGCGGCATGAACGTGTGGATCCCGGTGCCGGACGAGACCGGCGCCGTCGCCCGGCTCCTGCACGCCGGCTGGGCCGTGGCCCCCGGCGCGCGCTTCCGCCTGGGCGCGCCGCCCGGCATCCGGATCACCGTCTCGACGCTGGGGGAAGAGGACACCGGACCACTGGCGGCGGCGGTCGCGGCGGCGGTGGGGCCGGGGGCAGGGCCGCCACGCAGCCACGTCTGAGCGGGCTCCACCAGGACGTGGCCCCGAGCGGCCCCGCTCCTCAGACCCGCGACCCCTCACGTACCCCCGGCGACGTCCGCGGTGAAGGTGCGGGCGCGGTGCCGCCCCGGCCGGTCCCGGGGCGGGACTGGGTCAGCGCCGCGCCGGCGAGGACGACGGCCGCGCCGACCGGTGTCGACCAGGACAGCGACTCGCCGAGCAGCGCGACACCCGCGGCCGTGGCGATGACCGGGGTGAAGTACGTGACCATCTGGGCCGTCGTCGGGCCGACCTCGGCGACCAGGTCGTACTGGATCAGGAAGGCGAGCCCGGTGCCGAGGACGCCCAGGGCCGCGACCGCCAGCACGGGGAGCACCGGGAAGCCGGTCGGTACCGAGGTGAACACCGGTGTCACGACGGCCAGTTGCAGCGTGGCCAGACCCAGCTGGGCGCCGGTCAGCGAGAGGTGGGAGTGGCTGGACCCGGCCAGGGTGCGGCGGACGTAGATCCAGCCGACCGGGTAGCTGAACGAGGCCAGCAGGGCCAGCGCCGTGCCCGTGACGTCGAGGCCGTGGAAGCCCTGCCAGACGCCCAGCACCGTCAGGACGCCGAGGAAACCGATGCCGAGACCGGCCACCCGGCGGCGCGTCGGGCGGTCCTCGGACAGGGCGACCAGCGACAGGGCCATGCCCCACAACGGCGAGGTCGCGTTGCAGATGCCCGCGAGCGACGACGGGATCGTCAGCTCCGAGAAGGCGAACAGGGAGAACGGCAGCGCGTTGAGCAGGAACCCGGCGACCGTCAGGTGCACCCACGTCCACGCCCCGCGCGGGAGCCGCTCCCGCTTCACCGCCATCGCCGCGGCCACCACCGCCGTACCGAACGCCAGCCGGCCGAGCGTGACCTGGAACGGGGCGAAGCTCTCGGTGCCCACCTTCATGAAGAGGAAGCTGAAACCCCAGACGAGGGAGAGGAGCCCGAAGCGCAGCCGCCAGTCGAGGACGCGGCGGGGCGAGGAGGGAACGGAGGCGGAGGAGGACGGGACGCTGCTCATGCCGGCAACGATGAAGCAACCGTTCTCGTAGCACAATCGAGATTTCGCACCGAATATCTCGTAGCATCGCTTACATGTTGAACCTGGAGCGCCTGCGGACCCTCGACGCCCTCGCCCGGCACGGATCGGTCAGCGGCGCCGCCGCCGGACTGCACATCACCACCTCGGCCGTCTCCCAGCAGATGGCCAAGCTGGAACGGGAGGCCGGTCAGCGGCTCCTCGCGAAGAACGGGCGCGGCGTGCGGCTCACGGACGCCGGCCGGCTGCTCGCCGAGCACGCGGCCCGCATCCTCTCCCAGGTCGAGCTGGCCCAGGCCGACCTGGAGGCGCAGCGCGGACAGGTGGCGGGCGAGCTGAGGCTGTCCGCGTTCCCGACGGCCGCCCGCGGACTCTTCCCCGCCGCGCTGGCCGCCCTGCGCACCGAGCACCCCGCGCTGCGCATCCGCTCCTCGGAGCTGGAGCCGGAGCGCGGGGTCAACGGCGTGGTGCGCGGCGACCTGGACCTGGCCGTCGTGCTCGACTGGTACAACAAGCCGATGCCGCTGCCCGACGGCCTGGTCAAGGCGCCGCTCCTGGACGACCCCGCCGACGTCGCCATGCCCGTCGGCCACCGGCTGGCCGGCCGGGACGAGGTGGACCTCGCCGAGTTCGCCGAGGACGAGTGGATCACGTGGGGCGAGGGCGAGTTCTGCCACGAGTGGCTGATGTTCACGCTGCGTTCGAAGGGCATCGAGCCGATCGTCGGCCATCGCGCCGCCGAGACCCACACCCAGCTCGGGCTGGTCGCCGCGGGGCTCGGCGTGTGCATCGCGCCCCTGCTCGGGCGCCATCCGATGCCCGCCGCGGTGGTCACCGTGCCGCTGAAGCAGCGGGTGCGCCGGCACGTGTACGTGGTCTGGCGCGCGGACGCCGACCGCCGCCCGTCGATCCGGGCGGCGGTGGACGCGCTGCGGGCGACGGCGCGGGAGGTGGGCCGGACGGGGTGAGCGACGACCGGCGGGGGAGGTGGGCCGGCCGGAGCGGCCGGCCGGGCGCCCCCGGGCCCGCCTCTCGCGGTGGGCGCCGCCGGGCTATCCGGACGCCAGCTTGCGGAAGTCCCAGGAGACGACCTTCTCCGGCGTCAGCCGCAGCCAGGCGTGCCGGCCGTCGTGCGGCATCTCATGGAGGCCGAAGTTCTTGCGGGCGAACAGCGTCTCCGGGAAGTCGAGTTCGGCGCACAGCTCACCGGTGCGCGGCGCCTCGCCCACGAACTCCACCCGGCCGGACAGCTCCGCGCCCCGCAACTCGTCGTACTCCTCACCGGCGTCGACGACGACCGCCACCCGCGGATCGCGCCGCAGGTCCGTCCAGCGCCGGCTGCGCACCACCGAGTAGAGCCACATCGAGGCACCGTCCCAGACGAACCAGAGGGTGCTCACGTGCGGGGCGCCGCCGGCCGAGACGGTGGCGACCCGGCAGGTGCGCTGGGTGGTGAGGAACGCCTCCAGCTCGCCGGGGCTCATCATGATCCGGCGCCCCCGGCGCTGCGTCACGGTCATCCGGCCAGCCGGATCGAGTCCCCGCTGACCGTGATCTGCACGGCCGGCAGCGGCTTGGGCGCGGGACCACCCTGCACGCTGCCGTCGGTGATCGAGAAACTGCTGTTGTGGCAGGGGCAGTTGATAAGACCGTCGGCCACGCTCTTCACGGCGCAGCCCTGGTGGGTGCAGGTGGCGGAGAACGCCTTGAAGTCGCCCGCCGCGGGCTGGGTCACCACCACCTTCTGGTCCGGGAAGACCTTCCCGCCGCCCTCGGGGATGTCGGCCGTCGCCGCGAGGGCGGCCCCGGACCCCGCGTTCTCGCCGCCGCCCGAACCGCTGCCGCCCGCTTCCTGGGAGGGGCTGCCGGAGGGAGCGCTGCCGGTGTCGCCGGACGCGTCGTCGTCCGAGCCTGAGCAGGCGGCCAGCACGGCGGTGAGTCCCGCCGCCCCGGCCGCCGCCACGACGGTACGACGGGCCGGTCCCGCTGCGGGATGAAACGAAGCGCTGGTCATGCTGGGTCCCTTCCGGGGTGGGTGCGTGATGATCTGCCGAGAGGTACGGCCACGCGGCCCGTGTTGTTCAGAGCGGGCAGCCGTGCCCCGCCGGGCAACCGCGTGGGGAACTCCGCGAGTCGCACCGGGTGCCGTGATGACATCGCCGGTCCGGTGTTCACAGCCAGCCCGCGCGCTGGGCCTGCAGGGCCAGCTGGAAGCGGTTCGCGGCGCCGAGGCGGGCCATGAGGACCTGGAGGCGGCGGAACAGCGTACGGCGGCTGATCCCCAGCTCACGGGCGGCGACCTCGTCGGTCGCGCCGCCGGCCAGGAGCCGCAGCAGACGCCGGTCGGCCGGCGGGAGCCCGGCGGGGCGGGGCGCGAGTCCGTGCAGCGGGACGGCGTCGCGCCAGGTCTGCTCGAACAGGGCCGTCAGCGCGGAGAGCAGACCGCAGGGCTGCACCACCAGCATGGTGTTGTGCACGTCGACGTCCCTGATCGACAACGACACCAGCGCGTACGCCTCGTCGATGATCAGCAGCTTGACCGGCACCGACGGCAGCACCCTGGCCTGCTCACCCGCCTCGACGCAGGGTTCGACGACGTGCTCGAGCTGGCCGGGCCGCTCCAGCGCCTCGCGCGCGTAGACGACGCGCTGCGTCACCCCGCGGGCCAGCGTCGCCAGCGCGTCGTCGGTCGCGCCCGCCAGGTGGACGTAGGGCGGGGACTCGAACTGCCGGATCTGCTCGCGGGCACTGGCCCACGCCTGACGCATCCTCGGACCGACGTCCTCCCCGGTCACGACCTCGACGAGGCCGTCGTTGTAGGCGGCGAGCCGCCGGCGCCGGAACGACTCGAAGGCGCCCCCGACGGCGACGCGCGACTCCTCCAGCTCGGCCGCCCGGTGCCGGGCGAGCACCTCCAGGCCCGCCGCGGGCGGCACCGGGGCCACCACGTCCGCGTCCCCGGCCGCGGCACTGGCCAGACCGGTGTCCGCCAGGGTGGCGTACGCCGCGGTGAGCCGGGCACCGCTCAGGCCGGTCGCCGCGCCAATCGCCGCCAGCGGCGCGGGGGACAGCTCCAGCAGGGCCAGATACACCCGGCAGGCCGTGGGATCGAGCCCCAGTACGCGCAGGGACTCGCCGAGTCTCTCGTTCGCCATGAGGCGATTATCGGCCCGACCGGTCCCGTGGTGGCCGATCAGTGCCACTGGCACTCCTGAGCCCCCGAACCTGCCACGAGGCGGTACCGTCCGGGCGGAGGAACCAGCGAAAGAAGGTGCACGACGTGGCGAACCGTCGGAAGAACAGCCTGTACCCGACGCTCTCGGCGGAGCTGTCCGCCCTGATGCGCACGGGCTGGGCGGACACGGAGCGGCACGACCTCACGCCCGCCGAACAGGCCCCGTACGCGGCCCGGCGTCGTGCGGCGCTCTCGGCGCGGTTCCCCGGCGAACGGCTGGTGGTCCCCTCGGGCAACCTCAAGGTCCGCTCGAACGACGACACCTACCCCTTCCGCCCGTACTCCGGCTACGTGCACATGACCGGCGACCAGGCCCGGGACGGAGCCCTGGTGCTCGAGCCCCGCGCGGAGGGCGGACACGACGCCTACTGCTACCAGCTGCCCCGGGACAGCCGGGACGACGACGAGTTCTGGACCGGCGCCCACGCCGAACTGTGGACCGGCCGGCGCCGCTCCCTGGCCGAGTCGGAGCGCGTGCTCGGCCTGCCGTGCCGCGACGTGCGCACCGCGGCCGCCGACCTGGCCGCCACCCGGGGGGTACGGACCCGGATCGTGCGCGGGGTCGACCCCGCCCTGGAGGCGGCCGTCACCACCGACGCCGAGCGGGACGACGAGCTGGAGGACGCGCTCAGCGGCCTGCGCCTGGTCAAGGACGCCTGGGAACTCGGGGAGCTGCGCAAGGCGGTGGACTCCACGGTGCGCGGCTTCACCGACGTCGTGGGCGAGCTGTCCCGGGCCGTCGCCTCCTCCGAGCGCTGGCTGGAGGGCACCTTCTTCCGCCGGGCGCGCCTGGAGGGCAACGCGGTGGGCTACGGCACGATCTGCGCCGCCGGCGAGCACGCCACGATCATGCACTGGACGGACAACGACGGCCCGGTCCGCCCGGGGGACCTGCTGCTCCTGGACGCCGGTGTGGAGACGCGCTCCCTCTACACCGCCGACGTCACCCGCACCCTGCCGATCAGCGGCACCTTCACGCCGCTTCAGCGCGAGGTCTACGACGCCGTGTACGAGGCCCAGGAGGCCGGGATCGCGACGGTCAAGCCCGGCGCCGCGTACCGCGACTTCCACGAGGCCGCCCAACGCCACCTGGCGGCGCGGCTGGTGGAGTGGGGCTTCATCGAGGGCCCGGCCGAGCGGGCGTACGAGCTGGGTCTGCAGCGCCGCTTCACCATGGCCGGCACCGGTCACATGCTGGGCCTGGACGTCCACGACTGCGCGCGGGCCCGCACGGAGGAGTACGTGGAGGGCCTGCTGGAGCCGGGCATGTGCCTGACCGTCGAACCGGGCCTGTACTTCCAGGCGGACGACCTGACCGTGCCCGAGGAGTGGCGTGGCATCGGCGTCCGGATCGAGGACGACCTGGTCGTCACCGAGGACGGCCACGAGAACCTGTCGGCGGGCCTGCCCCGCGGGGCGGACGAGGTCGAGGCCTGGATGGCCCGCTTCGCGGGCTGAGCCCGCGGCACGGACGATCCCCCGGACCTCGAGGACGAGCGGCGTTCCCGTCCCGCACCGTGACGGAGGAGGCCGCTCGGCGACCCGGGGACCGCGACCGCCGTGCGCACATCCGGGCACGGGCGCTGCGGACACGTAGGAAAGGCGTCCCGGAGGGCGTCGGTCCGGGCCCGTCTCGCCGACGGTCACCCGCGGTCACTATGCTCACCCCATGCCCGGGGGAAGTCTCCCCGCGGGAACGGGCAAGGCTGAAGAGACGGGTGGCCCGCACAAGTGTTGAGAGAGGTCCTCGCGACCCGCTACATCACGCCGCTGCGTGAGGGCGGCTCGCTGCCGGGACTCGTCGAGGCCGACGACCTCGGGACCTACGTCCTGAAGTTCACCGGCGCGGGCCAGGGCCGCAAGACGCTCGTCGCCGAGGTGGTCTGCGGCGAGCTCGCCCGCCGGCTGGGTTTCCGGGTGCCGCGGCTGGTGACCGTCGACCTCGACCCGGTGCTCGGGCTCGGCGAACCCGACCAGCAGGTGCAGGAACTGCTCAAGTCCAGCGGCGGCACCAACCTCGGCATGGACTTCCTCTCCGGCGCGCTCGGCTTCGACCCGCTCGCCTTCGAGGTGAGCGCCGAGGAGGCCGGGCGGATCGTCTGGTTCGACGCGCTGGTCAACAACGTCGACCGCTCCTGGCGCAACCCCAACCTGCTGCGCCTGCGCGGCGAGACGTGGCTCATCGACCACGGCGCCACCATGATCTGGCACCACAACTGGCCCGGCGCCGAGACCTCCGCCGCCCGCCCCTACGACGCCGCCGACCACGCCCTCGCGCGCTTCGCGCCGGACGTCCGCTCGGCCGCCGCCGCACTCGCACCGCTGGTCACCGAGGAGCTGCTGGCCGAGGTCACCGCCGAGATCCCGGACGTCTGGCTGCGGGACGAACCCGGCTTCGCCACACCCGACGACCTCCGCAGGGCCTACGCCGGACCCCTGCTCGCGCGGGCCGCCACGATCCACGAACGCGTCAAGGGGGTGCGGTGAGCGACCGCCACGTCTTCGAGTACGCGCTGCTGCGCGTCGTGCCGCGCGTCGAGCGCGGGGAGTGCGTCAACGCCGGCGTGCTCGTCTACTGCCGCGCCAGGTCCTACGTCGGTGCCCGCACCCACCTCGACGAGGGACGGCTGCTGGCCCTCGACCCGCGGGTGGACCTGCCCGGGGTGCGCGCGGCGCTGCGCGCCGTGGAGGGCGTGTGCGCCGGAGGGGACGCGGCGGGCCAGGCGGCCGAGGACGATCCCGGCCGCCGGTTCCGCTGGCTGATCGCGCCCCGGTCGACCATCGTCCAGCCGGGCCCCGTCCACACCGGCCTCACGGCCGATCCGGCGGCCGAGACGGAACGGCTCCTCGACCTGCTGGTGCGGTAGGGGCGGGGCCCGCCCGGACGCTCGGGCACGTGCGGCCCGGGGCGTGTCTCAGGCGCGTCGGCGCCGTCTGATCACGTAACCCGCCGCGAGCGCGGCGCCGGTGACGAAGCTCAGGCCGATGCCGATGTCCCAGTCGCTGGGCCCGGTGCCCGAGGCGCCGCCCAGGCCGCCCTGGGTGCCGAGCGTCGGCGTCACGGCGGGGGAGGTCACGGGCGCCGGTGTGGTCACGGCCGGGGCCGGCACCGTGGTGGCCGGACGCGGCACGGAGGTGGCGGAGATCGTCGGGAGCTGGTCCCGGTCTCCCCGCGCCGCGCCGCCCGCGCCGTCGTCCTCCCGGATCTCACGGATCCCGCCCTGGTCGAAGGGACCCTGGCCGGTGGCGTGCGACTGCCCGGGCCGGTCCTGGTCGATCCGGCCCCCGTCCGGCCGGTCCTGGCCGAGTCCGCCTCCGCCGGGGCCGTTCCCGTCCGGTCGGGCCTGGCCCGCTCCGCTTCCGTCGGGCAGAGCACCGTCGAGTCGCCCGTCGTCGACTCCGCCCCCGTCGAGTCGGCCGTCGTCGAGCGCGCCCTCCTCCAGCGGGGCCTCGTCGGACGGGTCTTCGTACATTCCCTCGGGGCACGACGGGTCCGGGAGGCCCGGATCCTCGTCCAGCCCGATCGGTACCGCTTCCTGGTAGGTGAAGCTCCGGCAGTCCGGCTCCAGGTTCGAGTTGAGGTCCTGGGCGGGTGCGGGGCTGGCCAGCGGCACGATCGCGGCGATCGCGACGGCTATGCCTGCTGCACCGGTGCGACGGCGCATGGACGCCTCCTTTCCGGCCACGAGTGGCTCGCGCTTCGACGCTAGGGGCCCGGCGGCCGGGCGGCCCGCAGCGCTGGGCCGATCGGGCGACCGGGGCGACCCGGCGCACCGGGAGGGCCAGGTAATGGATCACACCGGGCCGGTGTCCCGTTGACACCGGGTGCCAGGGCTTCTAGCGTCACGTCTGCGGAAGGTACTAAGCGGTCGCTCACCCAGGGCGCACGCTCCGCACGGGCCGCATCCCCAGGACGAGGAGAAGCAGCGAATGTCCACCACTGAGCAGCGGGTCGCCGTAGTCACCGGAGCCGCGCGCGGCATCGGTGCCGCCACCGCCGTACGACTGGCCGCCGAGGGCCGTGCCGTCGCCGTCATCGACCTCGACGAGGCCGCCTGCAAGGACACCGTGGAGAAGATCACCGCGGCCGGCGGCAGGGCGATCGCGGTCGGCTGCGACGTCTCCGACGAGGCGCAGGTCGAGGCGGCCGTCGCGCGGATCGCGGAGGAGCTGGGCGCCCCGACCATCCTCGTCAACAACGCGGGAGTGCTGCGCGACAACCTGCTGTTCAAGATGAGCGTCTCCGACTGGGACACCGTCATGAACGTGCACCTGCGCGGTGCCTTCCTGATGTCGAAGGCCTGCCAGAAGCACATGGTGGACGCCAAGTTCGGGCGCATCGTCAACCTGTCCTCCTCCTCCGCCCTCGGCAACCGCGGCCAGGTCAACTACTCCGCCGCCAAGGCCGGTCTCCAGGGCTTCACCAAGACCCTCGCCAAGGAACTGGGCAAGTTCGGCGTCACCGCCAACGCCGTCGCCCCCGGCTTCATCGCCACCGAGATGACCAAGGCCACCGCCGACCGCGTCGGCATGGGCTTCGACGACTTCAAGGCCGCCGCCGCCACCCAGATCCCGGTCGCGCGCGTGGGCGAGCCCGAGGACATCGCCAACGCCATCGCCTTCTTCACCGGCGAGGCCGCCGGCTTCGTCTCCGGCCAGGTGCTGTACGTGGCCGGCGGACCGCTCGACTAGGGCGCGCGGAGACTAGGGAACACTGGGATTAGGGACCACTGACATGACTGAACTCCCCGCCCTCTCCGGCAAGGTCGCGCTCGTCACCGGCGCCAGCCGCGGCATCGGCTACGGCGTCGCCGAGGCGCTCGTCGCGCGCGGCGACCGGGTCTGCATCACCGGCCGCAACGAGGACGCGCTGAAGGAGGCCGTCGACAGGCTCGGCTCCGACCGGGTCATCGGCGTCGCCGGCAAGGCGCACGACGAGGCCCACCAGGCCGTCGCCGTCGAGCGCGTGATGGAGGCCTTCGGCCGCGTCGACTTCCTGGTCAACAACGCCGGTACCAACCCGGTGTTCGGCCCGATCGCCGACCTCGACCTGAACGTGGCGCGCAAGGTCTTCGAGACCAACGTGATCTCGGCGCTCGGCTTCGCCCAGCGCACCTGGCACGCCTGGCAGAAGGACAACGGCGGTGCGATCGTCAACATCGCCTCCGTCGCGGGCCTCTCGCCCTCGCCGTTCATCGCCGCGTACGGCGTCAGCAAGGCCGCGCTGATCAACCTCACCGCGCAGCTGGCGCACGAGTTCGCGCCCAAGGTGCGGGTCAACGCGATCGCCCCGGCGGTCGTGAAGACCAAGTTCGCCGCCGCCCTGTACGAGGGCCGCGAGGAGGAGGCCGCCGCGGGCTACCCGCTGGGCCGGCTCGGCGTGCCGTCCGACATCGGCGGCGCCGCCGCGTTCCTCACCTCGGAGCAGTCCGACTGGGTCACCGGTCAGACGCTCGTCGTCGACGGCGGCATCTTCCTGAACGCCGGCGTGGCCTGATCTCGCCCACGAGGACCCCTCCAGATCGATCCCGGACACGGGCGCCGTCGACGCGAACGGCGCCCGTGTCCGCGTATCGGAGCCCCGTGCACGATGACAACGTAGTCATCCTCAAATGATCAAAACCCCTGTTCAGAAGGGGGTTCAGGGGGCATGGCGCTGCGGTATGGTCTGCCGACCCTTGGTACGGCGGATCGAGGAGCGTGCGCGTGTTCAACCGGAAGCGAGGCCTGCGGCGGGTCGCGGCCATCGTGTCCATATCGTCACTGGTCACCGGATGCGGCATCCTGTCGTCCGACAGTTCGGAGGACGAGGAGCCGATCGTCGTCGGGACCACCAGCGCCCCCAGCACGCTCGATCCGGCCGCGTCCTGGGACGGCTCCTGGGAGCTGTTCCGGAACATCTACCAGACGCTCCTCAGTTACCCCAGCGGGGCCACCGCACCCCAGCCCGACGCCGCCGAGCAGTGCTCGTTCACCGACGGCACGAACCAGGTCTACCGCTGCGAGCTGCGCGAGGGCCTGACCTTCTCCAACGGCGACCGCCTCGACGCCCGGGCCGTCAAGTACTCGATCGACCGGATCAAGGACATCAACGTCAACGGTGGTCCGGCCGGCTTGCTCGGCAGCCTCGAACGGGTCCAGGCGCCGAGCGAGCACGAGGTGGTCTTCCACCTCAACAAGCCCGACGCCACCTTCCCGTTCGTGCTCGCCACGCCCGCCATGTCGATCGTCGACCCCGGCGACTACCCCGCGGACGCCCTGCGCGAAGGCAACGGCGTCGTGGGCTCCGGCCCGTACACCCTCCAGACGTACGAGGACGGCGAACGGGCCGAACTCGTGCGCAACGACCGCTACGAGGGCTTCGCCGAACGGCACAACAAGGCGGTGACCATCCGCTACTTCAAGGACTCCGCCGGCATGGTGAAGGCGCTGCGCGACGGAGACATCCAGGTGACCTACCGCGGCCTCGCCGCCGACGACGTCGTCACGCTCCAGGGCAAGGAGGGCAAGGAGGAGAACCTCCAGCTGGTCGAGGGCAGCGGTACGGAGATCAGCTACCTCGTCTTCAACCCCGGGGACCCGTGGGCGGGACGCAAGGAGGTGCGCCAGGCCGTCGCCCAGGTGATCGACCGGACGCTGATCGCCCACGGGATCTACCAGGACACCGTCGACCCGCTGTACTCGATGGTCCCCAAGGGCCTGACCGGTCACACCACGGGCTTCTTCGACGACTACGGCGACCCCAGCGTCCCCAAGGCCCGCAAGATACTCGAGGACGCCGGCATCACCGACCCGGTCCCGCTCACCCTCTGGTACACCACCGACCGCTACGGCTCCGAGACGGCCAAGGAGTTCGAGGAGATCAAGCGGCAGCTCGACGCCTCCGGCCTGTTCAAGGTCACCCTCAAGAGCCGCCCCTGGAAGACGTACGTCGCCGGCTACCAGAAGGGCGAGTACCCGGTCTTCGGACGCGGCTGGTCCCCGGACTTCCCGGACGCCGAGAACTTCATCGCCCCCTTCGTCGGCAAGCAGAACGCGCTCGGCACGCCCTACCTCACACCGGAGATCACCGGCGAGCTGCTGCCGCGCTCACGCCGGGAGAGCGACCGCGCCAACGTGGAGCGGGAGTTCGAGCAGGCGCAGCAGATCATGGTGAACGACGCGCGGCTGCTGCCGCTGTGGCAGGGCAAGCAGTACGTCGCCGCCAGCACGGACATCTCGGGCGCGGAGCAGGCCCTGGACCCCTCGACGATCATGATGATGTGGCAGCTCGAACGGAAGACGAGCTGGTAGGCGCCCCCGTTGTCAGTGGTCGGCGGTAGGTTCGTGAGCAGTGGAAGCGACCGCACAGCGTAAGGAAGTTGACGTGACCGACATCGCCATGCTGCCCGAGTCCTGGCGCGAGGTGCTGGGCGGCGAGCTGCAACAGCCCTACTTCAAGGAGCTGATGGAGTTCGTCGAGGAGGAGCGGGCGAAAGGCCCCGTCTACCCGCCGCGCGAGGAGGTCTTCGCCGCGCTGGAGGCCACGCCGTTCGACCGGGTGAAGGTGCTGGTCCTCGGCCAGGACCCGTACCACGGCGAGGGCCAGGGCCACGGGCTGTGCTTCTCGGTCCGGCCGGGGGTGAAGGTCCCGCCGTCCCTGCGCAACATCTACAAGGAGATGCACGCGGAGCTGGACACCCCGATCCCGGACAACGGCTATCTGATGCCGTGGGCGAAGCAGGGCGTCCTGCTGCTCAACGCGGTGCTCACGGTCCGGGCCGGTGAGGCGAACTCGCACAAGTCCCGCGGCTGGGAGCTGTTCACCGACGCGGTGATCCGCGCGGTGGCCGACCGCACCGACCCAGCGGTGTTCGTGCTGTGGGGCAACTACGCGCAGAAGAAGCTGCCGCTGATCGACGAGACGCGGCACGTCGTGGTCAAGGGGGCGCACCCCTCCCCGCTGTCCGCGAAGAAGTTCTTCGGCTCCCGCCCCTTCACACAGATCAACGAGGCGGTCGCCGGGCAGGGCCACGAACCGATCGACTGGACCATCCCGAACCTGGGCTGAGCCGGGCCCGGTGCCGCCTGTCGGGCAAAGCGGACGCGTGCGGTTAGCGTCGTCGGGACAGCCGACGAGGGCACGGAGGACGCGGTGGCGAAGGGACAGGAACAGGCGGCGCAGGATGCCGTGCTGACGCGGATCGGCCAGGTCGCCATGCTGCACCACGCGGGCGACCGCGAGGAGGCCCGGCACCGCTTCCTCGGCCTGTGGGCGGAGATCGGCGAGCGCGGTGACGCCCTGCACCGCTGCACGCTGGCCCACTACCTGGCCGACACCCAGGACGACCCCGAGGAGGAGCTGGCCTGGGACCTGCGGGCGCTGGCGGCCGCCGAGGAACTGACTCAGGACCTGCTCGCCGACCGGCACGAGGGCACCTCCGCCGCCCGGGCCCTCTACCCCTCACTCCACCTGAACGTGGCGGCGGACTACGACCGGCTCGGTCACCGCGAGGCCGCCCGGCTGCACCTGAGGCGCGCCCGCGCCGCGGCCGAGTCCCTCGCCCCCGGACATTACGGGGAGGGGGTACGCGCCTCGATCGACCGGCTGGCGCTGCGCCTGGACCGCGCAGGCCGGGGCACGGACGGGCCCGACCGCCCGGGGGAGTGGGGCCGGCCGCCGCGACAGCGGCCCTAGCCCCGGGCTGCCCCGCCCTCGTGCGGCGCGGGCCGGGCTCAGCGGCCGTACGCCTGCTCGCAGATGCGGGCCTCGGGGCTGCCCGGCCGCCAACCGCCGTACTGCTTGCCGAGGGAGCACACGTCCGCCTTCCCGCCGGTGCCGGTGCCGCGGGGCAGATCCGGCACCCGGGGCCGGGCGGGCTCGGGCGCACGGGTGTGCGCCGGCGGCCCAGGGCGGGCGGGCCGCTGCTCGGGGGCGCGGGCGGCCGGGGGGCGGTGCGGCGCGGACGGGGCCGCCGGGGGCCGCGTACGGCGCGGTTCCCCGCCGGTGCGCTCCGGGCTCGGAGAGGGGCCGATCATCTCCAGCGCCTCCCGGGCCGGGGCCTGGACGGCCCGGGGCTCGGCCGGGCCGTCCGGGCGCGGCGCGGACGAGCGGGCCCCGCCCGCCGACGGGTCGGCCGAGGCCGGCCCCCTGACCGTCGTACAGCCGGTCAGGGCCGAGACAGCCACGGTCACCAGAAGCGTTGCGGTGGTCGTCGTTCGATGCACCCGCGCCACTCTGCTGGTTCGGGCGCCCCGGCCGGCGCCGGACGGGCGGAGGTTGCCCCGCACGGGTGATCTCCGGCCCCGTACGGAGGCCCGTGGGCGCCCGGGGGTGACGTCAGTCGCCCGTGGCTCCGTCCAGTCGCTCGCGGAGGAGGTCCGCGTGCCCGTTGTGGCGGGCGTACTCCTCGATCATGTGGGTGTGGATCCAGCGCAGGGTGTAGCGCTCGCCGGTGCGCAGGTGCTTGCCCCGGGTCGGTTCGTCCAGGGGGACGCCGGCCGCGTTCCGGCGGGCCGCCTCGATCTCGGCCTGCCAGGTGGCGTGGGCCTGAGCGAAGGTGTCCGCCTCGGTGAGCCGGAACTCGCCGTCCGGATCCTCGTCGGAGTAGTAGATCGGGCCCGCGTCCTCGGCCGCCAGCACCCTGCGGTACCAGCTGCGCTCCACCTCCGCCATGTGCCGGACGAGTCCCATCAGGGACAGCGTCGACGGTGCCACGGCGGCCGTCCTCAACTGCTCGTCGGTGAGTCCCTCGCACTTCCAGGCGAGGGTCTGCCGGTGGTACTCGAGCCAGCCCTCCAGCATCGCGCGTTCGTCGGCGTCGACGGGGGGTTCACGGCGTTCGGTCGTCATCTCGGCATCCTCGCCCAGAACCGGCCGGTCCCACCAGGGGATTTCAGCTGTCCGGCCCGCCACCCAGTATGCCGTCCAGGAGCTCTCGCAGCCCCGACCGCACCTCCTGGAGGCTCGGCACCTCGGCGTGGAAGGTCCCGGCCACGCAGCTGAACATCAGGCCGTCCGCCCAGGCGACCAGCGAGAGCACGTGCCGGGCCGGTTCGGCCGAGCCCATCGCGGTGACGAGGGCGCCCAGCTGCTCCCGGAAGCGGGCGCCCGCCGTGTCGAAGTGCGCCCGCAGCTCGGGGCGGCGGGTGGCCTCCAGCGCCAGTTCGTACCGGGCCAGCGTCAGCGCGCGGTTGCGGGTCAGGGCGCGGTGCGTCGCCAGCGCCAGCGCGTCCACCAGGGCGTCGAGGCCGGCGCGCGGGTCCGGCATCTCGTGCAGCGCCAGCACCCGGGCCTCCCGGTCGGCCAGCCGCCGCACCGCCAGCTCCAGCAGCGCCTGCCGGGTCCGCGCGACGTTGGACGTGGAGCCCTGGGGGAGTGCGGCCGCCTCGTCGACCGCCCGGTGCGTGAGCCCCCGCATCCCGCGCTCGGCGAGCAGGGCCAGGGCGGCGTCGGCGACCAGGTCGGCGCGGGAGGCACCCGCCGAGGGCCCGGGGGACGCGGTGTGTGCGGACATGGAGATCAACCTACCCGGCTCACTACGGCTGTAGTACAGTCGGCGGCAGGATCTACTACATCTGTAGTGAGTCAAGCGTCGAGGAAGTGCCGAGGAGAGCCATGACACGCACGAAGACGGCCGTCGTGATCGGCGGCGGCATCGGCGGCCTGACCGCGGCGGTCGCCCTGCACCAGAGCGGCCTGCGGGTCACCGTCCTGGAGCGCGCACCCTCGCTCCGGC
This sequence comes from Streptomyces sp. NPDC034099, assembly GCF_055575415.1. Classification (NCBI taxonomy): domain Bacteria; kingdom Bacillati; phylum Actinomycetota; class Actinomycetes; order Kitasatosporales; family Streptomycetaceae; genus Streptomyces; species Streptomyces sp. NPDC034099. Next base: position 572,044 of record NZ_JBVISR010000005.1, on the reverse strand, counting down.
CGGTCGGCGCGGCCATCTCGCTGTCGCCCAACGCCCTGCGCGCCCTGGACGTGATCGGACTCGGCGAGGAGATCCGCGACCTCGCCGCCTGGCAGGGCGACGGGGGACTGCGCACCCCCGGCGGCCGCTGGCTCTCCCGGACCAGCGCCGAAGCCGCCGCGGCACGCTTCGGCGGTCCGCTGGTGCTGCTGCACCGGTCCACCCTCGTCGAGCGCCTCGCCGCGCTGCTGCCGCCGGACGCCGTCCGCACGGCCGCCGACGCGACGGTCGCCGACCCCGGGGGCCGCGACCGTCCGGCGACGGTCCGCACGCCGGACGGCGAACTGGAGGCCGGCCTGGTCGTCGCGGCCGACGGCATCCACTCCGTCGCGCGCCGCGCGCTCTTCCCGGACCACCCGGGGCCCGTCTACTCCGGCTTCACCACCTGGCGGATCGTGATCCCGGTCCCCGGCGCCGAGTTCGCCTCCCACGAGACGTGGGGCCGGGGTCGCATCTGGGGCACGCACCCGCTGGGGGACGGCCGGGTCTACGCCTACGCCGCCGCCGTCACCCCGGCCGGCGGACACGCGGCCGACGAGAAGGCCGAACTGCTGCACCGCTACGGCGACTGGCACCACCCCGTCCCCGCCGTCCTCGCGGCCGCCCGCCCCGAGGACGTCCTGCGCCACGACGTGCACCACCTCGCCGAACCGCTGCCGGCCTACCACCGCGGCCGGGTCGCCCTCCTCGGGGACGCCGCGCACGCCATGCCGCCCAACCTCGGCCAGGGCGGCAACCAGGCTATCGAGGACGCGGTCGTGCTCGCCCACCACAAGCAGGACCTCGCCGCCTACACGGCCGCCCGGCTGCCCCGCACCACCGCGATCGCCCGGCGGGCCGTCAAGGTCGCCCGCCTCAACCTGATGGGCAACCGCGCCGGGGCCGCGGTCCGCGACGCCGTGATCGTCGCCCTGTCCAAGGCCGGACCCGCCCTGTTCCTGCGCGGCTTCGACGGCATCGCCGACTGGCGGCCACCGCAGCCCCCGTATGCTTCCCGGCGGACCCAGGTCGGCGAGCGTTACGAGCGTTAGAGGAGCACATCCCGTGAAGGTCGGCTGCATCGGACTCGGCGACATCGCGCAGAAGGCCTACCTGCCGGTGCTCGCCGCCCTCCCCGGGATCGAACCGCACCTGCAGACCCGCACCCCCGCCACCCTCACCCGGGTCGCGGACCGGCTGCGCATCCCGCCGGCGCAGCGCCACGCCGACCTCGACGCGCTCCTCGCCCAGGGCCTGGACGCCGCCTTCGTGCACGCGCCGACCGCCGCCCACCCCGAGATCGTGACCCGGCTCCTCGAAGCCGGCGTCCCCACCTACGTCGACAAGCCCCTCGCCTACGAACTCGCCGACTCCGCACGCCTGGTGACGCTCGCCGAGGAGCGCGGCACCAGCCTCGCCGTCGGCTTCAACCGGCGCCACGCCCCCGGGTACGCGCAGTGCGCCGAGCACCCGCGCGAGCTGATCCTCATGCAGAAGAACCGCACCGGACTGCCCGAGGACCCGCGCACGATGATCCTCGACGACTTCATCCACGTCGTCGACACCCTGAGGTTCCTGGTGCCGGGACCGGTCGACGACGTGACCGTGCGCGCCCGTGCCGAGGACGGCCTGCTCCACCACGTGGTGCTCCAGCTCGCCGGGGACGGCTTCACCGCGCTCGGTGTGATGAACCGGCTCAGCGGCTCGGCGGAGGAGATCCTGGAGGTCTCCGGCCAGGACACCAAGCGCCAGGTGGTCAACCTCGCCGAGGTGATCGACCACAAGGGCCAGCCCACCGTGCGGCGGCGCGGCGACTGGGTTCCCGTGGCCCGTCAGCGCGGCATCGAGCAGGCGGTGCTCGCCTTCCTCGACGCGGTGCGCTCCGGCAGGGTGCTCAGCGCCCGGGACGCGCTGGAGACCCATGAGCTGTGCGAGCGCGTGGTGCGGGCCGTGCTCGACCGCTCCGCCTGAGCCGCACCGTCCGCACGCCCTCGGCGGCGCCCCAGGCCGCGAGGGTGAGCAGCGCCGCGTACACCGTCCAGTCGCCGTAGCGGACGTACGGCGTGGTGCCGTGGGTGACGGGGATCTCGTAGACCCGCGAGGTGCTCGCGTCGGTGCCGAGCCAGGAGCCGATCCGCGCGCCGCTCGCGTCGTAGACGGCGGACACGCCGGTCAGCGTCGCGTGCACCATCGGCCGGCCGGTCTCGGCGGCACGCAGCGCGGCGAGCGAGGCGTGCTGCTCGGGTGCCCAGGTGTGCTGGAAGGTCGAGGTCGAGGACTGGGCGACCAGCACCTCGGCACCGTCGGCGGCGAGACTGCGGCTCATGTCGGGGAACGCGCTCTCGAAGCAGACCATCGGCCCGATCCGCAGGCCGTCGCCGACGTCCATCACCACCTGCTCGGTGCCCTGCCTGCGGTCCTCGCCCGCCGCCTTGCCCACGGAGGTGGCCCAGCCGAGCAGCGAGCGGAACGGCACGTACTCCCCGAAGGGGACGAGCCGCATCTTGTCGTACCGGTCGCCGGTCGGGCCCTGGGGGCCGACGAGCACCGAACTCTTGTAGATGCCGGGTTTGTCGGAGCGCCGCGCGTCCACGTTGACCAGGATGTCCGCGCCGGTCTCCCGGGACAGCGCGGCGAGCCGCCGGGCGAGGTCCGGCCGGTCGCCCAGGTCGAAGCCGACGCTGCTCTCGCCCCAGACGATCAGATCGAGGTCCCGGTCCGTGAGCCGCCGGGTCAGCTGCTCCTCGCGGTCGAACCGCCGGTCGGCGCTGTCCGCCCCGGCGACGACGCCCGGCTGCACCACGGCGATCGCGGCCCGCTCGTCGGTGTCGGGGCGCGGTGACCAGACCCAGGCCGCCGAGGTGGCCGCGGCCGTGGCGAGGAGCCCCGCCAGGGCCGGCACCCTCGCCCGGCGCACGGCGACGAGGACGGCGAGCGCGACGTTGACGGCCACGACCAGGAAGCTGAGCAGCCACACACCGCCCACCGAGGCCAGCCGCAGCGCCGGAGCCACCTGCCACTGGCTGGCGCCGAGCATCCCCCAGGGGCCGCCGAGCCCCTGCCAGGAGCGGACCAGCTCCGCCAGCAGCCAGCCCGACGGCAGCACCACCAGGGCCGCCGCGACCCGGCCGGCGGACGGCGCCCCGCCCAGCGTCCGGCGCACCAGCCAGCCCCAGGGGACCCACAGCGCGCCGAGCAGCGCGGCGATGACGAACGTGAACACGTGCAGGTTCGGCAGCAGCCAGTGGTGCATGGCCAGCACGAACCCGAACCCGCCGCACCACCCGTCGTACGCCGCGCGTCTGCCGCCCGGCGCGGTCCGGGCCAGCAGGATCCAGGGGACCAGGGCGAACCAGGCCCACCACCACAGGGCCGGGCCCGGGAAGGCGAGCACGGGCAGGGCCCCGGCGAGCACGGCGACGGCCGAGCGCCGCCACGGGGAGGCGAGCCAGTGGTCGAGCGTCTTCATGGGCTCCTCCCTGTCGATGATCCCTACCCGGTGATCCCTACAGTGTGCGCACGCGACGGGCGCGAATTCAGTTGATCACACCGAAGTCCGTGTCCGTCACCCCGGAGTCTGTCCGGCGCGTGAGACCTCGCCTAGGATGATCGATGATCGATCAAAGTGTGGAGGTAGCTCATGACACGGCCCATCACGGTGGTCACCGGCGGAAGCCGGGGGATCGGAGCGGCGACCTGTCTGCGCCTCGCGGCGGACGGCCACGACGTCGTCGTGGGCTACGCGCGAGACTCCGCGGCCGCCGAGGCGGTCGTGGCAGGGGTGCGCGAGGCGGGCGGCCGCGGGGTCGCGGTGCGCGCGGACACGTCCGTGGAGGCCGACGTCGAGCGGCTCTTCGACGTGGCGGAGGAGCGGCTGGGCCCGGTGACGGGGCTGGTGAACAACGCGGCCGTGACCGGCCCGCTGGGGCGGCTCGCCGACAGCGACACCGCGGACCTGCGACGGGTCCTCGACGTCAACCTGCTGGGCGTGCTGCTGTGCGCCCGGCGGGCGGCGCGGCTGATGACGCCGCGCGGGAGCGGTGCGATCGTGAACGTGTCGTCGGGCGCCGCGACCCTCGGCAGCCCGGGGGAGTACGTGCACTACGCGGCGAGCAAGGCGGGTGTCGACGCGCTGACACTGGGCCTGGCCAAGGAGCTCGGCCCGGACGGGGTCCGGGTCAACGCCGTCGCCCCCGGGGTGATCGACACCGAGATGCACGCGGCGGCGGGCGATGCCGGGCGGGCGGAGCGGATGGGGGCGGCGGTGCCGATGGGGCGCGCCGGCCGGGCGGAGGAGATCGCCGCGGCGATCACCTGGCTGCTGTCGCCCGAGGCGTCCTACACGACGGGGACGGTGCTCCGGGTGGCGGGCGGGCGCTGACCGGGCCAAGGGAGGCGGGGCCGAAGGGGCGGGCCGGGGGTCCGGGGCCGGGGTGTGGGGCGGTGCGCCGCTCAGGCCGCCTCGATGACCTGGCCCCGGATCGCGGTCGCCCACTCGACCACCAGCAACTCGTACTCCACACGCTCCTGCGCGGACAGGGTCCCGCCCGCGCGCCGCCACAGCGCGCGGATCTGCTCGTTCAGTTCCGCGGCGGACCGCACGGAACCAGGGGTCACGTAATCGGGGGACATGCGGACAAGCCTAGGGGCAAGAACTGACACTGCGCTACCGCACGGCTACACAAGCGGTTCGTCTCAGCCGGATGACTCCGCGGCGTGCGGGCTGAGGACACCCGTCGCGACCAGGGCGATGATGACGATGCCGAGCGCGATGCGGTACCAGACGAACGGCATGAAGCTCTTGGTGGAGATGAACTTCATGAACCAGGCGATGACCACGTACCCGGTGGCGAAGGCGATGACCGTGGCGAAGAGCGTCGGTCCCCAGGAGACGTGGTCGCTCTCCATCGCGTCCTTCAGCTCGAAGACGCCGGAGGCGAGCACCGCCGGGATCGCGAGCAGGAACGAGTACCGCGCGGCGGCCTCGCGCCGGTATCCCATGAAGAGGCCGCCGCTGATGGTCGCGCCGGAGCGGGAGACGCCGGGGATGAGGGCCGCCGCCTGGCACAGGCCGTAGATCAGACCGTCCCGCACGCCCAGGTTCTCCAGCTCCTTGCGCTGCTGCGGCGCGCGGTGCCGGCCGCCCTTCTCGTCCCGGGCGGCCATCCGGTCGGCGATGCCGATGACGATGCCGACGACGATCAGCATCGTCGCGGTGATCCGCAGGTCGCGGAAGGGGCCCTCGATCTGGTCCTTCAGCGTCAGGCCGAGCACACCGATCGGGATCGAGCCGACGATCACCAGCCAGCCCATGCGCGCGTCCGGGTTGTGGCGCATCGACTTGTCGGTGAGCGAGCGCGTCCACGCCGCGATGATCCGCCCGATGTCCTTGCGGAAGTAGATGAGCACCGCGGCCTCGGTGCCGATCTGGGTGATCGCCGTGAAGGCCGCGCCCGGGTCGTGCCAGCCGGAGAACGCCGCGGTCAGCCGCAGGTGCGCGCTGGAGGAAACGGGGAGGAACTCGGTCAGTCCCTGGACGAGTCCGAGGACGAGGGATTCAAACCAAGACATGGAGTTACGTCAGTCCAAGCGGCGATCGGGGAACGGCGAGAAACGGTCGGCGGACACGCCGAACCGTCGCGTTGGTGATCGGGACCTGGCGTGCCGAGGGGCAGCGTAGCGCCCCGAAATGAACCCGGGACGGCGGGGGTGAGCAGGCCCCCACGTCACCGCGGGGCCCGCCGCCGTCCAGCCGGCGACGCCATGAGGGTCGTCAGGGCCGGCCCGTTGCCGAGGCTCACCGGCGTCGTGCCGGCCCGGCGGCAGGAGACCGGCGCGGACCAGGATCCTGGAAGCGGTGCAACGCCCCGTCAGTGCCCGCGCAGCCGGTGCCGCTTGCGCCAGGCCACCACCGCGCCCGCGAGCCCAGGCAGGGCGATGCAGGCCAGCGCGATCAGGAAGGCCGGGGAGGTCGGCGTCGAGGCACGGGCGCCCGCGACGACGTAGGCGGCGGTGTTGGGGATCGAGCCGAGCCCGGTCGCCAGCAGGAAGGGCAGCAGGCCCATCCGGGACACGGCGGCGCAGTAGTTGGCGGCGGCGAACGGCACCCCGGGGAACAGCCGCGCCGCCAGCATCGAGCGGAAGCCGTGCCGGCTGAGCTGCCCGTCCGCGGCCTTGAGCCACTTGCCCCGCAGCAGCGGCCGCAGCGCCTCCTGGCCGAGCACCCGGCCGAGACAGAAGGCGATCCCGGCGCCGAGCACCGTCCCCGCCAGCGCGGAGGCCAGCCCCAGCTGCGAACCGAACAGGGCACCGGCCGCCAGGTTGAGCAGCGGGCGCGGCACGAAGGCGACCGTGCACAGCCCGTACGCCACCGCGTACGCGAGGGCCGCCGCCGCACCCCCGAGCTGCGGCGGCCAGCCGTTGGTCAGCAACTGCTGCGGCTGGAACAGCACCACAGTCGTCGCGGCCGAGGCCAGCAGGGCGACCAGCAGGGAGAGCCGCGACCACGGGGACAGCAGCACTCTCGTCACACGTGCGGCGAAGCCGGTCGGCGCGACCGGTCCGGCGGCGGTGGCGACGGCGAGTTCGGCGGCGGCCCGGGGAGAGACCGTGGCGGTGCCCCCAGAGCGGGTGGTGGCATCGAGCATCCGGTGACACTAACCGACACATGTGTGTGATCGCCGTATGGTGCGTCTCATGAGCGTCACAGCCCGGCCGATTCCGGACGCGCCGCACAGCGCCCTCGCCGACACGGTACTGGAGCGGCTCACCGTCGAGTACCCCGCCGCGGCCGACCCCGGGCGGGCCGCCGGGCAGCGGGCGTACATGAAGGACGTGGCCCCGTTCCTGGGCCTGACCTCGCCCGTTCGCCGCTCGCTGTCCCGCACGGTGCTGGCGGGCGTGCCCCGCCCGGACGAGTCGGACTGTGCCGCGGTCGCGCTGCGCTGCTGGCGGCTGCCCGAGCGCGAGTACCACTACTTCGCCGTCGACTACCTGCGCCGGTATGTGACGCACTGCTCGTCCGGTTTCCTGCCCGTGGCCCGGCATCTGCTCACCACGGTCCCGTGGTGGGACACCGTCGACCTGCTCGCCGCGCATGTCGTCGGGGGCCTGGTCGCCGCCGACCGCGGCCTCACGGCCGACATGGACGCCTGGATCGAGGACGAGGACCTCTGGCTGGTGCGCGCGGCGCTCCTCCACCAGTTGCGCTACAGGGAACACACCGACACCGACCGCCTCTTCGGCTACTGCGTGCGCCGGTCGGGCCACGGCGACTTCTTCGTCCGCAAGGCCGTCGGCTGGTGCCTGCGCGAGTACGCCAAGACCGATCCGGACGCCGTGCGCGCCTTCGTGGCCGAGCACCGGACCGGCCTCGCGCCGCTGTCCGTCCGCGAGGCGCTGCGGAGCATCGGCCCGTAGCAAGCGCGACGGCGGACATCGAACTCCCAATCCCGTAAAAACCATTCGACGTGGGACGAAGCGTCGGCGATGATCGGCGTCATGTTCCGGTACGCCTTCCACCTCGCAGCATCCGCGGTCGCGGATGCCCCGAAGGCTGCCGTCGCCCACTTCACCGCCGCAGTCGACGGCGCCCGAAGCTGACCCTCCCCGGATCGTCCGGCGGACCCCGCAGGGGGAGGGTCGGCCGGCCCCCGGGGTCCCCACCACCGCCACGAGGCTTCGAGGTACCGCCATGTCCAAGACGGCGTACGTCCGCACCAAACCGCATCTGAACATCGGCACGATGGGCCATGTCGACCACGGCAAGACCACCCTGACCGCCGCCATCACCAAGGTCCTCGCCGAGCGCGGGGCCGGCAGCACCACCCCGTACGTCTCGTTCGACCGCATCGACCGCGCCCCGGAGGAGGCGGCGCGCGGCATCACCATCAACATCGCGCACGTCGAGTACGAGACCGACACCCGGCACTACGCGCACGTCGACATGCCCGGCCACGCCGACTACGTCAAGAACATGGTCACCGGCGCCGCCCAGCTCGACGGGGCCATCCTCGTCGTCTCGGCGCTGGACGGGATCATGCCGCAGACCGCCGAACACGTGCTGCTCGCCCGGCAAGTGGGCGTCGACCACATCGTGGTCGCGCTCAACAAGGCCGACGCCGTCGAGGACGGCGAGGACACGGTACTGACCGACCTGGTCGAGCTGGAGGTCCGCGAACTGCTCAGCGCGCACGGCTACGGCGGCGACGCCGTGCCCGTCGTACGGGTCTCGGGGCTCAAGGCCCTGGAGGGCGACCCGCGGTGGACGGCGTCCGTCGAGGCGCTGCTCGACGCCGTGGACACGTACGTGCCCATGCCCGAGCGGTACCTGGACGCGCCGTTCCTGCTGCCGGTGGAGAACGTGCTCACCATCACCGGCCGCGGCACCGTCGTCACCGGCGCCGTCGAGCGCGGCACCGTGCGCGTCGGCGACCGGGTCGAGGTGCTCGGCGCGTCCGTCGAGACGGTCGTCACCGGCCTGGAGACCTTCGGCAAGCCGATGGAGGAGGCACAGGCCGGGGACAACGTGGCGCTGCTGCTGCGCGGAGTCGCCCGCGACACCGTGCGCCGTGGACACGTGGTCGCCGCACCCGGCAGCGTCGTGCCCGCGCGCCGCTTCACCGCGCGGGTGTACGTGCTGTCGACGCGCGAGGGCGGCCGCTCCACGCCGCTGACCACCGGCTACCGGCCGCAGTTCTACCTCCGCACCGCGGACGTGGTCGGCGACGTGGACCTCGGCGAGGTGGCCGTCGCCCGGCCCGGGGACACCGTCACCATGACGGTCGAGCTGGGGCGGGACGTGCCCCTGGAGACGGGGCTCGGCTTCGCGATCCGCGAGGGCGGCCGCACCGTGGGGGCGGGGACCGTGACCGCCGTCGGATGAGACCGGCGCTTGGCACAATGGGCAGGTGAACGAAGCCATACCCGTCAGTCGCGTCACCGACCACGGCACCGCCAAGCTCATGCCCGACGTCGACCGGGAACGGGCCTGGCTGCTCACCGTCGACGGGGCGCCGCAGTCGTACGTCGACCTGGACGAGCCGGCGCACCTGGAGTTCGAGTACACGCGCCGGCTCGGCCACGTCCTGGACACGGTCGCCGAGCCGGGGCGTGCGCTGGACGTCCTGCACCTGGGCGGCGGCGCGTTCACCCTGCCCCGGTACGTGGCCGCGACCCGGCCCGGTTCACGGCAGCACGTCGTGGAGGCCGACCGGGGGCTCCTCGGCCTGGTCGCCGAGCACCTTCCGCTGCCACCCGACGCGGGCGTCACCGCACACGGCGCCGACGCCCGCGCCTGGCTCGCGGCCGCGCCCGCGGACTCGGCCGACGTGCTGGTCGCCGACGTCTTCGGCGGCTCACGGGTGCCCGCGCACCTGACCTCCGTCGGCTACGTGCGCGAGGCGGCCCGCGTCCTGCGCGCCGACGGCGTGTACGTCGCCAACCTGGCCGACGGGGCCCCGTTCGGCTTCCTGCGCGGCCAACTCGCCGGATTCGCGGCCTTCTTCCAGGAGCTGGCGCTGATCGCCGAACCGGGCGTGCTGCGCGGGCGCCGCTTCGGCAACGCGGTGCTGGTCGCCGCGCACCGGCCGCTGGACACCGCCGCCCTGGCCCGGCGCACCGCCGCCGACGCCTTCCCGGCCAGGGTCGAGCACGGGGCCGCCCTGCGGGACTTCGTCGGCGACGCCCGTCCGGTGCGCGACGAGGACGCCGTACCGTCGCCCGAGCCGCCCGCCGGGGCTTTCGGCATCGGCTGAGCGGCCTACGAACCCCGGTGTTACGGGGGCGTTACGACTCGGTCGGCGGTTCCTCGGTGAGGCGCACGGTGCTGAGGATCTTCTGGATCGTCGCCTCGGGGACCTCGTCCTTGACGCCCTTGGCGCCGTACAGGTTCCAGGTGACGAAATCGCCAGCGCTGTTCTTGAACGCGAAGGTGATCGCCTTGCCCTCGGTGTCGCACTTGCCCTTCTTGGGAGCGCCCTCCGAGTGCGCCGTGATGACACTCCCCTTGATGCCCGACGCGGTGGTGTACGCCTTCGGCTTGCCGTACTTCACGCTCTTCTTGTCCGGCTCGGTGAAACCGCCGTAGATCCACCACGGCACCCGCGTCTCGGCCGCCTGGTCGGTGGTCTTGGCGCCGCTCTCGCCGCGGGTGCCCGTGGTGGCGAGGGCGGTGGTCTCCTTGCGGCCGTCCTTGTTCTCGTCGGTCGTGCACCACTCGGACTTCAGATAGGCCGGGGCGGTGACCGTGGTGCGGTCGGTCTTCCCGTCCTCCTCCCACTCGAAGCCGACGCTGGTGTCGGTGCTGTCGATCTCCCAGTCCGCGGGCACGTCGAACATGGTGCCGAAGCGCGGATTGGCGACGACCTTCCAGCCGTCGACGGTCGCCTTCGCGCCCTCGCCCCCGCGCGGGTTCTCGTCGGAGCCCGACGCACTCGGGTCCGCGGTGGGGGACCCGGACTTCTCCACGGTCGGGCTCGCCGAGGTCTTCTTGTCCTTGCCGTCGTCCGCCTGGTCGTCCTTGTCACCGCCGAGCACCAGGAATCCGGTGACACCCGCGGCCACCACCACGGCGAGGGACGCGATGATCGCGACCAGCTTCGTCCGGTTGCCGCCACCCCCACCGCCGCCCGTCGCAGGCTGCGGAACGGTGGCCGGCTGCGGCGTACTCCACTGCTGCTGCCCGTACGCGCCGGGCTGCTGCTGGTAGCCGGGCTGCTGATACGGATTCGGCTGCTGGTACCCCGGCTGCTGGTACGGATTGTTCTGCGGGTTCTGCTCGCCCCCGGGCGGCTGCTGTCCTGGCCACATGAGCAGTCACCCTAATGCCGCCCAGGACACGATTCGGTCACCGGGCCTTGTCAGGGGCGTACCGAAACGGCGGGGCTCAGGACTCCGACGGGGTGTACTCCCTGACGGTGGCGAGGATTTCGCGGACGGTGGCGTCGGGTACCTCGTCGGCGACGTCCGCCGCGCCGAAGAACGACCACGAGACGAAGTCGCCGTCGGCGGACTTGAAGGCGAAGGTGGTCGCCTTGCCGTTCACGTCGCACTTGTCCTTCCTCGCCACCCCGGACGACCGGGAGGTGGCCACGCTGCCCTTGATGCCGGAGGCCGTGGTGAACGACGTCACCGGTCCGGTGGCGACCTTGTCCCGGTCCGGCTGGGTGAACGCCCCGTAGACCCAGGTCGCGGAGTCGGTGCGGGCGATCTCCTCGGTGCTCCGGGCGCCGTTGTTGCCGCGGGTGCCCGCACTGGCCAGGGGCGTGTGGTCGACCGAGCCGTCCCGGTCGTCGTCCGACCCGCACCACTTCTCCTTGAGCACGGCGGGGGCCTTCATGGCGACCAGGGGCTTCTCGTCGGGGTCGTCGTCCTCCGCTACGTAGGTGACCCAGTCGCGCGACTGCGGTACCCAGGACGCCGGTACGTCGAAGGCGATGCCGCGGTCGGGGTTGGCCACGACGGTCCAGCCCTCGACGGTGGGCTTCGGGGAGCCGTCACCGCCGCGCGGGTCGCCGGCGGCGGACGCGGCCGGGGAGGAGGCCGCCGGGGAGGAGGAGGCGGGGCCGGGCCGGGCCTCGTCGTCCCCGCCCCCGCCCAGGAGGACGGCCCCGGTCACGGCGGCGGCGACCACCACGACCGCGGCGGCGACGACCGCGACCACCTTCGTTCGGCCGCTGCCGGGCCCCCGTCCCGCCGGACCGCCGGAGGTGACCGTGGGCGCGTTCCAGGGGGCGGGCTGCTGCTGCCCCGCGTACGGCTGCTGCTGCTGGTAGCCCGGCTGCCGGTACGGGTTGGGCTGCCGCGGGTCCGGCCCGCCGGCGGATGACTGCTCTCCTGGCCACATGGGCGCCCAGCATACGGCGATCTTCCCGGGTGCCTGGCCCTGGATGCTACTCGCGGGTAACCTGCCGTCATGAGCGCAGATCAGATGTCGATCGGCGAGTTGCTCGCCGCCACGGTGCCGATGGTCAGGACCCTGAACCTCGAGTACCTGGAGACCACCCCGGAGAAGGCCGTCCTGACCCTCCCGGACCAGAGCGAGTACCGCAACCACGTCGGCGGACCGCACGCCGGAGCCATGTTCACGCTGGGCGAGTCGGCCAGCGGCGCGATCGTGCTGGCCGCCTTCGGCGACCAGCTCTCCCGGGCGGTGCCGCTGCCGGTCACCGCGGAGATCGCCTTCAAGAAGATCGCCCTCGGCCCGGTCACCGCCACCGCGACGCTCGGCCGCCCCGCCGCGGACGTCGTCGCCGAACTGGACGCGGGCAGCCGGCCCGAATTCCCGGTGAGCGTCGCCATCCAGCGCGAGGACGGAGCCGTCACCGGTGAGATGACCGTCATATGGACCCTGCGCCCCAACGGCTGACCCCCGCCGACCCGGTACGCTTCCCGGTGCGCCTCGATCGAGGCGCACCGGGGAACAGGTACGCGAAGCGGAGGATGGGGCGTTGCACGTCCAGGAATGGCTCGACACGGTGCCAGCGGCTGCCGTCTACGCCGTCGTCGCGCTGGTCATCGGTCTGGAGAGCCTGGGCATCCCGTTGCCCGGCGAGATCATCCTGGTGTCGGCGGCCCTGCTGTCGTCGCAGCACGGCGGGATCGACCCGCTGGTCCTCGGCGCCTGCGCCAGCGCGGGCGCGGTGATCGGCGACTCCATCGGTTACGCCATCGGCCGCAAGGGCGGCCGGCCGCTGCTGGCCTGGCTGGGCAGAAAATTCCCCAAGCACTTCAGCGAGGGGCACGTCGCCACCGCCGAGCGGTCCTTCCAGAAGTGGGGCATGTGGGCCGTGTTCTTCGGCCGCTTCGTCGCCCTGCTGCGGATCTTCGCGGGCCCGCTGGCCGGTGTGCTGCGGATGCCGTACTGGAAGTTCCTGATCGCCAACGTCCTCGGCGGCATCGTCTGGGCGGGCGGCACCACCGCCGTCATCTACTACGTCGGCGTCGTCGCGGAGGACTGGCTCAAGCGCTTCTCCTGGCTGGGCCTGGTGGTGGCGGTCCTGATCGGCGTCGCCTCGATGCTGATCGTCAAGCGCAGGGCGAGCAGGGCCCAGCCGGAGCCCGAGCCCGCGACCGCCGGGGAGTGAGGCGTCCCACAGGGGCACGGGGCCGTGTCGATGCGTGGCTCCGCCGCGTGGGCGCGACCAGCCGCGGATGACCGGCAGACGGCGTCTCAGAGCACCTGCCCCACCGCATCCCGATGCTGCCCAGCCAGCGCCGCGTACATCGTGCCGTTCAGCGTGACCCCCTGACGCTCCTCCTCCGTCAGCTCCCGCTTCACCTTCGCCGGCACCCCCGCGACCAGCGACCCCGGCGGCACCCGCATCCCCTGCGGGACCAGCGCCTGGGCCGCGACCAGTGAACCCGTGCCGATCACCGCTCCGTTGAGGACCGTGGCACCCATGCCGATCAGGCAGTCGTCCTCGACGGTGGCGCCGTGCACCACGGCGTTGTGGCCGATGGAGACGCGCTCGCCGACGGTGACGGGGAAGCCGGGGTCGGCGTGGAGCGTGCAGTTGTCCTGGACGTTGCTGCTCGCGCCCACGGAGATCCGCTCGACGTCGCCGCGCAGCACCGCGCCGTACCAGACGCTCGCCCCGGCGTGCAGCGTCACGTCCCCGACGACCGAGGCCGTCGGTGCCACGAAGGCGTCCGCGTCCACCTTCGGGTCCTTGCCGCCGATGCCCGTGATCAGCGCCTTCTGCGTCATCTTCGCCTCCTGCTCGGGTGTTGTACGGCACCGTACGCCACCCGGTGGGGTGAAGATCACAGCACGGTGCGGACCTGTGCGCGGTGCGCGCGGACTACCGTGAGCGGGTGCCCCACCGCAAGAACACGTTCTCGTCCTGGCGGAGCCGCCTCGCGCAGCGGGCCGTCCACGCGGGCTGGGCCTGGGTGCAGCGCACCGGTTCCGTCACCGCCGCCCACCCCGGGCGGTTCCGCTTCGGCGCGCTGGGCACGGGCACCCGGCTGGCCTTCCCGCTCGGCACGGTCTTCGGCGAGCCCTGGATCCACGTCGGCGCCCACTGCATCGTCGGCGAGCAGGTCACGCTGACCGCCGGGCTCATGCCCGATCTCGACCTCGGCCCCGAGCCGATCCTGCGCATCGGCGACGGGGTCGTCCTCGGCCGCGGCAGCCACGTCATCGCGGACACCACCGTCACCATCGGCAGCGACTGCTACTTCGGCCCGTACGTCTACGTCACCTCCACCAACCACTCCTACGACGACCCGCACCAGCCCATCGGCAAGCAGTGGCCGCGGATGGACCCGGTGGAGATCGGCCCCGGCTGCTGGATCGGCACCGGCGCGGTGATCCTGCCCGGCGCGCGGATCGGGCGGAACGTGGTCGTGGCCGCCGGTGCCGTGGTCCGGGGCACGGTCCCCGACCACTCCGTGGTGGCGGGCGCCCCGGCCCGTGTCGTGCGGCGCTGGACACCCGCCGAGGGCTGGCAGCCGCCGCTCAGGACCCCGGCTCCGGTGCCGATTCCCGACGGGATCACGCCGGGGCAGCTGCGGGAGCTGTCGAAGCTGGACGACGAGGCGGTGGCCCGTCTCGCCGCGTTGGACGAAGATCCGCAGCGGACCCCGGGCAGGCTCGCGGAACCGGCCGCGGAGGGCTGACAGGACGGCCTGGAGGCGGCGGCCGGGCGCGCTGTCACGGTCCGGTCGGCTCGCAGTACAGTGCGGTGGACCTTCGGGTGCAGCGGACCGTGGTTCAGTCTGAAGCACCGCGTCATGCACCTCAATGTACGTACCTGTACGAGTCCCTGGACGGAACGTGGCGGACCTCGACCTGCTGACCCAGTCCCTGGCGCGCAACGTCAGGCGCTGGCGCACCGAGCGCGGCTTCACCCTGGAGGCGCTCGCGGCGCGCGCCGGGGTCAGCCGCGGCATGCTCATCCAGATCGAGCAGGCGCGCACCAACCCCAGCCTCGGCACCGTCGTGAAGATCGGCGACGCCCTCGGGGTCAGCATCACCACCCTGCTCGACCGGGAGCAGGGCCCCACGGTCCGCGTCGTCCCCGCCGAAGAGGCCGTACGCCTCTGGCACACCGACGCGGGCAGCTTCAGCCGGCTCCTCGCCGGGGTGGAGGCGCCCGGCCCGCTGGAGATGTGGGAGTGGCGGCTGATGCCGGGCGAGCACAGCCTCTCCGACCCGCACCCCACCGGCACGGTCGAGCTGGTGCACGTCACGTCGGGCGAACTCGCCCTCACCGTCGACGGGGTGACCCACCGGGTGCCGACCGGCGCGAGCGCCTCCTTCGAGTCCGACACCCCGCACACATACGGCAACGAGGGTGACGCGCCGATGGAGATGATCATGGCGGTGTCGGTGCCGCCCGTCCGCTGAGACGGCCGTTCTCCGGACCCCGGCAGTTGTTAGCGTGCCGCCATGCACGCACCCATCGGGAACTTCGACAGCGCCACGCCCGCCCCGGAATGCCTCGACGAACTGACCCGCCCGGTCGCCGACGCCGTACGCCGCTGGAGCGGCACCGTACCGGCCGACCAGATCCTCTACGTCGACACCGAACCGGAGTGGGCCGACACCGCCACCTTCGTCGAGCACTACGGCCGTGAACTGCTCGAACAGTCCGCCAACTGCGTGGTGGTCACCGGCAAGCGGGGCGGCGGCACGACCCTGGCCGCCTGCGTGGTGCTCTCCACCACCCGGGTCGACGTCAACGGCGTCGTACGCCGTCACCTCGGGGCGCGCAAGGCGTCCTTCGCGCCGATGGACACGGCCACCGGGGAGACCGGCATGGAGTACGGCGGCATCACCCCGGTCGGCCTGCCCGGCGGCTGGCCCCTGCTGGTGGACTCGGCCGTCGTCGACCTGCCCTACGTCCTCGTCGGCAGCGGACGCCGGCGCGGCAAACTGCTCGTGCCGGGCAAGGCCTTCGCGGAACTGCCCGGCGCCGAGGTCCTGGACGGGCTCGGCGCCGCCTGAACCGTTGGGCTCAGGCGTGGTGGGCGATCGCCAGATGCGGATCGGCCTCGCCCGGGGACGGCGCCGGGTCCGCGTGGACCAGGGCGGCGGTGAGCCGCGGCACCGCGTGCAGCAGGGCGTGCTCGGCCGCCACGGCGATGCGGTGGGCCTCGCGGACCGTCGCCTCGCCGTCCACCACCAGGGCGACCTCGGCGCGCAGCCGGTGCCCGATCCAGCGCAGCCGCAGCTCACCCACCCCGCGCACACCGGGAACCCCGTCCAGCACCCGCTCCGCCCGGTCCACCAGCGCCGGGTCCACCGCGTCCATCAGCCGCCGGAACACCTCGCGCGCCGCGTCCCGCAGGACCAGGACGATCGCGGCCGTGATCGCCAACCCCACGACCGGGTCGGCGAGTTGCCAGCCGAGCGCCGCGCCCCCCGCACCCAGCAGCACCGCCAGCGAGGTGTAGCCGTCGGTGCGGGCGTGCAGGCCGTCGGCGACCAGCGCGGCGGAGCCGATCTCCCGGCCCACGCGGATGCGGTGGCGGGCCACCCACTCGTTGCCGGCGAAGCCGACCAGGGCGGCCGCGGCGACCGCCGGCACGTGCGCGACCGGGCGCGGGTCGAGCAGCCGGTCCACCGCCGTCCACGCCGCGAACACCGCGGAGGCGGTGATCGTCAGGACGATCACGACACCGGCCAGGTCCTCCGCCCGTCCGTATCCGTACGTGAAGCGCCGGGTGGCCGCGCGCCGGCCCAGCACGAAGGCGATGCCCAGGGGAACGGCGGTCAGCGCGTCCGCGGTGTTGTGCACCGTGTCGCCGAGCAGCGCCACCGATCCGGAGACCACCACCACGGCCGCCTGCGCCAGCGCCGTCGCGCCCAGCACCGCCAGCGACACCCACAGGGCGCGCAGGCCGCGGGCCGAGGACTCCAGGGCCGGGTCCAGCTTGTCGGCGCTCTCGTGGGAATGGGGGGTGAGCCGGTGCGCGAGGCGGTGCGCGCACCGGCGCCACCGGGCGGCCGAGGGGGAGGGGCCGGGGCGGGCGTGGTGATGGCCGTCCCGGTGGTGATCGTGGTGGTGGTGCCGGTGCGGGTCGCTCATGGGTGCCCCTTCCGGTGTCCCGGCGTTCTGGGTGCCGGTGCGGTGGGTGGACGTTCGCCGTCCCCGACGCCATTATGTGCGTATGAGCGCACGCATGCACCTGTCATCTGCGGACGATGCGCACCCGCGCACACCGGGCGAGGAGCAGTTCGCGCTCGCCGCCGAGATCCTCGCCCTGCTCGGCGACCGCACCCGCCTGACCCTGCTGCACGCCCTGACCGACGGAGAGGCCGACGTCACCACCCTCACCGAGGCCTGCGGGGCGGCCCGTCCGGCGGTCAGCCAGCATCTGGCCCGCCTGCGTCTGGCGGGGCTGGTCGGCACCCGCAAGGAGGGGCGCCGGGTCGTGTACTCATTGCGCGACGGGCATCTGCGCCGCCTGGTCGACGAGGCGCTGAACGTGGCCGACCACCGGCTCGACGACCGGCCGCCGCACGACTGAGCGACCTGCCGTCCCCGGCCGGTCATGCGCTCAGCCGGTGGTCCGTACGCCGAGGTACCGCTCGGCGAACTCCGTCGCCGCGGCCGGCGAGTCGAAGAGGCGACGCAGCCGGGCCAGCGCGGCACCCGCGCGATACCGATCGCCCGACGCCGTGCCGTGGTACATCTCGGCCAGCCACTGGGAGAACTCCTGGTAGTCCCACACCCGGGTGAGGCACGTGTCCGAGTAGCCGGACAGTCCGGAGTCGTCGCCCTTCGTCAGGGACGCGACCAGCCCGTCGCCGAGCAGGAAGGCGTCGTGCAGGGCGAGGTTCAGACCCTTGGCGGCGATGGGCGCGGTCAGGTGCGCCGCGTCCCCGGCCAGGAAGAGCCGCCCGAAGGCCATCGGCTCGACCACGTAACCGTGCATGTCGAGCACGCGCTTCTCGATCAGCCGGCCCTCCTCGAGCGGCGGTGCGCCGGCCGCGCCCAGCCGTTCCCGCAGCTCCGCCCAGACGCGCTCGTGCGGCCAGTTCGCCGGGTCGTCGCCCGGCCGGCACTGCAGGTAGTAGCGGGTCACCTCGGGGCTGCGGGCCATGTGCCCGGCGAAACCCCGCGGATGCATGCCGAACACCACGCAGTCCGAGGACGGCGGCGCCTCGGCCAGCAGTGCCAGCCAGCCGACGCCGTAGTCGTGGCGAGCGAGGCGGGCCCGCTCCGGAGGCAGTGACGCGCGCGTCACCCCGCGCGCGCCGTCGCAGCCCGCGACGAAGTCCGCCGTCACCACCCGGCGTTCGCCGGATTCCGGGCACACGTACGACACCGACGGCCGCCCGGACCCGATACCGTGCAGGCGTACGTCCCGGACGCCGAACCGGATCTCCCCGCCCCGTACGTCCGCGTACTCCCGGACCAGGTCCGTCACCAGGAACTGCTGCGGATAGACGAAGTGGTGACGCCCCGTCAGTTCCGTGTACGCGAAGCGGTAGCACTCCCCGGCGAACCGGAACTCGCACTCGGTGTGGGTCTGCGCCCGCTCCAGCAGGGTCCGCGCCAGCCCGCGCCGTTCCAGCCCGCGCACGGCCCACTCCTCGATGACCCCGGCGCGCGGCCGCCGTTCGACGAAATCGCGGGTCTCCGTCTCCAGCACCAGACAGTCGACACCCGCGGCGCGCAGGATGTTGCCGACGGTCAGCCCGGCGGGACCGGCGCCCACTATGACGACGGAGAATCCTTGAGCGCCGCCTGAGCCGGCGTGGGAGGAGGGTGCGGTCACCCGGCCATTATGTCGGCGGCGCGCGGGCCACCGGAACGGCCGCGACGGCCCGCGCAGCGGGAAAACTGCTGATGGCCACTCACCTCGTGAACGGGGACTCCGACTCCCGCCTCTCCCTCTGGCAGCGCGTGCGCCCCGGGTCGCCATGGTCGTCGACACCTCGGGACCGGTCAGCGACGCCGGGCTGGGCAGCGCGCTCCTGGAGGTCGCCGCGATCGTCCGCGCCGTCGGCGGCCGTCGCGACCTGGTCAGCGTGGTGCCGCGCGACGCGGCGGCCCGCCTCGCGCACACCGTGTGCCGGACCGAGGGGATCCCGCTGGTGGGCGGCGGCGGCACGGACCCGCGCACCGGCTTCGCGAAGGCGCTCGGGGCGCGTCCCGCGCCGGACGCCGTCGTGGTGCCGACCGACGGGCGGACACCCTGGCCGCGGACGCGGCCGGCCTGCCGGACGGTGGTGGGCCTGTTCCCCCGGGAGCGGGCGGGCAGGTCCTGGGACGAGGACGACCCCGAGTACGTCTCCGGCACACCGCCCGACCGGGCCCGCGTGGTGGTCATCGAGTCCGGTCCGGGCCGGGCGGGTGAACCCCGGCGCGGTCAGCCCAGTCGCGGGATCTCGATCGCGGGGCAGCGGTCCATCACCATCTCCAGGCCCGCGGCCCGGGTCCGCCCGTACGCCGCCTCGTCGACCACGCCAAGCTGGAACCAGACCGCCCGGGCGCCCTTGGCGACCGCTTCGTCGGCGACCGGCCCGGCCAGTTCGCTGTTGACGAAGACGTCGACGACGTCCACGTCGAACGGGATGTCCGCGAGCGAGGCGTAACCCCGCTCTCCGTGCACCGTCTCCGCCTCGGGATGCACGGGCACGACACGCTTGCCGAAGCGCTGCAGCACCTTGGCGACGCCGTACGCCGCGCGCTGCCGGTTGTTCGACAGGCCCACCACGGCCCAGGTGTCGCCCAGCTCGGTGAGGATCTTGCGGACGGTTGCCTCGTCGCCGTACACCGGCGGCCTCCTCGTGCTCCCTGGCGCCCCGCGGATCGGACCACCCGGTCCGCACAACGGACGGCGACGTGCCGGGATTCCCGAGCACCGGGGGGGATGCGGCGAGCGCGCCCCGGTGCGCGACCGCGCCGTCCCGCCTACGCTCGCCTCGTGCTGCGCATCATCGACGCCCGTACCGGAGAACCCGTCCCCGCCGCCCCCGCCCGCCGGGCCCCGACCCGGGTCGAGGCGCACGTGCCGGAGCGCGACGCCACCGCCCTGCGGGTCCTGCTGGTCGCGGACCTCCTGGCGCGGGCCCTGGAGCTCGACGGGACGCCCGTGTGGACGGTCCTGACCGGCGCGGCGGAGCGGGACCGGCTGCGTGAGGACGCCGCCGCCCTCGGCGTCCGGCCCTTCGAGGACGGCCCCGCCGCCGGACACGGACAGGGCGTCCGCGTCGTGGCTGAAGGGGCGCCCCGGGGCGCGGACGGGGACGGGGACGCCCCCGACGCGACGACGGTCGCCGTCGCCCCGGTGCACCCGGCCGCCCCCGACCTCGCCGACCCCGACGCCGTGCGCCTCGCCCTGCTGGAACGGCACCACCACGCGCGCGTGGAGCTGGACGCGGCCGCGCTGGACGACGCCCGGGACACCCTCGCCCGCCTGCGCCGCGCCGTCGCCGACTGGGCCCGGCACCCTTCGCGTCCCGTACCGGGCGAGGTGCGCGACCGGCTTCGGGCCGCCTGGGAGGACGACCTGGACGCCCCGGGAGCGCTGCGCGTCCTGCGCCAGGTGGAGACCGACCCGGACCTTCCGGACGGAGCCCGGTTCGAGATCTGCGCCTACGCCGACCGGTTCCTCGGCCTCCACCTCACCCGGGACGTCGGCTCCGCACCGTGACCACGGACACCGCCACCGGCCGCGACGACGGCGCCGAGGGACGCGGCGGGGCGAGCGCATAGGCTGGCCCGATGCAGGACGAGTACCGCACGGTCGCCCGCGCGGGTGTGCACGAGACCGAGATCAACCGCTCGCGCTTCCTGTGCGCCCTCGCCCCGGCCGCCACCGAACAGGACGCCCAGGCGTTCATCGCGGGCGTGCGCAAGGAGCACGCGGACGCCAGCCACAACTGCTGGGCGTACGTCATCGGCGCCGACGCCGCCGTCCAGAAGGCGAGCGACGACGGCGAGCCGGGCGGCACCGCGGGTGTCCCGATGCTCCAGATGCTGCTGCGCCGCGACATGCGGTACGTCGTCGCCGTCGTCACCCGCTACTACGGCGGCGTCAAGCTCGGCGCGGGCGGCCTCATCCGCGCCTACGGCGGGGCGGTCGGCGAAGCCCTGGACGACCTCGGTACCCTCACCCGGCGCCGGTTCCGCCTGGCCACGGTGACCGTCGACCACCAGCGGGCCGGGAAGCTCCAGAACGACCTGCGCACCGCCGGCCGCGCGGTGCGCGACGTGCGGTACGGCGAGGCCGTCACCATCGAGGTCGGTCTGCCGGAGGCCGACGTGGACACCTTCCGCTCCTGGCTCGCCGACGCCACCGCGGGCTCGGCCGGGTTCGAACTGGGCGGAGAGGCCTACGGCGACGCCTGACAAGGCGGACAACCAGGGCGTAACGGGGCTTGGTGGAATGCGATTGAGGGGCGAAACGGGAGTTACCTCCCGGGCTGTCGGACCCTCCCGTTAGTCTCGGGGATCATGCGACTGCTGCACACTTCCGACTGGCACCTCGGCCGGGCGTTCCACCGGGTGAACATGCTCGGCGCTCAGGCCGGGTTCATCGGCCACCTCGTCGAGACCGTGCGCGAGCACGCCGTCGACGCCGTGGTCGTGTCGGGAGACGTGTACGACCGCGCGGTGCCCCCGCTCGCCGCCGTCGAGCTGTTCGACGACGCGCTGCACCGCCTCGCCGACCTCGGCGTGCCCACGGTGATGATCTCCGGCAACCACGACTCGGCCCGCCGTCTCGGGGTCGGGGCCGGGCTCATCGACCGGGCCGGCATCCACCTGCGCACCGACCCGGCGGGCTGCGGCACCCCGGTGGTGCTGACCGACGCCCACGGGGACGTGGCCTTCTACGGACTGCCGTATCTCGAACCGGCGCTGGTGAAGACCGAGTTCGGCGTGGAGAAGGCGGGGCACGAGGCCGTGCTCGCCGCCGCCATGGACCGGGTGCGCGCCGACCTCGCCACGCGCGCTCCGGGCACCCGTTCCGTCGTCCTCGCGCACGCCTTCGTCACCGGCGGCGAGCAGAGCGACAGCGAGCGGGACATCACCGTCGGCGGGGTCGCCGCCGTGCCCTCCGGCGTCTTCGAGGGCGTCGACTACGTGGCGCTGGGGCACCTGCACGGCTGCCAGACCCTCACCGAGCGCGTCCGCTACTCCGGCTCGCCGCTGCCGTACTCCTTCTCGGAGCACCGGCACCGCAAGAGCATGTGGCTCGTCGATCTGGACGCCGACGGGTCGGTCACCGCCGAGCGCCTCGACTGCCCGGTGCCGCGCGCGCTGGCCCGGCTGCGCGGCAGGCTGGAGGACCTGCTCGCCGACCCGGAACTGACCGGGCACGAGGACGCGTGGATCGAGGCGACCCTCACCGACCCGGTCCGCCCGGACGAGCCCATGGCCCGGCTCACGGAGCGGTTCCCGCACACGCTGAGCCTCGTCTTCGACCCCGAGCGGGCCCCCGACGAGCCCGGCGTGTCCTATGCCCGGCGCCTCGCCGACCGCAGCGACCAGCAGATCGCGGAGGACTTCGTGACCCACGTGCGCGGCGCCGGGCCCGACGACCACGAGCAGGGCGTGCTGCGGGACGCCTTCGACGCCGTGCGCGCGGACGAGAGCGTGCGGGAGGTGGCCCGGTGAGGCTGCACCGGCTGGACATCACCGCCTTCGGGCCCTTCGGCGCCCAGCAGAGCGTCGACTTCGACGACCTGTCGGCCGCCGGACTGTTCCTGCTGCACGGCCCCACCGGCGCCGGAAAGACCTCCGTCCTCGACGCCGTCTGCTACGCCCTGTACGGCTCGGTGCCGGGCGCCCGGCAGGGCAGCGGCCAGGGCATCACACTGCGCAGCGACCACGCGGCCGTCGGCACCCGCACCGAGGTGCGCCTCGAACTGACCGTCGCGGGGCGCCGGTTGGAGATCACCCGGCAGCCGCCCTGGGAACGGCCGAAGCTTCGCGGCAAGGGCACCACCGTCGACAAGGCGCAGACCTGGCTGCGCGAGTACGACGCGACGACCCGCGCCTGGAAGGACCTCAGCCGCTCCCACCAGGAGATCGGCGAGGAGATCACCCAGCTGCTCGGCATGAGCCGCGAGCAGTTCTGCCAGGTCGTGCTGCTGCCCCAGGGCGACTTCGCCCGCTTCCTGCGCGCCGACGCCGAAGCACGCGGCAAGCTCCTCGGCCGCCTCTTCGACACCCGGCGGTTCGCCGAGGTCGAGAAGCGTCTCGCCGAACGGCGCCGCACCACCGAGGCCCGGGTCCGCGAGGGCGACGCCACCCTGCTGGCCGACGCGCACCGGATGCAGCAGGCCGCCGGTGACGCCATGGAGCTGCCGGAACTGGCACCGGGCGAACCGGGACTGGCCGAGGCGGTCCTCAGCGCCGCCGCCGTCGCCCGCGGCACCGCCCGCGAGCGGCTCACCATCGCCGACGGCCGGCTCGCGGCCGCCGAGTCCGCCCGGGCCGCAGCCGGACGCGACCTGGCCGACACCCGCGAACTCGACCGGCTGCAACGCCGGTTCGCCGAGGCACGGGAGCGGGCCGCACGACTGGCGGAGCGGGCCGACACCCACCGTGCCGCGCAGGAGCGCATGGAACGGGCCCGCAAGGCCGAGGCGGTGGCCCCCGCCCTGGAGCTGCGGGACGCCGCCGACAGCGAGCACCGGAGGGCGGCGGACGCGGAGGCACGCGCCCGTGCCCTGCTGCCGCGGGCCCTCGCCGACGCGGGTGCCACCGGCCTCGCCGCCGCCGCCCGCCGGGCCGCCGAGGAACTGGGCGGCCTCGAGTCGGCCAGGCGTGCCGAACGGCGCCTCGCCGACCTGGTCGAGGAGCGGGACGGCCTCGACCGGCAGGAACGCGCCGACGACGAGGTCCGCCAGGAGGCGGAGACCTGGCTCGCCGACTGGGAGTCCACCCGCGCCGCACTCCAGGGCCGCGTCGACTCCGCGCAGGAGGCCGCCACCCGCGCGGAACAGCTTGCCGTACAGCGCGAACCGGCGGGGCGCAAACTGGAGGCCGCCCGGCAACGGGACCGGCTCACCGAAGACACCGAAGAGGCGCGGCGGCGGGCGCTCGCCTCGGCGCAAGACGCCGTCGAGGCCCGCGCCCACTGGCTCGACCTCAAGGAACAGCGGCTGCACGGCATCGCCGCCGAACTCGCCGCGAACCTCACCGACGGCGCACCCTGCGCGGTGTGCGGCGCCACCGAGCACCCCGCCCCCGCCCGCAAGAGGGCCGGGCACGTCGACCGCGACGCGGAGGAGCGCGCCCTCGCCGCCTACCAGGCCGCCGACGAGCGGCGCGCGCGGGCCGAGCGGCACCTGGGCACCGTACGGGAGGCGCTCGCCGCCGCCACCGCGGAAGCCGGGGACGCGCCCACCGCCCGGCTGGCCGAGGAGGCCGAGGACCTGGAGGCGGCGTACGCGCGGGCGCGGGCGACCGCCTCCGGCCTGCACGCCGCGCAGGAGGAGCTGCGGCGGGCCGAAGGCGAACGCGAACAGCGCGTCGCCGCCCAGCAGCAGGCCGCCGTCCGGTCCGCCTCCCGGGTCGCGGGCCGCGAGCGGCTGGAGCGCGAACAGACAACGCTGGAAGAGGAGTTGGCGCGGGCCCGGGGCAGCGCCGAGAGCGTGAGCGCGCGGGCCGCGCAGCTGGAACGAGGGGCGGCGCTGCTCACGGAGGCGGCCGACACCGCCCGCGTCGCCGAGGACACCGCCCAGCGGCTCAAGGACGCCGACGCCCGCCTCGCCGACGCCGCGTTCCGGGCCGGTTTCGACACCCCGGCGGACGCGGCCGCCGCCCTGCTCGACGACACCGCCCATCGCGAGCTGCAAAGACGGCTCGACGCCTGGCAGTCGGAGGACGCGGCCGTCCGCGCGGTCCTCGCCGAGGCCGACACCACCGACGCGGCCCGGCGACCGCCCGCCGACCTCGCCGCGGCGGAACGGACGGCGGCCGACGCGGACCGGCGCCTGCGCGAGGCGTCCTCGGCCCGCGACGCCGCCGCCCGGTGCTGCGCCGAGCTGGACCGGCTGTCCGCGCACGCCACCGCGTCCGTGCGCCGGCTCGCCCCGCTGCGCGAGGAGCACACCCGGGTCGCCCGCCTCGCCTCCCTCGCCGCGGGTACCTCGGCGGACAACGAACGCCGGATGCGCCTGGAGTCCTACGTACTGGCCGCCCGCCTCGAACAGGTCGCCGCCGCGGCCACCGCCCGCCTGCTGCGCATGTCCTCCGGCCGCTACACCCTCGTCCACTCCGACGACCGCACCGGCCGCGGCCGCAGCGGCCTCGGCCTGCACGTCGTCGACGCCTGGACCGGCCGGGAGCGCGACACGGCGACGCTGTCCGGCGGCGAGACGTTCTTCGCGTCGCTCGCCCTCGCGCTCGGCCTGGCCGACGTCGTCACCGACGAGGCGGGCGGCGTCCGCCTGGACACCCTTTTCATCGACGAGGGCTTCGGCAGCCTCGACGACCAGACCCTCGACGAGGTCCTCGACGTCCTGGACGCACTGCGCGAGCGGGACCGCAGCGTCGGCATCGTCAGCCACGTCGCCGACCTGCGCCGCCGCATCCACGCCCAACTGGAGGTCGTGAAGGGGCGGTCGGGTTCGGTACTGCGGCAGCGGGGCGCCGGCTGAGCGCCGTTCCGGCCCCCGCGCCGACCTCAGCGGCCCAGTGGGCGGCGGGGGAGCGGTGAGGAGTACACGACGCTGGTGGTGACCGAGCCCAGGGCGCTGATCCGGCCGGACACCTCCTCCAGGTGGCGCATGGAGCGGGCCGCGACCTTGACGACGAAGCAGTCGTCGCCCGTGACGTGGTGCGCCTCCAGGATCTCCGGCGTGACCGCGACCAGGTCGTGGAACGGCTTGTAGTTGGCGACCGGGTAGCGCAGCCGCACGAACGCCAGGATCGGCAGGCCCAGCCGCTCGGGGTCGACGACCGCCGCGTACCCCTGGATGATCCCCGCCTCCTCCAGGCGCCGCACGCGCTCCGTCACCGCGCTCGCGGACATCGAGACGGCACGTGCCAGTTCGGCGAAGCTGGCCCGCCCGTCCCGCTGGAGGGCGTCGAGGAGGCGCCAGTCGGTGCCGTCCGGGGAATACTCGGTCATCGGAGATGAATAGCAGGGATTCCCCGGTGGGACAAGGCGACGGCCGGGGAATCGCCCTTCGGGCGGGGCGGTGTGGGCCATAGATTTCCGGCTGGAAGATCCACCGAGGAGAGGCCGGACCATGAGCGTCACCACCCCCGCCGCCGGGCACGTCAACGCCGTCCTGCGCACCGCCCCCGCACCGTCCGCCGAAGCCGCCGCGTACTTCCGGGCGAGCCTCGCCTTCCACACCGACGTCTCCGACGTCGCCGAGGCACTCGCGGCCGGCGGCGACCCGGGGTTCGTGCTCGTCGACTGCCGTTCCACCGAGTCCTGGGACCAGGGTCACGTCCCCGGCGCCGTCCACCTCCCCACCGCGCACGTCCCCGAGCGGGCCGGGCAACTCCTCGACCCCGCCGTGCCGGTGGTGACGTACTGCTGGGGCCCCGGCTGCAACGGGGCGACGCGCGCGGCCCTCGCCCTCGCCGAACTCGGCTACCGGGTCAAGGAGATGCTCGGCGGCTTCGAGTACTGGGCGCGCGAGGGCTTCGGGTTCGAGACCTGGCAGGGCGCCGAGCGCCGCGCCGCCGACCCCCTGACCGTTCCGGTGGACGCGGCCGACTGCGGCTGCTGAGCGGCGTGTAGGTTCTGCCGCATGGTGCGATACGCGGAGCCGGGCGCGGTGGAGTGGGTCGAGTCGGGCGGAGGGCCGCTGATCGCGGTACCGGAGACGGTCCTGCCGTTCTGGACCGGCGCCGACGGCGAGGAGACGGACTCCGACTACGACCGGGCCTGCGAGGTCGACGGCCACGTCGGACTGCTCCCGGTCGGCGACTCCACCGCCCTGGTGCTCGGCGACGAACCCGCCTCCACCGCCTACCTCCCCGACCACGGAGCCTTCGTCCGCTGGTGCGCCGCGGACTCCGAGGACGAGGTGCTGGCCGGGGTCCCCGCCGCCCTCGACACCGCCGAGTGGCAGCCCGAGGTGTCGTGGCACGTGCCGGGCCCCGTGTTCCTGTTCGACGCCGCCTGGCCCGGCGCCGCGTCGGACCGCGCCGACCGGGTGCGGGTCGCGCTGGACCCCGGCCGGTACGCGGTGCGCGCGGCCGAGGTGCGCCCCGGCCCGGAGACCTGGCTGAGCCTCGTACACCTGCGGCGGCTCGCCGACCGGTAGCCGGGACGAAAACGACGTGCGGGACGGTCGCGGTCCGCCCATCATGGGTGCCCATGCCACGACTTCCGCACCCCGCCCCCGAAGACCTGCGCCGCGACCCGCTGCCCCTGGGCGGCCGCACCGCCCTCGTCACCGGAGCCAGCCGGCGCGGCGGCATCGGCCACGCCGTGGCCAGGCGGCTCGCCGCGTACGGAGCGAGCGTCTACCTGCACCACCACGTCCCGCACGACGCCGCCATGCCCTGGGGTGCCGACCGCGTGGACGACGTGGTCGACTCCGTACGCGCGGCGCTCGGCGCCCCGGAGGCCGCCGTGCACGCGGGCCCCGGCGACCTCACCCGCCCCGGCGCGCCCGGCGAACTCGTCGCCACCGCCGCCGAAGCGCTCGGCGGACGGCTGGACGTCCTCGTCGCCAACCACGCGCTCAACGGGTTCGACGGCACCCTCGACACCGTCGACGCCGCCATGCTCGACGCCCACTGGCAGGTCGACACCCGATCGGTGCTGCTGCTGATCCAGGCCTACGCCCGCCACCGCGCCGCCCTGCCGCCGCGCACACCCGGTGGGCGGGTCGTGATGATGACCTCCGGCCAGGACATCGCGGGCGGCATGCCCGGCGAGATCGCCTACGCGCTCCAGAAGGGCGCGCTCGCCTCCGTCACGCGCTCCCTGGCGACGACCCTCGCCGACCACGCCGTCACCGTGAACGCGGTCAACCCCGGCCCCGTGGACACCGGCTACCTGACCGGCGAGGACTACGACGCCATCGCCGCGCTCTTCCCCGCCGGGCGGTGGGGGATGCCCGACGACCCGGCCCGCCTCATCGCGTGGCTCGCCACGGACGAGGCGGACTGGATCACCGGTCAGGTCGTCGACTCGGAGGGTGGCTTCAGGCGGTGACGTGAGGGCGGCGCGGTGCCGGCGTCACAGCCGCGACAGCTCGTCCACCAGGTCGTCCAGACCCAGCGAGCCCTGGGAAAGCGCCGCCATGTGCCACGCCTTCAGGTCGAAGGAGTCGCCGTGCCGCTCGCGGGCCTTCTCCCGGCCCAGCAGCCAGGCCCGCTCACCGAGCTTGTAGCCGATCGCCTGGCCCGGGATCGTCAGATACCGGGTCAGCTCGCTCTCCACGAAGTCCGCCGGACGGCTGCTGTGCGCCCCGAAGAACTCCTGCGCCAGCTTCGGCGTCCAGCGCTCACCCGGGTGGAAGGGCGAGTCCGCCGGGATCTCCAGCTCCAGGTGCATGCCGATGTCCACGATGACGCGGGCGGCCCGCATCATCTGCGCGTCCAGGTAGCCGAGGCGCTGCTCCGCGTCCGTGAGGTAACCCAGCTCGTCCATCAGCCGCTCCGCGTACAGCGCCCAGCCCTCGGCGTTGGCGCTGACCATGCCCACCGAAGCCTGGTAGCGGGAGAGGTCCTGAGCCACGTGCGTCCACTGGGCGAGCTGGAGGTGGTGGCCCGGGACGCCCTCGTGGTACCAGGTCGAAACCAGGTCGTACACGGGGAAGCGGGTCTGCCCCATCGTCGGCAGCCAGGTGCGGCCGGGACGCGAGAAGTCCTCCGACGGCGAGGTGTAGTAGGGCGCCGCCGCGCTGCCGGGCGGCGCGATGCGCGACTCCACCCTCCGCACCCGCTCGGCGAGTTCGAAGTGCGTGCCGTCCAACTGCTCGATCGCCTGGTCCATCAGGCCCTGCAGCCAGTCGCGGACCTCGTCGACGCCCTCGATGTGCCTGCCGTGCTCGTCCAGGTGCGCCAGCGCCACCCACGGCGTCTTCGCGCCCGGCAGGATCTTCTCGGCCTCCGCCTTCATCTCGGCCAGCAGGCGGTGGTACTCGGACCAGCCGTACGCGTACGCCTCGTCCAGGTCCAGGTCCGTGCCGTTGTAGTAGCGCGACCAGCGGGCGTAGCGCTCCCGGCCCACCGTGTCCGGGGCGCCCTCGATGGCCGGGGCGTACACGTCGCGCATCCAGTCCCGCAGTTCCGCCACGGCGGCGGTCGCACCCCGGGCGGCCTCGTCCAGCTCCGCGCGCAGCGCCTCGGGGCCGTCGGCGGCGAAGTCCTCGAACCAGCCACGCCCCTCGCCCGTGTCCGCCCACTCGCCGAGCTGCTCGACGAAGGTGGCGGTCGGCCGCGGCGCCGCGTACAGCCCGCGCTCCAGTCCCAGGGACAGGGACGCGCGGTAGCCCGCCAACGCCGCAGGCACCGCCCGCAGCCGCTCGGCGATCCGGGCCCAGTCCTCGTCGGTCCCGGTCGGGGTGAGGGTGAAGACCTCGCGCACCGAGTGGGCGGCGGTGCCCATGTTGCCGACCGAACGCAGGCCCTCGTCGGCCTCGTGCACCGCGAGTTCGGCGGTGAGGCGCTCACGCAGCAGCCGCGCGCAGCGCCGCTCCACGTCGCTGTCCCCGCCCGGCCGGCGCTCCGCCTCGTCCAGCCGGGCCAGGGTGGCGCGGGCCAGCTCGGCGAGGGCCTCCTGCCCGGCGGGTGAGAAGTCGGGCAGACGGCTGGAACTCTCCGCGACACCGAGGTAGGTACCGGTGACGGGGTCGAGGGCGATGAGCTCGTCGACGTAGGCGTCGGCGACCTCGCGGGGCAGCGGGCTCTTGGTCTCTGACATGCGGACATCCTCGTACGGATACCGGTGCCGCGTCAGCCCGGTGGACCGGGCCCGATCGTGCGGGCGGCCGGATTTCGCTCAGGGCGTGTCCGCGGGCACGGCCGGCGGCAGCAGGGGGCCGCACTCCCACTGCTGGAAGATCAGCCGGGTCTCGACGCGGGCCACCTCCCGCCGGGAGGTGAACTCGTCCAGGACCAGCCGCTGCAGATCCGCCATGTCCGCGACCGCGACATGCACGAGGTAGTCGTCCGGGCCGGTGAGGTGGAAGACGGTGCGCGACTCCGGCAGCGCCCGGATCCGCTCCACGAACGGTCCGACCAGCTCCCGCCGGTGCGGGCGCACCTGCACCGACAGCAACGCCTGGAGGCCACGCCCCAGCTTGGCCGGGTCCAGTTCGAGCCGGTGGCCGAGGATCACACCGGCCCGCCGCAGCCGGGCCACCCGGTCCAGGCAGGTCGACGGCGCGACGCCGACCTGGGCGGCGAGATCGCGGTAGGTGGTCCGGGCGTCGTTCTGCAGCAGCCGCAGCAGATGGAGATCCACCGGATCCAGTACGACGGAATCGGCCATGGCCCGAACGTAGCACGGAGTACGACCTCATCGGCCCGGCCGTTGTTCACCCTTCGGCCATGGACTCAGCGCGCACGCACACGTCATCACCCGACGACGTACGCACCACCGCACCCACGGGCAGGGCACTGGCCACCGAAGCCGTGCACGCCGGCCGCGACGACCTCGCCGCCCGGGGACTGCACGCCCCGCCCATCGACCTGTCCACGACCTATCCGTCGTACGACAGCCGCGGCGAGGCCGCCCGCATCGACGCGTTCGCCGCCACCGGCGCCGAGCCGGACGGGCCGCCGGTGTACGGCAGCCTCGGCAACCCGACCGTCGCCCGCTTCGAGACGGCGCTGGCCCGGCTGGAGGGGACCGAGGCCGCCGTCGCCTTCGCCAGCGGCATGGCGGCGCTGAGCGCGGTCCTGCTGGTCCGCGGCTCGATGGGGTTGCGGCACGTCGTCGCCGTACGGCCGCTGTACGGCTGCAGCGACCACCTGCTGACCGCCGGGCTGCTCGGGTCCGAGGTCACCTGGACCGACCCGGCGGGCGTCGCCGACGCGCTGCGCCCGGACACCGGCCTGGTGCTCGTCGAGTCGCCGGCCAACCCGACGCTGGCCGAGGTCGACCTGCGGGCCGTGGCGCACGCCTGCGGGTCGGTGCCGCTGCTCGTGGACAACACCTTCGCCACACCCGTGCTCCAGCGCCCCGCCGAGCACGGCGCCCGGCTGGTGCTGCACAGCGCCACCAAGTACCTCGGCGGACACGGCGACGTGCTGGCCGGCGTGGTCGCCTGCGACGAGGAGTTCGCCGGGCGGCTGCGGCAGGTCCGCTTCGCCACCGGCGGGGTGCTGCACCCGCTGGCCGGCTACCTGCTGTTGCGGGGACTGTCCACCCTGCCGGTCCGGGTACGGGCCGCCTCCGCGGGCGCCGCCGAACTGGCCGGGCGGCTGGCCGCCGACCCGCGGGTGGCCCGCGTCCACTATCCGCGCATCGGCGGCGCGATGGTCTCCTTCGAGGTCCACGGCGACCCGCACGAGGTCGTCGGGGGCGTCCGGCTGATCACTCCGGCCGTGAGCCTCGGCAGCGTGGACACGCTCATCCAGCACCCGGCGTCCATCAGCCACCGCATCGTGGACCCGGACGACCGGCGGGGCGCCGGGGTGTCCGACCGGCTGCTGCGGCTGTCGGTCGGCCTGGAGGACGTCGACGACCTGTGGGCCGACCTGGACCGGGCCCTGGGGGAGCCCGTCGCCGGCGCCGTTTCGCTGCGGCAGGCGCCGGCGCGGACCGCGTGAGCGCGCCACCACGCCCGCCGGCCGTCACTCCCGGCCGATGCGCTCCCCGTGCGGCAGCGGTGCCGCGGTGCCGGCCGACGGGTCCAGTCGGGCCGTGACGACCAGGGTCCCCTCCTCGATCTGGTAGTCGAGGGGGAGGCCCAGGCCGCGCATCGCGGCGACCATGCCGGTGTTGGACGCCTGCGTGACCGCGTACACGCTCTCGCAACCCGTCTCCGCCGCCATCGCCACCAGGCGGGCGAGGAGTTCGCCGCCGATGCCCCGGCGCTGCCACCCGTCCTCGACGAGCAGCGCGACCTCCGTCTCGTCCCCGTCCCACAGCAGATGACCGAGCCCGACGATCCGCCCGGAGGCGGTCTGCACGGCGAGGGTGCGGCCGAAGCGCGGGCTGAGCAGATGGCCCAGATACCGGTCGGCGTCCCCGACCGGACCGTGGTACCGCATCCCGAGCGTCCGCGCCGAGCAGCGCTCGTGCATCGCCTTCGCGGCCGGAACGTCACGCGTGTCCGCCCGGCGGACCGTGATGTCGCTCCCCTCGGGCAGCGTCAGCACGTCCCGGCCGCGCGGCACCCGCGGACCGAGTCGGGCGTCCAGCTCGACCAGGGCCCGCGCCCGGGCGAACTCGGCCGGGGTGAACGGCAGATGGGGGCGCTCCACGCTGATCACGCCGCCCTCCGGGGCGCGCAGCCGCAGCACCGTGTCCTCGAACGTGCCCTCCGGCGGCACGGCCTGGGCCGCGTGCGCCCCCGTCCGGGCGTCGGCGGTCGCGGGCAGGGACCTGATGGTGCACCGGCCCAGCAACTGCCGCAGCGCCAGCGGCAGTTCCGCCGCGTCCAGGGCCGTACGGGCGGCCAGGCCCAGCACCCGGGTCGGCGCGTCCACCAGGTCGTGGGCGTCCGCCCGCTCGGTCCAGGTCCGGGCACCGCCCGCCGCCGTCACCACCCCGGCCAGCTCCGTCCCGCTCAGCTCATCCGGGGCACGGAGCAGGAACTCGTCCACCGTGCCCTCGGTCAGCGGGTGCGTCTGCAGGCTCAGGATGTCGATCCGCCGCTCGGCGAGGGCCGCGCAGAGCACGGCCAGCGATCCCGGCGCGTCCCGCACCGTCGTCCGCATCCGCCACAGCGCGCTCTCACCGCCCGGTTCGGACCCGGCCGGCCCGGTCCCGGCCGCTCCCGTACCGGTCGGTCCGGTCCCGGCCGGCCGCTCGGGGGTCGGTGGCCGGGCGCCGGTATCGTCCGCCGGCGGCGCCTGCCCGTGGCGTCGTGACCACCGGGTGTGGAAACCCGCCGTGGCGATCAGAGCCGCCAGCGAGGCCAGGACCAGGGCGGGCACCGCGGTGCCGTGCTCCACGAGGTGCGCCACGGCATCCGTCCCATCAGACATGTCTCGACTCATGCACCCACTGTGAAGGAACGGTGTTGCGTGATCACGAACGCTCTGTGACCGATGGGTAAAGAAGGCTTCTGGGGTGCTTTCCGCCCTTTCGGGCCGGTTGCGGGGGCCGCGCACCGGGGGATGACGCCGGTGCGCGGCGCACCCGACAGGCTACGGGACCGGACGCGCGGGCTACTGGCCCACCCGGCCCGGCCGCAGCACCTTCGTGAACAGCACCGTGCCGTCCTGCTCGCGCAGCCGCACCGTCATGTCGGCGCTGTCGCCGTCGATCTCGACCTCGCCGAAGAACTGGTAGCCGCCCGCGGGCGAGACGTTCGAGGCGGTCGGCGCCTTCACGAAGACCCGTTCGGGACCGAAGGTGTTGTCCAGCGCGCTGGCCGGGAACGCGCCCGCGTTGAGCGGCCCGGACACGAACTCCCAGAACGGTTCGAAGTCACCGAACGCGGCCCGGGAGGGCTGGTAGTGCTGGGCCGAGGTGTGGTGCACGTCGGCCGTCAGCCACACCGTGCCGGTGATCCGGCGGTGCTTGACGAAGCGCAGCAGCTCGGCGATCTGCAGCTCGCGCCCCAGTGGTGCGCCGGGGTCGCCCTGCGCGATCGCCTCGATGTTGGGCGCGCCCTCGGTGGCGTCCGGCACGACCAGACCGATCGGCATGTCCGCCGCGATGACCTTCCACACCGCACGCGACCGCGCCAGTTCCCGCTTGAGCCACTCCAACTGCTCGCGGCCCAGGATGCCCTGCGGGTCCACGGTCTGCTCGCCGGGGGAGTTGGCGTCGCGGTACGTCCGCATGTCCAGCACGAACACGTCGAGCAACGGGCCCTGGTGCAGCACCCGGTGCACCCGTCCCTCGCGCGCGCCGGGGCGCAGGGTGGAGATCGGGAAGTACTCTCCGAACGCGCGCCGGGCGCGGGCGGCCAGTACGTCGACGCTCTTCTCCGTGTACCGGTCGTCCGTGTCCGCGATCACCTGGCCCGGGTACCAGTTGTTGCGCACCTCGTGGTCGTCCCACTGGATGATCGACGGCACCCGCGCGTTGAAGCGCCGCAGGTTCTCGTCGAGCAGGTTGTAGCGGAAGTTGCCGCGGAACTCGGCGAGGGTCTCGGCGACCTTGGACTTCTCCTCGGTCGTGATGTTCCGCCAGGTACTGCCGTCGGGCAGGGTCGCCGTCTCCGCGATGGGGCCGTCGGCGTAGATGTTGTCGCCGCTGCACAGGAAGAAGTCCGGGTCCAGGGCGCCCATGGCGTCGTAGATGCGGTAGCCGCCGAGGTCGGGGTTGATGCCCCAGCCCTGGCCCGCGAGGTCGCCGGACCACACGAAACGCACGCCCTCGCGGCGGCGGGCGGGCACGGTGCGGAAGGTGCCGGTGACCGGCTCGCCGGTGCGGCGCGGGTCGTCCGGGTCGGCGAGGAGCACGCGGTAGTGGATCTGCTCGCCCGGCGGCAGGCCGCGCAGCCGGGTGGTGCCGGTGAAGTCGGTGTCGCGTCCGAGCAGCGGACCGTGCCACCGGTGCGGGTGGCGGAACGACTCGGTCGCCGACGTCTCGACGATCATCCGGGCCGGCCGGTCGGAGCGCACCCACACCAGACCGGAGTGGGAGGTCACGTCTCCCGTCTGCACGCCCCAGCCCGCCCCCGGCCGCCCGGAACGGGCGAACGCGGGCGCCGCCCCCAGGGCGGTGGGCAGGGTCAGGGCAGCCGACGCGGCGAGCGAACCGCGCAGCACGCTGCGGCGGCCGGGCAACGGACGATGTGACATGGATGCGCCTCCAGGGACGGGATCCGGCCGGTGCGGGACAGTTTCGGGCCGGTGTGCAGAGCCAGACCTACTGGCACGGCGCGGCGCCCACGGAAATTGCGGGTGAACAACCCGGACGACCCGAGCGGTCCGGCGCCCGTGCGCGAGCGCCGGGTCACACCGCCGCGGCCATCCTCGCCACCCCCGCCCGGATCCGTCCCGGCGTCAGATGCGCGTACCCCAGCACCAGCCGCACCGCCTTCCCCGTCACCGGCCGCTCGCCCACCGGGCCACCGGCCGCACCGCCGTGCGCGTACGCCGCCAGTGGGCGCACCGCGACGCCCGCCTCCGCCACGCGCGCGAGGAAGCCCTCCTCGGGCCCGTACCGCTCGGGAAGCGTGGCGATGGCGTGCAGGCCGGCGGCTATGCCGGTGACCCGCGAGCCGGGGAAGTGCTCGGCCAGCGCGGCCACCAGGGTGTCGCGGCGCTCGCGGTAGGCGCGCTGACAGACGCGCAGTTGGCGGTCGTAGTCGCCGCGCTCCACGAAGCGGGCGAAGAGCGCCTGGTCGAGGGCCGGATGCCCGAGGTCCGTGGTGCGTTTGCGCTCGACCACGTCGTCCGTCAGCCACTCCGGCACCAGCAGCCAGCCCAGCCGCAGCCCCGGGGCGAGGGACTTGCTGACCGAACCCGTGTAGGCGACGCGTTCCGGATCGAGCCCCTGGAGAGCGCCCACGGGGGCACGGTCGTAGCGGAAGTCGCCGTCGTAGTCGTCCTCCAGGACGAGGCCGTCCACGGACCGTGCCCAGCCGAGCAGTTCGGCACGGCGCCGCGCCGAGTAGGCGATCCCGGTGGGGAACTGGTGGGCCGGTGTCGTCACGACGAGCCGGACGCCCGACGCGTACAGCGGGCCCGTGGAGAGGCCCTCGTCGTCCAGGGGGAGGGGCACGGTGTCGAGGCCCGCCGCGGCGTACAGGGCGTGGTGCTGGGGGCTGCCGGGGTCCTCGACGCCGGCGGTGCGCGTCCCGCGCGCGTGGAGCACGCTCGCCAGCAGCGAGGTGGCCTGTGCCACGCCGGAGACCACCATGATCCGTTCCGGGTCGGCCACCACGCCCCGGCGCCGCGCGAGCAGCTCGGCCAGCGCGGTCCGCAGCCGGGGCAGCCCGCGCGGGTCGGGGTAGCCGAGGCTCCCGTGCGGCAGCTCCGTCAGCACGCTCCGCTGCGCGGCGGCCCACGCCGAGCGCGGGAAGAGCGACAGATCCGGTGTCCCCGGCACGAAGTCGACGCGATCGGCGGGGGAGCGCGGGGCGAGATCACGCGCGCGCGGACGGGCGGCCCGTACGGCATCCCCCACCCACGTCCCCGCGCCCCTCCCGCTGCGCAGATAGCCCTCGGCCGTCAGCTGCCCGTATGCCTCCGTCACCAGCCCTCGCGACACCTTGAGATCGGCCGCCAGGTCCCGGCTGGACGGGAGGCGGGTGCCCGGCGTGAGCCGGCCCGAGCGGACCGCGTCGCGCAGGGCCTCTTGCAGGGCGCGGCCACGCGCGCGTGCCGGTGCCGAGGCGGCGGGCAGCAGCAACTCCCAGGCCGCGCTGCCGGCGGCGGAGCCCGCAGGGCCGCCCGGACCGGTCGACGGCGTCATGAAAGAAGTCCCCCCGAACGTCACGTCGCACCACGTCTTCTCAATCATCCCCACTTTACGAGGGGTTGGACCCGCTGGTGCGTAAACCAGAGTGACAGACCACAGCGAGGGGGCAGAGCGAGGTCGCGCCCCGGAATCGTACGCGCAATCCAGGAGCGCCCGTGGACTCCAAGAACCGTTTCGAGACGAAGACCACCTTCGCTCTCTCCCGACTCGAATGGCTTGGCTTTCTCACCGTATCTGTCGTGCTCGCGTTCCAGCACCTCACGGAAATCCGCTGGGCCGTCTTCGTGCTCCTGTTCGCGGTGATCGACGTCGTCGGATACCTGCCCGGCGCGATCGCCTTCCGGCGCAGCCCGGACGGACACGTTCCGCGCGGCTACTACGTGGCCTACAACACGATGCACAGCCTGGTCACAGCCGGTGCCCTGGCCGGGGCGTGGGCGCTGTTGGTCCGGCCGGAATGGGCACTGCTGGCCCTCCCGATCCACCTCATGGGCGACCGGGCCCTCTTCGGGAACTCCCTCAAACCCTTCGGTGTCGCCTTCGAACCGGAAACCACGCCGGAGTTCCGGAGGTTCGAGCAGCGGTACCACTCGGCGGCGGTTTCCGGCGCGAACGCCGCCGCGCGGACTGCCGAGGAGGACACCGATGCCGTCCGTGCTTGACACCCTCGCCGCGCACAGCGACAACCCCAGTTCCTTTCTCGCCCTCAACAGCGGGAACGCGTACTTCCACGACGGCGGGTTCGACGGCGCCTGCGCCTATCGCACCTCGGGCCGCTACGTACTGCAATTCGGCGGCCCGTTCACCGCGCCGGAACACCGTGCACGCCTGCTGGACGCGTTCGCCGCCCACGCCGGCCGCCGTCTGGTCGCCGTGCAACTGCAGCGGGCGGACGCCGAGCTGTACGCGGCGCACGGCTTCACGGTCAACCAGCTCGGGGCGTCGTACGCGGTCGACCTGAGCCGTTTCACGCTGCGCGGCTCACGGTTCGTCCGGCTGCGGAACAAGATCTCGCGTGCCCGGCGGGCGGGCCTGGATGTCGCCGAGGTCATGGCCGGCGACGACTGCGCCGAACTGGACCGGATCGACCAGTGCTGGCTGCGGGACAAGGGCCGGCACGTCAAGGAGCTGCGCTTCCTCGTCGGCCAGCGCAACGGGCACCTGCAGAGGCACCGCCGTCTGTTCGTCGGCCGGATCGACGGCGAGACGGTCGGCTACATCAACTACTCGCCGGTCTACGGCAGCCGCTCCGGCTGGCTGCACGATCTCAGCCGACGCCGCCCCGACGCTCCGCCCGGCGTGATGGAGGCGCTCAACGCCACCGTCATGGAACGGCTCACCGCCGACGGGGCCGGCTGGCTGCACTTCGGCTTCACCCCGTTCACCGGGCTCGACCCGGAGCACGAACTACCCTGTGCCAGCCGTGTGTTCACCCGGTTCACCCGTCTCCTGGCCGAGCGCGGCGACGTGATCTACCCGGCGGCCTCCCAGCTCGAGTACAAGCAGAAGTGGGCCCCGCACGTGGTCCTGCCGGAGTACATCGCCTTCCGCGGCAGACCTCGCCCCGGCGCGGTCTGGCAGTTGCTGCGCGCCACCAACGCCCTCTGAGCCACCTCGTCCACGGCCGCGCGAGTGCCGCGCCGATTTCCGTATTCATCCCACCCTGGAGGACCGCACGCCCATGAGATTCCTAGAGCGTGAACGCGCCACCCTCGCGAAGCTGCTGCCCGAACTGGACCCGGCCCTGCGCGAGGCCCCGCTGATGGAACTGGAGCGGCCGGGCAGCCCGGGCATCCGGCACTTCCGGGACAGCGGCGGTCCAGGACTGCTCGTCCCCGAGTCCCACCAGGGCCGGGGCGCCACCGCGCTCGACGCCCTGCGCGTGCAGCGGGCCATCGGCAGCCGCTCGCCGTCCCTGGCCGTGGCCACCACCATGCATCACTTCTCCATGGCCACCCTTGTCGGGATCGGCGGCCTCGGGGACGGCTTGGAGTGGATGCTGATCGAGGGCGTGGCCTCGTCCAACCGCGTGATCGCCTCCGGCTTCGCCGAGGGCCGCAGCGGCGCGGGCATCCTCGACCCGTCGATGACCGCCACGGTGACCGCGGACGGCGTCCGGATCAACGGCGTCAAACGGCCGTGCAGCCTGGCCCACTCCATGGACGTGCTCACCGCCAGCGTGATGATCCCGCGCGAGGACGGGCAGGGCGACGAACTCGCCGTAGCCCTCGTGCCCGCGGAGAGCGAGGGGATGAGCGTCAGCGGTTTCTGGTCCAGCGCCTTCCTCGCCGGGGCCGAGAGCGAACAGGTCACGCTCACCGACGTCCTCGTACCGCCGGAACTCCTGCTGCGCACCGCGACGTCCTCCGGTGAACAGCTCGACGAACTTCAGACGGCCGGTCTGATCTGGTTCCAGACGCTGATGACGGGCAGCTACCTCGGCGCCGCGAGCGCGCTGGTGGAGCGGGTGCTGCTGAACGACCGCATCCCCGAGCACGAGCGCGTACGCCTCTTCGTCGAGACCGAGGCCGCCATGGCCACCGCCGAGGGCGTCGCCCGGCGTATCGACGCCGGTGACCTCGACGAGTCGGCGCTCGCCCAGGCGTTGTACGTGCGCTACGGCGTCCAGGACGCCATCGCCCGGGTCGTCCCGCGCGCGGTCGAACTCCTCGGCGGCCTCAACTTCATGACGTCCGACGAGGTGGGCCATCTGGCCGCCTGCGCCAACGGTCTCTCCCTGCACCCGCCGTCGCGCTCCAGGATGACCGCGCCGTTGTCCGCGTACCTGGCGGACCGGCCACTCGCCATCGCCTGACCGCGCCCCCACCGTCCATCGGTGGGCCGAGACCCGTTGGAGAACACACCCCCCATGCCGTCAGACAACCCGCGTCTCGCCCTCCTGCCCGTCGGCCGTACGGGACGGCGCGACCGCCCCTCCCTGCTGCTCACCGGCGGTTCCGGAGTGCTCGGACGTGCCCTGATCGACGAGCTGTCACCCGACTTCGACCTGCTGTGCCTGCGCCGCAACACACCGTTGCGTGATCCCCGGGTGCGCGAGCTCCAGGGCGACCTGGTCGCTCCCCGGCTCGGCCTGAGCCCACTGGCCTGGCACGAACTGGCCCTTGAGGTGGACGTGGTGCTGCACTCCGCCGCCGAGACCAACTGGCGTACTCCGCCACAGGACATCACGCGCACCAACCTGCGCGGTGCAGACAACGTGCTCGACCTGGCGGCCCGGGCCGACGCCCCGCTGTACCTGGTGAGTACCGCGTTCGTGGCCAACACCCCCAGCGAGGAGGACCGCCGGCGCTTTCCGGGTGCCGCCGCCTACCTCGACTCCAAGGCCAGGGCCGAACAGATGACACGCGAGGCGGGCGTGCCCGGCGCCATCGTCCGGCCCTCGGTCGTCATGGGCGACTCCGTCAGCGGGCGGATCGCCGGTCAACAGGGGCTGACCAAGACGATCGGCTCGATGGTCCTGGGGCAGGCCCCGGTGCTGCCCGGAGCCCCCGAGACCCGGATCGACATGGTGCCCCAGGACTACGTCTCGCGGGCCATCGGCGACCTGGTCCGGGGCGGTGTGGCCGACGGAGAGTACTGGCTGACGGCCGGCAAGGAGGCCATCGACCTGCGGGAGTTCGCCGACGTCTGCGCGGACGTCGCCGTACGCCACGGCCTTCCGCGGCCGCAGCGGCCCCGGCTCATCCCCGTCGAGGCCGTGCACCGGCTGCTCCTGCCCATGCTGGAGGGCACCTCGCTGCCCGCGTCCCTCCGGCGGCGGCTGGAGTCCTACGCGGAACTGCTGCTGGTGTTCCAGCGGGAGCTGCCGTTCGACACCTCCCTCGGCGAACCCGGCTGCGGCACCCGCCTGACCCGGACCGACATCCGGGCCGCGCTCGTACGCAACGCGGAGAGCTGGGCGGGGGACAGGGCCGGCCTCAGCCGGAAACGGACCGCCGCGACCGCCCCCATGGAGGTGGCGTCATGACCATGTCACCCCCCTCCACCGGGACCACCCGGACGTCCGCCGGGTCCGCCGCCCCGTCCGCCGCCCCGTCCTCCGAGCCTTCCGCGCCGTCCTCCGAGTCCGTCACCCCGCCCGCCGGAACCGACCGGCCCGACATCGTGGACCTCTACCTGAAGCACATCGGCTCCGGCCGTGCCGTGATGGGCCGTGTCATGGGCGGCATGGCCGAGGTCCGCTCCGAGGGGGTCTGGATCCACACCGACGACGGCCGCCGCTTCCTGGACTTCGGCGGCTACGGCGTCTTCATCATGGGCCACCGCCACCCGGCCGTCGTCGAAGCGGTGCACCGGCAGATCGACACCCACCCGCTGGCCAGTCGCGTCCTCCTCGAACCCGTCGCCGCCCGGGCCGCCCAGGCCCTGGCCGCCCACACCCCACCCGGCCTCGACTACGTCCACTTCGTCAACTCCGGCGCCGAGGCCACCGAAGCGGCCCTGAAACTGGCTCGCGCCCACGGACTCACCTCGGTGATCACCACCCGCAGCGGCTTCCACGGCAAGACCCTCGGCGCGCTGAGCGTCACCGCCAACGCCACCTACCAGACGCCCTTCCAGCCCCTGCTCCCGGACGTCACACAGGTGGCCTACGACGACCCGGCCGACCTCGAACAGGCGCTGGCCGCCCACCGCGACCGGGCCTGCGTCATCCTCGAACCCGTCCAGGGCGAGGGCGGCGTACGCATCCCCCGCCACGGCTACCTCAGCCAGGTGCGGGCGCTGTGCCGGGAGCACGGCGCCCTGCTGGTCGTCGACGAGATCCAGACCGGCATGGGACGGCTGGGCACCTGGTGGGGCGTCGACGCCGAGGACGTGCGTCCGGACGTGCTGCTCGTCGGCAAGGGACTCAGCGGCGGTGTCGTACCGGTCGCCGCGATGGTCGCCACCGCGGAGGCCTACGCCCCCTTCAGCCGCGACCCCTACCTGCACACCTCCACCTTCGGTGCCTCGCCGATCGCCTGCGCCGCCGCCCTCGCCACCGTACGGGCGATGGAGGAGGAGGACACCGTGGCCCGGGCCGCCGCGCTCGGCCCGCGCATCCTCACCGCCGTACGGGACGTGTGCGCGCCGTACCAGGGCGGACTGGTCCGCGAAGTGCGCGGCCGGGGTCTGCTGATCGGTATCGAGTTCGCCGAAGAACAGGCGGTCGGCGAACTCCTGCTGGAACTGATCTCCCGCGGTGTGCTCGTCAACAACTCCCTCAACTCCACCCGGGTGCTGCGGCTGACCCCGCCGGCCGTGGTCGAGGACTCCGCGCTCGACCTGTTCCTCACCACCCTCGGCGCGGCCCTGCGTGGCACAGCCGACCGTATGACCGGCTGACACCGGCTCCTGGCGCCGGCGCCAGCCTCCAGCTCCGGACACCAGCGTCCGGAAACCCTCCGGGAAGGAACCGAACGACCCATGCGCCACGTGGTCCTGCACGCCCTCGCCGACGAACTGGCACCCGCCGACGTCTTCGCCCGCATCAGCGACTTCCGCCGGTATCCCGAGCACAGCGACACCTTCCGCGAGGTGCACGTCGAGCCTGCGCTGCCCGACGGCTCCACGGTCTCGGACTGGACCGTCGAGTTCCGGGGCGGTCTGATGCGGTGGCGGGAACGCGACACCTACTCGCCCGAGACGTACTCCATCGCCTTCGAACAGCTCAGCGGCGACTTCCAGGCCTTCGAGGGGAGCTGGCGCTGCGAAGCGAGGGACAGCGGCACGCTCGTCGTCTTCACCGCGGCCTTCGACCTCGGCATCCCTTCCATGGCCGAGATCCTCGACCCGGTGGCCGAGTCGACCCTGCGGACCAACATCGCCCGCGTGCTGCGGGGCCTTGCGGGCGCGGAGGTGATCGATGAGCGCGCGGCTGCGGCTGGTGACTGACCGGGCGGCCGCCGCGGGAGCCCCGCCGCCGGCCGCCGACCCGCCGCGCGAGGAAG
Source organism: Streptomyces sp. NPDC034099 (assembly GCF_055575415.1). Lineage (NCBI taxonomy): Bacteria > Bacillati > Actinomycetota > Actinomycetes > Kitasatosporales > Streptomycetaceae > Streptomyces > Streptomyces sp. NPDC034099. Next base: position 529,634 of record NZ_JBVISR010000005.1, on the reverse strand, counting down.
CGCTGCACGAGGAACCGGGGCCCGGCGCTGCCCGCTGTCTCGGCCTGTACGCCAAGCTGGCCGCCGGCGTGACCGTCGTGACCGCCCGCGGCGAGGACGGCCCGCTCGGTATGACGGTGTCCGCCGTCACCTCGCTCTCCGCCCGCCCGCCGCTGCTCCTTGCCTGTCTGCGCGACGGCTCCCGCACCCTCGCCGCCGTCCGCGCCCGCCGGGTCTTCGCCGTGCACCTGCTGCGCGAGGAACAGCGGGAGCTCGCGGGCCGGTTCGCGTCCCCGGTGACGACCGCGGCCGAGCGGTTCGCCGGGACGGACACCCGGCAGGTGCTGGGCGTCCCCGTGCTGGCCGGCGCGCTCGCCTGGTCGGTGTGCCTGACCGAGGACGTACGCCGCTACGGCGACCACCACCTCGTCGTCGGCCGGATCGCCGCCGTGCACGTGGGCGGCGGGCGCCCGCTGCTGTGGCACGACCGCCGGTTCGGTGCGCTGACCGAGCCGGTGCCGGACGCCGCCGGATGACCAGGCCATCGGCCGGAACGCCGTACTGGGACCCCGCGGAACTGCCGAGGCAGCCCCAGCTGCACGGCGTGGTCACCGCCGACGTGGCCGTCGTCGGGGCCGGCTTGGCCGGGCTGTCCTGCGCCTACCACCTGGCGGAGCGAGCCCCCGGGCTCGACATCGCGGTGGTGGACGCCGAGCACCCGGCCGCCGGCGCCAGCGGCCGGGGCACCGGTCTGCTGGGCCCCCGGGCCGGCCCCGCGGTCGACCGCGCGGTGCGCCGCTTCGGCCCGCAGACGGCGCGCAGGATGCACCGGGCCAGTGAGCGGGCGGTGCGGGACGTCCTCGCCCTGTGCGCCCGGCTCGACGTGCCCTGCGGGCTGCGGCCCGGCGAGCAGCTGGTGGCCACGCGGTCGTCCGCGGGCCTGGTGGCACTAGCCCGCCAGGCGCGCGCCTGCCGCGAACTCGGTCTGGACGTCCCCGTCCTCACCCCGGCCGGCATCCGCGACCGGGTCGGCGTGCCCTACCGGGCGGCACTCCTGCACCGCCCCGCCGCGACCCTCGACCCGGCCGCTCTGACCTGCGCCCTCGCCCGTGCCTGCGCCGACAAAGGCGTGCGATTCTACGGCCGCAGCCCGCTGCTGGCCCTCCGCCCCGGCGATCTGGTCGGCCCCGAGCTGGTCCTCCCGCACGGCAGGCTCTACGCCGGTCAGGCGGTGCTGGCCGTCAACTCGGCCGCGCAGGCACTGGACCTGCCGGTCGGCACGGTCCTGCCGCTCGAGGTGTACGCCGTCGCCACCGAACCGCTGAGCGCCCCGGCCTACGAGGCCCTGGGCGGGCGCGCCGGACACTCCGTCGTCGACGCCGTCCCGTTGGCGCCGTACTTCCGGCTGCTCCCGGACCAGGGCCTGGTGGCGGGCGGCGGTACCGCCACGGTCCCGGGGGGTATCGGCGCTCCCCGTCTCCAGGCCGTCAGGGAGCGTGCCTGGGCCCGGCTGGAGAGGTGGCTGCGGTCCCTGCATCCGGACCTCGCCCGGGTACGGGTCACCCACCGCTGGTCCGGCCGCATCGGCATGACGGGCGACGACCTGCCGGTGGTGGGGCCGGTGCCGGGCTTCGACGACGTCTGGTACATCGGCGGCTGCTGCGGGCACGGACTCGCCCTGTCCGTGGCGCACGGCGCGCACGTGGCCGCGGCCCTGCTGGGTGAGCCGGAATCCGGCGAACCGCTCCCGTGGCACCGTTCCCGGGCCCCCCGCCTGCCCGCACGCGGACCCGCGGGGCCCCTGCTGCGGGCGTACGTGGACGCGATGGGGCGAATCGCGCGTCATTCATGCTGACGGCGGGCGCTGCCCGCATCCGTACTCCAGCTGCGCGGACCCCAGCCTCGCAGCCCCACAGACCCTCAGAACCCGACCAGGAGGTTCCACCATGCGACCCGACTTCGGTACGGACGGCCGCCTGCCGTCGGCCCTGTCCATGGGAACCGCAGATGTCGCGTTCCACCTGGCGACGGGCGGCAGCCCCCTGCCCCTCGCGTTCACGTTCGGGTTCGAAGGCCGTGCCCCCACCCTGGACTCCGTTCGCGCGCGGGTCGCCGAACGCGTCCACCGCGTCCCGACGCTGCGCTACCGCATCGCACGGGACCGCCTGAAATTCCGGCGAGTGGACCGGATCGCGGTGGACCGGCATGTGCACGAGGCGTGGCTGCCCGAGGACACCGACGGGTCGGCGACCAGCCGCCTGGTGCTGTCCCGGCCGATGAGCACGGACGACCGGCCGCCCTGGGACGTGTGGCTGGTCCACGGCCCGGACCGCCACACCCTGGTCTACCGAACCGACCACGCCTTCCAGGACGGCATGGGCGCCGCCTACACCGCCCGCGCTCTCCTCGCCGACCACCCCGAGGGCGGACCGGCCCCACAGCATCCCGCCCGGCCCACCGCACACGGCCTCGCGGACGCCCTGGGCGAGGTGGTGGCCGCCTTCCGCGCGCCCACCCCGAAACCCGCGTTCGACGGAGAATCCACGGGCCGCGTCGACGTCTGCCACGCCGACACCCCGCTGGCCCGGCTGCGCGCCATCGCCCGCGCCCACGGCGGCACGATCACGGACGTCTATCTCGCGGCCCTGTCCCACGCCGTCCGCACCTGGTACCTGAAGGGCACCGGCTCGGCCCATCCGCCGCTGCCCGTGTCGATCCCGATGTCGGTCCGGGCCCCGGGGGAGGAGTACGCCCCGGGCAACCGCATGGTCACCGCTCGGCTCCTGCTGCCCTGCGACGAGGAGTCACCCCGGCGGGCCCTGGCCCGGGTCGTCGCCCGCACCGGCCGGCTGCGGGAGAGCCGGCGGCGCGACGCCATGCGCCTGCTGCTGTCCACCGCCCCGCGGACGCTCGGTGCCACCGTGGGCACCCGCCTGGTCCGCGGGGCGTTCGTGGCCGGCCCGGTGAGCAGCGTGAACTTCGGTACGGCCCTGGTCCACCAGGGGGTCGCGGCCCGTCGCGCGGCCACCTTCGCCGGCGTCGCGTCAGGCATCCGGTGTGTGACGACGCTGACGAGCCAGCACGACACCGCGTGCCTGACCGTCGTTCACGACGAGGCCCTGGCGGCCGCGGCCGAACTCCCCGACCTGTGGCTCGCGGCGCTGCTGGAGCTGGAGCGGCCGTAGCCACGCACCACGCGCCGGCCCCGGACGATGCGTCCGGGGCCGGCGCGTGGTGCCGTGTCAGGGAGTGCCGCGCAGCGTTCCGGTGGTGAGGAAGACGCTCTCCGCGGCGGCCGTGCCGATCAGCGGCAGATACGGGGAGAGGCGCTCGACCACGTACGGCAGCGTGAACAGGTCGGCGACCCCCGCGTCCCAGCCGTGCTCCGCCCACCAGCGCTCCGGCTCGGCAAGCTGCCAGTTCCAGGCCAGTCCGATCGTCGACAGGGCGTCCATGAAGGGCGCGACGAGCGGGGAGGACGTGGTCGCGGAGTTCACGCACTCGGCGCCGAACATGCTGCCGGGCGCGGAGAGTTCGGTCATCGCGGCGACGACGGCCTCGACCTCCGGGGGCCGGAGGAAGTACAGGGGTGCCTCGCAGAGCCATGCGGTGGGCCTGCCGGGATCGAATCCCGCCGCCCTGAGTTCCTCCCTCCAGGATGCCGCGCCGTCGGCTCCGACGACCGTGCGGCGTCCGCACGAGACCCGGCTCAAGTCCAGTACGCGTTCCTTGAAGGCCAGTACGGCCGGGTCCTCCACCTCGAAGACGTGCACCCCGGTCGGCCAGTCGAGCCGGAAGGCACGGGTGTCCAGGCCGGAGCCGAGCAGCACCACCTGGCGGCAGCCCGAACGGGTCGCGGCGAGGGAGTAGTCGTCGAAGAAGCGGGTGCGTACCACCTGCCAGTCGGGCAGCAGGCGCTGCATCGGTCCGTCACCGGGCGGGCCCCCGTCGAACCCGGCCGCGTGGAGGAAGTCGGCGGCCCACGGGTCGCGGACGAGCGGCGCGGGCCGGAGGTACTCCGCCGCGTGCGCGGCGGCCGTCCAGAGCGCCGCGCACGGAATGCCGTGCGGGGTTGCGGCGGGCGGCGCGAACGGTGACTGCGGACGTGTGGTTTCCGGCATGGGATCTCCTTGAGGTGGGGCGGGGTGGCTGTGCGGGCCCGGATCATCCGGAGCGGCGCCGGCCCAGCAGGAAGGCCGCGGCACCCAGCGCGAGCAGGCTTCCGGAGGGGCGGGTGGGCCGCTGGCCGCCCATCGCGGCGGGGGTGCGCGGCTCGTGGATGTTCAGTGCGAACTGACGGTTGGCCACGTCGGAGAGGACGCCCCGGACCTGTTCGGGACTGGTGACGGCGGCCAGCAGTAGCTCCATGGTGTTCCGGGCGAACTGGTTGCGGCCGAGGAACTCGCGGCCCAGTGCGAAAAGGATTTTCGGCACCTCCGCCTGGAACACCTCGGGCAGCGTGATCTCGGGAGCCAGGCACCGCACCGAACCGTCGAGGTTCGCGAAGGACTTGCCCAGCAGGGAGACGGCCGGCGGCGAACCGATCCCGCGCTTGGTCGCCTTGGCCAGGACGGTGGTGAGGGCGACGCCGAAGTTCATGTCCTCCAGTGAGAGATGGGAGACCCTGGGCACGAACGCGGCCATGTCGGCGGCGAACGCGGGCATGTTGGCCCACGGCGTCATCCGGCCCATCTCCGCCCAGTGCTGCGCCGTCCCGGCCCCGTCGTTCTGCGCCAGGGTCATGAACAGCGGCAGCAGCTGAAGACTGGTCCTGCGGTCCAGGCGGCCGACCATGCCCCAGTCGATCAGCGTCGCGGGTCCGCCGGGAGCGGCGAAGACGTTGCCGGCGTGCGGGTCGGCGTGGAAGAAGCGATGGACGAAGTACCCGTGGTACATGAACCGCAGCAGGTCCTTGCCGATCTCCACGCGCTCGTCGTCCGTGAAGTGCGCGCGGTCGACGTGCCGCACCGACTTCCCGTCGGCCAGCGACTGGACGAGGACCCGAGGGCTGGCGTGCAGTACCCGGGGAACCTCCAGCGAACGGAACGGCCGGACCTGCTCGCGGGCCTCGTCCATGTTGCGGGCCTCGCCGGTGAAGTCCAGCTCCGGCTCCATGGCGTCGAAGACCGAGCCGAGCATCGCCTCGATGTCGATGACCTCGTTGAACCGGGGAGCGACGCGGGCCACGATCTTCGACGCGCGGCGCATCAGGGCCATGTCCGCGAGTACGCCCTCGCGGATGCCGGGCCGCTGGATCTTCACCACGGCCGCGCGCCCGCCGGGCAGCGTCACGCGGTAGACCTGGGCGAGGGACGCCGCCCCCAGCGGGGCGACGGTCTCGATGTCGTCGAAGCGCAGTTTCCAGTTCGGCCCGAGGTCCCGGGCCAGTACCGGCTCGAACTCCGAGAACGGCTGGACGTCGACCTCGTCGTGCAGGTTCTGCAGTTCGTCCCGGATGGACTCGGGGACCATGTCGGGCCGGGTGGAGAGGACCTGGCCGAGTTTCACGTAGAAGGGGCCGAGGCTCTCCAGGGCGTGCCGTACCGCCTTGGCGCGGCGCTGCTCCGCCCCGGCGGTGGCCTCCGCCGCGGACCCGGCGGAGACATCGGTGTCCTCCGCCGGGGACCGCGTGTCCCGCTTCGTACGCCTCCGCAGCCGGGTCGCCCGTCCCACCTCGTCGGCCACGAGGCTGCCCAGTACCCTGACCACGAGACGCAGCCGATCGCCGACGACAGACGTCATCGTGTGTGATCCTCCTCAGATCGGGACCCGGGTACGGAACGGCGGCCGGCGTGCATCACGGAGACGGCCGGACGGGACGGTGGCACGGCAGGTCAGCCCGAGGTCGAGGACTGTCCGCCCTGGGACGGCTTTCCGCCCTGCCCCTGCTGACCGGTCAGGCCCTGCAGGGCCGCCAGCCCCTGCTGACCCGCCTGGGCCGGCAGGTTGGTCAGGTTCTGCAGGCCCTGGACCGCCTCAAGGAGCTTGGGGAGCACCTGGGTGAGCTGGGCGAGCTGGGACGGGAGGGCCATCAGGTCGCCCGCCCCGCTCGCCGCGTGTCCGAGGCCTCCGGCCAGCTGACCGAGCCCACCGAGCGCACCGGCCGCGCCGCCGACCGCGGCGAGCGGATTGGCCGCCCCGCCCAGCGCGGCCAGGGGGTTGCCGGCCCCGCCCAGCGCGGCCGCGAGCGGGTTGCCGCCGCCCGCGGCACCGGTGAGCGCGGCCAGGGGGTTCTGCGCTGCGCCTGTGATGTTCCCCAGCGGGCCCGCGGCCCCCGAGGCGAGGCCGGCGAGCGGGTTGCCGGCTGCGCCGATCCCGCCGAGGGCGGCCAGCGGGTTGGCGACACCCGCGAGCGCGGTCGCCGGGTTGACGGCCCCGGCCAGTGCGGCGAGGGCGTTCGGGGGCAGTCCGGCCAGCGTGTTGACGGCGTTGCCGGAGCCGCGCGACGAACCTGAGTCGTCGTCTCGGTTCAGGAGGTCGTCGAAGGCCTCCTTCCAGCTGTCGGTCATATCACCGACCAAATCCTTGACGATGTCTTGGATGTTCTTGCTCTTGCCCATGAGTGTGATCCCTTTCCGTTTCTCTGCGATGGGAGAGGCATGGTTTCCGGGTGTTGTCGGGCCAGCCTTCCAAGGCTTTCGCGCAGACGTTCTTCAATCGTGCGCGACCCCTGGTGAAGGCGGCTTCGGCCGCCTTCACGGAAATGTTGTGTATGCGGGCGAATTCCGCAGTGGAAATACCCTTGGCGCGGGCGAGTATGACCTCTTGCTCACGCCCCCGCAGGTGTTGTACCTGGCCGAGCAGCCATCTGCCGAAGTCCTCGTCGCAGACGTCCTCCTCGGTTTTACCGGGGGTGTCCGTGAGCGCCGCGCGCTGGAGGAGTCTGCTGCGACGCTCCAGGTCACGGTAGAAGTCGATGCAGAGGCGAAGCGCCACTGACGTCAGAAAGGCACCGAGTCGATTCCTGTCCAACGCGGCGTGGGCGGCTGCGCGGGCCATGGTTTCCTGAACGCAGTCCTCGGCGTCCTGAAAACTCGGTAGTCTTCGCCGAACCAGCCGCATGAGGCGGTCCTGATGCTGGAAGATTTCTTCCCAGGAGCATTCAGCGGGCGATTGGCAGGTGGAATGTCGCACCATCGTGGATTGCAGCCCGTTGTCTCTCGGATTGAGCAGGGAGAACCGCGGCCGACTTTCTATTTGTCGGCCATGTGGTTTTCCTACCCGAGGCCCTGGAGCGGCAAACCGGAATATTTTCCTCCGCCGGTCGGCAGGAATGTTTTTTCGCGCTCATTTCCGAGGAGCGGGCCGCCGCGTCCAGTCGCGGTTCCAGTTGAGCCACATGTCCCGTACGGTCTGGTGCACTTGGGAGCCGCCGGCGCGCAGCTCGGTGGTGAACGCCTGGACCGCTTCCCTGCCCACCAGCCGCGCCCCGCCGGTGAAGTAGGAGCCCCGGACGTGCCGCGGTGAGCGGTACTTGCCCCACAGCAGGATCTTCATCAGCGGCCAGAGGGTGAACACCCCGGACGGACAGCGGTCGTCGGGGTCCAGGGTCCCCCACACCGCCGGGACGAGGCCGCTCTCGCCCAGCACCTCGTAGATGCGCGCGATGGTCTGCTCCTTCGTCGACTCGCCCGCGCGGTAGGCGAGTACGGCGTCCCGTGACTGGTCGAACATCCGCTCCACCCAGGGATTGTCCATACCCTGGAGCCCTCGGTACGGCGGCTGCTCCAGCGTGTCGAAACAGGCCGGGTCGTGCGTCTTCTCGAACGTCACGGCGGCCTGGTTCTGGGCGTTCGTGCCGTACAGCGTGGTGATGGTCCACACGCGGTTCCAGGCGTTCCACAGGTCGAAGTCGTCGAACGCGATGTAGCTGCAGGACACCAGGTCGTCGTAGAACCGGAACATGCGCTTGGTCCAGTGGTCCAGGTACGCGAACCGGGCGGTGTCGAAGTCGTCCTGGCGCACCGCGTCGATGAGCCGGTGACTCAGCGCGTTCAGCGCCATCACGGTGACGGCGAGACCGCTGGAGAAGAGCGGGTCGATGAAGTCACTGGCGTGCGGCAGCAGGCACCACCGGTCGCCGACGACCTTCTGCGAGGCGAACTGGGTGCGGTCGGTGGACACGTACGGCCGGACCGCCCGCGCCCGCTCGAACTGCCGGGCCACACTGGGGAACCGGCGCACGTACTGCCAGAACTCCTCCTCCGCCGAGATGTCCTCCGGCCGGGGGTGCTGGTCGAGATCGAGGTTGATGCCGACGCTGCACAACTGGTTCGTGCTGGTCGACTGGTTGTCGAACGGGATGACCCAGAACCAGCCGCCCGGGAACATGTGGTGGAGCGTTCCCTGGCTGAACGGGCTGGGCATGCCGTGCTGTTCCCGCGAAGGCGCCACGGCGTCGAAGGGGCGCACGTCCACCATGTGCGTGAAGATCGTGCGCGACCTCGTGCGGTAGGGCGGTTCCTGCCGCAGCCCGAGGCGCTCGGGCAGGACGGCCCGCATGCCGCCGGCGTCGACCACGTACGAAGCCCGGAAGGTGCCACGGTCCCGGGTGACGAGAGTCGCGCCGTCCTCCTCGAACTTCACGTCGTCGACCATGGTGTGGGTGTACGCGGTCACGCCGTAGGACACGGCGACGTGGAACATGTACGCGTCCACGTCCTGCCGGAAGTAGTGCGAGTCGGGACCGAGCGGGGGTCCCCAGGTGGGGTACTGGGTGCACTCGTCGGGCCGGGTGGGCTCGCCTTCCCGGTGGTAGATGAAGCTGAAGTTCCGCTTGACCCCGCTGTTCGACGACACGTGGCGGCGCAGTGCCGCGTTGGTCGCCAGGTGCTCGAGCTCGGGGACGTCGTAGCGGCGGGCCAGGACCCGGAGGCCGAACGTGGTCTCGGGGACGGTGGACTCTCCGATGGCGAACCGGGGGTGGCCGCTGCCTTCGAGCAGCAGCACGCGCACGCCGTGACGTGCGAGTACGGTCCCCAGCATCGTCCCGCCGATGCCGCCTCCGACGATGGCGACATCGAAAACACGCTGGTCTTCTTGCATGTCTGCGGTTCCTTTCGCGACGGGAAGGGCGAGTCGCCGGGCTCCCGGTCACCGGTGGGTGACCGGGGAGCCCGGCAGCACCCGGCGCAGCCCGCAGGCCACCACCCGGGCGGAGAAGGACACGGCGAACCAGGGGGTGGGCGCCAGCCCGGCCAACAGGCGCCGGTCACCGGGCACGTGCCGCTCGCCGCGCCCGGTGACGTCCAGCCACACGCCGAAGTGCAGCAGTCGCGCCTCGGGCCCGGCGTCGTGAGCGGGGAACGGCCGCATGTGCTCGCGCACCGCACGCGTGAGGGTCGTGCGCCGCACCGTGCCCACCTGGTTCCGGGCCAGGAAGAGGTCGAGCAACTGGGCGGAGCGGCACGGGAATCCACCGCGACCGAGCGGAGTGCGCCCTACCAGCCCGGCGTCGTGGAACGCCGCGGCGGCCAGCAGGCCGACCCGGTCGTAGTCGGTTCCGTGGGTCCGCGCACAGGCGTCGGCCAGCAGGAACGTCCGCAGGGAGTGCACGGCGACGTGGGGTGGCAGGAGCAGGCACATCTCCGTCAGCGCGGCCCCCGCGAGAGGGTGCCCGAGCAGCTCCGCGAGGGCCGGGCGGCCGAGCAGAGGCTGCCATGCCTCGGGCAACGCCCTCGACAGGTCGGAGTGTGAACTCGCCCCGCCCCCACCGGGATCGGGGACCTCCGGCATCTCGGGCCCTGCGGCCATGGCTCAACCCCCCTTGCCTCGCGACGTATTGGCTGTGTCCGTCTCACCTGTCTTTACGCTCGGGCCGCCCCTCGCCCCCCGGCCCCCGTTTCACAACGCTCCTTCCGCGTAAGCGCGTTGGCGTACAACCGACGGCGCGCGGTACCGGTATCGCGCTCCGGGCGTACGTTCCGGCCGCCCATTCGGAACCGTGGCCTGTTCGAATGAATGAGCCCTACTCACCCGTTGTGGGGGTGCGGGCGCGGGTGACGGCCAGGAGGATGCGCCCTGCGCTCCCACTGGTAGAGGATTTCTGTAGTAAACCTCGTGAGGTTCGGGGAGTGTTCAGGGCAGGACCGAATCTCGCCTGTGCTGAAATGCGGTGTTGGTATGGTCAATTTCCCGATCACCGACGATTTGCTACTTCCGGCGGAAATCGATGCGTCATCTCTGACGGATGTTCCCGAAGGGCCGCCCGAGGAGATCCTGCTGACGGGAGCCACGGGATTCCTCGGCGGTTTCCTGCTCGCCGACCTGCTGGATGCCACCGACGCTCGAATCCATTGCCTGGTGAGAGCGGAGTCGGCCGCTCAGGCCCGGGAGCGGCTCGCCGGTCAGTTACGCGCCCGGGATGTGCCGGAGCGCCACATGTCCCGGATCGACGTCGTGGTCGGCAGCCTGGCGAAGCCGCGGTTCGGCTTGACCGACGAGGAGTTCTCGGGCCTCTCGCGCGGCATCGACGCCATTTACCACTGCGGTGCTTGGGTCAATCTTCTGGCGAGTTACCCGATCCTGCGCGGCTGCAATGTGTCGGGGACCCTGGAAATCCTGAGACTGGCGACCCGTACCCGCCGAATTCCCGTACATTACATCTCGACGATGGGGGTGATCCCGGCGGCCCGAGAGGCCGGGACCGGTGTCTCCGGTTACTGCGCCACCAAATGGGTCGCCGAGCAGTTGGTCGCGCAGGCCGCGGACCGTGGATCGCCCACGATGGTGCACCGGCCCGGTGTGATCCTGGCGGACTCGCGCACCGGCCTGGTGGGGACGTCGGACTGGTTCGTCCACCTGACGACGGCGAGCATCCGCGCCGGCTGCGCCCCCGACCACCCCGGTCTCCTGCCGGTGGGCACGGTCGACTTCACCAGCCGTGCCATCGTCGACCTGTCCCTGAGCCGGCGTGCCCGAGGACAGGTGTTCCACGTGATCGATCCCCAGCCGCTGCCCTTCCGGTCGTACTTCCAGGGCTTCGCGGACGCGGGTGTCGACCTTCCGCTCGTTCCGTTCGACACCTGGCTGGAGCGGCTTCGCGACCTGGGCGACGAGGTCCCCCGCAGCACCCTGCGGCTGGCCGGCGAGACCCTCCGGCAGATGATCCCGGCACCGGGGCAGGACACCGCCGGCCGCACCGCGGCGTCCGCGCACCGCGCCCCGCCCGTGCTCGACTCCGAATACTTCCGCAGGATGCTCGCCTTCCTGAGCCGCGACGCCATGCTGCCCGCCCAGTGACCCACGCGCGGTCCTCTCCTCCCCTCCCTCCCGTCACCCCTCCCCGCACCTCATCAGCTGGAGTTTCCGCATGTCCCCTTTCACCCTGCAAGACCTGGTGGCGATGGTGGCCGAGATCGCCGGCGCCGAAGCGGCCCGGGCGATCTCGGAGCAGTCGGCCGACGCACCCTTCACCTCGCTGGGGTTCGACTCGATGGCCGTCATCGAACTGGCCGAGCGGATCCAGGAGCGCTACGGCGTTCCCGTCCCGGACGAGGCGGTGCACGACCTGCGCACCGTCCGGCGGACCCTCGACTACGTGAACGGCCAGGCAGCCGTCGCCGCGGCGGACGGAGCCCACTGATGGCCCGGGGCGCGGGACGGCTGACAGGCATCGGCGCCTACCGCCCCGGTGGCCTGCTCACCAGCGCCGAACTCGACACCAGGTTCGGCCATGACGAAGGCTGGATCGAGCAGATCACCGGAATCCGCACCAGGTTGAAGGCCGACCCCGACGACACCTTCGTCGAGATGGCCGCGCAGGCGGCGGACAAGGCCCTGGCCCACGCGGGAGTGCTCGCCGAGGACCTGGACTGTGTCCTGTTCTCCTCCGCCAGCAGCGTCGGCCAGGCATCGTGCCGGGCGGCCAGTCTCACCCACCGCATCGGAGCCGGCCGGGCCGGCGGGTTCGACCTCAACGGCGGGTGCGCCGGGTTCAGTTACGGGCTGACCCTGGCCTCCGGACTCATCGCCGCACAGCAGGCGCGTCAGATCCTGGTCGTCGCCGCCGAGCGGCTGAGCGACATCACCGACCCCGACGACTGCGGGACCGTCATGATCTTCGGCGATGCCGCCGGGGCCGCGGTGGTCAGCGCCGCGGAGCACGGCGGGATCGGACCGGCGGTGTGGGGAACCCACGGCCCTGGTGAACCCTGGATGACCAGCGCCCCGCCCAAACCCGATGCCGCCCGCCCGTACATGCACATGGACGGCACCCGGGTGGTCCGCTGGTTCGGTTCGCACATGCCGCAAGTGGCCCGGGACGCACTCGACGCGGCCGGGCTCACCTGGGACGACATCGGCGCCTTCGTGCCGCACCAGTGCAATGGGCGGCTGATCGACGCGATGGTGCGCCGACTGCGCCCGCCCGCGCACGTGGCGATCGCCCGCAGCATCGTCACCGACGGCAACACCAGTTCGGCGTCCATCCCGCTGGCTCTGGAGTCGCTGCTCGCCTCGGCCACCGTACGGCCCGGCGACAAGGCGCTGCTCCTGGGCTTCGGCGCCGGGCTGACCTGGTGCGCCCAGGTGGTCGAACTTCCGTAAGGAGCACCTCATGAACGTCACGTCCGCGTCCCCCGCGGTCGACCTCGGGCCCGCCGGCGAACCCGAAGCCGGTGTCGTGGCCCGTCCCCTGTCCCGCCTGTCCGACGCCGATCTCGGCACCCTGCTGATGATCCGCCACTTCGAACTGGCCGTGCTGGAGCTGTTCTCCCAGGGCCGGCTGCACGGCACCACGCACACCTGCCTCGGCCAGGAGTACATCCCCGTCGCGCTCTACCCGCTGCTGGACGACGGCGACTACGTCTTCAGCAACCACCGCGGACACGGCCACTACCTGGCCCGCTTCCACGACCCGCACGGGCTGCTCGCGGAGATCATGGGGCGGGCCGGTGCCGTCTGCCACGGTGTCGGCGGCAGCCAGCACATCTACCGCGACCGCTACCTGTCGACCGGCGTACAGGGCCAGAGCCTGCCTGTCGCCGTGGGAGTCGGCCTGCACCTGAAGCGGGCCGAGCCGGGCCGGATCGCGGTGGTCCACATCGGCGACGGCACCTGGGGCGAGGGTGCCGTGTACGAGGCGCTCAACATGGCGCAGCTGTGGCAGGTCCCGGTGCTTGTCGTGGTGGAGCACAACGGGATCGCCCAGTCGACACCGACCGAGCGGCAGATGTCCGGCACCGTCGCGACCCGGGCGGCGGCCTTCGGCGTCGGCCACCTGCGGATCGACTCCGTGGACGTGACCGACGTACGCGCCGCCCTCGCCCCCGTGGTCGAACAGGTCCGCGACCGGCACCGGCCGTACGTGGTCGAGTGCGTCACCCACCGCGTGGGCCCGCACAGCAAGGGGGACGACACCCGCGCGGCCGAGGTCCGTGAGCGAGCCGCCCGGCACGACTGGTACCGCCGCTACCGACAGGACCATCCCGCACAGTCCGCCGCCGCCGACCAGGCACAGGCGGAGGCCGTCGCCGCCGTCGTACGAGAGGTCGGCGCGCGTCCGGCCTCCCGATGGGAGGCCCGATGACCAGGCGCCAGCGCGTGGCCGAGAACCTCAACAGCGCACTGCACCACCTCCTCGGCGCCCACTCCGGCACCTATCTGATCGGCGAGGACGTCGCCGACCCCTACGGGGGGGCGTTCAAAGTGACCCGGGGGCTCTCCGGCCGCTTCCCGGACCAGGTGCTCTCCTCACCGCTGAGCGAAGGCGGTATCGCCGGCGTGGGCGCGGGCCTGGCCCTGGCCGGCAACCGGGCCGTGGTCGAGATGATGTTCTCGGACTTCGCCGCGCTCGCCTTCGACCCGCTGCTGAACTTCGCCGCCAAGTCCGTGTCGATGTACGGCCGCAGGGTCCCGATGAGCATGGTCGTCCGCTGCCCCACCGGCGGCAACCGGGGGTACGGCCCGACGCACAGCCAGAGCCTGCAGAAGCACTTCCTCGGCATTCCCTCGCTGCACCTGCGGGAAGTCTCCCCGTTCCACGACAACCAGCACGTACTGACCGCGATGCTCGACCGCGCGGAGCCCGGTGTGCTCTTCGAGGACAAGGTGCTCTACACCCGCGCCATGTACCAGGCGGGGGTCGTGGACGACCTCTTCCGCTACGAGGTGCTGGCCGATCCCAGCGAGACCGCCCGGGTGTTCGCGCCGGACTGCGGGCCCCCTGACTGGATCGTCCTGGCCCCGGGCGGGCTCACCGAACGGGCCGTCACCGCTCTGCGCACCCTGCTCCTCGAAGAGGAGATCACGTGCGAACTGCTGGTGCCCTCCCAGCTCTACCCCTTCGACACCAAGGCGCTGCTCCCGGTGCTGTCCCGTGCCGACCGCATCTGTGTCATGGAGGACTCCACGGCCGACGGGACCTGGGGCGAGCTGCTCGCCCAGCAACTCCACGAGCAGCTGTGGAGCCGCCTGGCCCGCCCGGTGCTGCCGCTGAGCGCCGAGCCGAGCATCGTACCGACCGCGGCGCACCTGGAGCACGGCGTGCTGCTCCAGCCGTCCACCATCCACCGCGCGATCACGGAGGCGATGAAGTGATCGGCATCGAGCTGCCCACGCTCAACACGAACGACTCCAGCTACACCCTGGTCGAGTGGCTCGTCCCCGACGGCAGCAGCATCGAGGGCGAGGAACCGCTGGCGGTCGTGGAGACCTCCAAGGCCAGTGAGGAGATCGAGAGCACCGGCTCCGGAATCCTGCACGTCCTCGTCGGCGCCGACCAGGAGTGCCGGCCGGGGCAGACCATCGCCTATCTCTTCGAGTCGGCCCAGGAGCGCGACTCCTACCGGGCGTCGGCCGCCACCCCGGCGGCCACATCCGCACCCCCCGGCGCGGAGCTGAGCATCACCAACGCGGCCCGTGAGCTCGCCGACCGCCACGGCGTGTCCGAGGCCGAGCTGCGCGGTCTCGGACGCACGGTCGTCCGTACGGCCGATGTCGAGGCCCTGGTGCGGCGGGCCGCGTCGGCGCCCGCCTCCCCCGAGCGCCAACTGTCCAAGCGGCAGCGGACGGTGGGGGCGGTGGTGACCGAGTCGATGCGGACCGTTCCGGCCGCGGCCGCCTACGCCAAGGTCGACGTCGGACAGGCGGAGGAACTGGCCCGGCAGCTGTCCGAGCGCACCGGCAGTTTCGTCTCCCTGCCCGTCCTGCTGATCAAGGCGGTGGCGCGCCGGCACGCGGCACATCCTCTGATGTTCGCCGCGCTCACCGACGACGGCGCGGTGCGCGAGAGCGAACGGGCCCATGTGGGCGTCACCATGGACGCGGGCCGAGGTCTGTACACCCCGGTGGTGCACGACGCCGCCGAGCTGAGCAGCGACCGGATCGCCGACCTGCTGACCGGCTTCCGGAGCAAGGCGTTCCGGGGCACGTTCCAGGCCGCCGAACTCGCCGGGGCCAACATCATGGTCGCCCCGCACACCACCGAAGGCATGGTCCTGGCCACCCCCATCGTCTTCCCCGGCCAGACCTGCGTGATCTCCATCGGCGCCGTCGACGACCAGGTGCTCCTGGACGCACAGGGCACTGTTCGCACCCACCGGTTCGTCCACCTCGGCCTGGTCTACGACCACCGGGTGGTCAACGGCAGGGACGCGATGGCCCTGCTCAAGGACGTCAAGGAGGAGCTGGAGGCACCGGCCGCGCTCGGCTGACCGCCGACCCGCCACCACGGAACCCCGCCACACGGAACCCCACGACCCCCGGGGTGCCGCCCGTCGGACTGGAAAGGACACCCCTGACATGACCACCGACACCACACCCCACAGCCGCGCCTACGACCTGCTCACCTCGGTTCTCAGCGACAAGTTCGAAGTGCCCCCCGAGGCCATCGTCCCCACCGCGACCTTCGAGCAGCTGGACCTCGACTCGCTGGCCGTGGTGGAGCTCTTCGTCGTACTCACCGAGGAACTCGGCATCGAAGTACAGGACGGCGAGGCCGACCCGGACCTCACCCTGGCCGGCGTGGCCGACCTCATCGCCGAGGCCGTCAAGCCGTGACCGGCGCCCGTCCCGACGTCGCCGTCACCGGGATCGGCCTGGTCACTCCGGCCGGCACCGGCCGCGAGGCCACCTGGGACGGCGTGTGCGCGGGCCGCCCCACCGCCCGGCACGTCCCCGAACTCAAGGGCCTCCCGGTCGACTTCGCCTGCCTCGTACCGGACTTCTCCCCCCGCGGTCACGTGCCCGGCTCACGCCCCTGGCAGTACGACCGCTTCACCCAGTTCGCCCTCTACGCCGCCCTGGAGGCGGTCTCCGACGCCGGCCTGGACCCGGCCGACTGGGACGCGGACCGCGTCGCGGTGGTCTTCGGCAGCTCGGCCGGCGGCACCGGCACCATGCTGGAACAGCACCGCAAACTGCTCGAACTGGGCACGGCACGCGTCTCACCGCTGCTGCTGCCGATGTTCCTGCCCAACATGGCCACCGGACAGCTCACCATTCACCTGCGGGCGCGGGGCCCGGCGCTGTGCACGGTCACCGCCTGCGCCTCCGGCGCCACCGCCATCGGCACCGCCCTGCAGCTCCTGCGCTCCGGGGCCTGCGACATCGCCGTCGCGGGCGCCTCCGACGCGGTCGTACAGCCCTTCTGGGTCACCGGCTTCGACCGGATGGGCGCGCTGTCCCGGCGCGGCGACGACCCGCCGGCCGCCTCCCGGCCCTTCGACACCGCCCGGGACGGCTTCGTCATGGCGGAGGGCGGTGCGGCCCTGGTCCTGGAGCCGGCGCGTGCGGCCAGGGCCCGCGGACGCCCCGGCTACGCCCTGCTGGCGGGCTACGGAGCATCGTCCGACGCCCACCACCCCGTGGCACCCGACCCCGAGGGCAAGGGCGCCGCCCTCGCCGTGCGGCGGGCCCTCGACGACGCCGGCGCCCGCCCCGCGGACGTGCAGCACATCAACGCGCACGGCACCAGCACGCCGCTCAACGACGCCGCCGAGGCCCGTCTGATCCGTCGCCTCTTCCCTCACCAGCCCTCCGTGACCTCGGTCAAGGGCACCCTGGGCCACCTGCTCGGCGCGGCCGGGGCGGTCGAAGCGGCGATCACCGCCCTGTCCGTGGCCCACGGCCGGGTGCCGCCCGTGGCCAACCTCGAGAAACAGGAAGGAGACGCCGAGATCAACGCCGTCACCGGCACCAGCCGGGAGCAGCCCGTCGACCTCGCCCTGAGCCATTCCTTCGGCTTCGGCGGTCACAACGCCGTACTCGCCTTCAGAAGCTGCCCCACCGAACCGGCCCGGGAGCCGGCCGCTCCTTCACCGTGAGCATCTCCAAACGGCGCCACTCCCCAACGAAAGGGAGAAGACCATGAGTTTCCTCAACCCCCGTATCCCCGGTGCCAACTCGGACAACGTCGTCACGGATCTCACCGAGGCGCCGCACCGCGTGGGGGCGGTCGTGCAGGCCGGCGGGGCGCAGGTCATCGCCACCGTCGACGTACAGGCGGGAGCGGACGACTGGAACGCTCCGCCGAGCGAGGAACATCCGCGTCCGGTGGTCCTCGTGCACGGCACCTTCGGCAACCGCGGCTACACGTGGAACACGGCGACACCCCTGCTGCGGCAGCACGGCCACCGGGTCTTCCGGCTCGACTACGGCCAGCACGGCAACCCGGTGATCTTCGGTCTCGGCGACATCAAGCACTCGGCCCGCCAGCTCGCCGACTTCGTCGACGAGGTCCTGCGCCGCACCGGCGCCCAGCAGGTCGACCTCGTCGGCTTCTCCCAGGGCGGCATGATGCCGCGCTACTACCTGAACGCGCTGGGCGGCGGGCCCAAGGTGCGCAACTTCGTCGGCATCTCACCCAGCAACCACGGCGTGACCGCCCAGGGGCTGATGAACCTCGCCCGCCAGATCCCCGGCGCGGTGGAACTGCTGGAGCAGGGCGCCGTCGGGGAGGTCGTGCCGGCCTGGCCGCAACTCCAGCACGACCACCCCTTCCAGCGCGAGCTGGCCGATCTCGGCGAGACGACGGAGGGCGTCCGCCACACCGTCATCGCCACCCAGTACGACGACGTGGTCACTCCGTACACGTCGTGCGCCCTCGCGAAGACCGAGGGTCGCTACGTCAACAACATCGTCTTGCAGGACATCGACCCGGACGACCACACGCCGCACGTGAGCATGCCCTACAACGCGACCGTGCTGAAGGAGGTCCTCAAGGCGCTGGCCGACTGAGCCCTGCTGCCGTCCAGGAGAACGCGGGCGACCAGCGCCGGGTCGTCGTTCATGGGGACGTGGCCGCAGCCGGGCAGCCGTACCAGCCGGGCGCGCGGGATGGTGCGCTTGGCGCGTACGCCCTGCCGGGGCACGAGCAGCCGGTCCCGGCTGCCCCACGCCACGGTGACGGGGATGCCGGGCACGTCGTCGGTGAACAACACGCTCCGGCCGGCCCGCAGGGTCTCGGCGAACCCCTCGGCGTGCGCGAGCGCCAGCGTCTCGGCGACCACGGCATCGGGGGAGCGCCGGCCGGGACGGGCGTAGATCGTGCTGGTCAGTGTGGTGCGTCCGACGGCCGTGCGGGACAGCCGCTCGACGAGCGGGAGCGGCAGGCTCCGCGCCGTACGGCGCATGCCCGTCAGGACACCGAAGGCGTAGTGCCGCTCGGCCCGCGTCCAGAAGCCGGCCGGGGACAGGGCCGTCACCGACCGCGCCAGGTTCTCCCGGCCCAGCTCCAGGGCCAGCAGACCGCCCAGCGAGTTGCCCGCCACGTGGGGGCGATCGAGGCCCAGCGCCGCGCAGAAGGCGCCGAGCACCGCGCTCGTCGTGGGCAGGTCGTGCGGCAGCCCGGGCGGCAGTGCGGGCGACTCCCCGAACCCCGGCAGGTCCACGGCTATCACGTCGCGTTCGGTGGCGAGGATGTCCACCACCGGGTCCCAGGCCTGCCGGTGGTGACCGATGCCGTGCAGCAGCACCAGCGGCTCGCCGGTGCCCACGCGCGCATAGGCGAGGGTGAGGTCCCGCGGACCGTGGGCGGTGGGGGCCGTGAACGAGAGCGTTGCGGACATGGGGCTCCTTGTCGGGAACAGGTGTTCCGGGAACGGGTGCACGATGACGTCGCGTAGACAGCTTGTCAGCAATAGCTACCGACGGGTAGCCCCGGGTCCGCCACGACCGATTCCGTCTGGACACCGCCGGACGCGTCCGCTGGGATGGAGGGGTGACCACCGACACCGCGACCGACGTCTTCGAAGCACACCGGCCCGTCCTCCTGGGCGTCGCCTACCGCATGCTGGGCCGCCTGGCCGACGCGGAGGACGTGGTCCAGGAGGCGTGGCTGCGCTGGTCCGGCGCCGACCGCTCCGCCGTGCGTGAGCCGAGGGGCTACCTGGTGCGCGTCACCACCCGTCTCGCCATCGACCGGCTGCGCCAGGTCAAGTCGCGCGGCGAGACGTACGTCGGCCCGTGGCTGCCCGAGCCCTACGTCACCGACTTCGGGAACGTCGTGCCGGACACCGCGGAGCGGGCCGTCCTCGCCGACTCGGTGTCCCTCGCGGTCCTCGTCGTCCTGGAGTCGCTGTCGCCGCTGGAGCGGGCGGTGTTCGTCCTCAGGGAGGCGTTCGGCTACCCGTACGCGGAGATCGCCGCCATGCTGGAGCGCGGCGAGGCCGCGGTGCGCCAGCTCGCGGGGCGCGCCCGCAAGCACGTCGACGAGCGGCGGCCCCGCTACGACGTCGACCCGGCGCAGCGCCGCGATCTCACCGAGCGCTTCCTCGCCGCCGCGGCCGACGGCGACCTGGCCGGCCTGCTGGCGACGCTCGCGCCCGACGTCCGGCTGGTGGGCGACAGCGGCGGCCGGTCCAAGGCGCCGCTGCGCGTGCTGGAGACCTCCGACAAGGTGGGCCGCTTCCTGCTCGCCGTCGCGCAGCAGGGCGTCCCCGACGCCACCTTCCACTTCCTGGAGCTCAACGGCGGCCCCGCCCTGCTGGTCCGCTCCGGCGGGAAGCCCGACTCCGTCGTCCAGGTGGACGTCGCGGACGGCCGCATCCAGGCCGTGTACATCATGCGGAACCCGGACAAGCTGGTCTCCCTGGCCGACGCTCCCTAGGCCGTCCACGAGGCGGCTCGCGGCCCCGGTGTCCGTCCCGTGACGGGTGCCGGGGCCGTTCTGCGCGCGGGATTGGTCTTGACCAAGGGGGTGGGGCGTTTTATGGTCGCAGAGAACTGCAACAACCTTTAATAAACAAGGGCGTCAAAACGCCGCCGGACCACGGCGATTGCGGAGGACAGGGTGGGGACCACGCAGTTGGAACCGGTGCCGGAGCCGAAGTACTGGCACCTCAGGACCGTACTCAGCGAGGCCCTGGACTCGGAGTTCGAGGTGGGTGAGGTGCTGCCCAACGAACGGGACCTCGCCGCCCGCTTCGGCGTCGCCCGCGCGACCCTCCGCCAGGCCCTGGAGCAGCTCGAACTGGAGGGCAGGCTCCAGCGCCGCCGCGGCGTCGGTACGACCGTGGCCCCGCCCCGGGTCGGCGTGGCCGTCGGTACCCGGGAGCACACCTGGCCCGGAACGGCCGACGACGCCTGGCACCCGGCCGACTGCCACCTCGCGGCACCTCCCGCGGCCGTCGCCGAAGCGCTGGGGACGGACCGCGACGAACCCGTCCACACCGTCCGCCGCTCCCGCGTGAGCCACGGACAGCCCGTCGCCGCGGAACTGCTGTACATCCCGCCGTCCTCGGTGCCCGACCTCACCGCCATCGACGCGCCCTCCGGCCCCGCACGCGCGCGTGCCGTGCTGCGCGAACTGCAGCGCGGGAAGCTGGAGCGGCAGGAGAGCGCCGTCGAGCTGGGCTCGGCCGGCGCGGACGACGCGAAGGAACTGGACCGCCTCCCGGGCGCGCCCGTCCTCGTGGTCACCACCCGCTACCTCACCGAGGGCCGCACCGCCGCCCTCTCCGTCGCCACCTACCGCGCCGACACCTGCCGGCTGACCTTCGGCGACTTCGGCGACGTGGAGATCCACCACGGCCCCCAGACCCAGGCCTCCTGACCGACCCGGTCAGCGGCGGGCCGTGGCGCCCTCGACCGCGAACAGCTGCTCCTCCACGTGGTCGAGGGCGAGCCGCAGCGCACCCGTCGCCACGGCGGCCTCGCCGAGCAGCGACAGGGCCACGCGCGGCGGACGCAGGCAGTAGCGGGCCAGCTCCCGGCGCAACGGCTCCAGTACGCCGTCGAGCCCGGCCGCCCAGCCGCCGATGACGACCATCTCGGGATCGAGCGCCAGCGCCAGTGCCGCCACGTCGTGCACCAGCCGCTGGATGAAGCGCTCGACCGCCGCGCGGGCCCGCTCGTCTCCCTCGCGCGCCTCGGCGAAGACCTTGGCGACCGCCTGCTCGTCCAGCGGGTGCAGTGGCTGGTCCGTGGTGGACAGCAGCGTCTCCGGCGTCACGTCCCGGCCCAGCAGATGCAGCGCGCCGATCTCCCCGGCCGCCCCGCCGTACCCCCGGTGCAGCCGGCCGCCGATCAGCGCCCCCGCCCCGGGACTGAGCCCGGCCAGCACGAACACGATGTCGTCGCACTCGGTGGCGGTCCCCTTCCAGTGCTCGGCCACCGCCGCAGCGTTCGCGTCGTTCTCCACCAGCACCGGGCACTTGAAGGACCGGCTGAGCCGCTCACCCAGGCCGAGACCCGTCCACCCGGGCAGCGCCGTGCCCAGGCGGACCGTGCCGTCCGCCTCGACGATGCCGGGCGTGGCCGCGCCGACCGCCCGCAGCGAGCCGCGCGCCACACCGGCCCGGCGCAGCAGCTCGGCGACGGCCGTGCGCAGCCGCTCCAGCCGCTCGTCGGCCGGCGCGTTCTCGTCCACGTCCTTGGCCTGGGCGCCGATCACCCGGCCGTCCAGGTCGGACAGGAGCGCGGCGACGCGGTGCGGACCGATCTCCAGGCCCAGCAGGTGTCCCGCCTCCGCCCGGAACCGGAACCGCCGCGCGGGCCGCCCCTGCCGCCGGGCCGTACCCTCGTCGGCGGCCGCCTCGACGACCAGACCGGCCTCGATCAGCCCCTCGACCACGCCCTCGACGGTCGGCCGGGACAGCCCCGTCACCCGGGTGATCTCGGTCAGCGTCGCGGAGTCCGTCGCACGCAACGCGTGCAGCACCACGGCGGAATTGATCCTCCGCAACAGCGACGGGTCCCCGCCGGTCAGGCCTGCCAAGGTCCGTCCTCCCAGCTCGTGCGCGTGTGGGCCGGATGGTACTCGGCCCGCCGGACCCCGGCGAGCGCCGGTCTCCGATTCCCGGCCCCGCGGGGCGTCCTCACCCGGGTGCCACGAACCCCGACTCGTACGCCGTGATCACCGCCTGAGTGCGGTCCCGCGCCCCCAGCTTCGCCAGTACGGCGCTCACGTGCGACTTCACCGTCTCCGTGCCGACCACCAGCCGGGCGGCGATCTCCGCGTTCGACAACCCCCGCGCCATCAGCCGCAGCACCTCCCCCTCCCGCTCGGTCAGCCGCGCCCGCTCCAACTCGGCGCGGGCCGCCCGGTTCCCGCCGCCGGCGCCGTACTCGGCGGCCAGCTGCCGCACCGAGGCGGGGAACAGCAGGGACTCGCCCTCAGCGATCAGCCGTACCGCGTGCACGATCTCGGCCGGGCGGGCGCGCTTGAGCAGGAACCCGTCGGCGCCCGCGCGCAGCGCCTCGTACACGTACTCGTCGTTCTCGAAGGTCGTCACCACGAGGATCTTCGGCGGTTCCGCCACCGTCCGCAGCAGCGCGCGCGTCGCCTCGATGCCGTCCAGCAACGGCATCCGGACGTCCATGGCGACCACGTCCGGCCGCGTCTGCCGCACCAGCGGGACGACCGCCGCCCCGTCGGCCGCCTCACCGACCACCTCGATGTCCGGCTGCGCCTCCAGCACCGCCCGCAGCCCGGCGCGCACCAGCGGTTCGTCGTCGACGAGCAGCACTCTGACCGGCATCCGCCCAGCGTAGATCAGCCCAACGGCAGCTCCACGCGCACCTGCCAGTCCCCGGCGCCGTCCGGTCCCGTGTGCGCCCGGCCGCCCAGCAGCGCGGCCCGTTCCCGGATGCCGCGCAGCCCGGTCCCGCGGCCCGGGGCGGCCCTGTCGTCCGGCAGCGGATTGTGCACCGCGAGGGTGAGGGCGCCCTCGGCGACCCGGACGCGGACCAGGGCCGGCACCTCGCCGGCGTGCCGCAGTACGTTGGTCAGCGCCTCCTGGAGGATGCGGTAGCCCTCCCGGGAGACCGGGCCCGGCAGGGTCTCCAGCGGTCCGGTGAACTCGGCGTCGACCGTGGCTCCGGAGGCCCGCGCGGACTCCAGGAGCCGGTCGGCGTCGGTGAGTGTCGGCCTGGAGCTCGCCGGCCGATCCGACTCCCGCAGCACGCCGAGCACCCGCTCCAGATCCTCCAGCGCGGCCCTGCCCGTCTCCTCGATCGCGGTCAGGGCCCGGTCGGTGAACTCCGGGCTGTTCGCCGCGCGGGCGGCCCCCGCCTGGACGACGGCGACGGTCAGCGCGTGGCCGATGGAATCGTGCAGCTCGCGGGCGATGCGGGTGCGCTCCAGGAGTCGCTCGGTGCGTTCTTCGAGGGCATGGAGCCGTTCGGTGGCGGAAGGCCCGAGCAGCGCACGGGCCCCGGCCGTGGCCAGGGCGCCGAGGCCCACCACGGCGCCGTACAGGGCGAGGAGGGGGAGCGGCGTGAGGAGGGCGTACGCCCAGTGCGGTGCCGCGTCCCGCAGCAGCGGTATGTCGTCCACCCGTTCGCCCACGGCGCGCCGGACCAGCTCGACGGCGAGAATCGGCAGCCAGACGCAGACACCCGTGGTCAGGGCGCCCAGCAGCATGCGCAGCTCCAGCCACACCACCGTGCGCACCCGGTCCCGCCAGTTCGCCGACGGGGCCACCGAGAAGGCGGCGTCCTCGTGGCCGGGCGTGAGGAGCAGGCGGGCCTGCACGCCCTCGCCGGTCCGCACCGCCGGGACGAACCCGATCGGGACCAGCACCACCGCCGGCACCCACAGCGTCGTGTCGTCGATGAGCGCCCACACGCTGACCACCAGCATGGGCACCCACAGGTGCAGCAGCCGTGTGTACGTCGTCCCCCGGCACAGCGGACGCAGAAGGCGGGTCATTCCGTCATCGTGTCAGCCGCCACCGACACCGGACCTCCCCCGCACGGGGGAGACGATCTCCACCGGCGGGGGAGGCGCCGCCCTCGCACCGACCGGCACGCTGCTGACATGACCAGCATCGACGTCCAGAACCTCACCAAGGAGTACGGCACCCGACGAGCCGTCGACGACCTCACCTTCACCGTGCGCCCCGGCCGCGTCACCGGCTTCCTCGGCCCCAACGGCGCCGGCAAGTCCACCACCATGCGGCTCGTCCTGGGCCTGGACCGGCCCACCTCCGGGACCGCGACCGTCGGCGGACGCGCCTACACCACCCTGCACGAGCCGCTGCGGCACGTCGGCGCCCTGCTCGACGCGGACGCCGCCCACGGCTCGCGCACCGCCCGGAACCACCTGCGCGTCCTGGCGGCGAGCAACCGCCTCCCCGCGCGGCGGGTCGACGAGGTGATGGAGGAGACGGGCATCGCGTCCGTGGCCCGCCGCCGGGTGAGGACGTACTCCCTGGGCATGCGCCAGCGGCTGGGCATCGCCGCCGCGCTGCTGGGCGACCCCGAAGTGGTGATGCTGGACGAGCCGTCCAACGGGCTGGACCCCGAGGGCATCGTCTGGATCCGCGGGCTGCTGCGCCGGATGGCGGTCGAGGGGCGCACGGTCCTGGTCTCCAGTCACCTGATGAACGAGACCGCGTCCTTCGCCGACCACCTGGTCGTCCTCGGCCGGGGCCGCCTGCTCGCCGACACGCCGATGCGGGAGTTCGTCGACGCGCGCGTGCGGCCCCGGGTGCGCGTCCGGACGCCGGACGCGACCGCGCTGAAGGCCGCTCTCGCCCGGCACGGCCACGACGCCGTGGAACACGACGACGGCCACTGGACCGTGGACCACGCGCGCGTGGAGGACATCGGCCGGATCGTGTCCGGCGCGGGCGTGCCCCTCCTCGAACTGGCCGCGGACGAGGGCACGCTGGAACAGGCCTACCTCGACCTGACCGCCACCGAGACCGAGTTCGCCGCACAGCCCCAGGAGGCCTGACCATGAATCTCGCGCCCGTCCTCCGCGCGGAGGCGCTCAAGGTGCTCACCCTGCGCTCGCTGTGCGGCACGCTGGCGGCACTGTTCGCCGCCACCACGGCGTTCTCCGCGCTGGCGGGGGTGTCCGACACCTCCGACCCGGACTTCGACCCGCTGTTCACGGCCCTGTCCGGAGTCATGCCGGGCCAGATCGCGGCCGTCGCCTTCGGAGCCGTCGTCCTCTCCAGCGAGTACCAGGGCAACGGGATCCGGCTCACCCTGGCCGCGGTTCCGCAGCGGGGGCGGTGGTTCACCGCGAAGCTGGCGGTCGTCGCCGTACCGGCCCTCGGGGTGGGGCTGGCCACCGCACTCGCCGCCCTGCTCGCCGCGCGCGCGGGCCTCGGCACGGCGGCGGACGCGCTCACCGTCGGCGAACAGGTCCGGGGCGTCGTGGGCTGCGGGATCTACCTCATGCTCATGGCCCTGTTCGCGGCCGGACTCACCGCCCTGTTCCGCAGCGGCGTGGCCACCCTGTCCACCTTGATCCCGTTCATCCTGATCGTCTCCTTCGTGATCGGGGACGCGGCGGGCACCGCCGCCGACTTCCTGCCGGACAAGGCCGGGCAGACCATCCTTTACCAGACGCACGAGGGAACCCTGGGGCCCTGGACGGGGCTCGCGGTGACCGCGCTGTGGGCGGCGGCCGCGCTCCTCGCTGGATTCTGGCGGCTGCGCCGCCGGGACGCCTGACGCCCCGCCAATTGTCAGTGGCGGCGGGTTTACTGGACACATGAACATCGCGCGGCACCTCGCCCTCGTCGACGAGCTGTGCTTCCGGCCCTTCCCGGCGGAGCACGGCCCGTCGGACGAGGGCACCGCGGCTCCCGGGTACTTCACGGCGGTGCTGGAGAGCAGCCACGGCCTGGGCGGCCGGGACCCGGGGGAGCGGGCGGCGACGGTCGAGCAGTACGAGAAGGTCAGGGACGCTCTCTACGAGCGACTCGCCCCGCGCTGGGGCCGGACGGACCCCTACAACCTGCAGACGGTCCTGCTGCGGACCGAGCGTGAGGAGATACCCGAGCCGTGGGCCGGCCTGAGCGCCCGCGCGCGGGTGGCCGACCTCTGGGAGGCCGAGGGCACCGGCCGCTGGGTCGCGGTGGCCGTCGCCGACCGCGACGAGACGGACGAGGTGCGGCTGCTGGCGGTGGTCACGCAGGAAGCGCCACCGTGACCGCCCCGCCTACACCCGCGGCTCCGCCGCGACCCGCAGCCGGGCGAACTCCTCCGCCATCGTCTGCGCCGTCCAGTGCGCGTTCAGCCCGCTCGGGTTCGGCAGCACCCACACCCGGGTGTCGCCGAACGTCCGCTCCTGCGGCCCCACTTGAGCGTGCCGCTCGTCGAACGCGGTCCGGTACGCGGTGACACCGACCACGGCCAGCCAGCGGGGACGCAGCCGCGCCACCTTCGCGGCGAGCAGCCGGCCGCCCTCCCGGTACTCCTCGGCCGTCAGTTCGTCCGCCCGTGCGCTGGCCCGCGCCACGACGTTCGTGATGCCGAGCCCGTAGGAGGGCAGCTGGTCCTGTTCCGACGGCTTCAGCAGCCGCGGTGTGAACCCGGACAGATGCAGCACGGGCCAGAAGCGGTTGCCGGGACGGGCGAAGTGGTGGCCCGTCACCGCCGTCATCAGGCCGGGGTTGATGCCGCAGAACAGCACCCGCAGACCGTCCGCGACGACGTCCGGCACGAGACGGTCGCGGGCGGCCTCCAGCTCGGCCCGGGTGAAGCGGGTCAGAGGATCGCTCCGGGGGCGTAGCCCGCGGCCTCGGGGTGCCGCTTGACGATCTCCTCGATCCGGCCGACGACGACACCGACCTGGTCGGCCGCGGCGCCGGTGAAGGAGAGCTTGTCGGCCATCAGGGCGTCCAGCGAGGCACGGTCCAGCGGAATGCGGTCGTCGGCGGCCAGCTTGTCCAGCAGCTCGTTGCGCTCGGCGCCCTGCTCGCGCATGGCCAGCGCGGAGGCCACCGCGTTCTCCTTGATGGCCTCGTGCGCGACCTCGCGCCCGACACCGGCCCGCACCGCGCCCATCAGCACCTTGGTGGTGGCCAGGAACGGCAGGTAGCGGTCCAGCTCCCGGGCGACGACGGCCGGGAAGGCACCGAACTCGTCGAGCACGGTCAGGAAGGTCTCCAGCAGCCCGTCGAGGGCGAAGAACGCGTCGGGGAGGGCCACACGGCGCACCACCGAGCAGGACACGTCGCCCTCGTTCCACTGGTCGCCCGCCAGCTCACCGGTCATCGAGGCGTAGCCGCGCAGGATCACCATCAGGCCGTTGACGCGCTCGCAGGAGCGGGTGTTCATCTTGTGCGGCATCGCGGACGAGCCGACCTGGCCCGGCTTGAAGCCCTCGGTGACCAGCTCGTGCCCGGCCATCAGCCGGATGGTCTTGGCCAGCGAGGACGGCGCCGCGGCCAGCTGCACCAGCGCGGTGACGACCTCGTAGTCCAGGGAGCGCGGGTAGACCTGGCCGACCGAGGTGAAGGCCTGCGAGAAGCCGAGGTGCCCGGCGATCCGCTGCTCCAGCTCGGCGAGCTTGCCCGCGTCGCCGCCGAGCAGGTCCAGCATGTCCTGGGCGGTGCCGACCGGTCCCTTGATGCCGCGCAGCGGATAGCGGCCGAGCAGCTCCTCCACCCGGCCGTGGGCGACCAGCAGCTCGTCGGCGGCGGTGGCGAACCGCTTGCCCAGCGTCGTGGCCTGCGCCGCCACATTGTGCGAGCGACCGGCCATGACCAGCTCGGCGTACTCGCCGGCCAGCTTGCCGAGGCGGGCCAGCACGGCCACCGAGCGGTCCCGGACCAGCTCCAGCGAGAGCCGGATCTGCAGCTGCTCCACGTTCTCCGTGAGGTCCCGGGAGGTCATGCCCTTGTGCACGTGCTCGTGCCCGGCGAGGTCGTTGAACTCCTCGATCCGCGCCTTCACGTCGTGCCGGGTGACCTTCTCGCGCTCGGCGACGGAGGCCAGGTCGACCTGGTCGAGGACGCGCTCGTAGTCGGCGATCGCGGCGTCGGGCACCTCGATGCCCAGGTCCTTCTGGGCCCGCAGTACGGCGAGCCAGAGCTGCCGCTCGAGCCTCACCTTCTGCTCGGGCGACCAGAGGGTGGCGAGCTCGGCGGAGGCGTAGCGTCCGGCGAGGACGTTCGGGATGCGGGGCTTGGCGGGAGCGGAAGTCACGTGTACGGATTCTACTGGCGAATCCTGCAGGCCGGCGCCGCGGGGTTTGTCGTCGGAAGCTACGAGAGGCGCCCGACCTGGACGCTCACGGCGTCAGGTCCTCACAGGGCAGCAGCTCCGGACGCTTCGGGGGCCGCCCGTCGCCGGAGGACCGGCCGGTGAGCCTGCGGCCGATCCAGGGCAGCAGGTGCTGCCGGGCGAACCGCAGGTCGGTGGTGCGGCGCACGACCCAGCCGGGCGGCGGCGTCGGCGGGACGGGCGCGTGCCAGTCGGGGTCCTCCGGCTCGTGGCCGAGGGACTGCCACACGGCCTCGGCGACCCGGCGGTGCCCCTCGGCGGTCAGGTGCAGCCGGTCCACGTCCCACAGCCGGGGGTCGGCCAGCGACTGGGCGCCGTACAGGTCCACGACCACGGCGCCGTGGCGCTCGGACAGATCGTCGATGATCGCGAAGAGCGCCTCCATGCGCGGCCGGAAACGGTCCAGCACCGGGCCCTGGCGGCCGGGGCTGCGCATCAGCACCAACTGCTCGCAGTTGGGGGCGAGCCGCTCCACGGCCTGCGTCAGCAGATCCCGCACCCGCGCCATGTCGCACTTGGGCCGCAGGGTGTCGTTGAGCCCGCCGACCAGCGTGATGACATCGGCTCCCATGGCCGCCGCCACGTCGACCTGCTCGTCGACTATCTGCCCGATCAGCTTTCCGCGCACCGCGAGGTTGGCGTACCGGAAGCCGGGGGAGCGGGCCGCCATCCGCGCGGCGAGCAGGTCGGCCCAGCCCCGGTAGGAGCCGTCGGGCAGCAGGTCCGACATGCCCTCGGTGAAGGAGTCGCCGACGGCGACGAGACTGGTGTACGTGGGGTTCGTCTGCATGGCGACGGAAATGGTATCCCCTGTACATACCCGCCGGTCGGTCGCCCTCCACGGCTCCGTCCCGCGGGCGCCCGGCGCGGCGGGCTCACGCCCGTTGCCCGAACAGCTCCCGCAGTACGTCCTCCATGGTCACCAGACCCGCCAGCCGTCCGTCGGACCCGAGCACCGCCGCCAGGTGCGTACGGCTGCGGCGCATGGCGGTGAGTACGTCGTCCAGCGGGGTCCGCTCGCGCACCCGGGCGATGGGGCGCATGTCCCGCAGGCGGAACGGCAGGTCCCTCGGCGAGGCGTCCAGGGCGTCCTTCACATGCAGGTACCCGACGATCCGCCGCCCGTCGTCCACCACGGGGAAGCGGGAGAACCCCGACTGCGCCGACAGCCGCTCCAACTGCTCCGGGGTGATGCCCACGCGCGCGTGCACGACGCGCTCCAGCGGCAGCACCACGTCCCGCACCGGCCGGCGGCCCAGCTCCAGGGCGTCGTACAGCCGCTCCCTGGCCCGGTCGTCGATCAGCCCGGCCTCACCGGCGTCCTTGACGATCTCCGCCAGCTCCGCGTCCGTGAACGTCGCCGCCACCTCGTTCTTGGCCTCGACCCTGAGCAGCTTGAGCAGCCCGTTGGCGAAGGCGTTGACCGTGAAGATCACCGGACGCAGGGCCCGGGACAGCGCCACCAGCGGCGGCCCGAGGATCAGCGCGCTGCGCACGGGCTCGGCCAGCGCGATGTTCTTCGGCACCATCTCGCCGAGCAGCATGTGCAGATACGTCGCCAGCGCCAGGGCGATCACGAAGGACACCGCGTGCCCGGCGCCCGACGGCACGCCCACCGCGTGGAACACCGGCTCCAGCAGATGGGCGATCGCCGGTTCCGCCACCACACCGAGGACCAGCGTGCACAGCGTGATGCCCAGCTGCGCCGCCGCCAGCAGCGCCGACACGTGTTCAAGGCCCCACAGCACCCGCTTCGCCCGTGCGTCGCCCTCGTCCGCGTACGGCTCCACCTGGCTGCGGCGCACGGAGATCAGCGCGAACTCGGCACCCACGAAGAACGCGTTGACGACCAGGGTCGCCAGACCGATCAGCAGCTGTACGGCGGTCACCG
This sequence comes from Streptomyces sp. NPDC034099, assembly GCF_055575415.1. NCBI lineage: Bacteria > Bacillati > Actinomycetota > Actinomycetes > Kitasatosporales > Streptomycetaceae > Streptomyces > Streptomyces sp. NPDC034099. The sequence continues at coordinate 499,357 of NZ_JBVISR010000005.1, read as the reverse complement.
GCCGGCCTCCCCCTCGTCGTCGGTGCCGCGGCCGGGCCCGTCGGCCCCGTCGCCCGCGTCGTTCAGCGGAGCGTGCAGCAGCACCCGGGCGGCCCTGCGGCCCGTGGCGTCCACGACGTCCAGCCGCCAGCCGGCGACCTCGAGGCTGTCGCCGACGGCGGGGATGTGCCCGAGACCGGCCGCGACCAGCCCCGCGAGCGTCTCGTACGGCCCCTCGGGCACCCGCAGCCCCAGCCGCTCGAGCCGGTCCACGCGCGCCGAACCGTCGGCCCAGTACAGGGCGTGTCCCTCCTCGTCCGTGCCGGCCGGGTCGAGGTCGGGTGTCTCGTGCGGGTCGTGCTCGTCGCGCACCTGGCCGACGACCTCCTCGACGATGTCCTCCAGCGTGGCCACGCCCGCCGTACCCCCGTATTCGTCGATCACCACGGCCATCGTGCGCCGCCCGGAGAGCCGGTCCAGGAGCCGGTCCACGGTCAGTGACTCGGGGACGAGCAGCGGCTCGCGCATCAGTTCGGCGACCGGCATCCCGGGCCGCCGCTCGGCGGGCACCGCGAGGACGTCCTTGACGTGCGCCGTCCCGACCACGGCGTCGAGGCTGTCCTGGTAGACCGGGAACCGGGACAGCCCGGTCGCCCGCGTCGCGTTCGCCACGTCCTCGCACGTCGCCCGGGCGTCGAGGGCCACGACCTGGACGCGCGGGGTCATCACCTGCTGCGCCGTCAGGTCGGCCAGGTTCAGGGTGCGCACGAACAGTTCGGCGGTGTCGGGCTCCAGCGCGCCCTCCTTGGCGGAGTGCCGGGCGAGCGCCGCCAGCTCCTGCGGCCCGCGCGCGGACGCCAGCTCCTCGGCGGGCTCCACGCCGAAGCGGCGCACGATGCGGTTGGCGGTGTTGTTCAGGTGGGTGATGAAGGGCCGGAACGCGGCGCTGAACCAGCGCTGCGCGCCGCCCACCCGCTTGGCCACGGCCAGCGGCGAGGAGATCGCCCAGTTCTTCGGGACCAGCTCGCCGACGATCATCAGGAACACCGTCGACAGGGCCGTGCCCAGCACCAGCGCCAGTGAGGACGCCGCCGAACGCGACACCCCCAGGCTCTCCAGCGGCCCCGCGATCAGCGCCGCGACCGACGGCTCGGCGAGCATGCCGACCACCAGGTTGGTGACCGTGATGCCGAGCTGCGCGCCGGAGAGCTGGAAAGTCAGGTTCCGGACGCCCTTGAGGGCGCTGGCCGCGCCCCGCTCACCACGCGCCGCGGCCCGTTCCAGTTCTCCCCGCTCGACGGTGGTCAGCGAGAACTCGGCCGCGACGAAGGCGCCGCACGCGAGCGAGAGCAGGATCGCCACCAGCAGCAGGAGCACTTCGGTCATCGGGTCACCTCGGAATCATGATCGGCCAGGACCCGGAGGTTCGCCCGATGTTCAAGCCTTCAACCTTTCGCTCCGCGGCCGCTCAGTCGGTGAGGTGCTTCACCCAGCGCCGCCACTGCTCCTGCGGCTCGTACCCGGCGGCCCGCCAGGCATGCTGGGCCCGCTCGTTGCGCACCAGCACCATCGCGTCCCCGCGGCGCCCGCCGAGCCGCACGAACCGCTCGTCGGCCGCGGCGAGCAGGGCCGAGCCGATGCCCCGGCGCCGGTGGTCCGGGTGCACCGCCAGCCGGTACAGATGACAGCGCCAGCCGTCGAAACCCGCGATCACCGTGCCCACCAGATGGCCGTCGCGCTCGGCCAGGAGCAGCGCCTCCGGGTCGCGCGCCACCAGGCGCTCCACGCCCTCCCGGTCGTCGCTGATGCTCGTCCCCTCGGCGGCCGTCTTCCAGAAGGCCAGCACGGCGTCCAGGTCCTCGGGCCCGGCGGGCCGTATGCGCAGATCAGTCATGCCGCGATCCCACCACGCGCGCCGGGCCCCCCGTGCGGTGATTCCGGCATGCGGACCGGCGCGGCGCGCGCGGGGCTCAGTCCTCGCGCAGGGCCCGCAGCACCGGCGCGAAGGCCTCCATGAACGGCTCCAGCACCGTCAGATAGGTGAAGCCGTACCGCTCGCGCTGCGCCCGCACCTGCGCGGTGATCTGCTCCAGGGTCCCGGCCAGGAGGATGGGCAGCTCCAGCACCTGGTCCGGGGTGAGGTGCGGAATGCGCTCAAGGTAGGGCCGGACGGCGGACTCACGGTCCTCCGTGACGGCGACCATCTGGATGAGCAGGTTCAGCTCCGCCGGGTCCTCGCGGCCGGCCGCCAGCTTCCGGTACCGGGCGACGCGCTCGTCGAGTTCCTCGGCGGTGATCGGCGCCAGCCGTCCCGTGCTGCTTCCCTGCACGGTGCGCCCGCCGGTGAACGCGGCGATGTCGGCGTGCCGGGCGGTCAGCTCCAGCATCCGGTCGCCGTTCGCGCCGATCAGCAGCGGAACCCCGGGCCGCTGCACGGGCCGGGGCAGGTGCTCCTCGTCGCCCAGTAGCCGCTCCAGCTCCGCCACGGTGCGCCGCAGGTGGTCCACCCGCTCGCCCGGTGAGCCGAAGGCCAGCCCCGCGGTGTCGTGCTCCGCGCGTACGTAGCCGGTGCCGAGCCCGAGTTCCAGCCGCCCGCCGGTCAGGGCGTCGGTGGTCGCCACCTCCCGGGCCAGCAGCGCGGGGTTCCAGAAGCCCGCGTTGAGCACGAAGGTGCCCAGCCGGGGCCGCTCGGTGGCCCGGGCCGCGGCGACCAGGGCCGGGAACGGCGCCGGCATGCCGAGGTGGTCCGGTACCAGGATCACGTCGTAGCCGAGTTCCTCGGCCCGTCGGCACTTGGCGTCCCACTCGTCGGCCGGGGCGGCGCTCATCAGGTTGACGCCGAAGCGGAAGGGACGCGACATGAACTCTCCTCGCTCACGGGGGCTTCCGGTCACGGTGAGTCAATCACTCCCCGGCCGGGGCAGGAAGAGACCGCCCGGTCTCGGCGCTGCCGGCAGGTCACCGGCCGGGGATCACGCGTCGTGGCCGGCGCCCGCCGACCGCGCGGCGGTTCAGGACGGTCGCCAGGCCGTGCCCAGGACGCAGTACGAACTCGGCAGGGCCGGCCCGTTCTCCGGCATCATCACCCGCCGGTACGGCCCGAGCGTGAACCCCGCCTCCCGCAGCGCGGCCACCGGTTCGCGGGAGAGGTGGCAGCCGCCGGACAGGGGAGGCCACAGCGTCCGGTCCAGCGCGCGCTGGGTGAAGGTCATCACCCGCCCGCCGCCCCGGCCGTGCTCGAAGAACCGCACCTGTCCGCCCGGGCGCAGGACCCGCCGCAGCTCCGCGAGCGCCCGTGGCACGTCCCGGACGCTGCACAGCACCAGCGAGACCACGGCCGCGTCGAAGGCCTCGCTCTTGACCGGCAGGGCCTCCGCCGCGCCCGGCGCCACGTCCACCGGGATCTGGGCGCGCAGTGCCGCCTCCACCGCCAACCGCCGCAGCACGCGCTCCGGTTCGATGGCGACGACCTCCGACACGGCGCCCGGATAGTGCGAGAAGTTCAGCCCGTTGCCCGCGCCGACCTCGATCACCCGCCCGGACAGTCCGGCGAGCAGCCGTTCGCGCACCCGGGCCATGCCCATCCGGGTCTCGGCGCCCACACTGACCCGGGCGTAGTAGCGGGCGAACAGCGGATGGTGCACGGCGTCCCGCGGCACCCCGCGTGGACGGGCGGATCGCTGCGGCATGGGACCTCCCTCACGAGGCGGCGCCTCACCGCGATTGTCCCCCGCCCCGCCGCCCCGCACCCACCGCACGACCGACTCTCTCCGAGTCCCCCCGACGAGGGAGCGGCGTGACCCGGGCCACGCGGGTCCACCGCGGTCCGGGGCCGGGGCGGGAGTCGAAGCACGCCCCGGTCAGGGTGCCTCTCGGGCGCCGAAGGCGGCCGCGTCCCAGGTGCCGTCCAGCGGGGGCGCCAGCCAGTGGGGCGCCGCCGAACGGAACGCGGCCGGGGCGAGGGTCCCCGCTCCGGCGGGCACGGCGCCGAGGAGGGGGGCGCCGGCCACGTCCGGGAGGTCCGCGAGGTTGCAGCGGGCGGCGAGGTCCGGGGTTCCGGGCCAGCTGCCGATCACCAGTCCCGGCAGCTCCAGTCCCCGGGACCGCAGCTCGCGCGCCGTCAGCTCCGTGGTGTTCAGCGTGCCCAGCCCCGCCGACGTCACGACCAGCACCGGCGCGCCCAGGAGACCGGCGACGTCGGCCAGGGTCCCGCCGGCCGCGTCGAAGCGCACGAGCAGTCCGCCCGCGCCCTCCACCAGCACCAGGTCGTGCTCGGTGGCCAGTTTGGCCGCCGCCTCGGCGACCTCGCCGGGGTGCACCGGGGGACGCCCGGCCCGGCGCGCGGCCGTGCCCGGCGCCAACGGCTCGGGGAACCGCGCCACTTCGGCGACCGTCACCCCGCCCGCGAGCCGCGCCACCTCCTCGGCGTCCCCGGCCTCGTCCGGAGCCACGCCCGTCTGCGCGGCCTTCAGCACGGCCACCGACCGGCCGCCCGCCAGGGCCGTCGCGGCGACGGCGGCGGTCACGACCGTCTTGCCGACCTCCGTGCCCGTGCCCGTGATCACCAGTACCGGCATGTCATCCCTCCCGTGCCGCCGCGCACACGGCGCGGGCGATGCGTGCCACGTCCGCGTCGCCCGTGACGTACGGCGGCATGGTGTAGATCAGGTCGCGGAACGGACGCAGCCACACGCCCTCGCGCACGGCGGCCTCCGTCGCCGCCCGCATGTCGACGCCATGGTCGAGCTGGACCACCCCGATCGCGCCGAGCACCCGTACGTCGCGCACACCCGGCAGCTCGGCGGCGGGCGCGAGCCCTTCGCCCAAGCCCGTCTCGATGCGTTTGACCTCCGCGCGCCAGTCCTGGCCGAGCAGCAGCCCGATCGACGCGCACGCCACGGCCGCCGCCAGCGGATTGCCCATGAACGTCGGCCCGTGGGCCAGCACCGGCACCTCGCCCCGTGAGATGCCGTCGGCCACCCGCGAGGTGCACAGCGTGGCCGCCATCGTCAGATAACCGCCGGTCAACGCCTTGCCCACACACATCACGTCCGGCGTCACCGCCGCGTGCTCCGCCGCGAACAACGCCCCTGTGCGCCCGAACCCGGTGGCGATCTCGTCGAACACCAGCAGCACGCCGTGCGCGTCGCACGCCTCCCGCAGCACACGCAGATACGCGGGGGAGTGGAAGCGCATCCCGCCCGCGCCCTGCACCACCGGCTCCACGATCACCGCGGCCAGTTCGTCGGCGTGCCGCTCGATCAGCGACCGCAGGTGGTCGGCGTACGTCTCCTCGTACTCCGTCGGCGGCGCGTCCGCGAAGACCTGGCGCGGCAGGACGCCGGACCACAGCTCGTGCATCCCGCCCTCCGGGTCGCACACCGACATGGGCTGCCAGGTGTCGCCGTGGTAGCCGCCGCGCCAGGTGAGCAGGCGGCGCTTGCCGGGGCGGCCGAGGGAACGCCAGTACTGCAGGCACATCTTCACGGCGACCTCGACCGACACCGAGCCGGAGTCGGCGAGGAACACGTGCTCCAGGCCCTCGGGCGACATGTCGACAAGGAGCTTCGCGAGCCGCACGGCGGGCTCGTGGGTGAGCCCGCCGAACATCACGTGGCTCATCCGCTCCAACTGCTCGCGCGCGGCCTCGTTCAGCACCGGGTGGTTGTAGCCGTGGATCGCCGACCACCAGGACGACATCCCGTCGACCAGTTCCCCGGAGCCGTCGGCGGGCCGCAGCCGGACCCCGCTCGCCGACTCCACGACGAGCGGGTCCTGCCGGCCGGGCATCGGCCCGTACGGGTGCCACACGTGCCGCCGGTCCAGCGCCAGCAGCTCGGCGACGTTCAACTCGGGCTCAGGCATTGGGCGCGAGATCCGTCCCGGCGCCCCGACGGCGTACCGCCACCAGGTCCGTACGGGGCTCCTCGGCGAGGCGCGGCGACGCCGGCGCGGCGGCGGGAGCGGGGGCGCACACCCCGCCACCGGCGTGCGAGCCGCAGCCCCCGGCTCCGCTGCCGTCCTCGTGCGAGCCGCAGCCGCCGTCCCGGGCGGCCGCGCGGTGCTCCGGCAGGGTGACCTCCCCGGCGCCCTCCACCTCGAAGCCGGCGTCCGCGATCATCTCCAGGTCGGCGTGGCCCGCCTGCCCCTCGCTGGTGAGGTAGTCGCCGAGGAAGATCGAGTTGGCCAGGTGGAGGGCGAGCGGCTGCATCGTGCGCAGGTGCACCTCGCGTCCGCCGGCGATGCGCACCTCGACGTCCGGGCAGACGAACCGCGTCATCGCCAGGATGCGCAGGCACCGCTGCGGGGTGAGGTGCCACTCCTTGGCGAGCGGCGTGCCCTCCATCGGAATCAGGAAGTTGACCGGCACCGAGTCCGGGTCCAGCTCCCGCAGTGAGAAGACCACGTCGACCAGGTCCTCGTCGCTCTCGCCCATGCCCGCGATGAGACCCGAGCAGGCGGACAGCCCGGCGGCGTGCGCCTTGTGCACCGTGTCCACCCGGTCGGCGTACGTGTGCGTGGTCGTGATGTCGCCGTACGTCGACTCGGAGGTGTTGAGGTTGTGGTTGTAGGCGTCCGCACCGGCCTCCCGCAGCCGCTCCGCCTGGCCGTCGGAGAGCAGCCCCAGGCAGGCGCACACCTCGACCGACTCGTTCTGCTCCTTGATGGCCCTGATGGTGTCCGAGACCCGGTCCACGTCCCGGTCGGTCGGACCGCGTCCGCTGGCCACCAGGCACACCCGCTTGGCGCCCCCGGACACGCCCGCCGCGGCGGCCGCGGAGGCCTGGTCGGGCTTGAGCCAGGTGTACTTGAGGATCTCCGCCTTGGAGCCCAGCCGCTGCGAGCAGTAGGAGCAGTCCTCGGGACACAGGCCCGACTTGAGGTTGACGAGGTAGTTGAGTTTCACCCGTCGGCCGAACCAGTGGCGGCGCACCTTTCCGGCCGCGGCCACCACGTCGAGCACGTCGTCGTCGGAAGTGGCGAGGACGGCGAGCGCCTCCTCGCGGGTCGGCGGCTCGCGCCGAAGCCCCTTGTCCACCAGCGTGTTCAGCAGATCCATGAGAGCCGATCCTGTCCTAAGGGGCCGTTCGCGGCCAAGGAGACTTCGCACAACACTGACAGATCGACGTGTGGGTATTGCCACACCTCGCGGGGGTGGCCGGACCGCTAATGTCTGTTCATTGCCTACAAAACACCGGAGGGCCGCCCCATGGCGTTCGGCTGGATCGACGAGCAGGACCGGGCGCGCCGCGAGGCCGGACTCGTCCGGGTGCTGCGCCCCCGTCCGGCGGTGTCGCCGCTGCTGGACCTGGCGAGCAACGACTACCTGGGGCTGGCCCGGCACCCGGAGGTCGTCGAGGGGGCGGCCGCGGCCGCGCGGACCTGGGGCGGCGGCGCGACCGGCTCGCGGCTGGTGACCGGGACGACCGCGCTGCACACCGAACTCGAACGCGAACTGGCCGAGTTCTGCGGGTTCGAGGCCGCGCTCGTCTTCTCCTCCGGCTACGCGGCCAACCTCGCCGCGGTCACCGCGCTGGCACCGCACGGCAGCCTCGTCGTCTCCGACGCGGGCAACCACGCCTCACTGATCGACGGGTGCCGGCTCGCCCGCGGCACCACCCAGGTCGTGGGGCACGCCGACCCGGACGCCGTGCGCAAGGCACTGGCGACGCACGACGGACCCGCCGTGGCCGTCTCCGACACGGTCTTCTCGGTCGACGGCGACGCCGCGCCCCTGGCCGCACTCGCCGACGCGTGCCGGGCGCACGGGGCCGGACTGGTCGTCGACGACGCCCACGGCCTCGGCGTCCTCGGTGACGGCGGCCGGGGCGCCCCGCAGGGTGCGGGCCTCGCGGGCCGGGACGACGTCGTCGTGACCGTCACGCTGTCCAAGTCGCTCGGTGCGCAGGGCGGCGCCGTGCTGGGCCCCGCCCGGGTGATCGACCACCTGGTCAACGCGGCCCGTACGTTCATCTTCGACACCGGACTCGCCCCCGCCGCGGCGGGGGCGGCCCTGGCGGCGCTCAGGCTGCTCGGCCGCGAGCCGGAGCGGGCCGCGCGGGCCCGCGCCGTCGCCGCCGAACTGCACGCGCGCCTGACCGCCGCGGATCTGGACGCCGTACGTCCGGACGCCGCGGTCGTCTCGGTGCGCGCGCCCTCCCCGGAGGGTGCCGTACGGTGGGCGGCCGACTGCCGGGCGGCCGGCCTGGCCGTGGGCTGCTTCCGCCCTCCTTCGGTGCCCGACGGCATCTCACGGCTCAGGCTGACCGCCCGCGGGGACCTCTCCGGGGAACAGATCGAACGCGCTGTACGGGTGATCGGCGACACGCGGCCATGAGTCGGCGGGACACGGCCGTGCGCCGTCGGGAGTACGCCGGGGTCAGTCCCGGTGGACGCCGGCGGTGAACGCGGTCCAGCTCCCGGGGGAGAAGAGCAGGGCGGGTCCGGCCGGGTTCTTGGAGTCGCGCACGGCGAGCAGCCCGGCCCAGCGGCCGGCCGACGGACGGGTCGTCTCCACACAGTTGTTCGCTCCGGTGCTGTAGCTGCTGCGCAGCCACCGCACACCGGTCATATCGGTGCTGACAGGGATGTTCCGGGGGCGTTCGGACATGAAGCCTGGCATGGTGCCTCCTTACGCGCCTGCCGCGGTCGCGGCGATGAAGTCCAACGAGTCCTCGGGCGAAAGGGCATGGATCAGAAGGGCGTTGAAGGCCTCGGTATAGGCCTCTAGGTCTTCTTTCCGTTCGAGGTGCAGGCTACTCGTCAAGTGGTCGAGAACAACCACGTCCAGATCAGAAGTGCTCGAAAAAGAGAAGATTACGAAAGGGCCGGTCACACCGATGTGCGCCCCGGCGGCAAACGGCAGGACCTGGAGGTGAACATGGGGGAGCCGGGCGGCCTCGACCAGTCTGTCCAGTTGACGGGCCATCACCCCGGGGCCGCCCACCTCCCGGCGCAGCACCGCCTCGTCCAGGACCGCGCTCAGCTCCAGGGGCGGCTCGCCGCGCAGCACGTCCTGGCGGGCCAGCCGGACCTCCACCAGCGTTTCCAGCCGTTCCGCCGGCATGCCGTCCACCGCGGCCCGCGTCACCGCCCGGGCGTACTCCGGCGTCTGGAGCAGGCCGGGCACCACCGTGGTCTCCAAGGTGCGCATCGCGCTGGCCTGCGACTCCAGGCTGATGAAGTCGCGGTAGGTCGGTGGCAGCACCCCGCGGTACGCGTGCCACCAGTGGTTGCGTCCCCCCGCGTCCTCGGAGCGCGCCAGCATCACCAGCAGCCCCCGCAGCTGTTCGTCGTCCACGCCGTAGACGTCCAGCAGTAACCGCACGTCGGCCGGTTTCACCCCGCTCGTCCCCGTCTCGATCCGGCTGACCTTCGACTGGTGCCAGCCCGCGAGCCGGGCCGCCTCGCCGCTGGTGATGCCCGCCGACATGCGCAGGGCGCGCAGTTCCGCGCCCAGCTTCCGGCGGCGCACCACGGGACCGTGCTGCATGGGACAACTCCCTTACTCCTTATGAGCCGCCCAAATACGCTCTGCCGTCGCAGAGTTCACCGCTTCGAGCGACAGATATATGCATATCTTGGTGGATCGCCGCCCTTCGCGGGTCCGGTGATGGCAGTCTGGCGACGAAGCACCAGTCCGGGACCGTACTCGAACCATCCGCTCCGTGTCGGGCCTGCGGTCCCGTGAGAAAGGGACGACGTCGCCATGGCAGACCATCTGGAAGCATCCGTCACTCTGCCGAGCGATCCCGCCTCGGTGGCCGCCGCGCGGACCTATGCGGTCGGCACCCTGGCGGAATGGGGGCTGCCGGGCGACGCGGACTTGTCCGAGACCGTGCGGCTCATCGTCTCCGAACTGGCGACCAACGCGGTCCAGCACACGTTCGGGCAGTCGCCCACCTTCACGGTGGACCTCGTCCTCGACCGCGACGAGCGGCTGCGTCTCGGTGTCACCGACAGCCACCCGCGCTTCCCCAAGCGGCTGCCCGCCGCCGTCCAGCAGGACAACGGGCGGGGCATGGTGATCATCCGCTGGCTGACCGCCGAGTGCGGCGGCAGGCTGCGGGTCCGGCCCACCCGCGAGGGCGGCAAGACCGTCTCCATCGAACTGCCCTGGACACCCCCGAGCGGGCCGGCGGCACCCGCGGGAGTGACGGCGGGGCAGAACGCCGTCACTCCCGCGGGCGGGCTACTTGACCCGGCCGTACCAGACGCTTGAGGTCCAGATCTTCTGCAGCCGCACCACGTCCCCGGTCTTCGGAGCGTGCCAGAGTCTGCCCTTCCCGGCGTAGATGCCCACGTGGTAGACGCTCCGGCCGGAGTGGAAGAACACGAGGTCACCCACCTTGCGACTCCTGGCGGAGATGTGGCGGGTCTTGTTGTACTGCTGCGCCGCGGTGCGTGGCAGCTTCTTGCCGGCCTTCTTGAACGAGTACAGCGTCAGGCCGGAGCAGTCGAACCGGTGGGGGCCGATGGCGCCCCAGCGGTACGGGGAACCCTTCTTGGAAGCGGCGATGTTGAGGGCCTTCGCCGCGTGGCTCGCCGCGGCCGCTTCGGAGGCGACACCGGGGACCACGACGGAGCCGCCCACGGCGGCGAGAGTGAGGGCCGAGGCCGTACCGGCACGAGCCATCAGCGACGGGACACGATTGAGCGCGGACATGCGCAACCCTTCGTCAGCCGCCTGTGAAGGATGACCTGTCGGATTCGGGCTGGCGAAGTTGCCCGGCCGCACGAGTGCGGCTTCACCCCAAGGACCGCTCGGTCCGGCACCTCTCACGGAGGCTGCCGTGCCGGCGACCCGTCGTGCTCGGGTCCTCCACTCCTGCCGATCCACTTCCCTCGCGACCGGTCGTCCGGACGGCGGCAGGACTCGGCGTCCGCCCGGACCGCCCCGCCGCTGCGGCGGGGGCTTGTCGTCAGTCACGGATTCTCGTCCCGTCCGAAGGGAAAATCCCAACGGAACGTGCCCTTTGTGTTGTTACATCCCACTCACCCGTTCGGGTCGCCACCCCGTGTTCGACGTGCTGCCGTGCCCGGCGACGGGCCCGGGACCAGCGGCGGAGGGGCGCGTTGCACCGGCCGGGCGCGGGGGCGCCGCAACTTCGGCCGGTCGGGAATCGGAGGTGTCCCTACGCCGAAAGGGGGTACGCCGTTTGGTCCGTTTCGACCCGGCGCCGAGTCGACCCCGCGCCGAGTCGCAGTCGACGCGGGCCTCCTCAACCCCCGGAGCGCGGCGGAAGGCCGACCCGTGCCGTCCGGCGCTCCCCGTCCAGCACCCGCAGCGCCCGGGCCAGGGTGGCGGCGTGCACCTCCGTCTCGCCGCGCCGGTGCATCAGCGCCAGCGCGTCACGCAGCGCCGCCGCCTTGCCGACCAGCGCCTGGGCGGCCCGCAGTCCGCCGTAGGTGTCGCCGTCCCGCCCGGGGTTGATGCGCCCGAGCAGGTCGACGACGTCCAGATAGCGGTCGATGACCTCGGCCTCGGCGCGGGTCAGGGCCGGCAGCGGGGGCAACTCGGGTGGCAGCACGGGCGGATCACCTCCCGCCGGGCGAGGCGGGGCGGGTCCCGCGGGCGGGCACGATCCGGTCCACCAGGCCGTACGCCACCGCCTGTCGGGCGTCGAGGACCGTTTCCCGCTCGATGTCTTCGGACACCTGCTCGGGGCTGCGGCCCGTGTGCCGTACGAGGATCTCCTCCATGCGGGTGCGGATGCGGACCAATTCGTCGGCGTGGACGGCCAGGTCGCTCGCCTGCCCCTCCACCGGTTCGGTGAGCGCCGGCTGGCGGATCACCACCCGGGCGCCCGGCAGGACGGCGCGCTTGCCGGGGGTGCCCGCCGCCAGCAGCACCGCGGCGGACGGACCGGCCTGCCCGAGGCAGGTCGTCGCCACGTCGCAGGCGACGTAGCGCATCGTGTCGTAGATCGCCGTCATGGCGGTGAAGGAGCCGCCGGGCGAGTTGACGTAGAGCTCGATGTCCCGGTCCGGTGCCTGGTGCTCCAGGTACATGAACTGCGCCATCACGTCGTTCGCGGAAGTCTCGTCGACCGGTGTCCCGAGGAAGACGATCCGCTCCTGGAGCAGCTTGGAGTAGGGGTCCGACGTCCGGGTCCCGGAACTCGTGCGTTCGGTGAACTCGGGCAGGACATGGCGGGCGGACGGTCGGGTCATGACGAACCCCTCCTCGTGGCAGAGCCGTCTTCGGCTGCGCGCTCTCCGTAAAAAATGTACAGGACGTACGCTTCCCGGGAGTGGATTCGGACGGAACCGTAAGCTGGGGTCATGGCCTACGAGATTCCGGTGACGCAAGCCAGGGCTGAGCTCGCCGACCTGATCAACCGGGTGGTGTACGGCGGCGAGCGCGTCGTCGTGACGCGGCACGGCAAGCCTCTCGTCGCCCTCGTCTCCGCCTCCGACCTGGAGCGACTGGAGGAAGTCCGGGAGTTGCCGGACGGTCAGGTGATCACCTCGGTCGCCGCGGTCCACGACCCGGCCGCCGCGACACCCCGCGAGCACCAGCGCTTCGGCATCGCCGCGGAGCACCGGGGGCCGAACCCGTCCTAGGGCGGCCAGGTGTCCGGGCGCGGGCATGCGGGAGGCCGCCGACGGCATCGGTAATCAATCGGTCAAAACCGGGTGACGTGGCCGTAACACTCTAGCCCTAGTCTGCACCCCGATCCACCTGCGGTTTTCCACACACCGGTAGGTGAATTCCAGCCTGTACCGGTGTGTTACATCTAGAGCCGTCGCGGTGGCCGCGGCAGCCGGACCGTCCGGTCCCGGCGTCATGCCCTGTGAGGTGGTAAATGCAACTGACCCCGCACGAGCAGGAGAGACTGCTCATCCATGTGGCGGCGGACGTGGCGGAGAAACGCCGCGCACGAGGCGTCAAGCTCAATCACCCCGAGGTCGTCGCGCTGATCACCGCGCACATCCTCGAAGGCGCCCGGGACGGGCGCAGCGTGGGCGAACTCATGGCCTCCGGACGCAAGCTGATCCAGCGGGACGAGGTCATGGAGGGCATCCCCGAGATGATCCACGACGTGCAGGTCGAAGCCACCTTCCCCGACGGCACCAAGCTGGTCACCGTCCACGACCCGATCGTCTGACGGGGGCGGCAGTGATCCCCGGAGAGATCTTCTTCGCCGACGAGCCGGTCGCCTTCAACGAAGGACGCGAAGCCACCCGCCTGACCGTGCTCAACACCGCCGACCGGCCCGTCCAGGTCGGTTCCCACTACCACTTCGCCGAGGCCAACCCCGGCCTCGAGTTCGACCGCGCCGCAGCGCACGGCAGGCGACTGGACATCGCCGCCGGCACCGCCGTCCGGTTCGAGCCCGGCATCCCCGTCGACGTACGGCTGATCCCCCTCGCGGGCGCCCGTGTCGTCGTCGGTCTGCGCGGCGCGACCGGAGGTGCCCTCGATGCCTGAACTGTCCCGCCCCGCCTACGCCGACCTGTTCGGCCCGACCACCGGCGACCGCGTCCGCCTCGCCGACACCGACCTCCTCGTCGAGATCGAGGAGGACCGCTCCGGCGGGCCCGGCCGCTCCGGCGACGAAGCCGTCTTCGGCGGCGGGAAGGTGCTGCGCGAGTCCATGGGGCAGGCGCGCACCACCCGCGCCGAAGGCGCCCCCGACACCGTGATCACCGGAGCCCTGATCATCGACCACTGGGGCGTCGTCAAGGCAGACATCGGCGTCCGCGACGGACGGATCACCGGCATCGGCAAGTCCGGCAACCCGGACACCATGGACGGCGTCCACTCCGACCTGGTCATCGGCCCCGAGACCGAGGTCATCGCGGGCAACGGCAAGATCGTCACCGCGGGCGGCATCGACACCCACGTCCACTTCATCGCGCCCGACGCCGTCCACGAAGCCCTGGCGTCCGGCATCACCACCCTCATCGGCGGCGGCACCGGTCCGGCCGAGGGCAGCAAGGCGACCACCGTCACGCCCGGCGCCTGGCACCTCGCGCGGATGTTCGCCGCCCTGGAGTCGAGCCCCGTCAACATCGGTTTCCTCGGCAAGGGCAGCACCATGTCGAAGGAGTCCATGCGCGACCAACTGCGCGCCGGCGTCCTCGGCTTCAAGATCCACGAGGACTGGGGCGCGACCCCCGCCGTCATCTCCGCCTGCCTGGACGTGTGCGAGGAGTCCGGTGTCCAGCTCGCCGTCCACTCCGACACCCTCAACGAGGCCGGATTCGTCGGCGACACCTTCGACGCGGTCGCGGGCCGCACCCTGCATGCCTTCCACGTGGAGGGCGCGGGCGGCGGCCACGCACCCGACATGATCACGGCGGTGTCGCTGCCCAACATGCTGCCCGCGTCCACCAATCCGACCCGGCCGCACACCGTCAACACCGTCGAGGAACACCTCGACATGCTGATGGTCTGCCACCACCTCAACCCGGCCGTCCCCGAGGACCTGGCCTTCGCCGAGTCCCGGATCCGGCCCAGCACCATCGCGGCCGAGGACATCCTGCACGACATGGGCGCGATCTCGATCATGTCCTCGGACGCCCAGGCCATGGGCCGCATCGGCGAGGTGATCCTGCGGACCTGGCAGACCGCGCACGTGATGAAGCGCAGGCGCGGCTTCCTGCCCGGCGACTCCCGCGCCGACAACCTGCGCGCCCGTCGCTATGTCGCCAAGTACACCATCAACCCGGCCGTCGCCCAGGGCATCGAGCACGAGGTCGGGTCCGTCGAGACCGGCAAGCTCGCCGACCTCGTGCTCTGGGACCCCCGCTTCTTCGGCGTGAAGCCGCAACTCGTCATCAAGGGCGGCCAGGTCGCGTACGCGCAGATGGGCGACGCGAACGCCTCCATCCCCACGCCGCAGCCCGTCCTGCCGCGCCCGATGTTCGGGGCCCTGGGGACCGCCCCGGCCGGCAACTCGGTCAACTTCGTCTCCGAACAGGCCGTCGCGGACGGGTTGCCGGAACGGCTCGGGCTCGGACGGGAGTTCGTGCCCATCCGGTCCACGCGCGGCCGTACCAAGGCCGACATGCGGCAGAACGACGCGCTGCCCCGGGTGGAGGTGGCCGCGGACTCCTTCGCGGTGACCATCGACGGAGCACTCGTCGAACCCGCCCCCGTCGCCGAACTGCCGCTGGCCCAGCGGTACTTCCTCTTCTGAGCGCCGGGATGAGCCGCGCCGCACTGCTCGTCCTCGCGGACGGCCGCTTCCCCGCCGGAGGGCACGCCCACTCCGGCGGGGCGGAGGCCGCCGTCCGGGCGGGACGCATCACGGATGCCGCGAGCCTGGAGGCGTTCTGCCGGGGGCGGCTGCACACCAGCGGAGTCGTGACGGCGTGCGTCGCGGCGGCCGCCGCCCTCGGCGCCGACCCGGGGGAGCTCGACCGGGCCGCCGACGCCCGCACCCCGTCGCCCGCCCTGCGGGTGGCGGCGCGCAGACTGGGGCGGCAACTGATGCGGGCCGCCCGGACGACCTGGCCGAGTCCTGAACTGGACGCCCTGGCCTCGCTGTTCCCCAAGGGGGCCCATCAGCCCGTCGTGCTGGGACTGGCCGCGCGTGCGGCCGGTCTCGGGGCGCTCGACGCGGCGTACTGCTCCCTCTACGAGGGGGCGAGCGGGCCCGCGACGGCGGTCGTGCGGCTGCTCGGTCTCGATCCGTTCGACGCGACGGGGGTGCTGGCGCGGCTCGCGGGCGAGGTGGACCGGGTGGCCGCGGACGCCGTGGAGGTGGCGCGGCGGGTGGTGGCCGACGGGGTCGATGTGCTGCCCGCCCGCTCGGCGCCGTTGCTGGAGATCGGGGCGGAGGCGCATGCCGGCTGGCCTGTGCGATTGTTCGCCTCGTAGGCGGGTTCAGTTCGCCCCCGCCGCCCCATCCCGTCCCGAAGCCAGGGGCGCTGCCCCTTCGACCCCGTCAGGGGGCTCTGCCCCCTGGGCCCCCGTTCGGCCTGAACGGCCTCGTCCTCAAGCGCCGGACGGGCTGATATTCCCACCCCCAGCTTTGACAGGAGCCGTCGTATGCATCTTGACCATCACCTCGAATCTCCCGCCGCCGTCTCCGCCGACGCGCGTCGGCCCGACGGGACCCGCCGTGCGCTGCGGATCGGGCTCGGTGGGCCCGTCGGATCGGGGAAGACCGCCACCGTCGCCGCGCTGTGCCGGGCGCTGCGGGAGGAGCTTTCCCTCGCCGTGGTGACCAACGACATCTACACCCGGGAGGACGCCGAGTTCCTGCTCCGGGAGGCGGTGCTGCCGCCCGAGCGGATCAGTGCCGTGGAGACCGGCGCCTGCCCGCACACCGCGATCAGGGACGACATCTCCGCCAACCTGGAGGCCGTCGAAGACCTGGAGGACGAGGTCGGGCCGCTCGACCTCGTCCTGGTGGAGTCCGGTGGCGACAACCTCACCGCCACCTTCTCCCGGGGACTCGTCGACGCGCAGGTGTTCGTGATCGACGTGGCGGGCGGCGACGACATCCCGCGCAAGGGCGGGCCCGGCGTCGCCACCGCCGACCTGCTGATCGTCAACAAGACCGACCTCGCGCCGTACGTCGGCTCCGACCTCGCGCGCATGGCCGCCGACGCCAAGGCGGCGCGCGGCGAACTGCCCGTCGTCCTCCAGTCGCTCAGGAGCGAGGGCGGGGTCCGGGAGGTCGCCGACTGGGTGCGGGAGCGGATCGCCTCGTGGACCGCGTGACCACCACCGGGGGCGGCGTCCGGGCGAGCGCCCGCGTGCTCGCCCGCGGGGACGGGCGCGGCGGGACCGTCCTGCCGGTGCTGGAGGGCGAGGGACCGCTCGCCGTGCGGCGCACCCGGGGGAGCGGTGCCGAGGCCCGGGTGATG
The DNA here is from genome assembly GCF_055575415.1 of Streptomyces sp. NPDC034099. Classification (NCBI taxonomy): domain Bacteria; kingdom Bacillati; phylum Actinomycetota; class Actinomycetes; order Kitasatosporales; family Streptomycetaceae; genus Streptomyces; species Streptomyces sp. NPDC034099. The sequence continues at coordinate 482,551 of NZ_JBVISR010000005.1, read as the reverse complement.
CTGGTCGGCGCGATGAGCGGGCCCCTCGGTGGCGACCACTTCACGGTGGCGGCCCACGCTGCGGGCGGCGCCCGCCTGAAGGTGGGCTCGGCCGCCGCCACCCTCGCGCTGCCCGGGCAGGACAAGGCCGGGGCCCGCTACGACGTCCGGCTCACCGTCGACGACGATGCCGAACTGAGCTGGCTGCCGGAGCAGTTGATCTCCGCCGGGGGCAGCGACCTGAACGTCACCACCTCCGTCGACCTCGCCGCCGGGGCGCGGCTGCTGCTGCGCGAGGAGCAGGTGCTCGGGCGGGCCGGGGAGGAACCCGGGCGGCTCACCAGCCGTCTGACCGTACGGATCGACGGGCGGTGCGTCCTCGACCAGGAGCTGGCGTGCGGGGCCGGGGCGCCGGGCGGCTGGGACGGCCCCGCCGGGCTGGCGGGACACCGTGCGGTCGGCCAGCTGGTAGTCGTACGGCCCGGGTTCGCCACCGAACCGCCAGCGGCGCGCGCGTTCGAGGAGGGCGCGGCCGTCCTGCCGCTCGCCGGACCGGCCGTGCTGGTGACCGCCGTGGCACCGGACGCGCTGCGGCTGCGGCGGCGGCTGGACAGGGCGCTGGCCTGGCTGGACTGAGGTTCCCGTCGGCGAGTCGGGGGGAGTCGGCCATCGGGTCCGCCGATCGAACGCCTTTCTCCGTTTATCGGATTGGCAAAGAAGTAGCACTGGCTCTGTTCTCAGGAATCCCACAGCCGCGAGGATCCCCGTACTTGTCGCGAACACGTACGGGGAGGGCCACTTGAGCACGAGCAGCATGCGGCGCAGGACGACCGCGTTCGGCACGGCCGGAGCGCTGGTCACCGCCACGCTGATAGCCGGCGCCGTCTCGGCGCCCGCCGCGAGCGCCACCCCGGCCGACGGCCACGGGCACGCCCGGGGCTGGGACCGGGAGGCGCGCGGTGCCGCCATCGCCGCCGCCCGCGCCTCCCGGGCCGGCGTCGACTGGCAGGACTGCGCCGCCGACTGGAACCTGCCGAAGCCCATCCAGTGCGGCTACGTCACGGTGCCGCTGGACTACGCCAAGCCGTTCGGCAAGCAGATCAAGCTCGCCGTCGACCGGATCGGCAACACCGGCACCAAGAGCGAGCGCCAGGGCGCGCTCGTCTACAACCCCGGCGGCCCCGGCGCCTCCGGCCTGCGCTTCCCGGCCCGCGTCACGGGCAAGAACGCGGTGTGGGCCAAGACGGCCAAGGCCTACGACTTCGTCGGCTTCGACCCGCGCGGCGTCGGCCACTCCGCGCCCATCTCCTGCGTCGACCCGCAGGAGTTCGTCAAGGCGCCCAAGGCCGACCCCGTGCCCGGCTCGGAGGCGGACAAGCTCGCCCAGCGCAAGCTCGCCCGCGAGTACGCCGAGGGCTGCCTCGAACGCAGCGGCGACATGCTCCCGCACATGACCACGCCGAACACCGCGCGCGACCTCGACGTCATCCGCGCCGCACTCGGCGAGAAGAAGCTCAACTACCTCGGCGTCTCCTACGGCACCTACCTCGGCGCCGTCTACGGCACCCTCTTCCCGGGCCACGTCCGCCGCATGGTCGTCGACAGCGTCGTCAACCCGTCCCGCGACAAGATCTGGTACCAGGCCAACCTCGACCAGGACGTCGCCTTCGAGGGCCGCTGGAAGGACTGGCAGGACTGGGTGGCCGCGAACGACGCCGCCTACCACCTCGGCGACACCCGCGCCGAGGTCCAGGACCAGTGGCTGAAGCTGCGCGCCACCGCCGCGAAGGAGCCGCTGGGCGGCGTCGTCGGACCGGCCGAGCTGATTTCCTTCTTCCAGAGCGCCCCGTACTACGACTCCGCCTGGGCGCCGACCGCCGAGATCTTCAGCAAGTACGTCGCCGGTGACACCCAGGCCCTCGTCGACGCCGCCGCACCCGACCTGTCCGACACCGCGGGCAACGCCTCCGCGGAGAACGGCAACGCCGTCTACACGGCCGTCGAGTGCACCGACGCCAAGTGGCCCACCGACTGGAACACCTGGGACCGGGACAACACCCGGCTGCACCGCGACCACCCGTTCATGACCTGGGCCAACGCCTGGATGAACCTGCCCTGCGCCACCTGGCCGGTCAAGCAGCAGACCCCGCCGGACGTCAGGACCGGCAAGGGACTCCCGCCGGTGCTGATCGTCCAGTCCGAGCGCGACGCGGCCACCCCGTACGAGGGCGCCGTCGAACTGCATCAGCGGTTCAAGGGCTCTCGGCTCATCACCGAGCGGGACGCCGGTTCGCACGGCGTCACCGGGCTGGTCAACCCGTGCGTGAACGACCGGGTCGACACCTACCTGCTCACCGGCAAGGTGGATGCCCGCGACGTGACCTGCGCGCCGCACGCCACGCCCACGCCGTAACCCGGCGGACGGAGACGGAGGGAGGGGGCGACCGGTCGGACCGGTCGCCCCCTCCCGGCACGCCGTTACCGTCCGTCGGCCCAGGCGTCCTCCGCCGCGTAGTCGAAGAGGTCGCCGTACGCCCGGAACATCTTCGGGTACGCCTCCCGCCAGTCCCGCCCCGCCAGGGACTCCTCGATGAAGGCCACCGTCTCCGGCAGCGTGTCCGCGTACCGGGCCACCGGCCGGTAGCCCAACTCCTCCCGCGCCGCGCTCATGTCACACACCACCGGCGCGGGCACGCTCCACGGGGTGTCGCCCACGCCGTCCACCGGCGGGCCGTCCAGCAGCACGTCCTCGGTCTCGACGCCCATCACCGCGTCGATCGCCGCCGCGATCTCCGCCACCGTCGGGGCGTCGGGGTCCACCGCGTTCAGGACGCGGGTGCCGGGCCGCGGGGCGGCCAGCCGGATCAGCTCCGCGATGTTGCGCACGCCCGCCGGGTGGAAGCGGCTCGCACCGCCGTACGCCAGCACGCGTCGGCGCCTGCCGTCGAGGTTGCGCTTGACGAAGTACAGCTCGCGCGGAGTCCGGCAGTACGGGCCGTGGACCGCGCCCGCACGCAGCAGCGTCACCGGCAACCGGTCGCCCGCCGCGAGGAGTTCCCGTTCCAGCGCCGCCTTGCCGGTGCTGTAGGTGCCGTCGCCCGGGCGGACGGTGCGCTGCGTCTCCGGGAGCGGCACCGGGTACTCGGGGAAGCCGTCGGGCTCGGCCTGCGTGTCGAAGTTGCGGCCCTTGTCGTCCTCGTAGACCGAGACGCTGGAGATCACCACCGCCGAGCCGACCCGCCCGGCGAGCGACACCAACTGCCGCGCGTCCCGCTCCCCGTAGGCCACCATGTCCACCAGGACGTCGCAGCCCTCGCCCACCGCCGCCGACAGCGCCGCGTCGTCCTCCCGGTCGGCCCGCGCCACCCGTACGTCCCGCGGCCACCCCGCGTCCCGGTCGCCGCCCCGCGAGACGGCCGTCACCTCCCAGCCGTCCCGGGCCAGCGCGTCGACCGCCGCCCGTCCGATCTGTCCCGTCGCCCCGATCACCACTGCACGTGTCATACGGCGACCGTAGGCGTCCTGTCACCAGTCGGCGACGCTCTTCTGCCGACGGCAGACGACGGAACCGGGGGGGCTAGCGGTGCGGCAGCCGGGGGAACTTCCGGCCCTGTGCCGCCTTCCTGGCCTCCTCGGCCTTCACGTCGGCCGCGTACCGGTCCACGTACTCCTGACCGGACAAGGACAGGATCGCGTACACGATCTCGTCGGTGACGGCCCGCAGTACGGCCTTCTCGCCCTCCATGCCCGCGTAGCGGGAGAAGTCGAGGGGTTCGCCGAAGCGGATGACCACCGGGTGCAGCTTCGGGATCTTCCGGCCCGGCGGCTGCGCCTCGAAGGTGCCGATCATCGCGCAGGGCACGACCGGCACCCCGGCCCTGAGCGCCATCACCGCGACGCCGACCTTCCCCTTGTAGAGCCGGCCGTCGTGCGAGCGGGTGCCCTCCGGGTAGATGCCGAGCAACTCGCCCCTGTCCAGCACGCCGAGCCCCTCGCGGATCGCGGCCTGCCCCGCCTCCTTGCCGGAGCGGTCCACGGGGATCTGCCCCGCGCTGCGGAAGAAGAACGCGGTCAGCCTGCCCTTGAGGCCCGGCCCGGTGAAGTACTCGGCCTTGGCGAGGAAGGTGATGCGGCGCTTGAGCACCGCGGGCATGAGGAAGTGGTCCGAGAAGGAGAGGTGGTTGCCCGCGATGATGGCCGCCCCCGAACCCGGCACATGGTCCAGGCCCTCGATCCGGGGACGGAAGACGACCCTCAGCAGCGGGCCCAGCAGTACGTACTTGAGCACGTAGTAGAACACGGTGTGTCTCCCAGTTCTCCGGGCTCTCGGCCGGTCGTCCGCGACCGGTGATCGATCGTAGCCCGACCGCGCCGAAACCGGACGGGACCGGTTCGGCCGCTCTTCGGTCAACTTGATTGACGTGACACGCCACCCTCCTCTGTGCTGTCCGGTGGCGGAAGGCGCGAAGCCCGGGTGGCGCACGGCCCGCGGCGGGGCGCGACCGGGGGGAGGGCGGATGACCGGTGGACCGGCACGGGCGGCCGGCCCGGCTCGGGCGGGCGGGGCTCCGTGGGCGGAGTTCGGGCGGCAGTTGCGCGTCCTGCGCCGGGCCGCCGGGCTCACGCAGGTGCAACTCGGCCTGCGGGTGGGCTATCACCACTCCGCCGTGAGCAAACTCGAGGCGGGCCTGCGCCAGCCGCCCGTGGGGCTGGTGCGGAGGCTCGACGCGGTGCTGGAGACGGGCGGGGAGCTGGCCGCGGTCGTCGCCGCGCCGCGCGAGGTGCCGGGGCCGGCGGGGCGGTTCCCGGCCGACCCGGCGCTGTTCGCACCGCTGCCCGGCGCGGACGCCCCGGCGGGGCAGGGCGCGCCGGACGCCCGGCTGTGGCCCGAGCGGCTGCCCGCCGAGGGGCTGGCGTGCCCGCTGCACGGCACCGCGGGGTGCGCGGTGCCCGATCCCGGTGAGTTGCCGGCGCTGCTCGACGGACCTGACCCGGCGGGCGGTCCGGGGCCGGCGTGGGGCACGGGCGGCACGGCGGCGGTCGCCGAGGCGGAGGTGCTGCACGGCCTCACCGCCGTCCTGGCCTGTCTGATCCGCGAGGCGTTCCGGCGCGAGGGCCGGGTGACGGCCGTCGAGGGACTGCTGCGGGCCCTGGCCCGCTGGGCCGGCGAGGTCAACTCCGCCGGGCGGCTGCCGTACGGGCAGTTGCGGCTCGCCGCGCAGTACGCCCAGGTCGCCGGCCGGCTGCGGATGGAGCGCGGGCAGATCGGCGTGGCGATGGCCTGGTTCGGCCACGGACTGCGCTGGGCGGACGCCGTCCGGGACGCCTCGGCCCGCGCGACCCTGCTCAGCGACATGTGCACCCTGGTCCGGCTCGACGGGGACCCCTCGTTGATGCTCGGGTACGCCCAGGGCATCGGCGCGGTGGACGCGAGACGCCGGTGGACGGCCACCCTGTCCGACCTGTACCAGGCGCGCGGCCACGCCCTGGCGGGCGACGCGGCCCAGTGCCGGCGTCACATCTCCCTGGCCCGGCGGGGGTTCGCCCGCCTCGGCCCGCGGGACCACCTGGAGGCGCCCTGGATGGCCGGGGCCGAGGGCGCGATGCGGGTCGACTCGGCGATCGGCGGCGCCCTGCGCGACCTCGCCGTGGTGACCGGGGACCGGGCGGCGGCCCGGCGCGCGGTGGACGCCACCGCACGCTCGCGCGCGCAGGTGCCGCCCCAGATGCGGGGCGCACGGCTGCTGCTCACCCTGCGCCTGGCGGACAGCTGGGCGTGTGCCGGCGATCCCGGCGCCGCCGTCGCCCTCGCCTCGGAGGTCCTGCCGGAGGCGATGCGCTCGCGCGAGTCGATGGTCACCGCCGAACTCCGCGGCCTGCACAGCCGGCTCACCGGTCGGTGGGCCGACCTGCCGGAGGTCAGGGCGTACCGGGAGCGGCTGCTGGACGCGGGGGAGTGAGACGCGGGACTCCGGTTCCACGGAGGCGGCCTCGCTCCCGGGGCGCGCACCCGCACTTGCCGGATTTTGACAGGACCGTACCGCGCCCGCGGAGCCGTTGAATCCTGGGCGGCGGGGTGTGAGGGTTCCGCCAGCCCGCGACATGACATGCAACTGACACCCGAGAGACGCGTCTCCGCACCCCAGGCTGCGCGTCCGGCATGTCACGGCCCGGGCCGGCCCGCAAGGAGCCCCCACTCTCACAAGGAGCCACGATGCTCAGACAGACCGCGGTGGCCGGGACAGTCCTGGCCATGACACTCGCCGGGGTGGTGGTACCGACCTCCCTCGCCTCGGCCTCGGAGCGGTCCGCACCCTCAGCGGCGGAACCCAGCCCCGTCGAGAGGGCCGTCGCCGCCGCCGACCATGCCGTACGCAGCGGCCTCGACGCCCTCGCCGCCGGCGGCCCCGACGAGCAGTACGACCGCCACCAGGTCACCCCCTGGGACAAGGACCTGTTCTCCGTCGCCTACGAGCGCACCTACCACGGTCTGCCGGTGGTCGGCGGCGACGCCGTCGTCCTCGCCGACGGCAACGGCAAGGTCCGCGCCGTCCAGTCCGCCACCGAGGCCGCGATCGCCGTACCCACGAAGGCCGCGGTCGAGGCGGAGCAGGCGGTGCGGACCAGCCGCGAGCGGCTCGCCAAGGTCGCCAAGGTCGACTCCAGGCGGCTGGTGGTCCGGGTCGAGGACGACGTCCAGACCCTCGCCTGGGAGACCGTGCTCGTCGGCACCACCGCGGAACAGGTGCCCAGCAGGCTGCACGTCTTCGTCGACGCCCGCACCGGCAAGGTCGTCGACAGCTACGACGACGTGAAGGCCGGCACCGGCCACAGCGAGTGGAACGGCCCCGACCCGCTGACCATCGACACCTCCCGCTCCGGCAGCCAGTACGCCCTGCGCGACACCACCCGGCCCGGCCTGCAGTGCTCGGACTACAACGGCGGCCTCTTCACCGGACCGGACGACGACTGGGGCACCGGCAACGCCTCCAGTAGGGAGACCGGCTGCGTCGACGTCATGTACGCGGCGCAGAAGGAGTCGGACATGCTCCGCGCCTGGCTCGGCCGCAACGGCCACAACGGCAACGGCGGCAGCTGGCCGGTCCTCGTCGGCCTCAACCAGCTCAACGCCTACTGGGACGGCTCCCGCGTCACCATCGGGCACAACAGCGCCGGCAAGTGGATCGCCGGCATGGACGTGGTGGGCCACGAGTTCGGCCACGGCCTCGACAGCAACACCCCCGGCGGCGCCAACCACGAGAGCGGCCTGGGCGAGGCCACCGGCGACATCATGGGCGCCCTGACCGAGGCCTACGCGAACCAGCCGGCCCCGTACGACACACCCGACTACACCGTCGGCGAGGAGATCGACCTCCAGGGCCGCGGCCCGATCCGCAACATGTACAACCCCCGGCTGGTCAACAACGACCCCGACTGCTACTCCGCCTCCATACCGAACACCGAGGAGCACGCGGCAGCCGGGCCGATGAACCACTGGTTCTACCTCCTCGCCGAGGGCTCCGACCCCGGCGGCGGCAAGCCGTCCAGCCCCACCTGCGACGGCAGCCGGGTGACCGGCATCGGCATCCAGAACGCCGGAAAGATCTTCTACGGCGGGATGCTGCTCAAGACCAGCGGCATGACCTACAAGCGGTACCGCACCGCCACCCTCACCGCGGCCAGGAACCTGGACGCGTCCTGCGACCTGTTCGACGCCACCAAGGCCGCCTGGAACGCGATCGCCATCCCGGCCCAGAGCGGCGACCCGACCTGCACCCGGGAACAGACCGATTTCTCACTGGCCCTGAGCCCGGCGAGCGGCAGCGTCGAGGCCGGCTCCGCGGTCAACGCCACGGTCGACACCACCACGGTCACCGGCGGCGCCCAGCAGGTGTCGCTGACGGCCACCGGCACCCCGCCCGGCGTGAGCGTCACCTTCAGCCCCTCGACCGTGACCTCCGGCGCCGGCTCGACCATGCGGGTCGCCACCACGGCCGGCACCGCCGCGGGCACCTACTCGATCACCGTCAAGGGCACGGCCGGCGGCAAGAGCCACACCGTCCAGTACACCCTCACCGTCGGCGGCGGCACCAACCCCGGCACGCCGCCCGACGTCGACGTCGCCCAGGTGCAGGCCCACCTCGCGCAGTTCGGCTCCATCGCCGCGCAGAACGGCGGCAACCGCCGGTCCACCGGCTCCGGGTACGACGCCTCGCTCGCGTACGTGAAGGGCAGGCTCCAGGCGGCCGGCTACACCGTCACCGAGCAGACCTGCGCCTCCGGCTGCTCCGCCGGCGCGGGCAACAACCTGATCGCCGAGTGGCCGAAGGGCGACGCGAACAGCGTCTACATGTACGGCGCCCACCTCGACGGCGTCTCGGCAGGACCGGGCATCAACGACAACGGCTCCGGTTCCGCCGCGCTCCTTCAGACGGCACTCGCCCTGGCCGAGAAGAACCCGGCCATGAAGAACCGCGTCCGCTTCGCCTGGTGGACCGACGAGGAGCAGGGCCTGAACGGCTCCGACTTCTACGCCCGCACCCTCTCCTCCACCGACCGCGCCAAGATCAAGGCGTACTACAACTTCGACATGGTCGCCTCCGTCAACGGCGGCTACTTCATCAACAACCTGACCTCCTCGGCCTCCGCACCGATGCGGGAGTACTGGACCTCCCTCGGCCTCGCCCCGCAGGAGAACGTCGAGGGCCAGGGCCGCTCCGACGACTACTCGTTCCAGCAGGTCGGCATCCCCACCTCGGGCTACGCCACCGGCGCCTCCGCGGTCAAGTCGTCCACGGAGGCCGCCAAGTGGGGCGGCACCGCGGGCCGCCCCTACGACCCGTGCTACCACTCCGCCTGCGACACCACCTCCAACATCAGCGCCACCGCGCTGAACCGCAGCGCCGACGGCATCGCGTACACGATCTGGAAGACCGCCGTCGGCGACGCGCCGAACCCGCGGGACGACTTCTCGATCTCCGTGAACCCGTCCTCGGGCACGGCCGAGCCGGGCGGCTCCGCGACGGTCACCGTGAACACCGCCACGACCGGCGGCGACGCCCAGACCGTGCGGCTGTCCGCGTCCGGTGCGCCGACCGGCGTGAGCGTCGGCTTCAGCCCGGACCCGGTCACCTCCGGCCAGTCCTCGACCGCCACGGTCCGGGTCGCCGCGGGCACGGCTCCCGGCACCTACACCCTGACCCTCACGGGCACGGGCACCGTCACGCACACCACCACGTACACCCTCACCGTGTCCGGCGACGGCGGCGGCGAGACCACCTGGCAGCTGGGAGCCACCTACGCGGCCGGTGACGTGGTGAGCTACGACGGCGTGAGCTACCGGTGCATCCAGGGCCACACGGCCTACCCCGGCTGGGAGCCGCCCCACGTCCCCGCCCTGTGGCAGCGCCTCTGACATACGGCGCCGAGGGGCGGTGGGGTTCGCACCGAACCCCACCGCCCCTCGGCATGCGCTCACGACGCCGGCGTCAGAACTTCGGTGTCGGCGCCTGCGCCTCGACCAGCTCCGCGGCCTCCTCCTCGGTCCCCACCGACGGCGGGGAGCCCGCGAGCGGCTGCTGGGCCGTCTCCTTCAAGCACGCCACGGCCACCACACCGACGAGCGCGGCGGCCATCGAGTAGTAGGCGGGCATCATGTCGGAGCCGGTCACGCTGATCAGCGCGGTGATCACCAGCGGCGTCGTACCGCCGAAGAGGGACGCCGACAGGTTGTAGCCGACCGACAGGGACCCGTACCGGACATTGGTCGGGAACATCGCCGGCAGCGCCGCCGACATCGTGCCCAGCAGACAGACCAGCGACAGGCCGAGCATCAGCATGCCGCCCGAGACCGCGAGCAGACTGCCCTCCCGCACCAGCACGAAGGCCGGGGCGGACAGCACGAAGAAACCGATCATGCCGGTCATCAGGACGGGCTTGCGGCCGAAGTGGTCGGACAGCCGGCCCACCTGGTTGATGATCAGCATCAGCAGCACCATCGTCGCCACAAGGATCATCAGACCGTGGCTCTCGCTGTAGTCCAGCTCGTCCGACAGATACGTCGGCATGTACGACAGCAGCATGTAGTCGGTGATGTTGTACGCGCCGACCAGCGCGATGCACAGCACCAGCGGCCGCCAGTGAGTGCGGAAGATCTTGGCGAGATCGCCCCGCGCGGTGGTCTCCACCGCGGTCGCCGCGTCCGAGACGTGGACGTTGGAGTCCTCCAGCTTCAGGAAGGCGGGCGTGTCGTCCAGCCGCAGCCGCAGATAGATACCCACGATGCCGAGCGGCGCCGCGACCAGGAACGGGATCCGCCAGCCCCAGGCGTCCATCGTGTCGCTGCCGAGACCCGCCGTCAGCGCGGTGACGAGACTGGCGGCACCCGTGTACCCGGCCAGCGTCCCCAGCTCCAGGAAGCTGCCGAAGAAGCCGCGCCGCTTGTCGGGCGCGTACTCGGCGATGAAGGTGGACGCGCCGCCGTACTCGCCTCCGGTGGAGAAGCCCTGGAGCAGGCGGAACAGGATCAGCAGCAGCGGCGACCAGAAGCCGATCGCGTCGTAACTGGGGATGAACCCGATGGCGGCCGTGCCGATCGCCATGAGGATCATGGTCAGCGCCAGCACCTTCTTGCGGCCGATCCTGTCGCCCATCGGGCCGAAGACCATGCCGCCGATCGGCCGCACCAGGAACGCCACGGCGAACGTGGCGAACGAGGAGAGCAGCTGCGCCGTGTCACTCCCGGAGGGGAAGAACACCCGGCCGATCGTGCCCGCCAGATAGGCGTAGATGCCGAAGTCGAACCATTCCATGGCGTTGCCGAGGGAGGCCGCCTTCACGGCTCTCTTGACCGCGGCCTCGTCCGTCACGGTGATGTCCGACCGGCGCAGTCGGGGGTTCTTCCGACGCTTGATCGCCCGGAACAGGGCGGGGTGGCGGCGGACCGCCGCGACGTCGGTCTCCGGTCCGTTCTCGGTGGGGGACGTGGCGGCCTCCCTTTCCACGCGCAGACACTCCGTGCGGAGCCCTGCTCGGTCGTACGTCTTTCAGCTCGTACCCGTTCCCCCGATCATGCTGGGTATGGTCGTGACTTCGGTCATGTGGTTGAGCCGATGAGGTGACTGGCCGATGAGTACGCTTCGCACATGCGTATCTCCGTCTCCTCCGACATGGACGAACCCGTGGCCCGGCTCCTCGTCGGGGAACTGCGCGCCCGCGGCCACGAGGTGCGCGCGCACGGCGCGCTGAGTCCCGGCGCGGACCCGCGGTGGGCCGCCTGCTCCGAGCAGGCGGCGCGCGAGGTCGCCGAGGGGCGGGCCGACCAGGCCGTCGTGTGCTGCTGGACCGGCACCGGCGCGTCCATCGCCGCCAACAAGGTGCCGGGCGTCCGCGCGGCCCTGTGCGCCGACGCGTACACCGCCGACGGGGCCCGTCGCTGGAACGACGCCAACGTGCTCGCCCTGAGCCTGCGGCTGACGTCCGGGCCGCTGCTGCGGGAGATCCTCGACGCCTGGTTCGCGGGCGGGCCGAGCGAGGACGCCGAGGACCGGGACAACGTCAGGCACGTCGAGCGGCTCGACCGGGGCCGAGCCGCTCGGTGAACCCCGGCCGGCGGGTCAGGAGGTCAGGACCTTCTCCAGCGTCCCGAGGGCGCCCGCCAGCTCCTCGGCCGTGACGGTCAGCGGCGGAGCCAGGCGGATCGTGGAGCCGTGGGTGTCCTTGACGAGGATGCCCTCGCGCATCAGCCGCTCACTGATCTCGCGTCCGCCGCCCAGCGCCGGGTCCACGTCCACGCCCGCCCACAGCCCGCGCGCCCGGAAGCCGACGACGCCCCTGCCGACCAGGGCGGTGAGGCCCTCGCGCAGCACCGTGCCCAGCTCGGCCGCCCGGCGCTGGAACTCGCCGGTCTCCAGCAGCTCCACCACCGCCGTGCCCACCGCGGCGGCCAGCGGATTGCCGCCGAACGTCGAACCGTGCTCGCCCGGGTGCAGCACCCCCAGCACCTCACGGCTGCCGACCACCGCCGACACCGGGACGATGCCGCCGCCCAGGGCCTTGCCGAGCAGCACCACGTCCGGGACCACCGACTCGTGCTCGACGGCCAGGGTACGGCCCGTGCGGCCCAGACCCGACTGGATCTCGTCCGCGACGAACAGACAGCCCCTGCGCCGGGTCAGCTCCCGCACCCCGGCCAGATAGCCGTCGTCCGGGATCAGCACCCCCGCCTCGCCCTGGATCGGCTCGATCAGCACGGCCGCCGTCGTCTCGTCGACCGCCGCCTCCATCGCGGCCAGGTCGTTGTACGGAACGATCCGGAAGCCCGGGGTGAAGGGGCCGAAACCGGAGCGGGCCGTCTCGTCGGTGGAGAAGCTCACGATCGTCGTCGTACGGCCGTGGAAGTTGTCCGCGGCCACCACGATCGTCGCCCGGTCCGCCGGGACGCCCTTGACGTCGTAGGCCCACTTGCGGGCCACCTTGATGCCGCTCTCCACCGCCTCCGCTCCGGTGTTCATGGGCAGCACCATGTCCGTGCCGGTCAGTGCGGCCAGCCGCTCGGCGAAGCCCGCGAGCCGGTCGTTGTGGAAGGCGCGCGAGGTGAGCGTGAGCCGGTCCAGCTGCCGGTGGGCGGCCTCGACCAGCGCGGGGTGGCGATGGCCGAAGTTGAGCGCCGAGTAGCCGGCCAGCATGTCCAGGTAGCGGCGGCCCTCGACGTCCTCGACCCAGGCACCCTCGGCGCGGGCCACCACGACGGGCAGCGGGTGGTAGTTGTGCGCGAGGACGGGCTCCTCCGCGCGGATCAGTTCCTCGGAGCCGCGGTCGGTGCGGGCGGGTGCGGTCATGAGAGGGTCTCCCGGATCTCCTGGGTGCAGCACTTGATACCGCCACCGGCCTTGTGGAACTCGGACAGGTCGACGGGGACCGGTACGTAGCCGAGACCACCGAGTCGCTCGGCCAGCCCCCTTGCCTCGGGAGCGATGAACACGTGCCGTCCGTCGGACACCGAGTTGAGCCCGAACGCCAGCGCGTCCTCGCGGGTGGCGATCACCGCGTCCGGGTAGAGCCGCTCCAGCACCTCGCGGCTGCCCGGCGAGAAGGCGCCGGGGTAGTAGGCGATGTTCCCGCCGTTCCCGCCCTTCCCGCCGTTCCCGCCGTTCCCGCCGTCCGCGGCGGTCCCGTCGTCGAGCACGAACAGCGCCGTGTCCAGGTGGTAGAAGTACGGGTCCACCAAAGTCAGCGAGATCACCGGCACGCCGAAGAACTCCTGCACCTCGCGGTGGGCCGCACGGGTGGTGCGGAACCCCGTGCCGGCCAGGATCCAGCGGCCGGCCGGGACCAGGTCGCCCTCGCCCTCGCAGACCGACTCGGGATGGTGGACCTCGAAGCCCTCCGTCTTGAACCACGCCTCGAAGGGCACGGACTCGGGCCGCCGCTCGGGGGCGTGGAAGAGGGAGCCGAACACCCGGCCCTCGACCACGACCGCGCAGTTCGCGGCGAAGACCATGTCGGGCAGGCCGGGGACGGGTGCCACGGTGTCCACGGTGTGGCCGTGGGCACGGTAGGTGTCGACCAGCGCCTGCCACTGGTCGAGGGCGCGGATGACGTCGACCGGTCGGCCGGTGCTCATCCACGGGTTGATCGCGTACTGCACGGCGAAGTGTCTGGGTTCGCAGACGAGGAAGCGCCGCCGGCGCGGCACACGGGACTCGGTCACAGAGGGGTACCTCCGCTTTTCACGGTGTGTGACGGGGTGTTGACACCACGGTAGGAAGTGTCGCCCGAGCCCGACAAGCGATGAAAGCTGCGTGTTCCCGCAGGATCGCTGCGTTGTCCGCCCGGTCAGCGCACGTCTGCTGCGCCGTCCGGGGCGAGCAGAGCGGCGCCCGCCTCAGGACTCTCCGGGATCAGGTGGGACAGCACCATCACACTGATCGTCTTCCGGATGAACGGCTCCGCACGAATCCGCTCCAGCACCTCCTCGAAGTGCTCCACGTCCCGCGCCCGCACGTGCAGCAGCGCGTCCGCGCCGCCGGTCACCGTCATCGCCGCGGTGATCTCCGGATAGCCCCGCACCACCTCCGCGAGCCGCCGCGGCGGCGCCGCCCCCTCGCAGTACACCTCCACGTACGCCTCCGTGCGCCACCCCAGCGCGGAGGGCCGCACCGTCGCCGTGAAACCGGTGATCACATCGGTCTCGCGCAGCCGGTCCACCCGGCGCTTGACCGCCGTCGAGGACAGTCCGATCTCCGCGCCGATCTCCGCGAAGGACGTCCGGGCGTTCTCCATCAGGGCGGTGACGATCTTCCGGTCGAGTTCGTCGAACGAAGCGGGCCTGCTGTTCATGCGGGCACTGTATCCAGCGGATACCGGCACGTCGCAGGCGTGTGCAGGCGCGCGGATCGCCCCTACACTCCACGTTCATGCTGCGCGCCCTGGCTGTCGACGACGAACGCCCCACGCTCGAGGAACTGGTGTACCTGCTGAACGCCGACCCCCGCATCGGCACGGCGGAGGGAGCGAGCGACTCGACCGAGGCGCTGCGCCGCATCAACCGGGCCCTGGAGTCGGGCCCCGACGGACCGGACGCCATCGACGTCGTCTTCCTCGACATCCAGATGCCCGGCCTCGACGGGCTGGACCTCGCCCGGCTGCTCACCGGCTTCGCCCGGCCGCCGCTGGTCGTGTTCGTCACCGCGCACGAGGACTTCGCCGTCCAGGCCTTCGACCTCGAGGCCGTCGACTACGTGCTCAAACCGGTGCGCAGGGAACGCCTGGCGGAAGCGGTGCGCCGGGCCGCCGAACAGCGCGGCACCGCCGCCGTGCCCGCCCCGCGCATACCCGTGCACGAACCCGACCCCGACCACATCACCGTGGAACTCGGCGGCGTCGCCCGCTTCGTCCCCGTCGACGACATCACCCACGTCGAGGCCCAGGGCGACTACGCCCGCCTGCACACCGAGCGGGGCAGCCACCTCGTCCGCATCCCGCTGTCCACCCTGGAGGAGCGCTGGCGCGCCCGCGGCTTCGTCCGCATCCACCGCCGCCACCTCGTCGCCCTGCGCCACATCGGCGAACTCCGCCTCGACGCCGGCACCGTCAGCGTCCTGGTCGGCACCGAGGAGCTCCAGGTCAGCCGGCGCCACGCCCGCGAACTGCGGGACCTGCTCATGCGGAGGCCGTGAGCCGTGCCCCAGGACCCGACCGAGCGCCGCGTCACCGTCACCGGACCGCCCAGGCGCACCGGTCGCGCCTCCGGGCACTACCGCCCGCGCACCGAGATCGACGAGCAGACCACCCTCGGCCACACCTACGTCCGCTCCCTGATGCGCAGCCAGCTGCGCGCCGGTCTCACCGCCCTCGCGGTCCTCGGCCTGCTCGTCGGACCGCTCCCGCTGCTGTTCGCGGCGATGCCCGACGCCCGCCGTCTGGAGTGGGCCGTCCTCGGCTTCGGCCTGTACGCCCCGCTGGTGCTCCTCGCCCGCTGGTACGTGCGCCGCGCCGAGCGCAACGAGCGGGACTTCGTCCGGCTCGTCGAGGACCGGTGACCATGCCGGACGAGGCCGTGAAGGCGCCATGAACTCCAGCTACGCCATACCCGCCGTCGCCCTCGTCGTCGTGGCCACCGTCCTCGTCGGCGCCTTCGGCCTGCGCATCTCCCGCACCACCTCCGACTTCTACGTCGCCTCCCGCACCGTCGGCCCCCGCCTCAACGCCGCCGCCATCAGCGGCGAGTACCTCTCCGCCGCGTCCTTCCTCGGCATCGCGGGCCTGGTCCTGGTCCAGGGCCCCGACATGCTCTGGTACCCGGTCGGCTACACCGCCGGCTACCTCGTCCTGCTCCTGTTCGTGGCCGCCCCGCTGCGCCGCTCGGGCGCCTACACGCTGCCCGACTTCGCCGAGGCCCGGCTCGCGTCGCAGGGGGTGCGGCGGCTCGCGGGGGCCTTCGTCGTCGGGGTCGGCTGGCTGTACCTGCTGCCCCAGCTCCAGGGCGCCGGGCTGACGCTGAGCGTCCTCAGCGGGGCGCCCGACTGGCTGGGCGGGGTGATCGTCGCCGTCGTCGTCACCGCCATCGTCGCCGCCGGCGGCATGCGCAGCATCACCTTCGTCCAGGCCTTCCAGTTCTGGCTCAAACTCACCGCCCTGCTCGTCCCCGCCTTCTTCCTGGTGCTGGCCTGGCAGGCCGACGGCGCCCCCGGCCGGCCCTTCGACGAACCCACCACCTTCCGCGAGCAGCGCTCCGTCCGGGTCGAGGACAGCCTCACCCTCAAGCTGGAGGAGCCGCTGACCGTCTCCGTCGACGGCACCGTGGACGGCCGCGCCCACGACGGCGACCGCGTCGCGCTGCCCGCCGGCAGCCACCGCATCGAGGCCGGCGCGCGCCTCACCTTCACCGCGGGCACCCCCGTCCCGGCCGCCGGGCACGGCGCCGACGACGCCCTGTCACCGTCCCGGGCCGAGAGCCGCACGGAACGCCCGCTGTACGCCACGTACGGCCTGATCCTGGCCACCTTCCTGGGCACCATGGGCCTGCCGCACGTCGTGGTCCGCTTCTACACCAGCCCGCACGGCGTCGCCGCCCGCCGCACCACCGTGGCCGTGCTCGGCCTGATCGGCGCCTTCTACCTGCTGCCGCCGCTCTACGGCGCCCTCGGCCGCCTCTACGCCCCCGAGCTGACCCTCACCGGCGACGCCGACGCCGCGGTCCTGCTGCTGCCCGACCGGGTGATCGGGGGAGTGGGCGGCGACCTGCTGGGCGCGCTCGTCGCGGGCGGTGCCTTCGCCGCGTTCCTGTCCACCGCATCGGGGCTCACCATGGCCGTGGCCGGCGTCCTCACCCAGGACGTGCTGCCGTCCCGCGCCGTGCCGCACTTCCGGCTCGGCACCCTGCTCGCCATGGCCGTACCGCTGGCGGCGAGCGCGCTCGTCGGCGGGCTGCCGGTGGCCGACGCCGTCGGACTCGCCTTCGCCGTGTCCGCCTCCTCCTTCTGCCCGCTGCTCGTCCTCGGCATCTGGTGGCGGCGGCTGACCCCGCCCGGCGCGGCCGCCGGGATGCTGGTGGGCGGCGGCTCGGCCCTGCTCGCCGTCGCGGCCACCATGGGCGGCTTCCCGGGCGGCGGCGGGTCGCTGCACGCGCTGCTGGCCTGGCCCGCCCTGTGGTCGGTGCCGCTGGGCTTCCTGACCATGGTGCTGGTCTCCCTGGCCACCCCGGGCCG
Source organism: Streptomyces sp. NPDC034099 (assembly GCF_055575415.1). Lineage (NCBI taxonomy): Bacteria > Bacillati > Actinomycetota > Actinomycetes > Kitasatosporales > Streptomycetaceae > Streptomyces > Streptomyces sp. NPDC034099. Next base: position 465,362 of record NZ_JBVISR010000005.1, on the reverse strand, counting down.
GGTGCCGACCGGGACGGCGGCGATCCTGGCCCGCTTCCACCTGCCGGAGGAGCTGGGCACGGACGCGCTGCGCACGGACGCACCGCGCTCCGACGGCCGGCAGGCGGCGGCCGACGCGCGCAAGGAGACGGCGCGGTGAGCGGCTCCCTGGGCGGTTTCCTGGCGGGCCTGGCCGTCGCCCTGCTCCCCCTGCTGGCCGCCGGTTTCTGGCTGGGGCGGCGCACGGCCCGTCCGCAGCACCTCGGCGGGCTGGGCACCCCGGTCGAGCACGCCACCTTCCAGACCCTGCACACCGCCTCCCTGGCCACGCCCCCGCTGCGGGCGGGGCTGACCGAGGAGACCGCCGGGAAGTCGGCCCGCAAGCTGCGCTCCCTGCTGGGCACGGACGCGCTGTGCCTGACCGACCTCAAGAAGGTCCTGGTCTGGGACGGCGTGGGCGCCCATCATCGCGCCGAGATCATGGAACGGATCGCCGGACCGCTGGAGACCGGCCGCGGGGAGGCCTTCCGGCTCACCTGCGACACCCCGGACTGCACGGTGCGCTGGGCCGTCGTCGCCCCGCTGACCGTGGACGACCGGGTGCACGGCGCCCTCGTCGCCTGCGCCCCCCGCGAGTCCGCCGTCCTGGTCCGGGCCGCCGGGGAGGTGGCCCGCTGGGTCTCCGTCCAGCTGGAGCTGGCCGACCTCGACCACTCCCGCACCCGGCTCATCGAGGCCGAGATCAAGGCACTGCGCGCCCAGATCTCCCCGCACTTCATCTTCAACTCGCTCGCGGTGATCGCGTCCTTCGTGCGCACCGACCCCGAGCGCGCCCGCGAGCTGCTCCTGGAGTTCGCCGACTTCACCCGCTACTCGTTCCGCAGGCACGGCGACTTCACCACCCTCGCCGACGAGCTGCACGCCATCGACCACTACCTGGCGCTGGTGCGGGCCCGCTTCGGCGACCGCCTCGCCGTCACCCTCCAGGTCGCCCCGGAGGTGCTGCCGGTCGCCCTGCCCTTCCTCTGCCTCCAGCCGCTCGTCGAGAACGCCGTCAAGCACGGCCTGGAGGGCAAGGCCGACCGGTGCCGCATCCAGATCACCGCCCAGGACGCGGGCGCCGAGGCCCTGGTCGTCATCGAGGACGACGGCGCCGGCATGGACCCGGAGCTGCTGCGCCGCATCCTCGCGCGCGAGGTGAGCCCGTCGGGCGGCATCGGGCTGTCCAACGTCGACGACCGCCTCCGCCAGGTCTACGGAGACGACCACGGCCTCGTCATCGAGACGGCCGTCGGCGCGGGCATGAAGATCACGGTCCGGCTGCCGAAGTACCAGCCGGGCGTGCACTCGGCGGGCCGGCTCAGGCGCTCCGCGTGGCCACCAGCCCCAGGGTGATCAGACCCAGCACGACCCAGCCGAACCACAGCCAGCCGTTGCTGCCGAGCGCCACCGTGTAGGCCGTCACCGCGACGAGGCCGCCGATGGTCAGCGCCCCCATCGTCTTCGTCGAACTGTCCGTGGAACCGGGCATCGCAACACCCTCCTCGTGGTTCGCTCCCCCCTATGGTGCCCCGGTTCCGGCTCCGGAGGGGTGCGGACGACGAGATGCGTGCCCGTTCGCGTTCAGCCGCCGCGTGTGTTCAGCGAGGCCAGGTAGGCGTTGTACGCCGCGAGCTCCTTGTCGCCGTCGCGGTCGGCGGCCCGGTCGCTGCGCCGGGCCTGGCGCTCCTCCGAGGCGTACCACTGGAAGAGCAGCGCGAGCAGCACCAGCACGGAGGGGACCTCGCTGAAGGCCCAGGCGATGCCGCCGGCCGCGTTCTGGTCGGAGAGCGCGTCGATGCCGAGCGAGGCGGGCGGGTTCTTGAACGTCTCGACCATCGGGGAGGACGCCATCATCAACGCGATGCCGAAGAACGCGTGGAACGGCATGCCGGCGAACAGCTCCAGCATCCGCATCAGGTAACCCGGCCGGTGCGGTCCCGGGTCCACGCCCATGATCGGCCAGAAGAACACCACACCGACGGCGAGGAAGTGCACCATCATGGCGATGTGCCCGGCCTGGGAGCCCATCAGCGTGTCGAAGAGCGGGGTGAAGTACAGCGCGTAGAGGCTCGCGATGAACAGCGGGATGGTGAACGCCGGATGCGTGATGATCCGCATGTAGCGGCTGTGCAGCAGCATCAGCAGCAGCTCGCGGGGCCCCTTGCGGCCGCGGGCCGCCGGGGGCAGCGCGCGCAGGGCCAGCGTGATCGGGGCGCCGAGCAGCAGCAGGATCGGCGACACCATGCTGATCACCATGTGCTGGACCATGTGCACGCTGAACATGACCATGCCGTAGTCGTTCAGCTTGGTGCACATCATCAGGGCGACGCTCAGCACACCGGCGACGTAGGCGACGGTCCGGCCGACGGGCCACTTGTCGCCGCGCCTCACCAGGCGGACGACGCCCCAGCCGTACAGCGCCAGTCCCAGGAGGCAGGCGATCAGGAAGAAGGGATCCGCCGACCAGGCGAGACCCCGCCCCAGCGTGAACGGCGGCAGATCCATCGTCATGCCGTGCCCGCTGTGATCCATCCGCCCGCTCCTGTTTCGTGGGGGTTGAGCGCGTTTGAACGCCGCTTGTCCGAAGCAAGACTAGAACCGCCCCCGGCGACTTCTGTCACCGGGGGCGGTGCGGCGCCCCGTCAGGGGCGCGGGCTGTATCGATGTGCGGCTCCGCCGCGTGGGCGCGAGCAACCACGAATCACCCGCGGACGGAGTACTGCGGCAACCTCAAAGAACACACTCCGCCTCCGCGTACCGCGCATCCGGCACCGTCTTCAAGGACTCCACCGCCTCGGCGAGCGACACCATCTCGATGTCGGTCCCCCGCAGAGCGGTCATCATCCCGAACTCCCCGCGATGCACCGCCTCCACCGCGTGCCACCCGAACCGCGTCGCCAGCACCCGGTCGTACGCCGTCGGCGTCCCACCGCGCTGGACGTGCCCGAGTATCACCGGCCGGGCCTCCTTGCCGAGCCGTTCCTCCAGCTCGATCGAGAGCTGGCGGGCGATCCCGGCGAAGCGCTCGTGACCGTAGACGTCCTTGCCGCCCTCGTCGAAGTCCATGCTCCCGGCCTTCGGCTTGGCACCCTCCGCGGCCACCACGATCGCGAACCGCTTGCCCGCCGAGAAGCGCTCGCCGACCTTCGCGGCCAGCTCGTCGATGTCGAAGGGCCGCTCCGGGACGACGACCGCGTGCGCGCCGGCCGCCATGCCCGAGTGCAGCGCGATCCAGCCGGTGTGCCGGCCCATGACCTCGACGATCAGTACTCGCTGGTGGGACTCGGCGGTGGTCTTCAGCCGGTCCAGGGCCTCGGTGGCGACGGTCACGGCGGTGTCGAAGCCGAAGGTGACGTCGGTGACCGCTATGTCGTTGTCGATGGTCTTCGGCACGCCCACGATCGGCAGGCCGTTGTCGGACAGCAGCCGGGCCGCCTTCAGGGTGCCCTCGCCGCCGATCGGGATGATCGCGTCCAGGCCGAGTTCCTCGACGTGGCCGCGGGCCCGCTCGACGCCGTCCCGCAGGTGCTCGGGACGGACCCGGGAGGAGCCGAGGATGGTGCCGCCGCGCGCCAGGATGCCGCTGACCGCGTCCAGGTCGAGCTTGAGGTAGTCGCACTCCAGGAGGCCCTTCCAGCCGTCCCGGAAACCGATGACCTCGTCGCCGTGGTCGACGACGGCACGGTGCACGACGGACCGGATGACGGCGTTCAGGCCGGGGCAGTCGCCGCCGGACGTGAGGACACCAATGCGCATAGCCCGAGTTACCTTCTCAACGTGGCACGGGTCCGGACCGCGCTGTCCGGCTCGATCCCCGCCACCCTAGCGGCATCGGGGGGCGGGACCGAACCGTGCGTCCGCCTACTGGACGAGCCCGCTCACCTGTGCGGACACGCCATCAGACGGGCCGGGGCCCAGGGGCTCGGGCGGGCTGCCGCGCAGGTGTGTTCACGCAGGCTGCTGCGCAGCTGTGTTCACGCAGGCTGCTGCGCAGCCGCGATGCGCTCGTTGCGGAGCGCCTCGTACCAGCGGTCGTCGGTCGGCGGCAGCGCGTTCACGTCGAGGGCCAGCTTGAGCAGCAGGTCCGCGATCTGCGGGTTGCGCGCCAGCACGGGGCCGTGCATGTACGTGCCGAAGACCGTGTCGTTGTACGCGCCCTCGGTGCCGTCCCCCGTGCCGTTGCCGTTGCCGAAGCGGACCTGGGCGAGCGGACGGGCGTTGGGCCCGACGTGGGTGACGCCCTGGTGGTTCTCGAAGCCGGTCAGCGGGGGCAGGCCGAGGCGCGGGTCGATGTCGCCGAGGACGTCGCCGACGCACCGCGCGCCCTCGCCGCGGGTGGAGACCACGTCGAGCAGGCCGAGGCCCGGCTCGCGCTGGCCGAGGTCGTTGATGAACTCGTGGCCCAGGATCTGGTAGCCGGCGCAGACCGAGAAGACGATCGCGCCGTTCTCCACCGCCCGGTACAGGCCGCCGTCGCGGCGCAGCCGCTCGGCCGCGAGCCGCTGCGGCCGGTCCTCGCCGCCGCCGACGAGGTAGATGTCGCCGGAGGTCGGGATCGGCTGGTCGCTGCGCACGTCGAGCCGGGCCACGTCGAGGCCGCGCTGGCGGGCCCGGCGCTCCACGACCAGGGCGTTGCCCTGGTCGCCGTAGGTGCTGAGCAGGTCCGGGTAGATCCAGACGATCCGCAGTTGGTTGTCGCTCACGAAAATCCCCTGAAGTCTCGCGGTCAGTTGCCGACGCGGCGGCGCAGGTCCTGGAAGGCGGTGTAGTTCGCGATGACCTCGATGCGTCCCGGCGGGCACAGCTGCACCGCCTGGTCGAGGTCCTCGCACACCTGGAACTGCTGGTTCGCGACCTCCAGGCGCACCGCGAGGTCCAGCTTCCGGTCGCCGATCACGCAGATCGGGTGTCCGGACAGCCGGGTGTAGTCCACGTCCCACAGCCAGGAGGTGTCGGTGCCGTCGGCGCCGCGCGCGTTCACCGAGAGGATCACCGGAGCCGGCGGCGGGTCGATCAGGGAGAAGGTCTCCAGCCAGCCCGCCGGGTTCTTGGCGAGCAGCAGCCGCAGGTCACGCCCCTGGAACTGGACGACGTCGTAGCGCCCGGCGACCGCCTGCACCTGGTACATGCGTTCCAGGGCGACCTGGGGCGGCACCCCGAAGACGGCGGCGACGGCGGCCGAGGAGGCGGCGTTGGCCTTGTTGGCGCGGCCCGGCAGCTGGAGGTGGATGGGCCAGGCGGAGCCGTGCGGGTCCAGGACGTGGTCGCCGGACAGGGCCCAGCTCGGCGTCGGACGCCGGAAGCCGCACTCGCCGCAGAACCAGTCGTCGCCGGGGCGCTGCATCACGCCGCCGCAGGACGGGCAGGACCAGGCGTCGTCCTTCCACATCTGGCCCGCGGCGACCCAGATCACGTTGGGGGAGGAGGAGGCGGCCCACACCACGAGCGGGTCGTCGGCGTTGGCGACGACCACGGCCTTCGAGCCGGCCAGGCCCTCGCGCCAGTTCTCGGCGAGCATCCGGGTCTCGGCGGCGCGGTCGAGCTGGTCGCGGGAGAGGTTGAGCAGCGCGATGCACTTCGGTTCGGTGGCCTGGGCGACGCCAACGAGGTACTTCTCGTCGACCTCGATGACCCCGTAGCGGGAGTCCGCGCCGCCCGCGAGCGCCGAGGTGATGCCGGCCGGCATGTTGGCGCCGAGCGCGTTGGAGACGACCGGTCCGGCCGCCTTGAGCGCCTCGGCGATGAGCCGGGTGGTGGTGGTCTTGCCGTTGGTCGCCGAGACCAGGGTCACGTCCAGGTGCTGGGCGAGCCGGTGGAGGAGGTCGGGGTCGAGTTTCAGCGCCACCCGGCCGCCGATCACCGAACCGCTGCCGCGCCCCGCGGCGCGCGATGCCGCCGCGACCGCCTTGCCCGCGGTCACGGCGATCTTGGCCCGCGGCGTGAGCGGGTCCGAGTTGCCTGCCATCAGTTCTCGATCCTCCTTGCCGTACGCGCCGCGCCTGAAGCCTGTGAAGCCTGACGGCCACGTGGTGTGGACCTCAGCCTATCGAGATCCATTCGCACTCCCGAATCGCGGCACCGGCCACCGGGTTCCGGCGGTGGGCGCGTGCCGCCGGGGGACACTGGGACCTTACTCTGGCCGCCATGCGACACGGCTCCATCCCGGGCGCCCACGGGCGCGTCCGTTCCCTCGGTCTCCTCGGCGACCCCGTCCTGCACGCCCCCTGCGCGGAGGTGACGGACTTCGGTCCGGAACTCGCGGTGCTCGTGGAGGACTTGTTCGCGACCATGTACGCCGCCCACGGCGTGGGCCTGGCCGCGAACCAGATCGGCGAGGCGCTGCGCGTCTTCGTGTACGACTGCCCGGACGACGAGGAGCAGCGGCACCTCGGGCACGTGGTGAACCCCCGGCTGGTGGAGACCGGCGGGGTGGTGGTGCGGGGGCCGGAGGGGTGTCTGTCGCTGCCGGGTCTGGAGGCGGGGACCGAGCGGCACGACGAGGCGGTGGTGACCGGCTTCATGGTGACCGGGGAGCCCGTCACCGTACGCGGCACGGGGTTCTTCGCCCGGTGCCTCCAGCACGAGTGCGACCATCTGGAGGGGCGGGTCTACGCCGATCGCCTGACCGGCCGGCGCCACCGGAAGCTGATGCGCCAGGTGGCGCGGGCGTCCTGGCAGCGCTGAGCGTCCTCACCGAGGAGAAGCCGGGGTGCGCGGCGACCGGGGGCTCAGAATCCGGGGCCGCCCGCCTTGTCGCCGGCCTCGGCGAGACGGCCCCACAGCAGGTCGGCCAGGGTGCGGACCAATTCCTCCCGCGGACAGGGCCGTTCGCCCAGCCACCAGTCCCCGGCGGCGTGCATCATGCCGACGATCCCGTGCCCCCACACCCGGGCCAGCTGCTGGGTGCCCGGCCCGACGTCGAGCCGTTCCTCGATGACCTGGGCCAGCTCCTCGCCCATGCGGCGCAGCAGCGGCGCCGAGTGCTTGCCGACGTCGAAGCCCTGCTCGGACTGGTCGCCCGGGGCGCCGGCACTCTCCGCCGGATGCATCAGGAACCGGTACACCTGCGGGCGTGCCTCGATGGCCGCCAGATAGGTGTCCAGGGTGGCCTCGACGCGCTGCCGCCGCTCCGCCGGAGCGTCCAGGGCGGCCCGCAGCGAGGCGAGGAGGGCGTCCGTGTGCCGGACGGCGAGGGCGGCGTAGAGTCCGCCCTTGTCGCCGAAGTGGCGGTACAGGATCGGCTTGGTGATGCCCGCCTCGGCGGCGATGGCGTTCATCGAGGCGTGCGGACCGTCGCGCAGCACCACCCGGTCGGCGGCCTCGAGCAGCTCGCGCCGTCTGCGGTCGGCGGATGTCTGCTGGTCGGTCCGCTGCGTGGTGTTCATGTGCTCTCCCCACCCGTGCTGTTTCGGTGACGCCTGCGCAAACTAACACTCAGGGGACGTGGGCCATCGAACGGGAGGGCGAGGGTGCCCCGGGAGTTGACTTTTCCTACCCGTGGGTAACACACTCGGTGTTACCGCAAGTAACATGCACGGGCGTCACTGGAGGGGACATGGCCGAGTTCACCATGGAGCTGAGCGACGAACAGAAGGAGGTCCGGGACTGGCTGCACGGCTTCGCGGCCGACGTCATCCGCCCCGCGGCCGCCGAATGGGACGAGCGCGAGGAGACTCCCTGGCCGGTCATCCAGGAGGCCGCCAAGGTCGGCATCTACTCCCTGGACTTCTACGCCCAGCAGTACTTCGACTCCACCGGCCTCGGCATCCCGATGGCCATGGAGGAGCTGTTCTGGGGTGACGCGGGCATCGCCCTGTCGATCGTCGGCACCGGCCTCGCCGCCGTCGGCGTGCTCGCCAACGGCACCGAGGAGCAGATCGGCACCTGGATCCCCCAGATGTACGGCGACGCCAACGACGTCAAGGTCGCCGCCTTCTGCTCCTCCGAGCCCGACGCCGGCTCCGACGTCGCCTCCATGCGCACCCGCGCGGTGTACGACGAGGCCAAGGACGAGTGGGTGCTCAACGGCACCAAGACCTGGGCGACCAACGGCGGCATCGCCAACGTCCACGTGGTCGTCGCGGTCGTCGACCCGGACCTGGGCTCCAAGGGCCACGCCTCCTTCATCGTGCCGCCGAACACGCCGGGGCTGTCCCAGGGCCAGAAGTTCAAGAAGCACGGCATCCGCGCCTCGCACACCGCCGAGGTCGTCCTCGACAACGTGCGCGTGCCCGGCTCCTGCCTGCTCGGCGGCAAGGAGAAGCTGGACGCCCGCCTCGCCCGCGCCCGGGAGAAGGCCAAGAAGGGCGGCGAGCGCGTGAAGAACGCGGCGATGGCCACCTTCGAGGCGTCCCGCCCGGCGGTCGGCGCGATGGCGGTGGGCACCGCCCGTGCCGCGTACGAGGTGGCGCTGGAGTACGCGCAGACCCGGGAGCAGTTCGGGCGCCCCATCATCGACAACCAGGGCGTCGCCTTCCAGCTCGCCGACATGCGGACGTCCATCGACGCGGCCCGGCTGCTGGTGTGGCGGGCCTCCTGGATGGCGATCAACGGCAAGCCGTTCACGGCGGCCGAGGGCTCGATGTCCAAGCTCTTCGCGAGCGAGACAGCGAAGAAGGTGACCGCCCAGGCGGTCCAGATCCTGGGCGGCAACGGCTACACGCGGGAGTACCCGGTGGAGCGGATGCACCGCGACTCCGCGATCTACACGATCTTCGAGGGCACGAGTGAGATCCAGCGGCTGGTGATCGCGCGGACGCTCGCGGGGATGCCGATCCGCTAACCGTGTCGCAGCGGCGTGAGCTGCTCGATGTCGTACTTCGCCCTCAGGGCCTCGATGGCCTCGTGGTCCGGTGGGCCTCCGTCGCCGAGGATCTCCAGCAGTTCCTCGAAGTAGCGTTCGTGATCCGGGGGCGGGCTGGCCTGGAAGAACATCTTGGCCGGCTCGCCCGTCGGGTTGGCGAAGGCGTGCGGGCAGCCGGGGGGTACGACGATGACCGTGCCGGGGGTGGCGCGCACCACCCGGTTGCCCGAACTCGACTCCCACGTCCGCCAGCTGTCCGGCGTACGGATCCTCGGCTCGAAGGCGAGCACGTCCAGCTCGCCCTCCAGCACGTAGAGCAGCTCCTCGCTGTAGGTGTGCACATGGGCGCCGACGTCGAACCCCGGAGGCACGATCACCTCGAAGGTGGACGCCGTGCGCGAGTGCGAACCGGTCACCTTGAAGGTCACGTGCTGGGCCGGTGCCTGCACCACCCTGCCCTGGCCGGGCGGCACCAGCAGGCCCTCGGCCGCTGCCACCAGGCCGCTCACCAGGTCACCGGAAGGGCCTCGGGCCCGCGGATCAGCGCACCCTTCTTGAAGGGCACGTCCTCGGGCGCCACCGCCAGCTTCAGCCCGGGCACCCGGTCCAGGACCGCGTCGACGAGCAGCTCCGACTCCAGCCGGGCCAGCATGCCCCCGGGGCAGTAGTGCGGGCCGAAGCCGAAGGACACGTGCGGGTTGGGGAAGCGGTCGAAGTCGATCGTGTCCGGGTCGGGGAAGACCTCCGGGTCGCGGTTGGCCGCCAGGTACGACACGTGGACCGCGTCGCCCGCCCGGATCCGCACGCCCTTGATCTCCACGTCCTCCAGGGCGATCCGGGACAGCCCCACGGCGTTGCGGTGGGGGATCCAGCGCAGCAGTTCGTCGATGGCCCGGGGCCGGAGCGCCGGTTCGGAGCGCAGACGTTCGGCCAGTTCCGGGCGGGTCAGCAGCAGGTGGAACATCTGCCCGCTGTTGTTGGTGACCGCCTCGCCGCCGATCTGGAGCAGCACCGCGAGCCCGACGGCCTCCGTCAGCGTGATCTCGTCCCGCCCCACGGCGGCACCCAGCAGCGAGGTGACGTCCTCGCCGGTGCTGTCCGACCGGAGCCCGATGAGATCCGAGAAGTAGGCGTTCATCTCGTTCTTGGCCCGCTCGCTGACCTCGGCGCCGTGCGAGGAGGACAGGATCAGCTGGGTCCAGGTGTGCATGGCGTGCCGGTCGGTGGCCGGCACACCCAGCAGCTCGCAGATCACCGCGATGGGGAAGGGACCCAGCACCGCCTCGGTGAGGTCGGCGGGCGGCCCGGCCCTCAGCATCGCGTCGACCAGTTCGTCCAGCATGCCGCGGGACCGCTCGCGCACCCGCTCCACGCCCCGCGCGGTGAAGGCCGCGGCCACCGAGCGGCGCAGCCGGGTGTGGTCGGGCGGGTCCAGGAAGCCGACCGCGCCGCGCGCCGGGATGAAGTGCGGGGCCAGCCGGGTGACCTGCCGGTCCATCCCGGCCTCGCGGCCGAACCGGGGATCGTTGGTGACCAGGCGGACGTCGTCGTGGCGGGTCACCAGCCAGGCCCAGCCCTCGCCGTTGGGCAGCGAGATCCGGGTGACGGGGCCCTCGCGCATCAACTCGGTCAGCACCGGGTCGAAGTCGCTGCCGGGCAGATCGACGGCCGGCCACTCCCGGACGGGCGGTACGGTCTGGGACATCGTTTCTTCACTCATGTCTGCCTCACACTCCGCGACACGCCCCGTGCCGCGGTCCGCGTCACGTCCTGCCGTACGCCCCGCCGCACGTCCGCGGTCTGCCAGCAGCCCAGGCCATCTCCGCGGTGATCCCGGGGCCGAAACCTGCCAGCAGCCCGCGCGCCCCGTCGGCGACGCCGCCCTCGTCGAAGAGCCGGCGCAGCGCGTCCAGGACGACGGCGCTGGCGATGTTGCCGTACTCGGTGAGCGTCGCCCGGCTGAAGCGGAACGCGTGCGGGTCCACCTGAAGGAACGTGCTGAGGTCGTCGAGGATCCGGGGGCCGCCCGCGTGCACGATGTAGAAGTCCAGGTCGCAGGCGTCCCAACCGTGTTCGCGCGCCAGGTCCTTGAGGGCCGGCGCGAGCGGCTCCATGGTGGCCGGCACCCGCTTGTCCAGCAGGAAGTGGAAACCGGTCGCCTTCACGTCGTACATGATCCACTCTTCGGTCTTGGGGATCAGGTACGAGCCGTTGCGCTCCAGGTGCACTCCGGTGCCGCCCTGTCCACGGACCACCGCGGCGGCGATGCCGTCGCCGAAGAGGCCGTTGGAGAGCAGGGACCCCACACCGAGGTCGGTGGGCTGGTAGCACAGCGAGCAGAACGCGCAGGCCACGATGAGCGCGTTGGCCTCGGGATAGGCCTCGATGTCGGTGGTGAGCAGTTCCGCGTCGTCCAGGGCCCGCTGGACGACGGCCGGGACACGGGACTTCGCCTCCCGCTCGTAGACCTTGTTGCGGTCCTCGAAGCCGGGGTGCCTCAGCGTCTCCTCGATGGGCTGCACGATGTGCCGGGTGCGGACCCCGGTGTTCTCTATCAGCCGGAGCGCGAGCGGCAGTTGAGGATGGCCGGTGTGACGCCTGCCGGGGCGGTGATCTCTCGCCGGGTTACTCCGTCCCGGGGGCAGCGGGAGCGGCGTCGGCAGCGGGGACCGGCGTGGTCAGCAGGAGCGGTCGCTGCTGTGGGCGATGCACGCCACGTCGATCCGGTCGGCCAGCTTGGCCAGCTCGATGGTGAGGGCCGCGACGGTGTCCTCGTCCAGGCTCTCCTCGCCGGTCTCCACCAGCCGCAGCCACCGTCCGCCGACCGTGCGCAGCAGCTTGCTCACGTCGGACGCGGCGACCTGGAGCGTGCCGCGGTCGTCGACGATCAGAGGCAGGGTCACTTCGCGGTTCACAAAGGGGATCGTAGTCGCGGAAGGCTCACGCTCCGTGCCATACGGTGGTGATGTTGCAGAACTCCCGGATTCCGTGCCCGGACAGCTCACGCCCGTAGCCCGACCGCTTGACCCCGCCGAACGGGAACGCCGGGTGGGACGCCGTCATCCCGTTGACGTACACGCCGCCCGCCTCCAGATCCCGGACGAAACGGTCCACGTCCGCGTCGTCGCGCGTCCACACGTTCGAACTGAGCCCGAAGTCGGTGTCGTTGGCGATCAGCACCGCCTCGTCCAGGTCGGCCGCCCGGTAGAGCGTGGCGACCGGTCCGAACGCCTCCTCGCGATGGATGCGCATCTCGCGGGTCACGCCCGCCAGGACGGTCGGCGGGTAGTACCAGCCGGGACCGTCCGGGCGTTCGCCGCCGCACAGCACGCTCGCGCCGCCGCGCACCGCGTCGTCGACCAGCTCCACCAGGTCGTTCAGGCCCTGCTCGCTGGAGAGGGGGCCGACCTCGGTCTCCTCCTCCATCGGATCGCCGACCTTCAGCGCCTTCATACCTTCGGTGAAGCGCTCGGCGAACGTCTCGTACACGTCCGTGTGCACGATGAACCGCTTGGCGGCGATGCACGACTGCCCGGCGTTCTGGGTGCGCGCGGTCACCGCCACCTCGGCGGCCCGCTCCACGTCGGCGGACGGCATGACGACGAACGGGTCGCTGCCGCCCAGCTCGAGCACCGTCTTCTTGATCATCTCCCCGGCGGTGGAGGCCACCGCGCGGCCCGCGGGCTCGCTGCCGGTGAGGGTGGCGGCCCGCACCCGCTCGTCGCGCAGGATGTCGTCGACCTGGGCGGAGCCGATCAGCAGGGTCTGGAAGCAGCCCTCGGGGAACCCCGCCCGGTGGAACAGGTCCTCCAGATACAGGGCGGTCTGCGGCACGTTCGAGGCGTGTTTGAGCAGCCCGACGTTGCCCGCCATCAGCGCGGGCGCCGCGAACCTGATCACCTGCCACAGCGGGAAGTTCCACGGCATCACCGCGAGCACCGGACCGAGCGGCCGGTAGCGGACCAGGGCCCGGGAGGCGCCGGAGTCCTTCACGTCGGCCTCGGCGGGCTCCTCGTCGGCCAGCAGCTCAGCCGCGTGGTCGGCGTACCAGCGCATCGCCTTGGCGCACTTGGCCGCCTCCGCGCGGGCCTGCTTGACCGGCTTGCCCATCTCCGTGGTGATGACCTTGCCGATCTCCTTCTGGTCCGCCTCCAGGAGGTCGGCGGCCCGGCGCATCAGCCCGGCCCGCTCGTAGAACCCCGTGGTCCGGTAGGTGCGGAAGGTGGCCTCCGCGAGCTCGATCCGGCGCTCGATCTCCTCCTCGCCCATGGCCTCGTACGTCCTGAGCGTCTCGCCGTTCGCCGGGTTCACCGTTGCGATGGGCATGGCCGACCTCCCTGGGTGCATGCGTGCTTCGACCTTGGCGCGCGGCGCGGGGTGCCGCAACGCGGACGGGTCGCGTCGTTCCTCGTGGCGTCTCGTCAGTGCGAGTGCTCAGCCAGCCGGTCGAGAAACGCGGACTGCGCCTTCACGATCACCTCGCGCGCCGCCTCCAGCGCGAACCACGCCACCCGGTCCAGCTCGGGGAACTCCTCGGTCCGCCCCGACCTGGGCGGCCACTCCATGCGGAAGGTGCCGGGGACGACCGTGGCCGGATCGAGGTCGGCGGCCACGGCCCAGACCGTGACGACCTTCCCGCCCGCCTGCCGCACCTCGCCGAGCGGGACCGCCTCGCCGCCGGGCGGCGGCAGCCCCAGCTCCTCCTCGAACTCGCGCCGGGCCGCCTCCCACGCGGGTTCCGCCGGGTCGTACTCGCCCTTGGGGACGGTCCACGCCCCGGCGTCCCGCCGGGTGTAGAACGGGCCGCCCATGTGGCCGAGGAGCACCTGCAGCTCCCCGCCCGGTCCGCGCCGGTACAGCAGCAGACCCGCGCTGCGCCTCACGGGGCCACCCCGGGGTGGGCGGCGAGCAGGGTGTCCACGGTGTCCGCGTCCTCGGGGCGCTTGTCCTCGCGGTAGCGGACCACGCGGGCGAAGCGGAGGGTGACGCCGGCCGGGTAGCGGGTGGAGCGCTGCAGGCCGTCGTAGGCGATCTCGACGACGAGTTCGGGCCGTACGGTCACCCCCCAGCCGTGCTCCTCGACGGCCAGCTCCGTCAAACGCTCGGTCTGCCAGGCCAGCAGCGCGTCGGTCATGCCCTTGAAGGTCTTGCCGAGCATCGCGAAGGAGCCGTCGGCGGTGCGGGCGCCCAGGTGGAGGTTGGAGAGCTTGCCGGTGCGGCGGCCGTGACCCCACTCGGCGGCCAGCACCACCAGGTCGAGCGTGTGGACGGGCTTGACCTTCAGCCAGGACGCGCCGCGCCGTCCCGCGCTGTAGGCGGCGTCGAGCCCCTTGACGACGACGCCCTCGTGCCCGCGCCCCAGCGACTCGGCGAGGAACTCCTCCGCGGTCCCGGTCTCCTCGGGGCCGCGCACCAGCGTGCGCCGCACCCGCAGCGGTTCGGGGACCAGCCGGGACAGCTCCGCGTGCCGTTCGGTCAGCGGCAGGTCGAGCAGGTCGCGGCCGTCCACCGACAGCGCGTCGAAGAACACCACCGAGACGGGGACCGCCCGCGCCGCCGTGGCCACGTCGGTGCGGGAGCCCACCCGGCCCGCGGTCTCCTGGAAGGAGCGGGGGCGCCCGCTCGCGTCGAGGGCGATGGCCTCGCCGTCCAGGACGAACCGCTCGCCGGGCAGCGCCAGCGCCGCCTCGGTGACCTCGGGAAGCCGGTCGGTGATGTCGTCCAGGGTGCGGGTGTAGAGCCGTACGGTGCCGCCGTCCCGGTGCACCTGGACGCGGATGCCGTCCAGTTTCTCCTCCACGGCCGCGGCGCCCAGCTTGCCGACCGCCTCGGCGACCGAGGACGCGCTGTGCGCCAGCATCGGCAGCACGGGCCGTCCGACGGTGAGCCGGAACCGGTCCAGGGCGCCGGGCCCGTCGGCCAGCAGAGCCTGAGCCACCGTCTGGAGCGACCCCGCGAGCATCACCGCGCGCCGTACGTCCGCCGGGGGAGCGTCCGTCGCCGCGGCCAGTCCCTCGACGGCGGCCGCGTCCAGCGCGCCCTGGCGGACCTCCCCGGTGAGCAGCCCGACCAGGAAGCGCTGCTCCTCCTCCGTGGCCGCGCCCATCAGCTCGCCGACCAGCCGGGCCCGCTCGGCCTGCGAACCGGCGCCGGAGACCGCGCCGAGCCGGGTGAGCCGGGCGTCCACGTCCCGCACCGTCAGGCTCGGCGCGTCGGCCGGCGGGACCCGGCGGCTGAGCACCTTCCACCCGACGCCGATCCGGCCCTGCGGGAGCCGACCCGCCAGGTACGGGATGACGACCGGTACGTCCGCCGCCTCCGCCTCGCGGAACAGCTCCGCGAGCAGGACGGTCTTCCGGGACCGCGCCGACGTGGCGGCGACCTCCCGGGACACCTGGGCCAACCGGGCAAGCAGCATGCAGTCATGGTGCACCGGAGCGGCCCGGCGCACACCCCGCGGCGGCCGCGCGTTCCCGCGGGCGCCGCGTACCGGCGCGCGCCCGGTCCGGGTGCTCCGGGGTGCCCTCACCCGGCGACGGCCGCGTCCAGGTCCGACATGATCAGGTCGCCGACGACCGCCGCCGCCGCGCGGTAGCCGCCGCTCGCCGCGTGGACGACCTGCTCGGCGAAGCCCATCGCGTTGCCGGCCGTCCACACGCCCGGCACGCTGGTCCGGCCCGTCGGGTCCACCACGGGGTAGGCGCCGAACGGCGTCTCCTGCAGCTCCGCCCCCAGCCGCTCCATCAGGCCGGTCTGCGGGACCGCCTTCGGGGCGACGAAGACCACCGTGCGGTCGTGCGCCGTGCCGTCCGCCAGCCGTACCCCGGTGAGCCGGTCGTCCTCGACCCGCAGGGCGGCGACCTCGCCGGGCACCACCTTGACCCCGGCCGCGGCGAGCCGCCGCAGGTCGTCGTCGGACAACTCCCGCTCGGCGACCGTGTGCAGGAAGAGCGTCACGTCGTCCGACCAACCGGACACCATCAGGGCCTGGTGCACGCTGAGCGGGCCGGCGGCCAGGACGCCGAAGCGTTCGTCCCGCACCTCCCAGCCGTGGCAGAACGGGCAGTGCAGCACGTCCCGTCCGTACCGCTCGGCGACCCCGGGCACGTCCGGCAGCTCGTCCCTGAGCCCGGTGGTGACGATCAGCCGCCGGGCGTGCACGGTCTCCCCGCCGGCCAGCCGTACCGCGAAGTCCCCGTCCCGGGACACGTCCACGGCACGGTCGCGGACCAGCTCCACCCCGTAGCGCGCGATCTCCTCCCGGCCGAGCGCCAGGAACTCGGCGGGGGACATGCCGTCCCGGGTCAGGTAGCCCTGCATGTGGTCCGACGGCGCGTTGCGCGGCTCCCCGGCGTCGACCACCAGGGTGCGCCGCCGCGAGCGGCCCAGGACCAGCGCGGCGGAGAGCCCGGCCGCGCCGCCGCCGACGACCACCACGTCGTACGTTCCGGCCGGGTCCTTCAGATCCTTCGGGTTCGTGTTCTGGGTCATGGTGACCACCTCCACGTAGAAGGTCGCTCGGATCCTCCGGTATTGACAAATATGTTTGCCGGAACTGCAATAAACGCATGACGACCCCAGACGACGTCCTCGCCGGTGTCGGGCCGAGGCTCCGCCAGCTGCGCAAGGAGCGCGAGGTGACCCTGACGGCGCTGTCCGAGTCGACAGGGATCTCGGTGAGCACCCTGTCGCGGCTGGAGTCGGGTCTGCGCAAGCCGAGCCTCGAACTGCTGCTGCCGATCGCCCAGGCCCACCAGGTCCCGCTGGACGAACTGGTCGGCGCGCCACCGGTCGGTGACCCCCGGGTGCGCGCCAGGCCCATCGTGCGGCACGGCCGCACGCACTGGCCGCTCACCCGCCAGGCGGGCGGCCTCCAGGCGTTCAAGGTGCTGGAGCCCCAGCGCCGGGAGGAGCCGGACCCGCGCACCCACGAGGGGTACGAGTGGCTGTACGTCCTCTCCGGACGGCTGCGGCTCGTGCTGGGCGAGCACGACGTGGTGCTGTCGGCGGGGGAGGCCGCGGAGTTCGACACCCGGGTGCCGCACTGGTTCGGGTCGACGGGGGAGGGGCCGGCCGAGTTCCTCAGCCTCTTCGGTCCGCAGGGGGAGCGGATGCACGTACGGGCGCGGCCCTCGCAGGCGTGACGCCCCACCCTGTTCCCTGATCGGCAAGCGACCGCTTAGTATGCGGGTGACCCGGTCGGACGACGCAGTCGGTGGAGGCCCCGCATGCAGGCATGGCAGGTGCACGAGAACGGCGAGCCGGGCGAGGTGATGCGCCTCGCGGACGTGCCGCCGCCGACACCGGGCGAGGGCCAGGTCCTGCTGCGGGTCCGCGCCGCGAACATCAACTTCCCCGACGCCCTGCTCTGCCGGGGCCAGTACCAGGTCCGGCCGCCGCTGCCGTTCACACCGGGCGTGGAGATCTGCGGCGAGACCGAGGACGGGCGCCGCGTCATCGCCAACCCGGCACTGCCGCACGGCGGCTTCGCCGAGTACGCCCTCGCGGACGCGCGTGCCCTGCTGCCCGCGCCGGACGCCCTGGACGACGCCGAGGCCGCCGCCCTGCACATCGGGTACCAGACCGGCTGGTTCGGCCTGCACCGCCGGGCCCGGCTGGAAGCAGGCGAGACGCTGCTGGTCCACGCCGCCGCGGGCGGCGTCGGGAGCGCCGCCGTACAGCTCGGAAAGGCGGCCGGTGCCACCGTCGTCGGCGTCGTCAGTGGCCCCCAGAAGGCGGTCGTCGCCCGCGAGCTGGGCTGCGACGTGGTCGTCGACCGGCACGCCGAGGACGTCGTCGCCGCCGTGAAGGAGGCCACCGGCGGCCGGGGCGCCGACGTGGTCTACGACCCCGTCGGCGGGCAGGCGTACGCCCAGTCCGCCAAGGTCGTCGCCTTCGAGGGCCGGATCGTTGTCGTCGGCTTCGCGAGCGGCACGATCCCCAGTCCCGCGCTGAACCACGCGCTGGTGAAGAACTACGCGATCCTCGGCCTGCACTGGGGCCTGTACAACACCAAGGACCCCGAGCTGGTCCGGCACTGCCACGAACAGCTCACCGAGCTGGCCGCGCGGGGCGCGATCAAGCCGCTGGTGAGCGAGCGGGTGCCGCTCGCCGGCGCCGCCGACGCCGTACAGCGCGTCGCCGACGGCAGGACGACCGGCCGCCTGGCCGTCGTACCGGAGAACCTGGACAAGGGAGCCGCCGCATGACCGACGCAGCGGAACTGCGCCACCGCACGCGCGGGTTGCTCGCCGCGTATCCACCGGCCACCACGGACCGCCTGGACTTCCTCCGGGCCCGCTTCGACGCCGGACTCGCCTGGGTGCACTACCCGGAGGGGCTCGGCGGTCTCGGTGCCCCGCGCGCCCTCCAGGCCGTCGTGGACGCCGAGTTGGCGGCCGCGGACGCCCCCGACAACGACCCCCGGCGCATCGGCATCGGCCTCGGCATGGCCGCCCCGACCATCCTCCAGTACGGCACCGAGGAGCAGAAGCGCCGGCTGCTGCGTCCGCTGTGGACCGGGGAGGAGGTCTGGTGCCAGCTCTTCAGCGAGCCGGGCGCCGGGTCCGACCTGGCCGCCCTCGGCACGCGGGCCGTCCGGGACGGCGAGGACTGGGTCGTGAACGGTCAGAAGGTGTGGACCTCCAGCGCCCACCTCGCCCGCTGGGCCATCCTCATCGCCCGCACCGACCCGGACGTGCCCAAGCACCGGGGCATCACCTACTTCGTGTGCGACATGACCGACCCCGGTGTCGAGGTGCGGCCGCTGCGCCAGATCACCGGCGAGGCCGAGTTCAACGAGGTGTTCCTCACCGACGTCCGCATCCCCGACTCCCGCCGCCTCGGCGGCATCGGCGACGGCTGGCGGGTCGCCCAGACCACGCTGAACAACGAACGCGTCGCCATCGGCGGCACGCCGATCCCCCGCGAGGGCGGCATGATCGGCAAGATCGCCGCGACCTGGCGGGACCGTCCCGACCTGCGCACCCACGACCTGCACCAGCGGCTGCTCGGCCTGTGGGTCGAGGCCGAGGTCGCCCGCCTCACCGGCGTGCGCCTGCGCCAGCAACTGGCGGCCGGCCAGCCCGGTCCGGAGGGCGCCGGGATGAAGCTGAACTTCGCCCGGCTCAACCAGGAGATCAGCGGCCTGGAGGTCGAACTCCTCGGCGCGGAGGGCCTGCTCTACGACGACTGGACCATGCGCCGCCCCGAGCTGGTCGACTTCACCGGCCGCGACGCCGGATACCGCTACCTGCGGTCCAAGGGCAACAGCATCGAGGGCGGGACCAGCGAGGTCCTGCTGAACATCGTCGCCGAGCGCGTCCTCGGCCTGCCCGCTGAACCGCGCACCGACAAGGACGTCGCATGGAAGGACCTGGCCCGATGAGCGCACAGCCGGAACCCGCCCTGCTCCACTCGGAGGAGGAAGAGGCGCTGCGCGCCGCCGTCCGGGACCTGCTCACCGACCACTGCGACCCGGCGGGCGTCATCACCCGCACCGAGACGGCCGCCCCGCACGACGTGTCGCTGTGGAAGTCCCTCGCCGACTCGATGGGCCTCGCGGGCCTGCTGATCCCGGAGGAACTGGGCGGCCAGGGCGCCACCCACCGGGAGGCCGCCGTCGTCCTGGAGGAGTTGGGACGCGCGGTCGCACCGGTGCCGTACCTGACGAGCGCTGTGGTCGCCACCGAGGCGCTGCTGGCCTGCCGGGCCGACGACCTGCTCGGCGAGCTGGCGTCCGCCACGACCGTCGCGGTACTGGCCGTCGGGCTGCACGTCGCAGCGGGCGGCGCGGTTCCGGGCGTGCGGCTGGAGAACGGGTCCCTGCACGGTGAGCTGACCGGCATCGCGGACGCCGCCGTCGCCGACGTGCTGCTGGTGCCCGGCGACAACGGGGGCCTGTACGCGGTCCGTGCCGCCGACACGACGGTGACCCCACAGGTCTCGCTCGACCCCACCCGGCCGCTTGCGCGCGTGACCCTCGACGGCGCCCCGGGGCGCCGCCTCGGTGACGCGGAGCCCGCCGTGCGCCAGGCCCTGCGGGCCGGTGCCGGACTGCTCGCCTCCGAACAACTGGGCCTCGCCGACTGGCTGTTGACCGAGACGGTCCGCTACCTCAAGGAACGCAAGCAGTTCAACCGCCAGGTCGGCGGCTTCCAGGCGCTCAAGCACCGGCTCGCCCGGTTGTGGCTGGAGGTGGCGGGCCTGCGCGCCGCCGCCCGCAACGCGGCCGACGCCCTGGCGACCGGCACGGACACCGAGGTGGCCGTCGCCGTGGCCCAGGCGTACGCGGCCCAGGTCGCCGTCCACGCCGCAGAGGAGGCACTGCAACTGCACGGCGGCATCGGCATGACGTGGGAGCACCCGGTCCACCTGTACCTCAAGCGGGCCAAGGCCGACTCGATCGCCTACGGTGCGGCGGGCACCCACCGCGCGGCGCTGGCCGAACTGGTCGACCTGCGGGCACCCTGACGTACCCGCTCGCGCCCGCGCCCGCGTCCGGTCCGGGAACCGCGCCCGTGAAGTGAACGACCGGCGGCGGTCCGGCCAACTCTCCGCACGGCTCTGCTCCCTGAGGGCCACGGGCCCCCATACTCACTGGGGTCCCGTACGGCACCTCCAGGGAGGCAGAGCATGGCCCTCACCACCCGACGCAGAGCCCTCACCACCCTCGGCGCCGCCCTCGCGGGCGCGGTCGCCCTGCCCGCCGGCACCGCGCTGGCGGCCGAAGGCAGGCACGGACCGCGCCCGCTGTGGCGCGCGCACGCCCACAACGACTACGAGCACCCCCGCCCCCTCCTCGACGCCCTCGACCACCGCTTCGGCAGCGTCGAGGCCGACATCTACCTGGTCGGCGGCCAACTCCTGGTCGCCCACGCCCCCGAGGACCTGGACCCGTCCCGCACCCTGGAGTCGCTCTACCTCGACCCGCTCGCCGCCCGGGTCCGCGCGGGCCACGGCCGGGTCTACCGGCGGGACCGCGGCTCCCTGCAACTCCTGATCGACATCAAGACCGAGGGCGAGGCGACGTACCTCGAACTCGACCGCCGACTGCGCCGCTACCAGCACCTGTTCACCTCCTACGCCCACGGACGGGTGTTCCCGGGCGCGGTCACCGCGGTGGTCTCCGGCGACCGGGCCGCCCGCGCGCCCATGGCGGCCCAGGGCACCCGCCGGGCCTTCTACGACGGCCGCCTCACCGACCTCGGCACCACCGCGCCGGCCTCGTTCGTCCCGCTGATCAGCGACAACTGGACGCTCAACTTCACCTGGCAGGGCGTGGGCACCTTCCCGGTGGCCGAGCGGCGCAGACTGCGGGACATCGTGGGCGCGGCCCACGCCCGCGGGCAGCGGGTGCGCTTCTGGGCCACGCCCGACGTGGCGGGGCCCGCGCGGGACGCCGTCTGGGCCGAACTGCTCGCCGCCGGGGTCGACCATCTCAACACCGACGACCTCGCGGGCCTCGAGGCGTTCCTCGACGACCACCGGGACGCGTAGGGCAGCGCCGGAACACCACTCGTTCGGAGGACAGGTCAGCCGCCCGGACGAACCCTCCGCTACGCCACACTTACGGCCGAACGCCGCGAAGTGGACGTGGCGGAGGAGGTTGACGATGGCCGTTTCCATCTCTGTGGTGCTCTTGCTGTCCATCCTGGCGGTGCTCTTCCTGCGCAACGGCGGACTGAAGGTCTCGCACGCCCTGGTGTGCCTGCTGCTCGGCTTCTACCTGGCGAGCACGAGCATCGCCCCGACCATCAACAGCGGACTGACCGCGACGGCGGACATCGTGAGCAGCCTCAGACCGTAGGACGGCGGAGAGGCCGCCGCCGAGGCGGACCTCGGCGCGGCGACGGTCAGGCCTCGACCGCCGTGCCGGTCCGCGTCTTCTCGGCGGAGGGCCGGGGGCCGGGCCGGCCGGGCAGGAGCAGGCAGAGCGGGACGGCGAGGGCGGTGAGGGCCACCGACCACCAGAACGCCCGGTCGAACGCGTCGGCCAGGGCGCTCGCTCCGTGGGCGCCGAGGGAGGCGTGCTGCAGGACGACGGCGAGCACGGCGATCCCCGCCGACCCGCCGACCCGCCGACCTGCTGGGCGATGCGGGTGAGGACACCGGCGTCGGGGATCTCCTGGTGCCCCCTGGAGGAGGCGCGCGTCGACACCCCGGACACGGGCAGCCTGCGGGGGGACGTCCTCGCCCTCATGCGGGAGATCGGCACCGCCAACGCCCGGCTCGTCATCCTCATGTACGCGCACCTGGCCGGGTACTACCAGGAGACCGGCACCAACCCGGGCGACCTGCTCGACGAGACGCGCGGGAAGTCCGCGGACGCGCTCGCGGAGGTCTACGGCCGGGCCGTCGCCCGCGGCGAGGCCAGGCCGGAACGGCTCACCGAGCGCGTCAGGTCCCTCCCCTTCGACCTGCTGCGCCAGGAAATCCTCGTGACCCTCGCGCCGGTCCCCGATGACGTCGTCGAAGAGATCGTCGACACGATCTTCCTGCCCCTGGTGCGCTGACGGCCGAGGCGGGGGCTGGGCTAGGCGTCCACGAGCCGGGAGCGGATGAGGAAGCGCACCCCCTCGGGCGCCTCCAGCGAGAAACCGCTGCCCCGGCCCGGGACGACGTCCACGATCAGCCGGGTGTGGCTCCACGCCTCGTACTGACTCCGCGACATCCAGAACTCCACCGGCTCCTCCACGCCGTCCACGGCCAGCTCGCCGAGCAGCACGTCCGAGGCGCCGGTGCGGAACTCGCCGGCCGGGTAGCACATGGGGGCGCTGCCGTCGCAGCACCCGCCGGACTGGTGGAACATCAGCGGGCCGTGCGCCTCGCGGAGCCGCCGCAGCAGTACGGACGCCTCGTCGGTCAGCTCGACGCGCGGGGTCTCCTCGTATGTGTCGCCCATGCCGTGCATGCCACCACGGCGAAGGTTGCGAGTGCGTTGCGCGGCTCCGGTGGCGAGGTTCCGCGGGCTGCCTTCCCGGGGTACCTCCTTTGACATACCTATGTACTCATATCTATTGTTCCCGGGTGACCGACTCCAGCACCCCCCGCCGGGACACCGACCGCCTGGCCTCCGGGCTCGCGGCGTGCCTTCCCGCGCTGCACAGGGCGCTGGACCGACAGGTCACCGCCCGGTACCCGCACCCCAAGCCCCCCGAGGGGCAGCTCGCCCTGCTGCGGTTCGTCGCGCAGCACGAGGGCGCCACGGTGCGCGAGGCCGCCGAGGCCCTGCTGATGAAGCCGAACAATGTCAGCGCCCTGGTCTCCCAGCTCACCGAGCAGGGCGACCTGGAGCGCCGGCAGGACAGCGCCGACAAGCGCGTCGCCCACCTCCACCTCACGGCCACGGCCCGTGAACGGGTGTCCGAGGTGCGGGAACTGGAGACCGCGTTCATCCGCCACGCCCTGGGAGCCCTCACCGAGGGCCAGCAGGGCGCGCTCGGCTCCGCCCTGGGAGCCCTCGAAGCGTTGACGCGGCACCTCCACCCCGGCGTCCGCTGACGCACGTGCCCGCCCTCTCGGCGCGCCGTTCCCTTCCCGCACCACCCCTGAATCCGGAAGAGAAGACTCCGCCATGCCCTCCACGTCCGTGGATCACTCCGCCATGCCCGCGGCCGAGACCGCCCCCGTCCCACGGGCGGCACGCCGCCTGCGGTCCAACCCGTGGCTGACCCTCCTCGCCGTCGCGTTCGGCCTGTTCATGGTCCAGCTCGACGGGTCCGTCGTCGCCATCGCCAACCCCGAGATCGGCAGCGACCTGCACGCGTCCACCGCCCAGCTCCAGTGGGTGACCAACGCCTACCTGCTCGCCCTCGCCGCCACCCTCATCCTGGGCGGCAAGCTCGGCGACCGCTTCGGCCGCCGCACCTACTACCTGGTGGGTGTCGCCGGCTTCACCCTCGCCTCCGTCGCCATCGGCCTGTCCGGTTCGATCGAGGGGGTCGTCGCCTTCCGCGCCCTCCAAGGTGCCTTCGGCGGACTGCTGGTGCCCAACACCCTCGGACTGCTCCGCTCCGTCTTCCCGCCCAGGAAGTTCGGCATGGCCGTCGGTATCTGGGCCATGATCTCCGCCGTCGCCACGGCCCTCGGCCCCATCGTCGGCGGACTCCTCGTGGAGCACGTCGACTGGGAGTCCGTCTTCTACGTCAACGCCCCCATCGGTGTCCTCGCCATCGTCTTCGGCGCCCTCGTCCTCCCGGAGAGCCGCAACGCCGGGGGCCGCGAGCGCTTCGACATACCCGGCCTCGTCCTGCTCGCCCTCGGCCTCCTGGCCGTCGTCTTCGGCGTCGTCAAGGGCGAGACCTGGGGCTGGACCTCCGCCGGCACCCTCGGTGCCATCGCCGCCGGCCTCGTACTCCTGCTCGTGTTCGGCCGGTACGAGACCCGCGTGGAGCACCCGCTGCTGCCGATGCGCCTGTTCCGCAGCCGCGCGCTGACCATCGGCGCGGTCGTCACCGCGCTGAACTTCTTCGTGATGCTCGGCGTGATCTTCTTCGTCATGCTGTATCTGCAGAACGTGCGCGGCTTCACGCCGGTCGAGGCGGGCGTGCGGACGCTCCCGCTCAGCCTCGCCTCGCTGGTCGCCTCGCCCCTGGGCGCGGCCCTGACCCAGCGCTTCGGGCCCCGGCTGACCATGCCGCTGGGCATGCTGCTCCAGGCGGCCTCCTGCTTCGGCATGCTCACCTGGCAGACCGACTCCGCCTACGCCACGATGTGGCCGCCGTTCATCGCGCTCGGCCTCGGCGTCGGCATGGTGATGTCCGCCTCCTCCGACGCCGTCGTGGGCAACGCCCCCGTCCGGGACGGCGGCGTGGCGGGCGGTCTCCAGGCGACGACCCTGCAGATCGGCGGCGCGCTCGGCACCTCCGTGCTGGTCTCCCTGATCAGCGCCCAGGTGCGCGGGACCCTCACCGGTGAGCTGACCGGCGCGGGCGTGCCCCCGGCCGTGGCCAACGGTCTCCAGGAGGCCGAGGACGCGGTGGCGATGGGCGTGGCGCCCGTCTCCGGCGACATGCCGGCCGGGCTGCGGGCCGCCGTGGTGGAGGGCAGCGGGCAGGCGTTCATGAACGGCGTCCACGTGGCCGTGGTCGTCACGGGCGCCCTCTGCGTGCTGGGCGCGGCCCTCGCGGCGGCCGGACTCAGGCCTCCCCGGCCGCGGCGCGCGGAAGCACCGTGACCCGGCGGAAGTTGCACCCGTGGGAGACCGCGAGAGCCGTCGGCCCCGACGGACCCGGGGCGCGGTCGGCCGGCGGCCGGGACTGATGGGCCTTGAGCGCGATGCTCACCAGGCTCAGCAGCAGGTCGACGTCCGCGTCGCAGTCCAGGTGCACGGTCACCCAACGGGAGCCGGGCACCAGGCGGATGGCGGTGGAGCCGCCGAGGTCGTACTGGAAGCGCTGGATGGCCCGGTGGGTGAGGTGGAGGTCCACGTCCCGGTCCGAGTGGAAGTGGACGATCTCGTCGCGGACGGAGCACAGTGCCCGTCCGGTTCCGCAACTGGCCCGGCCCGCCGAGAGGTCGGGCCAGGCTTGCAGCCGCTCAAAGGCGCGCTGGGCCGGAGTCATGGCCCTATCGTCGCCCGATCATCGCTTCGCAACCAGGGGTTGAGCGATTCGTAACCGGCACGTGAGGTCGGCGGGAGCCTGCCGGGGCCCCGCCGACCGTGGTGCCCGACACGAGTCGGGCGTGTGTCAGGACGTCACGCAGCCGATCGAGTCGACCGGGAAGTCATGGCCCGTCGACGTGGCGGTGAAGCCGAAGGTCACGCTCCCGTCCGGTGGTACGACGCGGTTGTGGTCCACGTTCCGGACCGTGACCGTACCGTCGGAACCCTTGGACAGCGATCCGTTCCACACCCCGCCGAGTGTGGTCCCGCTGCCCGGCTTCCACTGCACGGCCCAGCCGTTGAGCGGCTCGGTGCCGTGGTTCATCACCTCGACCGAGCCCTGGAATCCACCGCTCCAGGAGTTCTCCACGGAGTACACGGCCATGCAGGAACCGGTGTGTGTGGGCGGCGGTGTGGTCGGGTCCGTCGGGGTCGGCGTCGGGTCCGGGGTGCTGCCGGAACCGCGGATGCCGGTGACCTCTCCGTTGCCGCCGTCGAAGACGACGTCCGAGCAGGAGAAGAAGTTCTCCTGGCTGTCCGAACGCACCCACTGCATGAAGATCAGCGCGTCACCCGAGCGGCCCGAGGGCAGCGCGAGATCCCAGTAGTAGTGGCCCCCGTCGGTGCCCGGCGAGCCCTGCTGGGACGGGTTGGTCACCGTCTGGATCAGCTCCAGGTCGTCCCAGCCCAGCTCGGAGGTGGGCGACCAGCCCGGCTTGGTCAGGTACACCCGGAAGTCACCCGGGTGGGCGGCCCAGTTGCTGTACTGCACCGGGATCGTCGCACCCGACGTCAGATGCGTGCGGGGCCAGTCCGAGCGGGCGGCGTTGTAGGCGGAGAAGTCGTACGGGGAACGGTCACCGGCGCTGCACAGGGTGCCGTCCGGCACGTAACCGGCGCCGCGGCCGCCCGCGTTGGAGTCCAGCACGGCGAACCAGTTGTACAGGGCCGTCGCGCCGCTCTGGTCGAGCGCGGCCCGACACGCCGGGTTGGTCGGGTCGAGGGCGCCGGTGCCGGTCTTGGCGTCCAGCTGGCACAGGTAGGTGCGGGAGCCGGGCATCATCGCCACGCCGTGCGCCTCGGCCCGCCCCTGCCCGAGCAGGAGGGTCACGCCGAGCGAGCCGAGCAGGGTGGCCAGTACCGCCGCCAGGGATAGGAATCTGGTGCGTCGAACCATAGGGGTCTCCTGGTTCCGGTCCGTAGGTGAGCTGTGAGTCGTGAGCTGATGAATGATCCGTTCATGACAAGATCGGGGATGGAACCCCCGCCCGTCCGGGGCGGGCGCTTCGACCGGACGGGCGGGGAGGCGGTGGGGGTGTTACGTCGTGGTGCAGGCGGTGTCGTTCAGCCGGAAACCGGCCGGCTCGGCGAACGCGCCGCCGTAGGTGCCCTGGAAGCCGAACGACAGGCTGCCGCCGGGTGCGATCCGGGCGTTGTGGCTCGCGCCGGTCGCCGTGACGGCGCCCGTGGACGGCGTCACGGAGGCGTTCCAGGCGTTGGTGATCCGCTGGCCGGAGGGCAGGGTGAAGGCCAGCCGCCAGCCGTCGACGGGAGCCGTACCGGTGTTGGTGACGGTGACGTCCGCGGTGAAGCCGTCCTGCCAGACGCTGGTGCCGTACGACACCGCGCACGCCGACGCGTCACCCGGGTCGCCGGGACCGGGGTCCGGGCCGCCCGGGGTGCCGCCGGTCTCGACGGTGGAGGAGAAGGAGTTCACGGCCAGTCCGGCGCCGTTCTGCCAGGGCTCGAACCCGGCCTGAACACTCGTCAGGTACCAGTCGTCCTCGGCGAGCCCGCGCGCGACGGTCGCCCGGACGAAGTCCATGACGTCGAAGCTCCAGCCGGTGATCGCCGACGGTGCCACGAACGACAGCACGTCGTTGGAGCCGTTGCCGCCGCTCCAGACCTCCCAGCTCCGTCCGCCGACGGTGGCCGTGCCCACCGGTGAGCCGATGGGCTGGATCGGACCCACCCTGTTGAACCAGATCATGATCTCGGTCCGGTTGACCCCGTCGGTGCGGGCCGTCGGGTCCAGCCAGATGTCGTACGAGGCGTTGTAGACGGCGCCGTCGACGAATCCGTACGAGATGCTGGACGGCGCCCGGGAGACGGTGTCGAGCCGGGCGGGGAGGTTGGTGCCCGGCGAACAGGTCGTGTAATGGCAGCCGTTGAAGACCGACGGGTACGACTTCGGTGCCCCGTTGGTCGGCACCGAGCCGTCGGCCCGCGTGACCCGGAAGCCGGTGTCGGTGGCGGTGACGCACTGGGTGGCGCTGGAACCCCAGCGGTTGTTCTGGACGACGTACCGTCCCTGGATCGTCGTCGTCCCGAACGGTTCGCACAGGGTGGTGTCCGCCTGGGCCGGCGCCGCGGCGGTCACGAGTGACGCGACGAGGGTGAAGATCGACAAGGCCGCGCCCAGGGCGCCTAAGAGGCCGCGAGGGGTGCGGGCTTGGGGCCGTAGCGTTCGCATGGGGGCCTCTCCGGGAGGGGTGGGGGGAAGGAGGGGCCGGTGCGGGAGCGCTCCCAACTCCCCACTGATGGGAGCGCTCCCACTTACCGGTTGATGGGACTGTAGAAGCGGTTCATGTTCCTGACAAGACTGTGCGCGCCAGAGTTGTCGAATGAATCTCGAAGCCGCAGGTGGGACGGGCCCCGCCGGGAGCGCTCCCGACGGCCACCTCGCTCAGGCGGAGTCCCGGAGCACCAGTTCCGTACGGAGGATGACGTGTCGCCAGGCGGCGGCGGAGTCGTCCATCTCCTCCCGCAGCAGCCGCACCATCGTCCGGCCGATCTCCTCCAGCGGCTGTCGGACCGTCGTCAGCGGCGGGTCCGTGGGACGGGCCGGGTGGAAGTCGTCGAAGCCGATCACGGCGACGTCCCGCGGCACCCGCCGGCCCGCGGCGCGCAGCGCGTTGAGCGCCCCGGCGGCCAGCGTGTCCGAGGCGGCGAAGACCGCGTCCAGGTCAGGGTGCCGGGCGAGCAGCTCGGTCATCGCCCGCTGCCCGCTCTCCTCGGTGAAGTCGCCCCCCTCGACGACCAGCGACGCCCCGGCCGCCGCGCCCGCCAGCTCCAGGGCCTCCCGGTACCCGCGCAGGCGGCACTGGGCGACGTACATGTCGAGCGGTCCGCTGATCGCCCCGATCGTGCGGCGCCCGGTGTCCAGCAGATGCGTGACCGCGCCGCGCGCTCCGCCCGTGTTGTCGGCGTCGACGTAGGTGACGCTCTCCTCGCCGGAACGCCGCCCCAGCATGACGGTGGGCAGGCCCGCCTTGGCGAGCATGTCCGGCAGCGGGTCCTCGGCGTGCACGGACATCAGCAGCACCCCGTCGACCCGGCCACCGCGCGCGTACTCCACGAAGCGCCGCCGCTCGGTGTCCGTGCGGACCAGGGTGAGCAGCAGCTGCAACGAGGTGTCGGTGAGGGCGTCGCCGACGGCGTGGACGATCTCGGTGAAGAACGGCTCTCCGAACAGCCGCCAGTCCGGCTCCGTCATCACCAGCGCGACGGCGTCGGCACGGTGTCCCGCGAGGGAACGGGCCGCCAGATTCGGCACGTACCCCAGCTCGGCGATGGCCCGCTGCACGGCCCGGCGCGTCGAGTCCCGCACACCGGTGGCGTTGTTGATCACCCTCGAGACGGTGCCGCGGCCCACGCCTGCGAGGGCGGCCACCTCCTCCAGCGTCGGCGTACCGGGACGCTGCCTGCCCATGTCGGCCCGCCTTCCCCCACGAGATCATCCCGAATACTACGGCGAGCCGTCCGGGCTCGACGGGCCGATCGCGAGGGAGCGGCCGGCCGAGCGGTCCGTCCCCCGGCGATCGCGGGAACGGCGAGGCCGCCGGGACGTGAAGTCGCGGGACTCGCGCCCCACGCGGCTGCGCACAGGGCGCGGTCGGCCTCTTCCGCGTAGACGGGCGGTGAGCAGCTCACCGGCGGGGCCGAGAGGGTGCCGACCAGGTCGAGGTCGGGGGGCGATGCGCACCGCACCGCCGTCGATGTCGACGAGGTCGAGGCCGCGGGCGGGGGCGGCGTCCGCAGGGAGCCTGCGACCTAGCCGTCGGCACCGTTGGCCACGGGGTGACGCAGGGCGGACCGCCAGGCCGGGTCGGGCCATACCCGGGTGAGCACGGCGAGGGGCACGGGCAGCGGCCGCACCGTCCACCGCCCCAGGAGACCGAGCGCGCAGGACGGGCCGCGGGAAGGACTCTCGGTGGAAGGTCCTCGCTCCCGTCAGTCGTCCAGGCGGACCGGCATCAGCAGCGAGAACGTGTCCTCGTCGTCCGTCCGTCGGATCGCCAGCGGTGCCGTCGGGGCGGCGCCGAACTCCAGCACGAGCCGGTCCCGGCCCGCGGCGGCGAGCGCGTCCAGCAGGAACCCGCGGTCGACGCCGACCCTGTCCGCGCTCCCGTCGACGTCCCCGTCGCCGTCCCCGCAGACGATCACAGTGCCGTCGTCGCCCGTCGCCAGCACACTGACGTCTCTCGCGGACCGGCCGGGTTCGCGCTCCTCGGCAGGCCGGACGGGACCGGACTCCAACGCCCTCCGGAACGCGGGCACGTCGACGACGACTCGCCGCCCGGGCGGCAGCTGGACGAGACGGCGGTAGTCGGGGAAGTCGTGGGCCAGGCGCTGTCCCGAAGCCTGGCGCTCGCCTGCCTCCAGCGTCACGCGGTCACCCTCCACGGCGAAGCGGGCGGGGTCGTCGTCGGCCAGCAGCGCGCGCATCGCGTCGACGAGCGGCGCGGGCACGACGACGTGTTCGCGCGAGCCCTCGTGCCCGACGGCATCCATGCGGGCGACGGCCATCCGGTACCGGTCGGTCGCCACGACCTGGAGCCCATCGCCCTCGACGTCGAACAGCACCCCGCCGAGCATCGGAAGCTCCGGGTCCTTGCCGGCGGCGAACCGGACCGCGTCGAGCGCGGCCGCCAGGGCGGAGGCGGGCAGGGACAGGTGGACGGTGCCGGTCCGCGGTGAGGCGGTCATGGGGTTCTCCCGGTGATCGAGTAGGGCTCGGAGCGTGGAGAACTCGCCGCGGGCCTCGTCCAGCCCCAGTTCGAGACGGCGCAAGTGCGCCCGGAGAAGCCTCCGCACCAGGCCCGTGTCCGCTCCGGACCAGCCGGCCAGTACCAGCCGGATGTCCGCCAACGGCATGCCGGCCCGCCGCAGCCGGACCAGCAGCCTGGCCTCGTCGAGCTGCTCGGGGGCGTACCAGCGGTAGCCACTGGCCGGATCGACCCAGGCGGGGACCAGCACACCGGCCCGGTCGTAGAACCGCAGGGCGCTCACGCCCAGTCCGCTGTCGCGGGCCATCTCCCCGATGCTGCGCATCTCGCTCTCCACGTCCCGCACTCTGATCCCTCGACCAGGTCGAGGGTCAACCACGGGACGATTCCCGAGGTAGCCGACCGGCCGGCCGTCCGGCACGGCCCGTCCGTCTGCCATTCTTGCGCCGTGCAGAAGCCCAGCGCCGTCACCCCGGACGCCCCCACACCGATACGGCTGCCGCTGCTCACCCAGGAGTGGCTCGACCTCGCCTTCATCCACTGGGCCGTCGAGCCCGGCGCCGTGGCGGGGCTGATGCCGCGCGGCACCGTCCCCGACACGCACGACGGGCTCACGTACGTCGGGCTCGTCGCGTTCCGCATGCACCGGGTCGGCTGGTTCCGGCTGCCCGGGGTCCCCTACTTCGGCTCGTTCCCGGAGACCAACGTGCGTCTGTACAGCGTGGACGCCCACGGGCGGCGCGGCGTGGTCTTCCGGTCGATGGACGCCTCGCGGCTGGTGCCGGTGCTGATGGGGCGGGTGGGTTTCCGGCTGCCCTACCTGTGGTCCCGCATGACCGTCCGCTCCGTGGGCGACACCGTCACCTACACCAGCTCACGCCGCTGGCCGGGACCGCGCGGCGCCCACAGCCGCATCACCCTGCGGACCGCCGAGCGCATCCAGGAGCCCACGCCCCTGGAGCACTTCCTCACCGCCCGCTGGGGCATGCACAACATGTTCTTCGGCGGTGCGGCGTATCTGCCCAACCACCACCCCCGCTGGCCCCTGCACCGGGCCCGGCTCCTCTCCTGCGACGAGGACCTGGTCGCGAGTGCCGGGGTACCCGCCCCGACAGCCGACCCGGTCAGCGTCCTCTACTCACCCGGGGTCCGGGTCCGCCTCGGCCGCCCCGCCGGGCCGGTCACCGCCGTACCCGTGCCAGCACCATAACAAGACGAACCGTCTCGCCTCAATCCTGTGTGATCCGAGGTCCGCGGCCCGCGGTGCGCGATCTCGATGCACGGCTGGGTGGCCGGGGCACGGACCGGGAGGCGGACCGCCTCATGGGGTTGTGAGCCGCTCCGCCCCCGGTGCCGACGCTCGCCGTGTCGCAGACGATCCAGATGCGCCACAGGCGTTCAAGCCGGACCGGCTCCCATGCCGGGCTTCAACCGAGTTGCTCGGCCAGTCCGACGATGACGCCCTCGGGGCCGCGGATGTAGCAGAGCCGGTAGCTGTCCTCGTACTGTGCCAACTCGCCGACGAGTTCGGCGCCGTGCCCGCGCAGGCGGGCAACGGTGTCCTCGATGTCGTCGACGGCGAACATGACGCGATGCGTACCCAGGACGTTGTGCGGCTGATTGCGCGGCCCGGCGCTGATCGCCGCCGGGCTGCGGTACTTCGCCAGTTCGAGTCGGCTGTGACCGTCCGGGGTCCGGAGCATCGCGATGTCACAGCGCACGCCCTCGAGTCCGGTGCACTGGTCGGCGACGAGACCCCCCACTTCCGCCCGGCCCTCCAACTCCATACCGAGTTCCACGAAGAACGCGACGGCGGCATCCATGTCCTCGACCACGATGCCGACGTTGTCCATCCGCTGAATCGCCATGTTGGCTTCTCCTTCTCTCTCATGCCGCTGTGGGCGCTGGTACCTCTGGGACGTAGCCGGTTGCGCCTTCTCGACATCCTCGGTCGCGATCGGTCCGTCGATCGGGGTGCGGAGCCGCCGGCCCGGTCCGCGGCCGCCTTTCGAAGTTCACCCGTCTCCCTATGGAAGACGAATGGGGGACCCCTCACCACACCAGTGGATCCTTACTTTCCTAGGCCAGGCATGCTCATTGAGGTCAAATCCAAGGTGAACGCAGGGAGGCGCGGCGACTGATGGTGTGTCTGATGTTTCCCTCCCGGTGACCATTGACGGCCCGGCCGGTGCGGTGTTTAAGTGACGCATCTCAATCGGAGACAGTGTCCTCTTATAGGAGACAGTGCAGTGGTCACTCAGATCCTCACCTCGTCGCTCAAGACGCTGGAGGTCCTCGCCGCCCTGGCCGACGAGCCGCAGGGTGTGGGCGTCTCCGAGCTCGCCCGTCGTACCGGCGGCAACCGGGGCTATGTGCACCGGCAGTTGGTGACACTGTGCGCCGGGGGCTGGGCCGAGCAGGCGGAGGACGGGACCTACCGGCTCAGTCTCCGCGTCTCCAGGCTCTCCGACGCCGCGTTCGCCCAGGCCGGGCTCGGCCACCGGGCCACCGCGGCGATGGAGGAACTGGCCGCCCTGGTCGACGAGACGGTGTCCCTGGCCGTCCTCGACGGCGACTCCGCCCGGATAGTGCAGCGGGTCGAAGTGGACCGGCTGCTGCGCGTCGACTCCCGGATCGAGGCGCGGATGCCGATCTCCGACACGGCCTCCGGCCGGGTGCTCACCGCATGGGCGCTGCCGCACGATCTGGCAGCGCTGCGGGACGCGGGCGTCCCCACCGCCCGTGACGAGGAGCTGGAGCACATTCGGCACCTCGGTTACGCGATCTCGCTGCCGAACCGGCTGGAACCGACGATCGCCGTGGCGGCCCCGGTCTTCGACGCCAGGCGCCGGGTGATGGCCGCCCTGTCCGTGGTCGGCCCGATGGTCCGCTTCGACGCCGAGGCCGCGGCGGGCGACGCCATGGCCTGCGCGGCCCGCGTCACCAAGATCGTCTCCGGGAGCAGGTGACCGCCACCGTCCGACTCCCCGCCACCGGGCCCTGACCCGGACTCCGCCTCCACCCGCAAGGTGCCGGCCCTCGTCAGCCCGGACACGGTCCCCACGCGGCATCCTGGCGCCGCCGCCCCTGACCGGGGCGTGCCCCGCCACCCCTGACCGGGGCGTGCCCCGCCACCCCGACGCACCACCTCGCGACCGGCCCGCACCCCCTGTCGGCGTCACCCCGTTCACACCCTCCGCATGCCTGGCCGCGGGCTGTCCTCTGCCCTGCTGCCCGCCCGCACCCGCCTTGCCGCTCCACACGCGCCGGATCGCCGGCTCCGTCGGCGACGGCCGCCGCTCGACCGTGGCGGCACCCCACCGCGTGACCTGTACGAAAGGAACCATCCGTGGCACCACAGCCCAGCCCGGCCGGGCCCACCGGCCGGCCGGCCGCCGAGCTCATGACCCCGACCGCCCTCTCCTCCCTGCAGGCCGGGCGCCTGTCGTCGGCCCGTTCCCTGGTCAACCGGATGCTTCGCGAGGACTGGCGCGTCGAGCGGCGCTCGCTGACCGTCGAGGCGGACGGCAGCGGCGAGGCCGTCTACCGCATCCACACGGCGGACCGGGTGATGGACTTCGTCGCCTTCGCCTTCCCGCCCTCGTCCCAGGAGCGCACGCTGCGCATCTTCGACCTGGGCTGGGACATGATGGGCGCCCTCCTCGACGGGCCCGCCACGACCGAGGACATCGAGCACACCCGCAACGAGATGCCTCGCCTCTACCACGGCCGGGCCACGGCGCACACACTCACCTGGTGCCGCGCCAACCGTTCGCTGCGCGTCTTCGAGCACGTCGTGGAGGCGCTGGCCGCGGGACGGCAACCCGACACCGTCGCGCTCGCCCGTGTCGGCTACCTCATGCGCAACATCGGTCTCGACGGAAACGGCACTTTCGGCACCCGGACGTTCGTGGCGTACGGCGAGGACCACCCGCTGTCGGTGCCGTACCACGCGCAGTTGCTGTCCGCCTACATGATGCGGGAGCTGAGCGCGGACCTGGTCGAGGCACTGGCCGCCCGCCGTTCGGACACCGCGGTGGCCCTCGATCCGCAGGTCCGCCGTTTCCTCGGGGTCGGCAACAGCTCCGCGCTCGGACTGGTCCTCTGGGTCGGCAACCACCCGGTGCTGGTGGACCGCTGGATCTCGCTGCGCGAGCAGGCCCTGTGCCATGCCCGCGGCCTCGGGGCGGCGCCCGGCAGCGCCGTCAGTGACACCCTGGTCGCCCTGCTGGAGCGGGCCGCGCTGTACCACAGCGAAGACGTCAACGAGTACACCTGTTTCACCCCCGCCGAGCGGATCGTCGCCGACCTGCGCCGCGTACTCGCCGCGATCCCCCAACGTGCCGCGACGGCCGCGGCGGACGGCCGGGTGCCGACGGTGGCCGAACTGGTCGACGGCGTCGAGGGCGTCTGCGACGAGGCCGCCGAGGTGGTCAACTCGGTGCTCACCGAACTCGACCCCGAGGAGTCGGACCGGCTCGCGGCGGGACTCACGGTTGACGAAACGTTTCGCCGGGACGGTTCGACGGCCGTCGGAGAGCTTCGCGCGCTGCTCGCCGAACGGTACGCCTGGGCCCTCGCCGTCGACCGGACCGCACCCGGCGCGGTCGCCAACACCTGGTACAAGTCCCGCTCCGCCGAGGAGCCCAGGTGCGGCGCCACCTCCGAACTGCCCGAGGGCACCGTCGACCTCACCGTGGACGTGCCCGGCATGGTCCAGCACCTCGACGGCGTACTCGCCGCCGAGGACCCGGCGCTGCCCGTCGGACGCCTCCTCGCACGCCGTCCCGAGCTGCGGGGAGCCGTCGAACGCCTCCAGTCCCTCGCCGGCCACGCGTACGCCGTCCCGCACGCCAACATCCGCGACGCCGCCTTCGTGCCCGCGCGGATCATCCGCCTGGCGAACGCGGCCCTCTACGGACTGGAACGCACCAAGGACTACCTGGGCCGCGACCTGCGTGGCGTGATCTTCCAGGGCGCGCCCACCGCGGCCGACCTGGGCGCCGGCGCCGCGGGCCCGTGGTTCTGGCCGGCCGTACCGCGCCCCGCCGACACCCTCGTCCTCGAAGCCCCCGTACCCGCCCCCTCGAACGGAGCCGCCCGATGACCTCCGCCACGCTCACCAGCGCCCCCGGGAGCGACGGCACCGCCGACCGCCTGGGCCGCACCTGGCAGAACGCCTCCGACGCCGAGACGCTCCGGCTGTCACTGCGCGAACTGCGGCTGATCAGCGAGCGGCTGCTCCAGGCCCAGGGCCTCGCCCTCGGCGCCGTACCCGCCGTGCGGGACCTGGTGCTGCACGCCCAGGCGGCCGGGCTGCCCGCCCTCCAGTTCCTCTCCGAGGGGCTCAGCGCTGCCGACCGCGCCGACTCCGGCCGGGTGGAGATCGCCGCCGAAGCGCCGGGCGCGCTCGTGGTCGACTGTCTCGGCCAGAGCGCCCTCGTCGTCGCCCCCGCGTTGCTCGACCTGCTCCAGGCCGAACCCGGGGAACGGGTCACCCTGTGGGCCGGGCGCGTCGAGCACGCCGGCCTCGCCGCCGTACTGGAGCACCAGGGCACCGACCGCGGTGTGGTCCTCACGATGAAGCCCGCCCCCTCGGCCGACGCACCGGCCACCGGTCTGCCCCCGGTGCCCGACCGCCTGGCCGGGGACGGCGTACTCCTCGCCATGGAACGCCGGGTGCCCGAACTGCCCGACGACCCCGAGCTGCTGCGCCTCCTGCCGCTCGTCGGCTCGCTGCCCGCCGCCCGCGCGGCACGCACCGGGGTGGAGACCTCCGCGGCCCTGTGGTGGTCGCTGTTCGAGGACTCCGCACGCGCGCTGTCCACCGAGTCGGTGACCTCCCTCAAGCACGCCGGCGCGACCGCCGTCGACGAGAACGGCGTGATCGAACCCGACCTCACCGACGACGTGGACTTCGCCGGCGGCACGGCCAAGAAGGAGCAGGAGCAGCGATGAACATCGACGGACTCGAGTGCGGCATCTTCAACCGGACGGTCTTCGAGGAACTGCGCGCCGGGGGCGTGGACTGCGTGACGAACACCATCGCGTTCTGGGAGAACGCGGCGGAGACCATGCAGGCCCTCGCCGACTGGTACGGCATGGAACGCGACAACGCCGACCTCGTACGGATCGCGTACTCCACGGCGGACATCGAGGCGGCGGCCGCCGAAGGCCGGACCGCCGTCCTCATGGGGACCCAGAACGCGTCCCCGATCGAGGACCGGCTCGACTACATCGAGCTGTTCGCCCGCATGGGACTGCGGGTCATGCAGCTCACCTACAACATCCAGAACACCCTGGGCGCGAGCTGCTACGAGACCACCGACGCGGGCCTGACCCGCTTCGGCCGCAACGCCGTCGAGGAGATGAACCGCTGCGGCATCGTCGTCGACTGCTCGCACGTGGGCGACCGGACCTCCTACGACGCCATCCACGCCTCGGCCGTTCCGGTGGCGATCAACCACGCCAATCCGCGCGAGTTCTTCGACCACGCCCGCAACAAACGGCCCGAGGTCATCGACGCGCTCGCCGAGCGCGGTGGGGTGCTCGGCCTGACGATGTACCCGAACATCGCCGGCGAGTGGTGCGAGACCGTCGAGAGCTGGTGCGAGCTCGTCGCCCGCACCGTGGAGCGGATCGGCGTCGACCACGTCGGCGTCGGTTCCGACCTCGGGCGCTTCCTCACCGAGGAGCACATGGTGGAGATGCGCAAGGGGCACTGGACGCGCGGCCCCGAGTACGGGGCGGGCAAGCCCGGGCAGTCGCCGGTCGTGCCGGACCCGGAGTGGTTCGAGACGGCGGCCCAGTTCGGCAACATCCCCGCCGGGCTGGCCAAGGCCGGCTTCTCCGAGGCCGAGATCGAGAAGCTGTGCGGCGGCAACTGGCTGCGCCTGTACCGGCAGACCATCGACGTGGATCTGCAGGGCGGCCGGACGGCCGTACCCGTGGCCGCGTAGGCGCGCGCGGGCCCGGCGGGGGAGACCCCCCGGGCCCGCGGACCGGCCGCTCCGGTACCGCACCCGCCGCCCGCCGTACGCACCCGGCGCCTGCCCGGCCCCGGACGCCACCAGGAGTGACTTCCCCCGACTCCTCCCTGCCCGTCTCTCCGAGTGGAGACCCCCGATGCCCCACCGCCCCCCGCCGCCCGAGTCCCGGCGGCGTACCCTCGCCGCCCTCGCCCTGGCCTCCGCCCTGACGGCTTCGCTCACCTCCTGCGCGACCGCCGGGGTGTCCGCCGAGGCAGCGCGCCGCACCCTGGTCGTCGACACGGCGTTCAACGCCAAGTCCATCGACCCGGCGCGGGTCTACCAGCCGACCGACTACCTCGTCGACCACGCCCTGTACGAGACGCTGACCACCTACGCCGGCAAAGACCTGCGCACGCCCGTGCCCGGTCTGGCCACCTCGTGGTCCAACTCCGAGGACGGGCAGTCCTGGACGTTCGACCTCCGCGACGACGCCCGCTTCTCCGACGGCAGCCCCGTGGAGGCGAGCGACGTCGTCTTCTCCCTCGACCGGCTGCGCCACGTCGACGCCAGCCCGGCCTATCTGATGGCCGGGATCACCGCCGAGGCCGAGGACGCGCGGACCGTCGTCCTCACCACCGAGTCCCCCCGCGCCGACGTGCCCGCGATGCTCGCCACCCCCCAGTTCGGAGTGGTCAACGCCGACGCGGTGCGCGCCCACGGCGGCACCGACGCGAAGGACGCGGTCACCGAGGACAAGGCCGAGACCTGGCTGAACACTCAGTCCGCGGGCTCGGGGCCGTACCGGCTGAAGAGCTACAGCAACTCCTCGCAGATCGTCCTGGAGGCCAACCCGGAGTACGCCGGTGACGCACCGGCATATCCCCGGGTGATCATCCGGAACGTGCCGTCCGCGCAACAGCAGTTGCTCGGGGTGCAGTCCGGCGACTCGCAGATCGCCCTCGACATCTCGGCGCTGCAGACCAAGGGCCTGCACGGCGACGACCTCGTGGTCGACGACAGCCGGGCGGCCGAGGTGCTCTACCTCGCGGTCAGCCGCGCGAAGAACCTCCCCACCGCCTCCGCCGACGTGCAGAAGGCGATCCGGCTCGGCATCGACTACGAGGGCCTCGTCGAGATCGCCGGCCCCGGCTCCGACCAGGCCACAGGCATCCTGCCGACCGTCTTCACCGGGGGCCTCGGCAAGGCGGACGCCGCCGCCTACGACCCCGGGGCGGCCCGTGCCCTCGTCGAGAAGGCCGAGAGGGAACAGGGCTTGAGGAAGATCGAGCTGACCCTCGACTACGCCAGTGACTACCACCGGCTGGCCGGCCTCGACTACGGCGTACTGGCCCAGCGCATCCAGAGCGACCTGGGGAAGATCGGCATCACCGTCACGCTCCGGCCCTCGCCGACGTCGACCTCCCTCCAGCGGTACGTGGACGGCGAGACGCAACTCGCCCTGTGGTCCTACCCGCCGGACTACCTCGACCCCCAGAACGTCCTCGGCTTCGCGCCCGGCGACTTCCTCTCGAAGCGGGTGCACTGGCCCGCGCAGGACGCCCCCGGACTCGGCGCCCTCACGAAGACGGCGTACGGCTCGGTCGACGAGCAGGACCGGCTCACCGCCTACACGGCCTGGAACCGTGCCATGAACGAGGACGGCCCCTTCGTCCCGCTGCTGGAGCCGAACTTCGTCACCGTCGCCTCGCCCGAGGTCACGGGACTGGTACGCAACCCGCTCTACTACCTCGACCTGGCCGCGCTCGGCCGCTCGGAGGGGTGACCCGTGACCGAGACCGCCCCCGGCCCCGCCCTCGCCGGACCGGCCCCCGCACCGGCGGACCCGCCGGCCCCCGCCAAGGACACCCGCCGCAGGATGCCGCCCCTGCTGGGGTACGCACTGCGCCGCGTCGCCTCCTCGGTGCTGATCGTCTTCGGCGTCACCCTGGTGACCTTCCTGCTCAGCTCCGTCGTCCCGGCGGACCCGGCCACCGCCAACCTCGGCCAGCGCGCCCTGGACGACCCCGGGATCGTCGCCCGCTACCGCGCCGAGCAGGGCCTCGACCGGTCGCTGCCGGTTCAGTACGCCTCCTACCTCGGCAACCTCCTCACCGGGGACCTGGGCACCTCGCAGCAGACCCAGCGCCCGGTCCTCGACGACCTCGCGGAGAAACTCCCCGCCACCCTCGAGCTGGTCGTCGTCGCCACCGTGATGGCCCTGGTCGTCGGTGTGCTGTTCGGTGTGCTCGCCGCGAAGGGACGCGACGGACGCCTCGACCGGACAGCCCGCACCCTGTCACTCACCGGGGTCTCCCTGCCGACCTTCTGGATCGGCATGGTCGCCGCCGTGCTCTTCGTCAAGAACCTCGGCGTCCTGCCCGGCTCCGGGCGGCTCGCCCCCGCCCTCGACCCACCGGACCAGATCACCGGCTTCTACACGGCCGACGCCCTCCTGGCAGGCGATCTCGACGCCTTCGCGTCGGCAGCCGCCCATCTCGTCCTGCCCGCCTCGGTCCTCGCCCTGTCCGTCGTCGGCATGGTGCTGCGTTTCACCCGCAGCGCGGTGCTGGAGGCGCTGTCGTCCGACTTCGTCAAGGCCGGGCGCGCCAAGGGACTGCGGGGGCGCGGCGTCCTGTGGGGCTACGCGGTGCGCTCGGCGTCCGGCCAGCTGATCACCGCCACCACCCTCTCCTTCAGCCTGCTGCTCGCCGCGACCGTCTACATCGAGCAGCAGTTCTCCTGGAACGGCATCGGTCAGTACGCCTTCCGCAGCTCGACCAATCTCGACCTGCCCGCCGTGATGGGCGTGTCCATCCTCATCGCCCTGGTCTTCGTCGTGGTCAACCTGGTCGCCGACCTGCTGTACGCCGCCTTCGACCCGAGGATCCGCCTCTCATGACCGCTACTCACGCCCCGGTCACCGCACCGGGCCACCGCACGGGACGGGTGGCCGGCGCCTGGCGCTGGGCACGCCGCAACCCCGCGCAAGGCGCCGCCGTCGGCGTGCTGCTCCTGTGGGCGGTCGTCATCGTCCTCGCACCCGCATTCGCACCGTACGACCCGCTCGACCAGAGCGCCGTGCCCCTGGAGGGCGCCTCGTCCGCGCACTGGCTGGGCACCGACCCCGCCGGGCGCGACGTGCTCTCCCGTGTCCTGTACGGCGCCAGGCTGTCCGTACCGGTGGGTCTGCTGCTCATCACGGTGACCGCCGTGATCGGCACGGTCGTCGGTCTCGTCGCGGGCTTCTTCGGCGGCTGGGTCGACGAGGTCCTGATGCGCGTCACCGACGTCGTCTTCGCCTTCCCGGTCATCATCCTGGCGATGGCCGTTGCCGCCTCGCTCGGCCCCTCCCTGCCCAACTCCGTGCTCGCGGGCGCCCTCGTCTGGTGGCCCGGCTACGCACGCACCGTGCGCTCCGCCGTGCTCTCCCTGCGCGAGACGGACTACGTGCACGCCAACCGGCTCGCCGGGGTCGGCTCGGTCCGCTCCATCCTCGTGGACCTGGTCCCCGGCATCGCCGGTTCGCTCCTGGTCCTGGCCATGCTCGACGTCGGCGGCGCGATCCTG
Organism: Streptomyces sp. NPDC034099; assembly: GCF_055575415.1. NCBI lineage: Bacteria > Bacillati > Actinomycetota > Actinomycetes > Kitasatosporales > Streptomycetaceae > Streptomyces > Streptomyces sp. NPDC034099. Next base: position 424,385 of record NZ_JBVISR010000005.1, on the reverse strand, counting down.
CTGCTCGCCGGGCTGTCCTTCCTCGGGCTCGGCGCCAGGCCACCGGCCGCCGAGTGGGGATCGATGATCTCCGAGGCGTCGCAGTACTTCAACCAGTGGTGGCTCGCGGTCGTCCCCGGGCTCGCCATCGTCACGGTCGTGGTCGCCTTCAACGTCCTCGGCGACGCCCTGCGCGACCGGCTCGACCCCAAGCTCTCGACGGCTGGAGAACGATGATGAGTGGGGACCGGACCCTCGACACGCGCACCCCGCTGGACACCCGTGCCGGTACGGGCACGGCGCGCACCGGTACGACGGGGCCCGGTACGGCCGTCGAGCCCCTGCTGCGCGTACGGGACCTGACGGTCACCCTGTCCCGGGCCGGGCGCGATGTCCGGCTCGTCGACGGAGTCGGCCTGGAGGTCCGCCCCGGCGAGGTGCTGGGCATCGCCGGGGAATCCGGCAGCGGCAAGACCGTGACCGGCATGACCCTGGTGGGCCTCGGACCCGACCGGGCCACTGTCACCGGGTCGGTCCGCTTCGACGGCCGGGAACTGGTCGGACTCCCCGACAAGGAGTGGGGGCAGGTGCGCGGACGGGACATCGCGGTCGTCTTCCAGGACCCGTCCTCCGCCCTGCACCCGATGCTCACCGTCGGCCGGCAGCTCACCGACCACGTCCGCCGCCACCAGGGCGTCAGCCGCAAGCACGCGGCCGCCCGCGCGGCCGAACTGCTCGACCTGGTGCGGATCCCCGGTGGCGTCTCGGCCGCCGCCCGCTACCCGCACCAGTTCTCCGGCGGCATGCGCCAGCGCATCGCCATCGCCTCCGCCCTGGCCTGCGGCCCGCGCCTGCTCATCGCCGACGAGCCGACCACCGCCCTCGACGTCACCGTCCAGGCCGGAATCGTCGAACTCCTCGACGAACTGCGGCGCGAGACGGGCATGGCCGTCGTCATGGTCACCCACGACCTCGGCGTCCTGTCCTCCGTCGCCGACCGGATCGCCGTCTTCTACTCCGGCCGCGTCATCGAGACCGGCACCGTCTCCGAAGTCATCGGCACGCCTCAACACCCCTACACACGAGGCCTGTTGCAGGCCCTGCCGCACGCCTCGCTCGGCAAACGGTCCGCCGTCGGACACGCCGTGCCGCTGCGTCCCATCCCCGGCTCGGCCCCCGCCGCCGACGCACCGGTGCCCGGCTGTCCCTTCCACCCGCGCTGCTCGTCGGCGATCGACGGCTGCGACCGCACCCGTCCGGTGCCGGTCACGATCGGCCCCGCCCGTACGGTCGCCTGCGTACTCGCCGAGCCCGGCGTCGTCCGCCCCGCCGACGCCCCACCGACTCCCGGCCCCCTCCCCGCGGCCGACACCCCCGCCAGGAGGAAGGCATGAGCGTGCCCGCAGCCCACCGGACCGCACCGCTGCTCAGCGTCGAGGACGTGGTCGTCGAATACCCGCGCAAGGGGCTGCCGCCGATGCGCGCCCTGGCAGGCGTCGGCCTGGAGATCATGCCCGGCGAAGTCGTGGGCATCGTCGGGGAGTCCGGCTGCGGCAAGTCCACCCTGGCCCGGGCCATCACCGGTCTCGCACCGGTGCGGGCGGGCGCCGTCGCCTTCGACGGCACGCCGGTCGGGCCCATGGGGCGTCGGCGCCGCGCCGCCGACCTGTTGCCGTTGCAGATGGTGTTCCAGGACCCGAACGCCTCGCTCAACCCCCGGCGCACCATCGGCGCGCAGATCCAGGAAGTCGTGGCCGCCCGCGAACGCGCGCAGGGCACCGGACGCGGCCGACGCGACCCGGAGACCGCCCGCGAGGCCGTCGAGGCGCTGCGGCGGGTCGGCCTTCCGGACGGAGCGGCGCACAAGTACCCGCACGAGTTCTCCGGCGGGCAGCGGCAGCGGGCCGCCATCGCCCGGGCGCTCGCCTCCCGTCCGAAGATGATCGTCGCGGACGAGCCGGTGTCGGCCCTCGACGCCTCCGCGCAGGCGGCGGTGGCGAATCTCCTGCGCGACCTGTCGCGTGAGGAGGGCATCGCCCTCGCGTTCATCTCGCACGACCTGGCGGTGGTCGGCGCGCTCGCCGACCGGGTGGTCGTCATGTACCTCGGCCGTGTCGTCGAGACGGGCACCGTCGAACAGATCTTCAACGCGCCGCGGCACCCTTACACCCGGGCCCTGCTGGCTGCCGTGCCCGTACCGGACGGCACCGGGTCCCGCCCGCGGGCGCTGACCGGTGAGGTGCCCGACCCGGGCAGCCCCCCGCCCGGCTGCCGTTTCCACCCGCGCTGCCCGCTGTCCGTCTGCCGTTGCCACACGGACGAGCCCGTGCTGCTGGGGGCGCCGGGCACGACGGTGCACTCCGAGGTGGCCTGCTGGGTCGCGCAGGCGCAGGCACCGGCGACGGTCTGAATGCGCGGCCCCCCACCGAGGGCCCGCACGCCCGTGTAGGGCCCTCGGTGGCCGCGCGGGACGGGCGGGCCGCGAGAAGCCGGGAGGCTCGGCGTGGTCACCGGTCGGGACGGTGCAGCGGGGCCGACCGGCGGAGCAAGGTCGCTTGCCGCCTTCGCTGCCCCGAGGGCGCGGCAGGGGCGCTTGCCGCACCTTGCCTGGTGAGGCGGCCCTTCTGGGTCTCTAGAAAAGCAGCTCCGCTCGCCACAAACTGTGGGCGGTTGGTCCGGGTATGGTCCGGATCTTGGTTCGACGTATTCGTGGTGATGAGCGCTGCTCGCATGTTGCGCTGGTACGACGATGACGGCCTCGGCACTGCTTCGAGAACCGACGACGGGTCGTGGAGGATTGCCCTGACCGATCCGCACGAAGGCTGGTTCCGGCGCCGGCGCGGCTATTCGGCCCTGCCCTACAACCGTGGCGCCGTCCTCGCAGGACCGCGACGACACGGCGTTGAGAATTCGTCCCGTGGGGGCTCGGCCGGCCGACGCGTCGCGGCGGCGGGTTGATCATCAGTGCCTACCAGTGCCTCCCGACTCTGTGACGCCCCCGGGTCGTGGTCGCAGAATCACGGTTCGAAGGGGCGGCGCCGGCGCACTACGGCTGTGAGTGCGCTTCCGCTGCTTTTCGCCATTCGTCGGCAGAATTCCGCTGGGCGTGACCGGGGCTGTTTTCGCAGGTGAGAGGCGGACGGGCACGCGCCGTGTGAAAACTGGCGGAAGGCCATGGTGAACCGCTCGGGAGCTGAGAAGGGCATGCGCCCTGCTGAGCCGCCTCAGGCTCGCTGCCCCGTGAATTGGCCCGACGGCGCGGACCCTCCTGGCCGGATGGCGACTCGACCGGGGCGTAGCGCCGTGATGACCCATCAGCTGCTGTCAGTGCCCACTGCTACACCCTTTGTTGGGATGAGCCGCGCTCCGCGGCCCACCGACGGGAGGGGGAAACATGTCGAAGGTGCCGGACGGGTTCCACCGGGTGCGTGGACACATCCGTCGCAATCCGAAGCCCAGGAGCGCCAGGCGCATGAGCGGTTGGATGATGGCCGGCCTATTGGCCGGCGTGTGGCTGTGGGGGCAGGTGATCGGGTTCAGTGAGTCCACCGCCACGACACCGCCGACGAATCCGAAGCCGGCGGCCAGCGCGACGGCCGACCGCTGATGGGACGGATGCGTCCGCGGCGCCCTCGCGGTGCCGCGGAACTGGTCGCAGCGGCTGTGGTCGCCCTGGCTGTGCTCGTCCTGGTGGCACGGACGGCGGCCACCGCGGTCGGCACACTGAAGGCGGCCTGGCCTGCCCTGCTGGCTCTCGCCCTGCTCACGGGAGCCGTCGCGGCGTGGCGGATCAGGCAGGCGACCACGATGCGGCGTCGGGAGAGGGAGCGGCTGGCCACGCTGCGGATCACGCTCGCGGAGTTCGACACCATGGACGACCGTCGCTTCGAGTACGTCCTGCGGGATCTGCTGGTCCGCGACGGCTGGCCGGCCCGCAGAGTGGGGGGCGGTGGCGACCAGGCCGCCGACGTCATCGGTGACCATCCGCAGCGCGGCCGGATCGTGGTGCAGGCCAAGCACACCCGCGTCGGCGGGAAAGTGGGCTCAGCTGTGATGTACGCGGTGAAGGGGACCGCCGGGCCGGTCCACAAAGCCGATCACGCTGTCGTCGTCACCAACGGAGCCTTCACCCGCGATGCCATGGTGTGGGGCGACAGACACGGCGTCCACTGGATCGACCGGGAAAGGCTTCGGCGCTGGGCCGAGGACGGTGCCGCTCTGCACGAGCTCCTGGGATCGTCCGCACGGTCCCGCCCGAGCCGATTCAGGCGTGCGGCATGACTGGCAAAGAGCGTGATCGCTACCCAAGACGTCTGGAGGTGCCAGGCGAGCGGCCGGTCCGGGACGAAGGCGATGAACCGTCACCCTGCGCCCTCCCCGCTCTTGCCCGGGTCGGCATCCCAGCGAGTGATGGCCCTGCCCAGGTCTCCGCCCTTGGCTTGGCAGTTGCGCGGGATGTCGAACAGGATCCAGAAACCGCTGACCGTCCAGGCCACGGAACCGTGGGCTGAAGTTGCAGCCGAGGATCTTGAACAGGCCGAACACCATGCCGGAGATCGCCGTGCGGTTCGGCTCCGCCCTGTGAGCACCTCGCAGAGGCAAGGAGCTCAGCGGGTCGGCAGTTCGTTGTGCTCCCGGCGGGAGGCTGTGCCGAGCACTGTACGCGCAACATCTTCGAGTGATCCGAGCAGCGGGTTGGGGTCATCAGCGCGCGTGACGAGCATGACTTCGCAGGGATCGATGTCGATGACCGGTACCAGGGCGATGTCCTCACGTACAGCGGCGCGTCGATCGCTGGAAGGGAAGATCGCGACACAGTGGCCGGTGGCGATGAGTTCCAGCTTGTCCTCGTAGCTGTCGTCGATCGCGGGCGGGGGTGGTGCCGGTCGGTCGCCGACCGGCTTGGGCGTGCTCCAGACGACCGGAGTACTGACGCAGGCCACCAGTCCCTCGTCCGACAGGGCCCGCAGGCTGACGGGTTTCCCGTTCGCCAGATGATGGCTCGCCGACGTGACGAGCACCCGCGGCTCCTCATGGAGCTTGGTCACCCGGAGGCCGTCCGCGGCGAAGGGCAGGGCGTTGTATGCGACGAGGGCGTCGACCCGCCGCTCGGCGAGGGCGTGCGTGTCCTGCCAGTCGAGGTGCCGGGTGCGGACCTGGCTGTCGGGGTGCCGACGGCGCAGTTCCTGCACACAGGCGGTGATGACGAGTCCTTCGGCGCAGCCGACGGTGATGGTACGGGGCTGGGCGGCGGCTCTGGCCGTGCGGGCGGCCTGCTCGGCCTCGTGGAGCAGTGTCCGGGCTCTGGGAAGGAAGGCCCGACCGGCATCGGTGAGGCTGCTGCCCTGCGGCGAGCGGTCGAAAAGCCGGACACCGAGCTGAGCTTCCAGTCGCTGAATCTGGCGGCTCAGCGACGGCTGTGCCAGGTGCAGCTTGGTGGCGGCCCGGCCGAAGTTGCCGTACTCCGCCACGACCGTGAAATAGCGCACGAGCCGCAGATCGACGTCCATTCGCTCAGGGTACGTCGCGCGCCGTCATACGCCTGTGGCATGACGACATACGGAACAGGTCTTGGACAGGGTGTGCGGGTGGGTATTTGGCTTGAGGGCATGACCACCTATGACGGCAAGAAGATCGTGATCACGGGCGGAAGCAGCGGTATAGGCCTGGCTGCGGCCCAACTGTTCACGGACGGTGGGGCGCACGTACTGATCACAGGCCGCACCCACTCATCCCTGGACACCGCGTTGGAACAGCTGGGGAACAAGGCGATCGCCGTCCGTAGCGACGCCGCGTCCTTGAAGGACATCAAGGCGCTGGCCGACACGGTCCAGGAGCGGTTCGGCGCGGTGGACGCGCTGTTCGTCAACGCCGGCGTCACTGCGGCCGCGCCGTTCGACTCGACGACGGAGGAGATGTACGACGAGCTGTTCGGCATCAACACCAAGGGCCCGTACTTCACGGTGCAGGCGCTGGCGCCGCTGATGCGCGAGGGAAGCGGCGTGGTGCTCACCACATCGGTGGTGAACGTCCTGGGCCTCGACACCCTCAGCGTCTACTCGGCGAGCAAGGCGGCCCTGCGGTCGATGACGCGTACCCTGGCCCGCGAACTGCTGCCACGCAAGGTGCGCGTCAATGCCGTGAGCCCCGGCCCGATCGACTCGGGCATCCTGGACCGCTCCTCGCTGCCCGCCGATGTCGTCGAGGCGACGAAGGACACCTACCGGAGCACCATCCCGATGCAGCGGCTGGGGTCGTCCGAAGAGGTGGCTGCCGCGGTGGCGTACTTGGCGTTCGGTGCGACCTTCTCGACGGGAACGGAGTTCCCCGTCGACGGCGGGGCTTCGCAACTCTAGGTGCTGTGACCGGGAAGGTTCGCCGGGTTCGGACATCGAGGCCGGCCTGGCCTTCTACCGCCTGCTGGCACTCGGGATCCGCTACGAACGTCTGCGGGAGCGGTTTGCCTACTCGAACTCAACGGTGGGAGCCGAGGGGCGAGCAGCCGTCGGACGGGGACCGTCCCACCGGGCCCCCGTGCCCGTCGGCGCGGACGTTGTTCATCTCGTGGCAGCGTCCCGCAGGGACAGGCACCGAGCCGACGCCCGCGTGGATCCGGGTCGGCAAGATCGTCGTCGGGCGTGCGGGCGCGGATGCGGCCTTGAGGTTGCTCCCCGATGTCCACCCCCGGGAGCAACCTCAGCTCTGACCTCCACCTGCATGGCAGGCCCCCTAGACGCTCAACGGTTCAGTGGGGTGGGTCGAGGATGACCCCGCCGGAGAACTCGGATGCTTCCGCCAGGAGGGACTTCGGGATCTCGAAGCCATCGGGGCGCGGGGTGGTGAGGTCGCGTCCGGCCTGGCGAAACATGCCCTCCATGCCGCCGGGCGTTGCGATCACCAAAAGGTCGGCGCGGTCGGAGGTAGTGCCCGACCGGACGTCACGGGTAGTAGCATCGCGAGACTACTTTCAGCTTGAAACCTTATGAGGACCACCGAAGAGGAGAAGTCGTGCCCGACCGTGGGAGCCGCGTCACCTTCCAGTATGGGCAGGAGTTCCTGGCCGCGATCTCCGAGCGCTGGAACTACCAGATCCTGCGGGAGGTGTTCTTCGGTGTGGGCCGCTTCGGCGAGCTCAAGCGGGCCCTGGGTATCTCGGCGAACATCCTCACCGCGCGGCTCAACAGCCTGACCGAGCTGGGACTCCTCACCAAACGCGCCTACCGATCCGACAAGCCCTGGTACGAGTACGAGCTCACCGACAGCGCCCGCGAACTCGTCGTCCCGGCCATCGCGGCCGTCACGCGCTGGGCCGAGACCCATGCGACCGACACCGACGTCACGCGCCACCCGCTGATGCACACGACGTGCGGCAATCCGACCAATCCGTACCTCGCGTGCAGCAGTTGCCATCAGCCGGTCGAGGCCTCGACTCTGCGGCCGACGGCCGCAGAGGAGGGTGGTGCCGGCCGGCGGGGGGGATCGGCTCCCGCGGCGCCGGGCGACTGATCTCCTCACCCTGATCAAAGTAGTAGCGTTTTGAAACTAGTAGCGTTACGATACTAGTTCGAACGTCTTTTGGTCACGAGAGGACCGATCATGACCGTGAACTGGCTCGAAGGGGTTACCGAGAAGCTGATCCCCACCTCACTGGGCCTGATCAACGTGCGCGTCGGCGGCCGTTCCGCCGGCCCCGCCATGGTGTGCTGGCCGAGCCTGATGATGGACGGCACCATGTGGCAGTACCAGTACGAGCACTTCGCTCCGACCCACCGCGTCGTGCTCATCGACAGCCCCGGACACGGCAGGTCCGACGCGCTGCGCAAGATCATCGACCTCAAGGACTGCTCCGACGCGCTCGTCGACATCCTCGACGCGCTCGACATCGACAAGTGTGTTCTGGTCGGCAACAGTTGGGGCGGCATGCTCGCCGGCGTCTTCCCGGCCTACCACCCGGAGCGGACCGCGGCGGCGATCGGCATCAACTGCACCGCCTCCCTGCCCACGACGGTCGAGAGCATCTGGGCCACCGCGCTGTCCACGTTCCTCTCGCTTCACTCGAAGATGCCGCCGCTGGCCGCCAAGGCCGCCCGCGCCGCCTTCGCCGGTCCCACCGCCGAGGTCACCAACCCGGAGTTCACGGAGTTCACCAAGTTCGTGCTGCAGGACGACCCGAAGTCGGTCGCGTGGGCGCTGCGCAGCATCCTCATAGGCCGCAAGGACGAGCACCGCCGCCTGAGCACCATCAGGAACGTGCCCGTCCTGATCATCGCCGGTGAGGAGGACAGCCAGTTCCCGGTGCACGTGGTGCGGAAGATGGCGGACGCCATCGCGGGCAGTACCTTCCGTGTACTCCAGCACACCGCGCACCTCGCCGCCCGCGAGAACCCCGAAGGCGTCAACGCCGAGATCGACGCCTTCCTCGCCACCGTGCCCGCCACAGTCTGATCCGGAGACCGACACCATGGCAGACACCGCACACGCCACGGCCGTACCCGACTGGGTGCTGAAGTTCATGGACGCCATCGACACCCTGGAGTTCGGCGAGGGCTTCGCGCCGCTGACCGAGGACACCGACATGTTCTTCGGTACCGAGCACATCCGCGGCGTCGAGGCCATCAAGGCGTTCTTCGTCAAGATCGATGAGCCGCTGAACATCACCCACGAGGTCCTGGAGTTCTGGACGGCGGGCGACGGCGTCCGTCTGCTGCGCGGCGAGGCCACCATGGCCAAGAAGAGCGCGCCGAACCAGGTGGTGCGCGCCCCGTTCACGCACATCTTCTACCTCGACCAGGAAGAGCCCGCCCGCGTCCGGACGCTCCGCGTCACCGCGGGCCCGCTTCAGACCGACGCCGTGATGTGACCCGACTCCGGGGTACGCCGCGAGCGCTTGGGGCCCCGCGGGTCGTGGTGAGGGCGCCTGACCGGCAAAGAAGCGGGTCAGACGCCTTCTTTCGTGCCTCTAGAAGAAGCCCAGCCTCTTCGGCGAGTACGACACCAGCAGATTCTTGGTCTGCTGGTAGTGCTCCAGCATCATCTTGTGGTTCTCCCGGCCGATGCCCGACTGCTTGTAGCCGCCGAAGGCGGCGTGCGCCGGGTAGGCGTGGTAGCAGTTCGTCCATACGCGTCCCGCCTGGATCGCGCGGCCGGCGCGGTAGGCGGTGTTCATGTCGCGGGTCCACACACCGGCGCCGAGGCCGTACAGGGTGTCGTTGGCCGTCTTGATCGCGTCGTCGAAGTCGTCGAAGGACGTCACCGACACGACCGGGCCGAAGATCTCCTCCTGGAAGATCCGCATGCGGTTGTGGCCCTCGAAGATCGTCGGCTGGACGTAGTAGCCGCCCTTCAACTCGCCCTCGTGCTCGACCCGCTCACCGCCGGTGAGTACCTTGGCGCCTTCCTGGCGGCCGATGTCCAGGTAGGAGAGGATCTTCTCCAGCTGGTCGTTGGAGGCCTGCGCGCCGATCATCGTGTCGGTGTCCAGCGGATGGCCCGGTTTGATCAGCTCGGTGCGGGCGACGGCGGCCTCCATGAACTCGGCGTAGCTGCCGCGCTGGACGAGCGCCCGGGACGGGCAGGTGCAGACCTCGCCCTGGTTGAGCGCGAACATCGTGAAGCCCTCGAGCGCCTTGTCGCGGAAGTCGTCGTCCCGCGCCCAGACGTCGTCGAAGAAGATGTTCGGCGACTTGCCGCCCAGCTCCAGCGTGACCGGTTTGATGTTCTCCGAGGCGTACTGCATGATCAGCCGCCCGGTGGTGGTCTCCCCGGTGAACGCCACCTTCGCCACCCGGGGGCTCGACGCCAGGGGTTTGCCCGCCTCCACGCCGAAGCCGTTGACGACGTTCAGGACGCCGGGCGGCAGCAGGTCCGCGACCAGGCTCAGCCAGTAGTGGATCGAGGCCGGGGTCTGCTCCGCGGGCTTCAGGACCACCGCGTTCCCGGCGGCGAGGGCGGGCGCGAGCTTCCAGGCCGCCATCAGGATCGGGAAGTTCCACGGGATGATCTGGGCGACGACTCCCAGGGGCTCGTGGAAGTGGTAGGCCACGGTGTCGTCGTCGATCTCGCCGAGAGAGCCCTCCTGGGCGCGGATCGCGCCCGCGAAGTAGCGGAAGTGGTCGATGGCGAGCGGGATGTCCGCCGCCAGCGTCTCGCGCACCGGCTTGCCGTTCTCCCAGCTCTCGGCGACCGCCAGGCGCTCCAGATTCGCCTCCATACGGTCGGCGATCTTCAGCAGGATGTCGGAACGCTCGGTCACCGATGTACGGCCCCAGCCCGGAGCCGCCTCGTGCGCGGCGTCGAGCGCCAGCTCCACGTCGTCCGCCGTGCCGCGCGCGATCTCGGTGAACGGCAGGCCATTCACCGGGGAAGGGTTCTCGAAGTACTGTCCGCGCGCCGGCGGCACGTACTCGCCGCCGATGAAGTGGTCGTAGCGCGACTGATAGGAGACGATCGCGCCCTCGGTGCCGGGCGCCGCGTAACGGGTCATCCTCTGTGCCTCCCTCATCGAGCGCTGCCCGCCGTTGGACAGCTCTGCGCGTGAGGCTAGGAAGCGGGACGTTGCAGCGACGTTGCGCGCGCCGCCTGCCGACGCGTGCGCTTGCCGAGGGCCACTGACCGGCGGGCGCTCATCTCGCGTTCGGTGCCGCCAGCTCCGACTCCAGCGCCGCGAGCCGGGAACGCGTCGACGCCGTGGGCCGGACCGCCGCGAGTGCGCGCCACACGTCGAGGTCGTCCTCCCCCCACGGTGCGTGGGCCCAGTCGGCCAGCAGGTCCGGATCACCGCAGGTGATCAGCGCTGCGCGCAGACCGTCGGCGAGCCGGCGCCTGAGCCGTACGACCGCCGGGGCCTGGGACCCGGGCAGCAGCGGACCCGCGTACCTCGTCGCCGCCGCCGTCACCGCCCCGGCCCGCAGACGACGTTCGACGACACCCGCGTCGGAGTCGACGGGCAGCGTGAGCCGGTACGGCCGGGACGCCAGCCGGCCGGGCCCCAGGATGCCGCGCAGGCGTGCCAGTTCCGCCCGCAGCGTCACCGGGGGCACCGTCTCGTCCTCGTACAGCGCGCAGAGCAACTCGTCGCCCGTCAGACCCTCCGGATGGTGGGCCAGCAGCACCACGATCTCGCTGTGCCGCCGGCTCAGCCGGACCCTGCGGCCGTCCGCGCTCAGCAGGGCCTCGTCACGGCCCAGCGCGGTCAGCTCGGCCGCCTCGGGACCGGACCGCTCGGGCGTGAGCAGCGCCAGCTGCGACTCCGCGGCACGCGCCACCGCCTGTACGAAGCCCAGACTGTGCGGATGCGCCAGACCGTCCCCGCCCGTGATGTCCACGGCACCGAGCACCCGGCCGGTACGGGGATCGTGCACCGGAGCGGCGGCGCAGGTCCAGGGCTGGACCCGGCGTATGAAGTGCTCGGCCGCGAAGACCTGCACCGGACGGCCGACGGCCACCGCCGTGCCCGGCGCGTTCGTCCCGACGGCCGACTCCGACCAGCGGGCCCCCGGCACGAAGTTCATCCGTCCCGCCCGGCGCCGGGTGGCCGCGTCCCCCTCGACCCACAGCAGCCTGCCGTGCGCGTCGCACACGGCGAGCAGATGCTCGCCGTCGGAGGCGAACGTCCCCAGCAGCTCCCGGACCAGCGGCATCACCCGCGACAGGGGGTGTTCCGCCCGATAGGCGCCGAGGTCACCGTCCATCAGCTCCACGCTCGCGGTGCCGTCCGGGCCGACACCCGCCCGGACCGACCGCCGCCACGACTCCGCCACCACGGTGCGCACGGGCCGCGCCACCGTCCCCGCTGCGGTGAAGGTCTCGTGGGCCCGGCGCAGGGTCCGCGCGCGCTCGGCGGGGTCGGCTCCCGGTTCCAGAGCCAGCCATGAATCAGTCAACTCGGCCTCCCCGGACGGTGTGGCGGTGTGGGACATCGTGACTCCGCTGCTCCGCGCGGACAACCACTTCGACCAGCCGGATCACCCGAAGGTGGCGTTCCGAGAGGACCGGGTGAAGAGGCCGGGGGAGCGGTCAGGAGAGGTTGACCAGTCTGATGTAGCGGGTCCAGTCCCAGAAGGGCCCCGGGTCCGTGTGGTCGCTGCCGGGCACCTCGTGGTGCGCGATGATGTGCGTGCGGTCCATGGGAATTCCGTAGGAGGTGCAGACCGCCGCGGTGAGCCGGGCCGACTGCTCGTAGAGGGCGTCGGTGAAGTACTCGGGCCGGTCCACCCACCCCTCGTGTTCGATCCCGATGCTGCGGGTGTTGTAGTCCCAGTTGCCCGCGTGCCAGGCGATGTCCGTCTCCCGGACACACTGTGCGACGTGCCCGTCGGAGGACCGGACGACGTAGTGCGCGGACACCTGCCTCTCGGGATCGCGGAAGATGGACAGGGTGTCGGCGTACGTCTCCTGCGTGACGTGGACGACCACATAGTCGACGGGGTAGGCCGTGGGGCGGCTCGACCGGCTGTAGTTCGACGTGTTCGCCGGCAGCCACTCCGCGGAGGGGTAGTCGACGGCACGGGCCCGCGCGGTGGCCTGTGTACCGGAGAGCAGGGTGTACGGGACGGTGGCCAGCGCGGCGCCCTGGAGGAGCCGCCGCCTGGTCGGAGCGGGTGCTGTCCTTTCCCTTTCCATGGGATTGCCCTTTCGTCGGAGGGGCCCTGGGCCCGGTGAGGGGTGGCTGCTCGGCCGTGCGGCACGAGGGAACGACATGCCGCACCGACTTGCCGCACCGACAGGTCGCAGCGACATGACGGAGCGGCATGAACCGCGCAGCAGAACGCCGACGCGGACGTCCGACCGCCCCGGGGCGAGGTGCGTCCGCGTGAATCACCGTACGGGGGGCGGGGGTTGCGCAGTAGAGCGCCGCGCCGTTCCGTGGACAGCCACCGCCTTGTGGACACACCGCTCACTCGATCGAGTGAATCGGAGCGACGGGCCAGGCCGTCGGCGGACCCTCCGCCGGGCAGGCGTCAGGCCCGCTCCGCCAGGGCGCCCGGGTCGTCCAGGACGGCCCGCACCACGGAGTGCGCGGCGCCGAGCAGCGGTCCCTGCGGACCCAGCTCCGAGACCGCGACCGGGCAGGCGGGGCCGGCCGTGCGCCGGGCCAGTTCGTCACGCAGCGACGGCAGCAGCCAGGGCGCGAGACCGGCCAGGGCGCCGCCCAGCACCACGCCCTCGGGGTCCAGCAGGTTCACCGCCCCGGTCAGGGCGATGCCGAGTGCCGTGCCCGCCTCGCGCAGAGCACGCCGTACGTCCTCGTCGCCCTCCGCCGCACGTCCGGCGAGCAGCCCGACGCGGTCTTCCCCGGGTTCCACTCCCGCCGCACGCAGTACCGCCTTCTCGCCGGCGTACTGCTCCAGGCACCCGCGCCCGCCGCAGGCGCACTCGGGCCCGTCGGGATGGACCGGCACATGCCCCAGCTCACCGGCGAACCCGCGGGTACCGCGCAGCAGCCGGCCGTCGAACACCACGGCCGCACCGATGCCGATCTCGGCCGAGACGTGCAGGAAGTCCCGGGGCGTGCCGTCACCGAGCCAGAGTTCGGCGAGCGCGCCGAAGTTGGCCTCGTTGTCCACCGCCGGTGGCAGGTCCGCGGGCAGCAGCGCGCCGAGGTCGGCGTCGTGCCAGTCCAGGTTCGGGGCGCGTACGACGGTCCGGCCGTCCCGGGCCACGAGACCCGGCACGGCCACCGCGAGCCCCGCCGGCCACAGTCCCTCGGCCTCCGCCTCCGACACGACCTGCCGTACCAGCGCGGTGAGCTGCGCGAGCACCGGCTCCGGAGAACGGCCTCGATTGCTGCCGTACCGCACGGCACGCGCGCGTACCCGGCCGCGCAGGTCGACCGCGCAGACCGCGAGATGGTCGACGCCGACCTCCGCGCCGATGCCGGCCGGGCCCTGCGCGCTGACAGCGAGCGCCGACCCGGGCCGGCCCACGCGGCCGGGGCGCTCGGGACCCAGCTCCTCCAGCAGGCCCGAGCGGACGAGTTCGTCCACGAGGCTAGACACCGCCGCTCGCGTCAGCCCGATCCGTGAGGCGACCGCGGCCCGGGACAGTGGGCCCTCGGCGCTGACGGTGTGCATCACCCGCGCGAGATTGCGGCGGCGCATTCCCTGCTGGGTGTCCGGCAGCGCGCGTCCGGGACGGGGTGGGTGGGCTTCGTGCGGCGGTGCGGTCATGCCTCCGTCAGTCCTCGTTCCGTCGTCGCTCGATCCGGCCTCCGGCCGGTGACCGCTGGTCGCGGTGCACGGTGTGCCGTCCGATGCCGGACACGCCGGGCGGGGTGGCTACGCACGTCAGGTCCGGCTGCGCCCCCCTGCGGCGCACCCGCGACCGTTGGCGTACCGTCCGCCGGCGGCAGGGCCCGCGCGGGGCACGTCCTCAGCGGGCGGTCGCGTCCCGTTCCAGCAGCGGTGCCGCGTCGGAGAGTACCCCGGTGATCCTGTTCAGCGTCGCCCGGTCCCGTTCCACGGCGTCGAGCACCGGTCCTGCGGCCGTGTTCCAACGCCGGGCCACGGCGGCCGCGTCCTCGCCGGTCAGCAGGCCGGCCGCCTGTGCCGCGGCGCCGAGCGCGACCAGCTCCTTGGCCTCCGGGATCTGGACCGGGCGTCCCGACAGCCGCCGTACCGTCTGCTGCCAGGCCGTGCCCCGGGCGCCGCCGCCGATCAGCAGCAGTGGCGCGGACGGGTCCGCGTCGGCGTCCAGGACGAGGTCGAGCGCGCCGAGCAGCGAGTGGACGGCGCCGTCGTACGCGGCCTGGAGCAGCTGGCCGGCGGTCGTGTCGTGCCGCAGCCCGTACAGGAGACCGGAGGAGTGCGGGAGGTTCGGTGTGCGCTCGCCGTCCAGGAAGGGCAGGAACGTGGCGTCGGTGCCCGGCTCGACGGCTTCCCGGTCCAGGCCCAGCAGGGCCGCGACGCGGTCGACGGCGAGCGTGCAGTTGAGGGTGCAGGCCAGCGGAAGCCAGTCACCGCGCGCGTCGGCGAAGCCCGCCACCGTGCCGGTCGGGTCGGCGGGCCGGCGCTGCGACACGGCGTACACCGTGCCCGACGTGCCGAGGCTCATCACCGGGACGCCGGGGCGCAGGCCGAGGCCCAGCGCGGCGGCCGCGTTGTCGCCGGTGCCGGCGGCGACCAGGGTGCCCTTGGAGAACGGCAGGCCGTGGCCGTCGCGCACCGTGCCGGCCACCTCGCCGGGCCGGACGACCCGGGGCAGCAACGCCGGATCGAGTCCCACGCGCGCGAGGATGCCCTCGTCGTACGCCTCCGTGCCCGACGCCCACCAGCCGGTGCCGGACGCGTCGCCGCGGTCGGTGGTCCCTTCGCCGGTGAGGCGCTCGGTGAGGTAGTCGTGGGGGAGCCGTACGGCCTTCACCGCGCGGACCGCGTCCGGCTCCTGCTCGGCCAGCCACGCCCACTTGGTGACCGTGAAGGAGGCGCTGGGGACGCTCCCCGTGCGCTCCGCCCAGGCCTTGGCCCCGCCCAGCTCGTCGATCAGTCGGCGGGCCTGCGGGGCCGAGCGCACGTCGTTCCACAGCAGGGCGGGGCGCACCGGCTCGCCCCGCGCGTCCAGCGTGACCAGGCCGTGCTGCTGCCCGCCGATGGAGACCGCGGCGGCCTCGCGGGCGGCGTCGCCGCACTGGGCCAGGGCCTCGCCCAGCGCTTCCCACCACTGGCGGGGATCGCTCTCGCGGCCGGCCCCGGAGGACACGGTGTGGGGCGCCTGGCCGCTCGCGACGACCTGGCCGGTGGCCGCGTCGACGACCAGTGCCTTGGTGGACTGGGTGGACGTGTCCACGCCGACGACGAGCGGACCCTCGGCTGCTGACATCGGGCTTCTCCCTCTTCCGCGGGTGCTGGGACCCGGCCTTCACTCCTCGGCGGACACCTTGTGCCTTCCCAGGACCGTGTGTGCATACTAATTTGTAAAGCGCCATGACGAAATAGTCGGCAGCGATTGACCGGCAGCGAGTGAGGAGCCGCGGAATGAACTACCAGCCCACTCCCGAGGACAGGTTCACGTTCGGTTTGTGGACGGTCGGCTGGCAGGGCCGTGACCCGTTCGGTGAGGCCACCCGGCGGGCCCTGGACCCGGCGGAGTCCGTGCGGCGTCTGTCGGAGCTGGGCGCGTACGGCGTCACGTTCCACGACGACGACCTGATTCCGTTCGGGTCGAGCGACACCGAGCGCGAGTCGCACATCAAGCGGTTCCGGCAGGCCCTGGACGCGACCGGCATGAAGGTGCCGATGGCGACGACGAACCTGTTCACGCACCCCGTCTTCAAGGACGGCGCCTTCACGGCCAACGACCGGGACGTGCGCCGTTACGCGCTGCGCAAGACGATCCGCAACATCGACCTCGCGGTCGAGCTGGGCGCGAGCGTCTACGTGGCCTGGGGCGGCCGGGAGGGCGCGGAGTCCGGCGCGGCCAAGGACGTGCGGGACGCCCTGGACCGGATGAAGGAGGCCTTCGACCTGCTGGGCGAGTACGTCACCGAGCAGGGCTACGACCTGAAGTTCGCGATCGAGCCGAAGCCGAACGAGCCGCGCGGTGACATCCTGCTCCCGACGGTCGGGCACGCGCTGGCCTTCATCGAGCGCCTCGAACGTCCGGAGCTGTACGGCGTGAACCCGGAGGTCGGCCACGAGCAGATGGCCGGTCTGAACTTCCCCCACGGGATCGCCCAGGCGCTGTGGGCGGGCAAGCTCTTCCACATCGACCTCAACGGCCAGTCGGGCATCAAGTACGACCAGGACCTGCGGTTCGGGGCGGGCGACCTGCGGGCCGCGTTCTGGCTCGTCGACCTGCTGGAGCGGGCCGGGTACGCGGGTCCGCGGCACTTCGACTTCAAGCCGCCGCGGACCGAGGACCTCGACGGCGTGTGGGCGTCGGCGGCCGGCTGCATGCGCAACTACCTGATCCTGAAGGACCGGGCCGCGGCCTTCCGCGCCGACCCGCAGGTGCAGGAGGCGCTGGCCGCGGCCCGGCTGGACGAGCTGGCCCGTCCGACCGCCGAGGACGGTCTCGCCGCGCTGCTGGCCGACCGGAGCGCCTACGACACCTTCGACGTGGACGCGGCCGCCGCGCGCGGCATGGCCTTCGAGCACCTCGACCAGCTCGCCATGGACCACCTCCTCGGCGCCCGCTGACCGCTCCGGCCCCCGTGTGCGTGCTCCGGCCCCCTCCCTCGCGGACGGGGCCGGAGCCCGTCCGGATCGCCGACAGCCCGAATCCACGCGCCCCGGACGGGACGGCGAAGAGAAAGCGCAGGGCCGGGCCAGGCGGCGCTGAACCGGGCCGGGCCCGGTGTCAGGGCTCGTCCCCCGTCGCGAGGGCCGCCGCGGACAGGGCCGTCGCCGGGTCCTGGGCGGCCCCGCCCACGGGGACCCATCGGCCGTGCTCTCCGCGGTACGGCCACCAACGCCCCTCGCGGTCCAGCCGGAGCTGGTGCGGCGCGCCGACGACGGTCCACCGGTTGGCCCGCGCCCGCAACGCCGGCCGCTCGTCCTCCTCCCATGCCGACTCCAGTGCCGCACGCGCGCGTGCGAGCGTGTCACCCTCCACCGCCCACTCCTCCTCGAGCACGGACAGGGCTGCCTCACCCCCGAGCCGCCAGGCGTGTACGGCCACGGCCATTGCCTCTCGCGTGCGCCCCGAACCCGCACCGAGGCGGTCCAGCACATCCGGTCCGGGATCCCCCGCGGCCAAGCGCACCGCGTCCTGCGCCACGGTCGGCTCCGCGGCCATGGCCCGTCGGTCGTGCCCGCCGCGCAGGGCCTCGGCGAGCAGGCGGTGGGCCTCCGCCGCCGTCCGGCAGGCCAGGAAGAACAGGCCGGACGGGTCGACGCCCGGCGGGGAGCCCGCCTCCGTGTCCAGGGACGGAGGCAGCCCCGGGCCGTCCCCGAGGCCGGGCGGCGCGGGCAGGGGAGGCAGCACCTGCCCCGCCGCGTACGCCTCGGCTGCGTCCACACCCTCCGGTCCGGAAGCGACCTCCTGAGCGGGTGCCGAGCCGTGGCTCTGGAGCGCTTCCAGTACGGCGCCCTCCGCGCGGCCCCGCATCAGCAACAG
This sequence comes from Streptomyces sp. NPDC034099, assembly GCF_055575415.1. Taxonomy (NCBI): domain Bacteria; kingdom Bacillati; phylum Actinomycetota; class Actinomycetes; order Kitasatosporales; family Streptomycetaceae; genus Streptomyces; species Streptomyces sp. NPDC034099. The sequence goes on along the minus strand of NZ_JBVISR010000005.1, from coordinate 406,352 downwards.
GACGAAGGGATCCTGGTCCAGCAGCCTGGCCACCTGGTAGCAGAGCGCCGCGGTGTGCCCGCAGTGGTCCCAGGCATCGCAGTCGCACTCCGGTTCCAGGTCGCCCATGCCCGGCAGCAGGTCGATGCCGGCCGCCGCGGCGTCCTCCACGAGGTGCGGCGGCATGTCGCGGTCCAGCAGCGCCGCGACATGCCCGGAACGCTCGATCGCCATGTCGACGAAGCGGTCCCACTGCGCGTCGGAGAGTTGCTCCAGAAGAACGTCGGCCCGATGCGCCGTGCGGTCCCGGTCCTGGACGACCGCGGTGATGCGTCCCGGCCGCACCGAGACCGCGCCGACCGCTCCCGCACGCGCGAGCCTGCGCCCCGTCTTCACCTGCGCCGCGTCCATCGCCGCGTCCTCCAGCGACTTCAGCCAGGCGCGACCCCACCAGGTCTGCGCGAAGCCCTGCCCCTGCGCGGGCGGCAGCGCGACGAACGTCCGTTCCGCCTCGTCGTCGTACCGAGTCATCGCGTACCCCCTCGCAGTTCGACCAGGTCGGCCAGTTCCGCGTCCGTCAGTTCCGTGAGCGCCGCGTCGCCCGAGCCCAGAACGGCGTCGGCGAGTTCCCTCTTGCGGTTCAGCAGGGCGGCGATGCGGTCCTCGATGGTCCCCTCCGTGATCAGCCGGTGCACCTGCACGGGGCGGGTCTGACCGATGCGGTAGGCACGGTCGGTGGCCTGCGCCTCGACGGCCGGGTTCCACCAGCGGTCGTAGTGCACGACGTGCTCCGCGCGCGTGAGGTTCAGTCCCGTGCCCGCCGCCTTCAGCGACAGCAGGAAGACCGGGACCTCGCCGTCCTGGAACCGCCGCACCAGCGACTCCCGCGCGGTGACGGACGTGCCGCCGTGCAGGAACATCGACGACACGCCCCGCGCGGCCAGGTGCTGTTCCAGGAGCCGTGCCATCTGCACGTACTGCGTGAAGACCAGCACGCTCGCCTCCTCGGCGAGGATCGTGTCGAGCAGCTCGTCCAGCAGTTCCAGCTTCCCGGAGCGACCGGTGATCTTCGGCCGGTCCTCCTTGAGGAACTGTGCCGGGTGGTTGCAGATCTGCTTGAGGCTCGTCAGCAGCTTCACGATCAGGCCGCGCCGTGCCATGTGGTCCGCCCCGGCGATCTCCGCGAGCGCCTCGCGCACCACCGCCTCGTACAGGCCCGTCTGTTCCGCCGTCAGCGACACGGGATGGTCCGTCTCGGTCTTCGGCGGCAGCTCCGGTGCGATCCCGGGGTCCGATTTGCGGCGCCGCAGCAGGAAGGGCCTGACGAGCCGGGCCAGTCGCTCCGCCGCCACCGGGTCGTGTCCGCCCTCGACGGCCTGGGCGTAGTGCCGGCGGAAGCCGCCGAGCCGGCCCAGCAGCCCGGGTGTGGCCCAGTCGAGGACGGCCCACAGTTCCGAGAGGTTGTTCTCCACCGGGGTGCCGGTGAGCGCCACGCGCGCGCGGGCGCCGATGGAGCGCAGTCGCCGCGCGGTCTCGGAGTAGGGGTTCTTCACGTGCTGCGCCTCGTCCGCCACGACCATGCCCCACGGCACGGCGGAGAGCCGGTCGGTGTCCAGGCGCATGGTGCCGTAGGTCGTCAGCACGAACTCGCCGTCCGCGAGGTCGTCGAGGTCGCGGCGGGTGCCGTGGAAGCGGCGTACGGGCGTGCCGGGCGCGAACCGCTCGATCTCCCGCTGCCAGTTGCCCATCAGGGAGGTCGGGCAGACCACCAGGGTGGGACCGGCGGCGTCCGCGTCCGTCTGCCGGTGCAGATGCAGGGCGATCAGGGTGATGGTCTTCCCGAGCCCCATGTCGTCGGCGAGACAGCAGCCGAGGCCCAACGACGTCATGCGGACCAGCCAGTTGAGGCCTCGTCGCTGGTAGTCGCGCAGCGTGGCCTCCAGGGCGGCGGGCTGCGCCACGGCCTCCTGGGTCTCGGGGTCGGCGAGGCGCTCCCGCAGGGTCGCCAGCCACCCCGTGGGACGCACCTCCACACGGCGCCCGTCGACCTCCGTCGAGCCCGTCAGGGCGGCGGCGAGCGCGTCGACCGGCGTGACCTTGCGGTCCTGCCGGGCACGGGCCCGGCGGGCCTCCTCGGGGGCGACGAGCACCCACTGGTCGCGCAGGCGCACGACCGGGCGATTGGCCTCGGCGAGCAGGTCAAGCTCCTCGCGCGTGAGGCCCTCGCCGCCCAGGGCGAACGTCCAGTTGAAGGCGAGCAGCGCGTCGGCGGACAGGAACGACGCGCCGGCCTCGGACGCAGCGGTACGCGGCTCGGGATCGCCGTCGGGTGGTCCCACCTCGGCGCGCTCGGTCAGGTCGCGGGCCAGCTCCCTCGGCCAGTGCACGTCCACTCCGGCGCCGGCGAGCGCACGGGAGCCGGGTCCGAGCAGCTCGGCGACCTCCTCGTCGGTGAGCTCGACCGCGTCCGGTACGGCCGCCGACAGCAGGGGCGTGAGCGAGGGCCAGGCCCGTGCCGCCCGGCGCAGGGCGAGCAGGGCGTCCATCCGCGCGCGCGTGCCGAACGCGGCGCCCACGGTGCCGGCCCACACCTGAGCGGTGTCGGCGACGAGCGCGGGATCACTGACGCTGTGCACCTGGGGCACAGCCCGGAACGCCGGCCGGGCGTCCTGGGGAGCCGCGGCCGACAGCCCCCGCACCTCGATACGCAGTGACAGCCGTACGCCCGTGTCGTGCCCCGCGGCGACGTCCAGGGCCCATTCGCGCAGCTCGGGCGAGAGCCGGGGCTCCCTCGAGGCGTAGGCGGGCCCGGCCGTCAGGAGTTCGGCGGCGGGGGAACGGGGCAGCGTGTCCGCGACGGCGTCCAGGAAGGAACGCACCAGATGTTCCGGATCGGGCAGGCGCGGGGGACCCGTGTCGTCGACCGGGACCGCGTGCGCCTCGGGCGGCATGGCCGCGGCGAGATGGCGGACCCGCTCGGTCTCCTCCGCGCCCAGCGGGCCCGCGCGCCAGGCGTCGTGCCCGCCCGCGGACAGGCCGGGCAGCAGCAGCCCCCGGGCCACGAGATGCAGGGCCTCGACCGCGACCACTCCCCAGAACACCGACGCCCGATGTCCGTCCGCACGGGCACGCGCGCGTGTGAGCACCGGCAGGGCGGCCCGCACCGGGAGCAGCACCGCCGGCACGCTCACCGCTTCCACGCCTTCGTCGTCGGGCAGTACGACCGTCAGGCATCCCGCGGTCCCCGAGGGGACGGTGCCGGGCGCTTCGCCGTCGGGCCGCCAGAAGGCGACTGTGCCGGTGCGTGCTGGATCGCCGGGCAGGAAGACGGCGCAGCAGTCGACGAGTGCGGTGATCTCGGAGGGGGTCGGAAGAGCGTTCTGCGCAGCGATGACGTATTCCTCAAATTTGACTAGCCGGGGCGCGGCGGCCGAGTATATGCGATCACTGAACTCTTGGGCTGCGATTGGTTTGTGGCATGGCTCACTCTTCGGATGGGGAGGTGTCTCCCGGAGCCCCCGGACTCAGTCGGGACGACGAGCTCTCAGGGGCGTCTAAGGGTCGGTCCTCAGGGAGTTCTCAGGGTCGCGCCGCGGAACCGGCGGGAGCGCGGGTCCGTTTTCAGGACAGAGAGCGGCAGTGGCCGCGAAGGAGGCGACATCATGTCGAAGAACGCCAAGGTCGCAGCGGGGGGTGTGGCGGTCGGGCTCATCCTGCTGATCTGGCTGCCCTGGTGGGCCGCCCTGCTGATAGTTCTGGGAGTCCCGGCCGCCGCTTACCTCACCCTCGACCCGTCACAGCGGCGCAGGCTGCGCCGTGTCTCGCGCAAGGAGATAGGCCGCTGAGGCGCTAACGCCGCGTCGTGGCCGGCTCGGTCAGGGCGCAGGAGTTCAGCACGTCGCCGTTCGAGGGTTCACCGACCGTGTGGTCCACCGGTGGCGGAGTGCCCCGCTCCACCCACCCGGTCAGCACGTCGAACGCGGAACGGAAACAGGGGAGGATCGGCCGCAGCCTGTCGGGATACGTGTCGTACAGTCCGTCGACGTGGGTCCCGCCCCCGACCGTGTAGTAGCGGTGCAGCCGGCCGCGCCCGCTCGCGTCGACCATCCGTGCGTACACGTCGGAGTCGGCGGCCTTCGGAAGCAGCGCGTCCAGATCGCCGTGCAGTGTGATCAGCGGCTTCCCGATGCGTCCGGTCAATGCCACCCGTGCCACCGCGCGGTGGACGGAGGCAGGACGGGTCGCGTAGTCGTACGTCGCGTCGGACGGGCAAGGCGCCAGTATCTCCTCGGCGGAGGACCCGGCGGTGGGCCCGGGGCAGTAGGGGTCGTAGGCCGGGTCGAACTCGGCTCGGTAGATCTTCTGCGTCACGCCCCAGTAGGCCTTCTCGTGGTACGGCCACAGAAACTCCGAACCGCGCGCGAACCCCACCGCGTACAGGTCCTCGTCCCGGGCCGTGCCCAGCGTCCGGGCCACCGTCGCCGGAAGAGAGGTGAGCAGTCCGGGGCCGTCCTCGGCCCACAGCGCCCCCTCCCAGTCCACGCCGCCGTCGTAGAGCTCGGGGTGGTTCTCCAACTGCCAGCGGGTGAGATAGCCGCCGTTGGAGATGCCGGCGACGTACGTGCGCCGCGGGGCGTGCCCGTAGCGCCGGGCGGCGGCCTGCCGGGCGGCCCGGGTGAGCTGGGTGGTCCGTGCGTTCCACTCCGCGACCGCGTCTCCGGGCCGCTTGCCGTCCCGGTAGAAGTCCGTTCCGCTGTTGCCCTTGTCGGTCGCGGCGTACGCGTACCCCTGCGCCAGTACGCGGTCGGAGATCGCCTTGTCCGTGGCGTACTGCTTGCGGGTGCCCGGCGCCCCCGTCACGACCAGGCCGCCGTTCCAGTGGTCCGGCAGCCGGATCACGAACTGGGCGTCGTGCCGCCAGCCGTGCGTGGTGTTGAAGCGCGAGGAGTCCGGGAAGTACCCGTCGACCTGGATGCCGGGAACCCCGGACGGTGTCCGTGTCCCCCTCGCCGTCAGCCCGGCCTGGTCCGCGAGGTCGGTGTACGGGGTGCCCGCCAGTCCCGTGGTCGTCAGGTCGGCCAGGCAGGTGCTGCGCTGCACAGCCGCGCCCGGCACCCGCACGCGCTCCTTCCGGGCGCAGTGTGCGCCGGTGTCGGCGGCCGTGGCGGTGGGAGACGGCCCGGTGAGCGAGACGGCGGTCAGGACGGCGGCGAGGAACGGGACACCACGGGGCAGACGCATCAGGTCCTCCGAGCGATGGGGGAGTGGAGCCGAGGGCTGCCCCATCGTGCGGGTCCGCCACGACCTGCTCCATGGGCTGGAGCCACATCTGTGGAGCGTGGGTCATGGCGGTTGAAGACAGTCGGGGACGCCTGCTTCCCCTGGGCCGAGGGGTGGGGGCGCCTTCCGTGTCCCGGGTCAGCTCGGCCGTACGGCCATCTTGTCGAGGGCTTCCAGGAGTCCGGGCAGCGACGGTCCCCGCCCCACCGGCAAAACCTCACCGGGCTCCTCGTCGAGCAGGACGAACGCGATGTCGTCGGTCCTGGCGACGAGCGACCAGCCGGGGCCGTCCGCACGCAGCGTCCGCGCGTCTCCCGGCGCGAACGAGGACCGGACCCGGCCGAGCGGCGGCGGTGTGCCGATGTAGCCGCGGGCCTCCGCGAGGACCCGTCGGACACCCTCGTGCCGGAAGGTTTCGGCGCCGGTCGGGTCGTCCACGGCGACGGCCTCGTCCACGGTGTCGCCGCCCGGCGTCGGGAACTCCGCGTCGTCGATCTGCTCCCGCCACTGGGCCCACTGCAGGGCGATCTCGTCGGCCCCCAGACGGCGCTGCGCCGGACCCCAGACAGTGGTGTCCGGCGGGCACAGCGCGGGCTGGTCGGTGGACTCGGGTCCCGGGTCGTGCGGTTCGGGCACACCGGGTGCCGCCACGGCGACCGCGAGGGGCCAGCCGGGCAGCGCCGTGACGACCGTTCGCTCGTCCGGGGACAGGTCGTACTCCATGCCGCAGTCCCAGGACGCCACGGCGACCGCGACCAGGGAGACGTCGTCGATGACGACGGTCCACCGGGCGCCGTCGCCGTCCTGGCCGAGCACCAGGCCGTAGCCGTCGGCCAGCGGTGGGAGACCGAGCGCGGCGCACGCCTCCGGGTAGTCGTCGCCCAGCACACTCGGGAACTTCGCCGGCGTCAGCAGCACCGCCGTGAGCACGTAGAGCGCATCGTCCGCGGCGGCGACGGCGTCCTCGTCCGTCCCAGCCATCCCATCCTCCCCATCGGTTCGTCCAATGGCGGGCACCCTAGTGCTCCCGGGAAGCCCTTGTCACGATTCCCGGACGCACCCGAGCTGCAGCTTTCCGGTTGGACGGGGGCGAATCGCCACACGGCACCCGGGGTGCGACGCTCAGCTCGCGGGCAGACCGAGGAGCGCGCGAGCCACGTCCCGCGGGGGCTCGTCCCGTTCCCGCGCGAGGGCGATCACGGCCCGGCACGCCAGTTCGTTGACCCCGAACGACAGGGCCTCCGGCGACACGCGGCCCGCCGCCTCGTCGATCCGGTCCTGATCGTCGTCCACACACGCCGAGACATAAGCGGCCGCGGCCTCGAAGAGGTTGTGCGAGCGGGGACCGCCTCCCGCGTTCCCCTCCTTGTTCTGCTCCGTGCGCCGAGCGGTGCGGGATCTGTCCCAAGCCTCGCGAATCCTGCCGAACAAGCGGACCACCCTCCCCATGCGATCATCCTGACCGACCGTGCATCTCTCGCTGCTCAACGTAGAGTTGAAGCCTCGACGACAGAAGGGGGCGGTCAGGGTGCGGCGGTTCGAACTACTGGCACGGATCCGGCGCATGGATCCCTACGAGGACGCCTCGGAGATCTATCGGCTCTCCTCGGCCTACGAGTTCCCCTGGGACTTCGCCCGCGCCCTGGAGCTGGCGCTCTACCGCACCTACGCCGTGCCGAGCATCGGCCGGCTGCTCGCCGAGACGGCGGAGTTCACCGACCGGCCCCAGAAGCGGTACGACGACACGGCGCTGCTGCTCGACGCCGTGGTCGAGCACGGAGTCGACAGCGAGCAGGGTCGCACGGCCATCCGGCGCATCAACCGGATGCACCGCAGCTACGACATCACCAACGACGACATGCGGTACGTCCTGTGCACGTTCGTCGTGATCCCCAAACGCTGGATCGACACCTACGGGTGGCGCAGGATGTCGCGCCACGAGACCGTCGCCTCCGCCGTCCACTACCGCACGCTGGGACGGCACATGGGTATCAGGGACATTCCCGGTTCCTACGAGGAGTTCGAAGCCTGTCTCGACGCCTACGAGGAGGCCCACTTCGCCTGGGACGAGGGCGCGCGCCGCGTCTCCGACGCCACGCTCGACCTCATGGCGTCCTGGTATCCCCGCCCTCTCGCGCCGATCCTGCGCACCGGGACCCTCGCCCTGCTCGACGAGCCCCTGCTGCGGGCCTTCGGCTACACCCCGCCGCGCCCCGCCGCTCGCGCGGCCGTGCGCCACGCCGTCAGACTGCGCGGACGCGTGGTCCGTCTGCTGCCGCCGAGGCGTGCCCCGCACCACGCCCGTCAGAACCGGGAGATCAAGGGCTACCCGAACGGCTACCGGCTGGCCGATCTGGGCACCCGTCCGGTTCCCGGCGTCCGGGGCTGCCCGGTCCGCCACATCGGCGCGTCAGCCGCCGAGTGAAGCGATCGTCTCCTCCAGCCAGCTGAGTTCGGCCCGCGAGGTGGCCCTCGCGACGATCAGTACGCCACGCCGGAAGGGGTCGTCCAACTCCTCCGCGCCCAGCGGGCGGTCACCGTCGTAGAAGAAGCTCGCGGGCTCCTCCAGGAAGGCGAGCCGTCGGCGCAGTACAGCGGCCTGGGCGGGGGCGTCCTCCAGATGCCGGAGGAAGGCGAGCACCGTGAACCAGCGGTTCTCGTCGGTGATGTCGCGCTGAACGGGTTCGGCGAGCCGTCGGCGCAGCTCCCGTCGCCCCTCCTCGGTCAGGCTCAGCACATGACGCGGCGCGGCCACGGAGCCGGGCTGTGTGGTGCGCGCCAGGAGGCCCGCCTTCTCCAGACGCTTGATCGCGGGGTAGAGCGTGCTCTCGGCGACCGGCCGCACGTGTCCCGTCAATGCGGTGATGCGCTTGCGCAGCTCGTAGCCGTGCAGTGGGGAGTCGTAGAGGAAACCGAGGACGGCGAGCTCCAGCATGCCCGCATTATCTCCCACTGCGCTCGCGGCTTCCGTCTCGGTGTACATCGGTCGCGCTATACATCGGTAGCGATGTATCCTCAGAAGAAGCAAGGGAAGCGTGGCACTCCACAGGGGGACGGTTTGAACGAGGCACGGTTCGACGACAAGGGGAGTCGCATTCGCTGGACGGAGACGCCCGGCGAGGGACCCGCGCGCGTGTACGTGCACGGGCTCGGCTCGGTCTCCTCCGTGTACCACGCCCACATCGCGGCGCGTGCGGAACTGGCGGGGCGGCGCAGCCTCTTCGTCGATCTGCCGGGCCACGGCATCAGCGACCGCCCGGAGCACTTCGGGTACACACTGGTCGACCACGCCGACGCGCTGGCCGCCGTTCTGGACGAGGCGGGACTGGCCGGAGCCGAACTGGTCGCGCACAGCATGGGTGGTGCCGTGGCCGTCGTCCTCGCCCACCGGAGGCCGGAACTGGTCTCCCGCCTGGTCCTCACGGAGGCCAACCTCGACGCTGCCCCGCCGCCGACCGCGGGCAGCAGCATCATCGCCTCCTACGAGGAGGACGATTTCGTCCACGGCGGCCACGCGCGCGTGCTGGAGGCCGTCGGCCCCCAGTGGGCGGCGACGATGAGGCTGACGGATCCACGCGCCCTGCACCGCTCCGCGGTCGGGCTGTGCCGGGGATCGGATCCCGTAATGCGCACCCTTCTCGAAGGGCTCACGGTCGAGCGCGTGTACCTCCAGGGAGGACTCAGCGGCGAACTGGAGGGCCGGGAGTCCCTGGAGGCCGCGGGCGTGCGGGTGACGACCGTGCCGGGAGCCGGGCACAACGTCATGCTCGACCGCCCCGACGCGTTCGTGGCGGCGGTCGCCGGACGGGGCTGACTCAGCCCGCGCGGGTCGCCAGGGCCAGGAACCGGGCGTCCTCGTCGACGTACGCCGTCATGTCCCATCCGGAACCGGCCAGCAGCGGACGGAGGTTGCGCTCGGCGCGCAGATCGTCCGGCGTGAGTTGCCGTCCCTGCCGGGCCGCGAGCGCCGCCCGGCCGATCGGGTGGAACAGCGCCAGCACACCACCGGGACGCACGACGCGCGCCAACTCCCGCAGATTCCCGGCGGGGTCGGGCAGGTGCGCGACGAGACCCGCCGCGAACACCGCGTCCAGCACCCGGGAACGCAGGGGCAGCGCGGCCACGTCGGTCAGCAGCAGGCGCCCGTCACGGTCCCTGCCGGCCCGTACGGCGGCCTGGAGCATGGCAGGAGTCAGATCGGCCCCGACGACCAGCCCCGCCGGCCCCACGGCTGTACGCAACGGGGGCAGGGCCCGGCCGGTGCCGCACCCCGCGTCCAGTACGCGATCGCCTTCGCGCAGCCCCAGCTCGGCGACCGCGGCCGTGTAGGCCGGACCGTCGTCGGGGAACCGCCGGTCCCAGTCGGCGGCCCGGGAGCCGAAGAACTCCTGTACGTGCGTGTGGTCGTCGCTCATGCCTCGCATGATGTCTCAAGAGCACGGAAGATGCCGCAGCGCACATGTTCGAGCGTGACGCGATCGTTCCAGCGCCTCTCTGCGTCAGATAGCAGCACCTTTCGAAATGCGCCCCCGTTGTGCGCCCCGTTCGGGACTAGCGTCCCTGGGCCATGGGACACCTGGACCACGCCGCCCTGGGCTGGCTGACACCCGCGCTGTCGTACGCGATGGCCTGTACCGGCGCGGCCCTCGGACTGCGCTGCACCGTGCGCGCGCTGGCCGCCACCGGGCGCACACGCCGCAACTGGCTGCTGACCGCGGCCTCGGCGATCGGCACGGGCATCTGGACGATGCACTTCGTCGCCATGCTCGGCTTCCGGGTCAGCGGCACCGACATCCGGTACGACGTACCGCTCACCCTCGTGAGTCTGCTCGTCGCCGTGCTCGTCGTCTGCGCGGGCGTCTTCGCCGTCGGCTACGGCCGCAACCGGGTGCGAGCACTGCTGCTCGGCGGACTCACCACGGGGTTCGGTGTCGCGAGCATGCACTATCTCGGCATGGCGGCCATGCGCCTGCACGGCGAGGTGAACTACGACCCGGTACGTGTAGGACTCTCCGTGCTCATAGCCGTCGCAGCCGCCACCGCGGCCCTGTGGGCGGCGCTCAACACCGAGTCGCCCCTCGCGGTCACCCTCGCCTCGCTGATCATGGGGGCGGCGGTGAGCAGCATGCACTACACCGGCATGTTCGCGGTGAGCGTGCGCGTCACGCCCTCCGGCGAGCCACTGCCCGGGGCCACGGCGATGCAGTTCATCTTCCCCCTCGCCGTCGGCCTCGGGTCCTACCTCTTCCTGACGTCGGCCTTCGTCGCGCTGTCGCCGACGGCCGGGGAGGGCGGGGCGTCCACCTCGGCCAGGCAGCAACCCGCTGGGAGCGCCGCCCCGTAACGGCGGACCCGGGCCGCAGGGCCCGGCGACAACGCACCGACCCCGTCCCGAGCGAGGAGGCCATGCGCCCGCCCCGAGCCACCCCCGTACCTCCCACGCCCGAAGCAGGCGTCGGGACGCCGCCCCAGACTCCCCAGCCCTCCGTTCGCGGCCGACGCGCGCATGCCGGAGCACCCGCCGACGAGGGTCCGGCCGAGCCCCCCGGCGAGGCGGGCGGCCCGTCCACCACGCGCGCGTGGCCCGGGCGCCTGCAGCCCCGCACCGTGCGCGCCAGGATCGTCTGCCTCCTGATGGTGCCCGTCGTCTCCCTCCTCGCCCTGTGGGCGTACGCCACCGTCACCACCGCCCAGGACATCTCCCGGCTACGGCAGGTCCAGCGCGTGGACGCCCGGGTCCGGGTCCCCGTGAGCGCCACCGTCGCCGCCCTGCAGACCGAGCGGCTCGCGGCCGTCCGTCACGCCACCGACCCGTCGTCGGTACCGGGTGCCGACTTCCGGGAACTGACCGCGCGCACCGACCGCGCGGTGGGAAAGCTGCGGCTCGGCGACCACCACACCGTGGCCGACAGCGAGGAACTGCCCGCCGGAGTGGCCCGGCGGCTCGAGGCGTTCGTCGCCGGGGCCGAAGGACTGGGGTCGCTGCGCACCGCCGTCCTCGACCGCCGCGCGGACTGGGAAGAGGCCTACCGCCGCTATACGGCAGCCATCTCGACGGCCTTCCACGTGGGCGGCGCGCTGAGCGGTGTTCAGAACACCGATCCGGGCTCCGACGCGCGCGTCCTGGTCGAGTTCGCGCGCGCGGGCGAGGCACTGGCCCAGGAGGACGCCCTGCTGGCCGGTGCCCGCCTGGCCGACGGACTCGCCGGTGCGCGACTGCGTCTGTTCACCGGCGCAGTCGACACCCGCCGGACGCTGACCGAGTCCGCCGTCGCCGATCTGCGCGGCGACGAACGCGCGGCCTGGCGGGACCTTGCCCACAGCGATGCCTACCTGGCCGTGGGCGCCACGGAGGACCGGCTGCTCGACAGCGGTTCGCGGGGAGGCACCGTCGAGGCGACGGCACCCCGGTCCGCCTGGGAAGAGGCGCACCCGCGCATACGGGACGGCATGCGGGCCATCGAGCGGGACGCCGGGCGTTCGGTCGCCGACCGGACCGACCCGTTCACCCGCGGTGTGCTCACTCCGGCCGGGGCCGCGGTCCTCTTCGGCCTCCTCGCCGTCGCCGCGTCGCTCGTCATCTCCGTCCGCATCGGCCGTGGCCTGGTGGTGGAACTGGTGAGCCTGCGCGACAGCGCCCTGGAGATAGCCCGGCACAAACTCCCCGAGGCGATGCGCAGGCTGCGCGCGGGGGACGAGATGGACATCCGGTCCGAGGCACCGCCCCGGCCTCCTGCCGAGGACGAGGCGGGGCAGGTCGCCGAGGCCCTGGCCAGCGTGCACCGGGCAGCCCTGCGCGCCGCGGTGGAACGTGCCGAACTCGCCGGCGGCATCGCCGGGGTCTTCGTCAACCTCGCCCGCCGCAGCCAGATCCTCGTCCACCGTCAACTGAGCCTTCTGGACAGCATGGAACGTCGTTCCGACGACCCGAACGAACTCAGCGACCTCTTCCGGCTCGACCACCTCACCACCCGCATGCGGCGCCACGCCGAGAGCCTGATCATCCTCTCCGGTGCGGCACCAGGCCGCGCCTGGCGGATACCGGTCTCTCTGACCGACGTGGTCCGTGCCGCCGTCTCCGAAATCGAGGACTACGCGCGCGTGGAGGTACGACAGCTCCCCGAGGCGTCCGTCAAGGGCGCCGCCGTCGCCGACGTCACCCACCTCCTGGCCGAGATCATCGAGAATGCCGCCCAGTTCTCGCCACCCCACACGCGTGTGCGGGTCACGGGCGAACCCGTGGGCAACGGCTACGCGATCGAGGTCGAGGACCGCGGTCTCGGCATGGGCAAGGACGCCCTCGCCGAGGCCAACCACCGCATCGCACGGTCCGAGACGCTCGACTTGTTCGACAGCGACCGGCTCGGCCTGTTCGTCGTCAGCCGACTCGCCGCGCGGCAGGACATCAAGGTGCACCTCAAGACTTCCCCCTACGGCGGTACCACCGCAGTCGTCCTCCTGCCCACCGCCCTTCTGCACGGCGAAACGGCGGCAACTCCTCCGGAGGCGGCACAGGAGGCGGCCCGGCCCGAGGAGCACCTGTACGCGCGTGTCCCCGGTGCTGCCGGGGGGCAGGGCCCCGTAACCGCGCCGGTCGACCGGCCGGCACTGGCATCCGCGGCACCGACGGGGACGCGCACCACCACAGCCGGCCGGCCTCCGGGAGCGCCCGCGCTGCGACTGCACCGGTCCTCCGACGACCCCGATGCCTCCCGAGCCCCCGCGAAGAGCGGCGGCTCACGCCCACCGCAGCCGACCGGGGAGGCCGACGACCTTCCCCGCCGGGTCCGGCAGGCCAGTCTCGCCCCCCAACTGCGCGACGGGGGCCCCGTGGGCCCTGCGCGGCCCGGCCCCGCGCGCGGCGACGAGGAGCGCACCCCCGAGGCCGTGCGGGACCGCATGGCCGCCTACCGCGACGGCTGGTCGCGCGGCGGTGGCCGTCGCCCCGGCCGCCCGGCACCGCCGGAGCCGCCGACCGGCGACCGTACCGAAGGAGACCCCGCATGATCCAGAATCCCGGCACGGGAACCGCCCGGCGGACCCGCGAACTCGACTGGCTCCTGGACGACCTCGTCGGACACGTGCACGAGGTGCGGCACGCCGTGGTGCTGTCGAACGACGGGCTCGCCGTGGGCGCGTCGAACGACCTGGGCCGCGAGGACGCCGAGCACCTCGCCGCCGTCGCCTCCGGCTTCCACAGCCTGGCCAAGGGGGCGGGCCGCCACTTCGGCGCCGGGGGCGTGCACCAGACCATGGTCGAGATGGACGACGGGTTCCTGTTCGTGGCCGCGGCGGGAGACGGCTCCTGCCTCGCCGTCCTCACCGCCGTGACCGTGGACATCGGTCTCGTGGCCTACGAGATGGCACGGCTGGTGAGACGCGTCGGCGAGCACCTGCACACCGCGCCACGTGCCGCCGCCCGACCACCCTTCGGCGCATGACCGGGAAGGGCCCCGAGGATGACCGACGAGATCACGGGCGGCGACCGGGAAGGCCGGGGCAGCCAGTGGTACGACAAGGAGGCCGGACCCCTCGTCCGCCCCTACGCGATGACCGGCGGCCGCACCCGGCCGGGCCCCTCGGGAGTGCGGTTCGACCTGATCGCCCTCGTCACGCGCGCGGTCGGCGCACCGGACGTCGACACCACCGTGCTCGGACCGGAACACCGCACCCTGATCGGCCTGTGCCGCACGGAGACCCAGTCGGTCGCCGAGCTCGCCGCCGACGCGGATCTGCCCGTGGGTGTCGTCAGGGTGCTCCTCGGCGACCTGGTGGAACTGGGGTGCGTGACGGTCAGCCGCCCCGTGCCGCCGGCGCAGTTGCCCGACGAACGGATCCTGCGCGAAGTGATCGACGGACTGCGCGCACTGTAGAGAAGCCCGAAGGACCACGACCGGCACCCACGTGCACCACCCGCACCGAGAGAAGTGATCGATGGTCTCCGAACGCTTTGACGCCACGGACGGCGACACGACCGCGCTGGCGCTGAAGATCCTGGTCGCCGGAGGGTTCGGCGTGGGCAAGACCACCCTGGTGGGCGCCGTCAGTGAGATCAGGCCGCTGCGCACGGAGGAACTGCTCAGCGAGGCCGGACGGCTGGTGGACGACACGGACGGCGTCGACCGGAAGGTCACCACGACCGTCGCCATGGATTTCGGCCGCATCACCATCCGTTCCGGCCTCTCCCTCTACCTCTTCGGCACGCCGGGACAGGACCGGTTCTGGTTCCTCTGGGACGAACTGGCGCAGGGCGCGCTCGGCGCCGTCGTCCTCGCGGACACCCGGCGCCTGGCGGACTGCTTCCCCGCGGTGGACTACTTCGAACACCGGCACATCCCGTTCGTGGTGGCCGTGAACTGCTTCACGGGAGCACGCCGCCACGACGAGCACAGCGTCCTGCGGGCTCTCGACCTCGACCCGGGAACGCCCGTGGTGCTGTGTGACGCCCGGGACCGCGACTCGGGGAAGGAGGTGCTGATCCGGCTCGTCGAGTACGCCGGGCGGATGCACACCGCCCGGCTCCTCGACTCCGTTCGCTGACCGGGCCGGCGCCAGGACAGGGAGGCCGTCAGTCCGCCACCGACTTCTGGGCCAGGACCTTGTCCACGGTGACACGGACGAGGAGTTCGCCCGGGACGCCGTTGCGCGCCCCGAACTCCTCGGCCCGTTCCTCGCCCATGTAGCGGGCGGCGATGCGGGCGGCCCAGTGCCGCAGTTCGCCGAGGTCCTCCGAGATCCGCGCACGCCCCTGCAGCACGACGAAGTCGAAGGGCGGCCGGTCGTCGTCCACGCACAGGGCGACACGGCCGTCACGGACCAGATTGCGCCCCTTCACGGTGTCCTTGCCGGTGTTGAACACCAGGTCGTCCCCCTCCAGCAGGAACCAGATCGGCGCCACGTGCGGGCTGCCGTCGGCCCGAACGGTCGAGAGCTTTCCGGTGCGGGTGCCGTCCGAGACGAACGCCCGCCATTCCTCATCGGTCATCTTCTGTGCCATGCCCCCATCCTCCTTGCCCGGAGCACGGGCGTGGTGAAGGCTGGCGGACGGATCCCCCGGCCAGGGGGAGGCAACGCGTACGGGGAGACACGGGGAGATCCGATCATGGTGCAGAACCAGGGACTGGGCTGGTTGCTCGACGACCTGACCACGCGCGTCGAACACGTACGGCACGCGTTGGTCCTGTCCAACGACGGACTGGTGACCGGTGCGAGTACGGGCCTGCGACGCGAGGACGCCGAGCATCTCGCCGCCGTCTCGTCCGGACTGCACAGCCTGGCCAAGGGCTCGGGCCGTCACTTCGGCGCCGGTCAGGTACGGCAGACGATGGTCGAGTTCGACGAGGCCGTGCTGTTCGTCACCGCCGCGGGTTCGGGCAGTTGCCTGTGCGTGCTCAGCGGGGCGGAGGCCGACATCGGGCAGATCGCGTACGAGATGACACTGCTCGTGAACCGGGTGGGCGAGCACCTCGACGTCGACGCGCGGCAGCCGGGACGGATATCGCCCACCCAGCCCTGACCTGCGCTTTCGATGTCCCCGGTGGTCGGCCGCAGAGTTATCCACAGGCTCGTCACGGATGCCGCGGCAGCGGCTACGGTTTTTTGTGTCAGCGGGCGCGGACGGCGCCGGCCACACACTCCACGGGGGAGACGCATCATGTCCGGCAACACCATCACGCACGGGGTCGCCCCGGTCGACGAGCCGACCGGCACCACCCGGGGCGCCTCGGTCGCACTCCATCGCGCGGCCCGGGAACTGGGCCTCAGGCGAAGCGAGTTCGACCTCGCTGTGCAGCTCGGCCGGGTCCGTACGGTACCCGACGACGGAGGAGGCGGGCGGCGCGTCCCCCGCGGCGAGATCGACCGGATCCGGGCGTCGGACGGTTTCCCCGAGGTGCTCCGGGCCGGTGTCCGGGCCGTCGGGACCACGGAGGGCGCGGCCCTCATGGACGTGACCACGGCCCGGTTCACCCGTCTCGCGCGGCTGGGACTGCTGGTGCCCGTGAAGTTCTACGTCAACCGGTACCGCGCCGTCGTCTGGCTGTATCTGGCGGAGGAGCTGCGGCAGTTCAGGGCCGACGGGCGCAACACCGCACTGCTGAAGGGCCGCACACCCGAAGGACTGCGGGACCAGCTGGAAGAAGGGCTTGACCTGCGTCCTCGCAACTGGCGGGGAAGGCATCTCGGATTCCTGCTCCGGCAGGCTGACGACCCCTGGGCCCGGGCCGCGGCGATTGCGTCGCTGCTCGGCGCCGCCGAGATCTCGGACGTCGTCACCGATCCCTACGAGCGCTCCCATCTGCGCCGGTTCCGCCCCGCACCCGCTACGCACGGCTCACCGGGCTCCCCGGCCGCGCAGCTCGCCGAGGAGCTCCTGACGGCCGCCGACCCGGACGAGGTCGACTGGCTCCGCTCGGACCTGGCGGCCGCTGTGGACACGGCCCGCCGACACCGTCCGGCCCCCCGCCCGGCCCTGCACGCCGTGCCTGGCCCGCGCGGTCCGCGATCCGTACAGGGCGAGACGGCACAATCAGGGCGGCCCGAGGCGGAGCACCCCGCGCCGCCCGAGGCGGAGCACCCCCGAGGGTTGAGCGGCCTGATCGGCAGGCTCTGGCGCAGAGACTCCTGACCTACAGAGCCCGGAAAAGCCCTTCCTGCACCACGGACACCAGCATGCGTCCCTCCGTGTCGTAGATCCGCCCACGGGCCAGCCCGCGCCCACCGGTCGCGATCGGCGACTCCTGGTCGTACAGGAACCACTCGTCGGCCCGGAACGGCCGGTGGAACCACATGGCGTGGTCCAGCGACGCCATGTCGAACCCCCGGGGACCCCACAACGGCTCCACCGGGATGCGCACCGCGTCCAGGAGCGTCATGTCACTGGCGTAGGTCAGGGCGCAGGTGTGCACGAGCGGATCGTCGCCGAGCGGCCCGACCGCGCGCATCCACACGGCGCTGCGCGGCTCGGCGCCCTCGACCTCCTCGGCACTCCACCGCAGCCGGTCGACGTAGCGGATGTCGAAGGGCTGACGGCGCGCCATGCGCTCGAACTGCTCCGGCAGCGTACCCAGGTGCTCCCGGACCTCGTCGGTGACCGTCGGCAGGGACTCCGGATCGGGGACCTTGCGGGCCGGCGGCAGCTGGTGCTCGAAACTCCCCTGCTCAGGCTTGTGAAAGGAGGCGGTGAGCGTGAAGATCGTGCGGCCCTGCTGCACCGCGGTGACCCGGCGGGTGGTGAACGACCGTCCGTCCCGGTCCCGTTCGACCTGGTACACGATCGGCACGCCAGGGCGTCCGGGACGCAGGAAGTACGCGTGCAGCGAGTGCACCGGGCGGTCGCCGTCGGTGGTGCGGCCCGCGGCGACCAGCGCCTGGCCGGCCACTTGGCCGCCGAAGACCCGCTGCAGCGACTCCTCGGGGCTTCGGCCACGGAAGATGTTGACCTCGATCTGCTCCAGGTCAAGGAGGGCGACGAGGCTCTCGGCCGGATTCGTCATGGGTGGGGTTCTCCTGTGCTCACAGCTGGCCGACATCGGAGACACGGACGACCGCACGGCCCTCCGTGTCCGAGGCGGTGAGATCGACCTCCGCACTGATGCCCCAGTCGTGGTCGTCGTTCGGGTCGTCGAAGATCTGCCGCACGCGCCACAGCCCGTTCTGCGGCTCCTCCTCGATGATCAGCAGCTTCGGACCGCGCGCGTCCGGGCCGGTGCCGAGGTCGTCGTACTCGTCCCAGTACTTGTCCATGGCCTCGCCCCACGCGTCGGCGTCCCAGCCCGCGTCGGCGTCCATCTCGCCCAGCTCACCGACCTGGTCCAGGGCAGCCAGCTCGACACGGCGGAACATGGCGTTGCGGACCAGCACACGGAAGGCGCGCGCGTTGGCGGTGACCGGCCGTACCTGATCGGCCTTCTCCTGCGCCTCCTCGGCGGTCATCTCCTCCGGGTTGGCGAGCTGCTCCCACTCGTCGAGGAGACTGGAGTCGACCTGGCGCACCATCTCGCCGAGCCACTCGATCAGGTCCTGGAGGTCCTCGGACTTCAGATCGTCCGGCACGGTGTGGTCGAGGGCCTTGTAGGCGCTCGCCAGGTAGCGCAGCACGATGCCCTCGGTGCGGGCCAGTTCGTAGTGGGAGACCAGCTCCGTGAAGGTCAGTGCCCGTTCGTACATGTCACGGATGACCGACTTCGGGGACAGCGGGTGGTCCCCGACCCAGGGGTGGCTCCTGCGGTACGTGTCGTAGGCGTGGAAGAGCAGCTCCTCCAAGGGCTTCGGGTACGTGATGTCCTGGAGGCGCTCCATGCGCTCCTCGTACTCGACGCCGTCCGCCTTCATCGCGGCCACGGCCTCACCACGCGCCTTGTTCTGCTGGGCGGCGAGGATCTGCCGCGGGTCGTCCAGCGTGGACTCCACGACCGACACCATGTCCAACGCGTACGACGGCGACTCCGGGTCCAGCAGTTCGAAGGCGGCCAGGGCGAACGTGGACAGCGGCTGGTTCAGCGCGAAGTCCTGCTGGAGGTCCACCGTGAGACGCACGACGCGCCCCTCCGCGTCCGGCTGGTCGAGCTTCTCCACGATGCCGCCGTCCAGCAGCGAACGGTAGATGGCGATGGCCCGCCGGATGTGCCTGAGCTGCTGCCGGCGCGGCTCGTGGTTGTCCTCCAGCAGGTGCCGCATCGCGGAGAAGGCGTCGCCAGGACGGGCGATCACCGACAGCAGCATGGTGTGCGTGACCCGGAAGCGGGACGTCAGGGGTTCCGGCTCCGAGCCGATGAGCTTGTCGAACGTGCTCTCCGACCAGGCGACGAACCCCTCGGGAGCCTTCTTCCGGACGACCTTCCGCCGCTTCTTCGGGTCGTCACCGGCCTTGGCGAGCGCCTTCTCGTTCTCGACGACGTGCTCGGGCGCCTGGGCGACCACGAACCCCTCCGTGTCGAACCCGGCCCGCCCGGCCCGCCCGGCGATCTGGTGGAACTCCCGGGCCCTCAGCGTGCGCACCCGGGTGCCGTCGTACTTGGTCAGCGCCGTGAACAGCACGGTACGGATCGGGACGTTGACGCCCACGCCGAGCGTGTCCGTTCCGCAGATCACCTTCAGCAGGCCGGCCTGCGCGAGTTTCTCCACCAGCCGCCGGTACTTGGGCAGCATGCCGGCGTGGTGGACCCCGATGCCGTGCCGCACGTAGCGGGAGAGATTGCGGCCGAACTTCGTGGTGAAGCGGAAGTTGCCGATGAGGTCGGCGATCCGCTCCTTCTCCTCGCGCGTGCACATGTTGATGCTCATCAGCGCCTGTGCCCGCTCCACGGCCTGCGCCTGGGTGAAGTGCACGATGTACACGGGGGCCTGCCGGGCCGCCAGAAGATCGGTGAGCGTCTCGGTGAGCGGTGTGTAGCGGAATTCGTAGGAGAGCGGCACCGGCCGGGTGGCCGAGCGGACCACCGCGGTGGGACGGCCGGTACGGCGCGCGAGGTCCTTCTCGAAGAAGGAGACGTCACCGAGCGTCGCCGACATCAGGACGAACTGGGCCTGCGGCAGTTCCAGCAGGGGAATCTGCCAGGCCCAGCCGCGGTCCGGCTCCGCGTAGAAGTGGAACTCGTCCATGACGACCTGGCCGATGTCCGCGTGCTTGCCGTCACGCAGCGCGATGGACGCCAGGACCTCGGCCGTGCAGCAGATGACGGGGGCGTCGGAGTTCACGGAGGCGTCGCCGGTCAGCATGCCCACGTTCTCGGTGCCGAAGATCTTGCACAGCTCGAAGAACTTCTCCGACACCAGCGCCTTGATCGGTGCCGTGTAGAAGGTGACCTCGTCCCGGGCCAGGGCGGCGAAGTGCGCGCCCGCCGCGATCATGCTCTTGCCGGAGCCGGTGGGCGTCGACACGATCACGTTCGCGCCGGAGACCACCTCGATCAGCGCCTCCTCCTGGTGGGAGTAGAGCGCGAGACCGCGTTCCTGGGCCCACGCCTCGAAGGCTTCGTACAAGGCGTCGGGGTCGGCGGTCCGCGGCAGCTGATCGATGAGGGTCACGCCCCCATCTTGCCTGCCCCGGGCCGCGATGGGGGAATCGGCTGTCCGTGTGAAGATCACGAACGCTACGCTGGGTCGCCGACGCGGCAACAGCGGACCCAAACAACTGCACAGCGGCACACGAGGAATGGGGCGGGCAACGGCGATGATGGGACCAGCACACTCACTGTCGGGCGCCGCGGCGTGGCTCGGCGTCGGGGCGGCGACCGCCGCCGCGGGACAGCCGATGCCCTGGCCGGTGCTGCTTGCCGGAGCCCTGATCTGCGCCGGAGCGGCGCTCGCCCCGGACCTCGACCACAAGGCTGCCACCATTTCCCGGGCCTTCGGACCGCTCTCCCGGGGTCTGTGCGAGATCGTCGACAAGCTGTCCTACGCCGTCTACAAGGCCACGAAGAAGGCGGGCGACCCGCGCCGCTCCGGCGGACACCGCACCCTGACGCACACCTGGCTGTGGGCGGTCCTGATAGGCGGGGGCGCGTCGGTCCTGGCCATCACGGGCGGCCGTTGGGCGGTGCTGGCGATCCTCTTCGTGCACATGGTGCTGGCCATCGAGGGGCTGCTCTGGCGGGCCACCCGCGGCTCCAGCAGCGACGTGCTGGTCTGGCTGCTGGCCGGGACCAGCGCGTGGATCCTCGCCGGCATCCTGGACAAGCCGGACGGCGGCGCGGACTGGCTGTTCACGGCGCCCGGCCAGGAGTACCTGTGGCTGGGGCTGCCGATCGTGCTCGGCTCGTTGGTGCACGACATCGGGGACGCGCTGACCGTTTCGGGCTGCCCGATACTCTGGCCGATACCGGTGGGACGCAAGCGGTGGTACCCGATCGGTCCGCCGAAGGCCATGCGGTTCCGGGCGGGCAGCTGGGTGGAGCTGAAGGTGCTGATGCCGGTGTTCATGCTGCTCGGGGGAGTGGGCGGCGCGGCGGCGCTCAACTTCATCTGACCGACGCGGGCCCGGCCGGCTCAGCCGGTTTCCCCGGTGTCCTGCCCCTCGCCCGCGCCGTAACGCCGTTCGAAGCGGGCGACGCGGCCCTCCGAGTCCACCGTTCGCGCCTTGCCCGTGTAGAAGGGGTGGCTCTCCGAGGAGATCTCCACGTCCACCACCGGGTAGGTCTCGCCGTCGTCCCACGCGATGGTCTGGTCGCTGGTCGCGGTGGACCGGGTCAGGAAGGCGTACCCGGCACTGCGGTCACGGAAGACGACGGGCCGGTAGTCGGGGTGCTTGTCCTGCTGCATGGCTGCTCCTCGTACCGCACGGTTCATGGGAGCGACGGCAGGGGGCTGCCGCCGCGAATGGTGTCAGCCGGGCAGGGAGTCCTCGTCGACCACGTGCATCGCGGCCTCCTCGGCGGAGGCGGCCGCGCCGTCGATGCCCACGTCCATGGCGACCAGCGCCGGCTCCTCGTCCTCGTGCGCCCCTTCGTCGGGCGCCACGAGCCGGCCGGAGCGGCCCGCGCCGACCTCTTTGTCCAGCAGTTCCCCGTCGGTGCCGTCGGAGTCGCCCAGCCCGTCACCGTCGGGCGCGAGCTCGTCCGGCCGCTCCTCGGCGAGCCGCTGGTCCAGCGTTTCGCCGCGGCGGCGTTCGGCGGCGGTCACACCGGTGTGCTCCACCGCCCAGGGGCGCTCGGGCGGGGACCAGCCCCGGTCGAGGGGATCGTCGACACCGTCCTCCTCGAGGGTGTCCTCACCGTCGAGCAGCCCGGTGTCCTCCCGCTGCTCGGATCCGTCGGGCTGGTAGACGTCATCTCCCCATCCGTCGACGCTGTTCACGGATACCTCCAGGGGGTGGGGACCGGCCCCTTCTCACCGTGGACGGCGGCGGGCCGCCGCTGCACGGGGCACAGGCCTCATCTGTCGCGGAACCGCGCGGTTCCCGGGCCTACCTCGAGCCGGTGCCTTCTCCCAGCCTTCCACTCCCGTTCGGGACCGCGCAACGGCACGGACCCCGCCGGAGTACGCGGCAGGCCCGCCCCCGCGGCTTCGCCGGGCCGGCCGGCCCACGCCGGGCGCCCCGGCGCCGGCGGCGGGTCCGCTCCCGGGCCATCACCCGGCCTCCCACCGAGGCCCCGCCCGACCGGGCCGACTCGGCCGCGAAGGTGCGCGGGGCGGCTACCCGTGCCAGGACCTCCACAGCGCCGCGTAGGCGCCGTCGGCCGCGACGAGCTCGTCGTGGCTGCCCAGCTCGCTGATCCGGCCGTTCTCGACCACGGCGATGACGTCCGCGTCGTGAGCGGTGTGCAGGCGATGGGCGATCGCGATCACCGTGCGTCCGTCCAGGACCCGGGCCAGGGACCGTTCGAGATGGCGTGCGGCCCGTGGGTCGAGCAGGGACGTCGCCTCGTCCAGCACCAGGGTGTGCGGGTCGGCCAGCACCAGGCGGGCCAGCGCGATCTGCTGGGCCTGCGCCGGGGTGAGCGCGAAGCCGCCCGAGCCGACCTCGGTGTCCAGCCCCTTGTCGAGCCCACGGGACCAGTCGTCCGCGTCGACCGCGCCCAGCGCCGCCCACAGCTCGGCGTCGGTGGCGCCGGTCCTGGCGAGCCGGAGGTTGTCGCGCAGGGAGCCCACGAAGACGTGGTGCTCCTGGTTGACGAGGGCGACGTGCGAGCGGACCCGTTCCGTGGACATCCGGGACAGTTCCGCGCCGCCCAGGGTGATCCGGCCCTCGCGCGGACCGTAGATGCCCGCGAGCAGCCTGCCCAGGGTGGACTTGCCGGCACCCGAGGGGCCGACCAGGGCCAGCCTGGTCCCGGGGACGACCTCCAGCGACACCTTGCGCAGCACGTCGACCCCCTCCAGGTAGCCGAAGTGCACGCGGTCGGCACGCACGTGCCGTCCGTCGGGGGTCAGCGTGCCGTCACCGGCGTCCGGCTCGATGTCCCGGACGCCCACCAGCCGCGCCAGGGAGACCTGGGCCACCTGCAGCTCGTCGTACCAGCGCAGGATGAGGCCGACCGGGTCGACGAGCATCTGCGCGATCAGGGCGGCCGTGGTCAGCTGGCCGACCCCGATCCAGCCCTGGAGGACGAAGACACCACCGATGAGCAGGACGGAGGCGAGCACGGTCACATGGGTGACGTTGATGACGGGGAAGAGCACCGACCGCAGCCAGAGGGTGTAGCGCTCCCAGGCCGTCCACTCCTTGATCCGGCGCTCCGACAGCTCGATGCGACGGGCGTCGAGCCGGTGCGACTCGACGGTGCGCCCGGCGTCCACCGTCTCGGCGAGCGCGGCGGCCACCGCGGCGTACCCGGCGGCCTCCGAGCGGTAGGCGGCGGGCGCCCGGCGGAAGTACCAGCGGCAGCCGATCACCAGCAGCGGCACCGCGATCAGCACCGCGGGCGCCAGGGGCGGTGCCGTGACCACCAGGCCGCCGAGCAGCAGCACCACCCACACGGCGCCGATCGCGAGCTGGGGCACGGCCTCGCGCATGGCGTTGGCGAGCCGGTCGATGTCCGTGGTGATCCGGGAGAGCAGGTCGCCCGTGCCGGCCCGTTCCAGCACGCCGGGCGGCAGCCCGACCGAACGCACGAGGAAGTCCTCGCGCAGATCGGCCAGCATCCGCTCGCCGAGCATGGCCCCCCGCAGCCGTACCTCGCGCACGAAGACGGCCTGCACCACGAGGGCGAGCACGAAGAGCGTGGCCGTGAGGCCGAGGCGCAGCTCGCGCGCGTCGTCCGAGACCCGCTCCACGAGCCCGCCCAGCAGGTAGGGGCCCGCCATCGACGCGATCACGGCGACGGTGTTGACGGTGACGAGGAAGAGGAAGGCCCGACGGTGCCGGCGCAGCAGTTCCCCGACGTAGGCGCGCACGGTCGGGCGGGCGCCGACGGGCAGGGAGCCGGCCGTCGTGGGGGCCGCCGGGTCGTAGGACGGTGGCGCGACGCCGATCATGCCGTCTCCTCGATCTCTTCCAGTCGGTGCAGTACGTCGTCGTCGCTCAGGGCGCCGTCACGGTCGTCGACGCGGCCGTCGTCACTCAGGGGCCGCGCCGGCTGCCTGCCGGCCGGTACGGCGTCCGGCTGCGCCGCGGCCTCCTTGTCGGTCTCGCGGGTCACCACTGCCCGATACCTGGGTTCGGCGTGCAGCAGTTCCCGGTGGGCGCCGACCGCGGCGACCTCGCCGTCGTGCAGGAACACGATCCGGTCCGCGCGGTCCAGCATCAGCGGTGACGAGGTGAACACCACCGTGGTGCGCCCGGCGCGCAGTGCCCGCACGCCCTCCGCGATCCTCGCCTCGGTGTGCGAGTCGACGGCCGAGGTCGGTTCGTCCAGGACCAGCGCCTCCGGGTCCGTGATCAGGGACCGGGCCAGTGCCAGGCGCTGGCGCTGGCCGCCCGACAGCGAGCGGCCCCGTTCGGTGATGCGGGCGTCCAACGGGTCGTCGGCGCCGAGCGAGCCCTGCGCGAGTGCCGCCAACACGTCGCCGCACTGGGCGGCGGCGAGCGCGTCCTCGGCGGCGACGGCACCGGACGCGGGCACGTCCAGCAGCTCGCGGAGCGTTCCGGAGAGCAGTACCGGGTCCTTGTCCTGCACCAGGACCGCGGTGCGCGCGGACTTCAGGGGCAGCTCGTCCAGTGGCACCCCGCCCAGCAGGGCCGACGCACCCTGCTCCGAGGGATGCCCGCCGAGCCGTTCCGCCAGCCGCCCGGCCGCGTCCGGGTCACCGCACACCACGGCGGTGAGCCCGCCCGCCGGAGCCAGGAGACCGGTGGTCGGGTCGTACAGGTCCCCGGTGGGGATCTCGGCGGCGCGCGACCCCCCGGTGTCCGTGGCGCGTTCCAGGGCCAGCACCCGTGCGGCCCGCTTGGCCGAGGGGCGGGAGAAGGAGTACGCCATGGCGATCTCCTCGAAGTGCCGCAGCGGATAGGTGAGGATCATGACGGAGCTGTAGACGGTGACGAGTTCGCCGACGCCGATGCGGCCCTGGCGGGCCAGGTGGACGCCGTGCCAGACCACCGCGATCAGCAGCAGTCCCGGCAGCAGCACCTGGATCGCGGAGATCAGGGACCACATGCGGGCGCTGCGCACGGCGGCGTGGCGCACCTCCTGGGAGGCGCTGCGGTAGCGGTCGAGGAAGAGCTCCTCGCCGCCGATGCCGCGCAGCACGCGCAGTCCGGCGACGGTGTCCGAGGCGAGCTCGGTGGCGCGGCCGGCCTTGTCGCGCTGGACGTCGGCCCGCCGGGTGGCGCGGGGCAGCAGGGGCAGCACGGCGAGGGCCAGCACCGGCAGTCCCACGATCACGACGACGCCGAGCGCCGGCTGGTAGACGACCAGCGCCACGCAGACCAGCACGATGGTGAGTGCGGCGGCGGTGAAGCGGGAGACGGCCTCCACGAACCAGCCGATCTTCTCGACGTCGCCGGTGGACACGGCCACGACCTCACCGGCCGCCACGCGCCGGGTCAGCGCCGAGCCCAGCAGCGCCGTCTTGCGGGCCAGCAGTTGCTGGACGCGGGCCGCGGCGGTGATCCAGTTGGTGACGGCGGCGCGGTGCAGGAAGGTGTCGCCGAGCGCGTTGCCGACGCAGCACAGGACCATGACGCCGCCCGCGAGGGCGAGTCGGCTGCCGGAGCGGTCGACGACCGCCTGGATGGCGAGACCGACACAGAAGGGCAGGGCGGAGACGGAGGCGAAGTGCAGCAGGCCCCAGGCCAGCGACGTGAGTTGGCCACCGAGCTGGTTGCGGAACAGCCACCACAGGAATCGGGGGCCCGAGCGTGCGTCCGGCACACCCGGGTCGGGATACGGAAGGTCTTGGATCTGCATGACGTCCCAGTGGCTCGTGTCAGGGGGTGCCGTTGCCATACGGCATCAAGAGGCTGCAAACCGTGAAAGGTTCGCGTCGCCACGTGCCCAAAATCAAGCGGTTTTCCGCGACGGCGTACGAATCCGGCTGCGGAGCGCCGCGCGCCGTCCGCCCGCGTCGGCAGCGGTCCACCCGCCCTCGTCCGCCGCCGTCCCGACGGCATGCGCGCAGGGGATGCGACGATGGACGAATGGCACGTGGTGGTGGACGGCGTACGGCGGTCGTGACGGCGGCTCTTGGCTCCCTGCTGGCGGTGGCGGCGCTGTCCGCCTGCGGCGGCCCGTCGGGGGACGGCGCGGACTCCCGGGCGAGCGGACCCCCGGGCGGGGACGGCCGGAGCAGCGCGGCGGCCGACCCGACGAGGATCCCCGGCGTCGGCGACCGGCTCCTCGAGCGCATCCCCAGCGACTCGCGCCAGGTCGTCGCGGTGTACGGAGACGGCAGGGATTCCGCCGACTCCACGGTCGTGCTCTACACGAAGCAGGGCTCCGCCTGGCATCGCGCCCGCAGTTGGGCGGCGCACAACGGCACCAAGGGGTGGACGACCGACCACCACGAGAACGACAAGCGCAGTCCCGTCGGCGTGTTCACGCTCAGCGACGCGGGCGGCGTGCTCCCGGACCCGGATCCGGCCCCCGGCACGGGGCTGCCGTACAGCAGGTCCGCGAGCTTCGCGGCCCCGCGGTGGTGGGCGAAGTCGTACTGGCACGACTTCGACTACGTCATCGCCATCGACTACAACCGTGTCAAGGGCACTCCGCCGAACGACCCGACCCGTCCCGAGGGGACGTCGAAGGGCGGTTCGATCTGGCTGCACATGGACCACGGCAGCGGTACGTCGGCCTGCGTCAGCCTGCCCAAGCCGGCGATGGAGTACCTGCTGCGCACGTTGGACCCGGACCGGCACCCCGTGGTGGTGATGGGGGACAGGGCGCACTTGAAGGCCTGAGCGAGGGGCTTTCGGGACCCGGCCACTCGGATCACCCGGCCACTCGGATCACCCGGCCACTCGGATCACCCGGGACCGGACCGACTGCCCGGATCACGCCGTCCGGCGGCCCTCGCCCGTGTCCGGCCCGTCGATCAGGGTGTCCAGCAGTCCGCCCAGCACCGCGCGCTGCTCGTCCGTCAGCGGGGCCAGGATCTCCTCGGCGGCGGACCGGCGCGCACCGCGCAGTTCCCCGAGGGCCGCGTGCCCGTCGTCGGTCAGCTCGATCCGGATGACCCGGCGGTTGGCGGGATCCGGGACGCGGCGCACCTTCCCGGCCGCTTCCAGCCCGTCGACCAGAGTCGTCACCGCCCGGGGCACGACCTCCAGGCGCTCGGCGAGGTCCGCCATGCGCGGGGGCGAGCCGTAGTGCGCCAGCGTGCGCAGCAGCCGGGACTGGGCCGGGGTGATGCCGAGGTCGCGGTGCTCGAGATGGCGCTTCTGGATGCGGTGCACCCGGCGGGTGAGCCGCAGCAGCTGCTCGGCGAGCAGGCCGTCGGGATCGGGGGCGGTCATGGGGGAACAATATCAGGATGATGTTCATTGTGAGTATAGGTAACAATGACCTATGATCCGTAAGGTCCGCGCATGCCTGCGGCAGGCCCCCGAGGTCTGCGCCGCGAAGGCTCCGCGGGCCTCCCCTCGCCGCCTCCGAAGGAGCCCATGCACCCCGATCGCGAATCCGCCTGGACCGCACCCGCCGACGCCAGGGAACAGCCCCGGCAGGTGCGTCGCATCCTCAAGCTGTTCCGCCCCTACCGCGGCCGCCTCGCGGTCGTCGGTCTGCTGGTCGGCGCCGCGTCCCTGGTGTCGGTCGCCACGCCCTTCCTGCTCAAGGAGATCCTCGACGTCGCGATCCCCGAGGGGCGTACGGGCCTGCTGAGCCTGCTCGCCCTCGGCATGATCTTCGGCGCCGTCCTCACCAGCGTCTTCGGCGTGCTGCAGACCCTGATCTCCACGACCGTGGGCCAGCGCGTCATGCACGACCTGCGCACCGCCGTCTACGGACGGCTCCAGCAGATGTCCCTCGCCTTCTTCACCCGCACCCGCACCGGCGAGGTCCAGTCCCGCATCGCCAACGACATCGGCGGCATGCAGGCCACCGTCACCTCCACGGCGACCTCACTGGTGTCCAACCTCACCAGCGTGGTCGCCACGATCGTCGCCATGGTCGTCCTCGACTGGCGCCTGACCGTCGTCTCGCTGCTCCTCCTCCCGGTGTTCGTGTGGATCAGCCGCCGCGTCGGCAGGGAACGCCGGAAGATCACCACCCGGCGCCAGAAGCAGATGGCCGCGATGGCCGCCACGGTCACCGAGTCGCTCTCCGTCAGCGGCATCCTGCTCGGCCGCACCATGGGCCGTTCCGACTCGCTCACCCGCGCCTTCGCGGACGAGTCCGAGAGCCTGGTCGACCTGGAGGTGAGGTCGAACATGGCGGGCCGCTGGCGGATGGCCGTCATCACGATCGTCATGGCCGCCATGCCGGCCGTCATCTACTGGACCGCGGGCATCGCCCTGCAACTCGGCGGCCCCGACGTCTCCCTCGGTACGATCGTCGCCTTCGTCTCGCTCCAACAGGGGCTGTTCCGCCCGACCGTGAGCCTGCTGTCGACCGGTGTGCAGATCCAGACCTCGCTCGCACTCTTCCAGCGCATCTTCGAGTACCTCGACCTGCCGATCGACATCACCGAGCGGGAGGACCCCGTCCACCTCGACCACATCAAGGGCGAGGTCCGCTTCGAGAACGTCGAGTTCGGCTACGACGGCAAGGGCGGCCCGGTGCTCGACGGCATCGACATCACCGTCCCCGCCGGCAGCAGTCTCGCCGTCGTCGGTCCCACCGGTGCGGGCAAGTCCACGCTCGGCCACCTGGTGCCGCGGCTGTACGACGTGACGGGCGGCCGGGTCACCCTCGACGGGGTCGACGTGCGCGACCTCGACTTCGACACCCTGGCCCGCGGGGTCGGCGTCGTCTCGCAGGAGACGTACCTCTTCCACGCCTCCGTCGCCGAGAACCTGCGCTTCGCCAAGCCGGACGCCACGGACGCGGAGCTGGAGGCGGCGGCGAGGGCGGCCCAGATCCACGACCACATCGCCGCCCTGCCCGACGGCTACGACACCGTGGTCGGCGAGCGCGGGCACCGCTTCTCCGGCGGCGAGAAGCAGCGCCTGGCCATCGCCCGCACCATCCTGCGCGACCCGCCCGTCCTCGTCCTGGACGAGGCGACCAGCGCCCTGGACACCCGTACCGAGGCCGCCGTGCAAGGTGCCATCGACGCCCTGTCGGCCAACCGCACCACGATCACGATCGCGCACCGCCTCTCCACCGTCCAGGGCGCCGACCGGATCGTGGTCCTCGACTCCGGACGACTGGCCGAACAGGGTACGCACGAGGCACTGCTGGCGCAGGACGGGAGGTATGCCGCGCTGGTCCGTCGGGACGCCCGACTGGAGCCGACAAGATGACGATATGCCGGGTTTGCGGCTGTATGGGGGTTACCGTGCCCGCATGCAGATGAACACTCCGCCACGGAGCGCGAGAAGCGTGAGAAGCGCGAGGAGCGCCAGAGGCCCCAGGGCGGGCCTCAGAGGCTCCACAGGACTCAGGGGTCCCAGAAGCCCCAGAAGTCCCAGGAGAACGATCCGGTTGACGCGCCGGGGCCGTATCGCCCTGATCGCGGCCGGCGCCGTCGTCGCCGGTACCGTCGTGGCGGTGCCGCTGCTGACGACGGAGGACGAGGGCGAGTCCCGTCCCACCTCCCTGGTGATCCCGGAGGGGTGGCGCGCGACCCAGGTCTACGGAGCCGTCGACAAGGTCCTCGCCCTGCCCGCGGGCACTACCAAGAAGTCCCTGGCCAAGGCCAACCTCAAGCTGCCGAACGACGCCGAGGGCAACCCCGAGGGCTATCTCTTCCCCGCGACCTATCCGCTGGGCGAGAACCCGACCCCGGAGAAGCTGCTGACGGCCATGGTCGACACGGCGAACAAGAAGTTCACCGGCGCGCCGGTCGCCGCGGGCGCCCAGCGCAACGCGCTGAACGTCTACCAGGCGGTCACCATCGCCAGCATCGTGCAGGCGGAGGCCGCCGCCAAGGAGGACATGGGCAAGGTCGCCCGGGTGATCTTCAACCGGCTGGAACGCGGCATGCCGCTGCAGATGGACTCCACCATCAACTACGCCCTGGGCCGTTCCACCCTGGAGACCACCGACAAGGACACGAAGATCGACAGTCCTTACAACTCGTACCAGCGCATGGGGCTGCCGCCCACCCCCATCGCCAGTCCGGGCGACGAGGCGATGACCGCCGCGATCAACCCGACCCCCGGTGACTGGCTCTACTTCGTCACGGTCAAGCCGGGCGACACGCGCTTCACCGCCGACTACGCCGAACACCAGCGCAACGTGGACGAGTTCAACCGCCTCCGGCAGAGCGCCTCGAAGCAGGCCGAGGCCGAGGCCGCCAAGTGACCGGTCGGGGCGTCACGCGGCGACCGGCTCCTCCTCGGCCAGCAGCCGCCTGATGTCCCGCACGGCCGCGCGTCCCGCCCGGTTGGCGCCGATGGTGCTGGCGGAGGGCCCGTAGCCGACGAGGTGGATCCGCGGGTCGGCCACCGCGCGCGTCCCCTCGACACGGATACCGCCGCCCGCCTCCCGCAGCCGCAGCGGCCTCAGATGGTCGATGGCGGCCCGGAACCCGGTCGCCCACAGGATGACGTCCGCGGCCACCCGCCGCCCGTCGCCCCACTCCACCCCCTCGGGCGTGATCCGGTCGAACATGGGCTGCCGGTCCAGCACCCCCGACTCCAGACCGGCCCGGACCGCCTCGTTCAGCGGCAGCCCGGTCACCGACACGACACTCTTCGGCGGCAGCCCCTGCCGCACCCGTTCCTCCACGAGCGCCACCGCCGTCCGGCCCGCGTCCTCGTCGAAGGGCCCCTCGCGGAAGACGGGGGGCCTTTTGGTCACCCACGTGGTGGCCGCCGCGTACGGGGCGATCTCCATCAGGTGCTGCGTGCCCGAGGCGCCGCCGCCGACCACGATCACGCGCCGACCGGCGAACTCCTCCGGCCCGGCGTACTGCGCGGTGTGCAGTTGCCGTCCCCGGAAGGTCTCCTGCCCCGGATAGCGCGGCCAGAAGGGCCGGTCCCAGGTGCCGGTCGCGTTGATCAGCGCACGCGTCGCCCAGGACCCGGCCGACGTCTCGACGTCCAGCCGTCCGTCCGTCCCCTCGCGCACGGCGCGCACGTCGACCGGCCGCAGCACCCGCAGGTCGAAGGTCCGCTCGTACTCCGCGAAGTAGCCGCTCACCACCTCGGCGGACGGCCGCGCCGGATCCGCGCCGGTCAGCTCCATCCCCGGCAGGGCGTGCATCCCGTGCACCTTGCCGTACGTCAGGGACGGCCAGCGGAACTGCCAGGCGCCGCCGGGCCCGGGGGAGTGGTCGAGCACCACGAAGTCGCGCTCGGGCTCGAAGCCCGTGCGCCGCAGGTGATAGGCCGCGGCGAGCCCGGCCTGACCGGCACCGATGACGACGACCTCGACCTCGCGTGTGTTGTTCACGCTTCTACCAACTGCGTGGCAGGCCCCGATCTTCCCCCGGTGTCAGGATGGGGTCATGTCAGATGCCTTCACCACCCGAGTCCTCAACCTCGCCACCGGCTCGGCGGAGCGGGTCGCCGACATCACCGGTGACTGCGAGTCCTTCCTGCGCGAGGCGGCGTCCGGCCGCGACGGCCTCCTCAACGTGTTCGTCCCGCACGCCACCGCCGGGATCGCGATCATCGAGACCGGCGCCGGCAGCGACGACGACCTGCTGTCCGCCCTGCACACCCTGCTCCCCGCCGACGACCGCTGGCAGCACCGCCACGGCAGCCCCGGGCACGGCCGCGACCACGTGCTGCCCGCGTTCGTGCCCCCGCACGCGACGCTGCCGGTGATCGGCGGCCGCCTGGAGCTCGGAACCTGGCAGTCGGTGTGCCTGGTGGACACCAACCGGGACAACCCCGACCGCCGGGTCCGGCTGAGCTTCCTCGGCTGACGGCAGCCGACCGCGGGGTTCCGGCGTCCTACTCCACCGCCATCTCGCCCAGCTCCGACCAGCCCTCCTGGTCGACCGTCGTGTTCACGATGCGGGGCGTGCGGGCCAGATGGCGCGGCAGCTTCTCCTGGGCGGCGCGGAAGTGCGCGGACCGGACGTGCGCGGCACCCGCCTCGTCGTCGCGGAACGCCTCGACCAGTACGTACTCGGTAGGGTCGTCGACGCTGCGCGACCAGTCGAACCAGAGGCAGCCGGGTTCCGCCCGGGTGGCCCGGGTGAACTCGCCGGCGATCTCCGGCCACCGGTCCGCGTGTTCGGGGAGCACCTGGAACTTCGCCGTAATGAAGATCATGGGATCGGTTCGCTTTCTGTGATGCGGGCCCTGGAGGGCGTTCCCCGGTCACGGCACGAGGACGGCGCGGCCGCGGAAGCGTCCCGCGACCGTGAGCACCGTCGGCTCATACAGGTCGAGGCGGCTGCCGACGAGGTTACCGAGGCTCGGCACGAGCCGCGCCACCCGCGCCGCGGGACGGCCCGGTACGGGTCGACGTACCGGGCCGCACACACCGCTCCTGAGCACGCGCACGCGCCGCCGGACCGGGCCGGGGATCAGGCGCCCGCTCGCGTCCGCCCCCGGACGACCAGCCGCTTCACCAGCGGCCAGGCCAGCAGCAGCACGATCACCGCGTACACCGTCACCGAGAACGGCGTGTCGACCAGACCCGTCACGCTGCCGTCGCTGATCTGCAGGGCACGGCGCAGCTGCTGCTCGGCGTTCGGGCCGAGGATGACGCCGATCACGGCGGGCAGGATGGGCAGCCCGTAGCGCCGCATACCGAACCCGATCAGACCGATGACCAGCAGGATCACCAGGTCGACCACCTCACCGCCGACCGCGTACGCGCCGACCGCCGCGAAGAACATGATCCCCGCGTACAGGTACGGCCGCGGGATCCGCAGCAGCTTGGCCCACACCGGCGCCAGCGGCAGGTTCAGGGCGAGCAGCAGCACCATGCCGACGAAGAGGGAGGCGATCAGACCCCACACCAGCTCGGGCTCGCGTTCGAAGAGCAGCGGTCCGGGCTGGATGCCGTACTGCTGGAAGGCGGCCAGCATGACCGCGGCGACCGCGGTGGTCGGCAGGCCCAGCGTCAGCATGGACACCAGCGTGCCCGCCGCCGAGGCCGACGCCGCCGACTCCGGTCCCGCCACGCCCTCGATGGCGCCCTTGCCCCACTCGTCCTTGTGCTTGGACAGCCGCTTCTCCGTGACGTACGACAGGAAGGTGGGGATCTCCGCGCCGCCCGCCGGGATCGCGCCGAACGGGAAGCCGATGAACGGGCCGCGCAGCCAGGACTTCCAGGTGCGCTTCACGTCGGCGCGGCCGAGCCACGGGCGGCCCACCGGGATGGGTTCGGCCGCACCGCGCCGCAGGTGGGCCGCCACCCACAGCGCCTCGCCGATCGCGAACAGACCGACCGCCACGATCACCACGTCCACGCCGTCGGCGAGTTGCAGCGAGCCGAAGGTCAGCCGCTGCTGGCCCGTCATCTGGTCCAGGCCCACCAGACCGATCGTCAGGCCGATCAGCAGCGAGGCCAGGCCCCTGATCCGCGACGAGCCCAGCACCGACGTCACGGCGATGAACGCCAGCACCATGATGGCGAAGTAGTCCGGCGCACCGATGTCCACCGCCAGGTCGGCGACCGTCGGCGCGAGCGCCACCAGCAGGACCGTGCCGATCATGCCGCCCGCGAAGTGACCGATGGCCGCGGCCGCCAGCGCCTGTGCGCCGCGCCCCGCCTTGGCCATGGGGTTGCCCTCCATGGCCGCGACCACGGCGGCGCTCTCGCCGGGGGTGTTGAGCAGGATGGAGGTGGTCGAACCGCCGAACATCGCGCCGTAGTAGATGCCCGCGAACATGATGAACGCCGCGACCGGGTCCAGCCCGTACGTGACCGGCAGCAGCAGCGCCACCGCCATCGCCGGACCGATGCCGGGCAGCACGCCGATGGCCGTGCCGAGCAGCACACCGAGGGCGGCCCACAGCAGGTTGAGCGGGGTCAGGGCCGTGCCGAACCCGTCCATGAGGGAGTTGAGGGCGTTCATGTCAGAGCACTCCCATCAGCGGACCACCGGGCAGCGGCACGCCGAGCAGCTTGTCGAAGACGACGTAGGTGATCAGGGACAGCACCGCGGCGATCAGCGGATCGCGGTCCACGCGCCGGCTGCCGAGCGCGAAGGCGGCGCCCCAGAAGAGCAGCGCCCCGGCGACGGGGAAGCCGGCCGGCTCGATCAGGGCGGCCGCGCCGAGGAAGATCCCGGAGAGCAGCAGCACCGTGCGCCAGTCGGCCGGTTCGGACAGGTCGATGTCCTCGCCGCCCTCGGCCTCGCCCCGGCCGCCGCGCAGCACGTCGACGGCGAGCAGCGCGGCGATCACCAGCAGACCGATGCCGACCACGACCGGCACCGTCTTGGGTCCGACCGGACCGCGCTGGGTGATGTCGACGTCCATGGTGAGCGCGTCGGTCAGGACGAGCACGCCGAGCGCCAGCAGCAGGGCGCACACGCCCAGTTCGGAGTGCTCGCGCAGCCACGAGCGCCGGCCGGCGGCCGCCGTCTCGCGGTTCTCGGGGAGTTCGGTCGGCGTCGTCACAGTCCCAGCTCCTTCAGCACCGACACCACACGCTTGTCCTGCGCGTCCAGGAAGTCACCGAACTCGTCACCGGTCAGGAACGCGTCGTCCCAGCCGTTCTGGTCCATGGACTTCTTCCACTCGGGCGAGTCGTGCAGTTCCTCGAACAGGCGGATCAGCTTGGCGCGCTGTGCCTCGGACAGACCGGGCGGGGCGACGATGCCGCGCCAGTTGGTGAAGTCCACGTCGTAGCCGGACTCCTTGAGGGTGGGCGCGTCCTTGAGGTCGTCCACCCGCTCGGGACCGGTCACCGCGAGCACCCTCAGCTCGCCCGCCTTGATCTGGTCCAGGTACTCGCCGACGCCGGAGACCCCGAAGCCGACCTTGTTGCCGAGGATGGAGGCGAGCAGCTCGCCGCCGCCGTCGAAGGGGATGTAGTTGACCGACTTCGGCTGGATCCCGGCGGCCTGCGCCATCAGCATCGGCGCGAGGTGGTCGGGCCCGCCCGGCGACGAACCGCCGCCCACCGGTATCTTCCCCGGGTCCTCCTTCCAGGCGCCGATCAGCTCGTCGATCGTCTTGTACGGCGAGTCCTTGGCGACCACGACGACGTCCTGCTCCTCGGTGAGCCGCGCGATCGGCGTGGCGTCGGCGAGGGTCTTGGGCGCGTGGTTGGAGCGGGCGGCGCCCACGACGCCGAGGCCCATGGACATGGCGAGCTTGCCGTTGCCGTGCTCGCTCACCAGCCGGCTCAGGCCCACGGTGCCGCCCGCGCCGGGCAGGTTGAACACCTCGATGTTGTGCGTGAGCCCGGCGTCCTCGGCGTTCTTCGCGGCCGTGCGGGCGGTGATGTCGTAGCCGCCGCCGGGCGTGTTGGGAACCATGAAGCGAAGGCCCGGAATCTGGGTGCCGGAGTCCGAGTCGTCGCCCGAGGAGAGCAACGGCGGTCCCGCCAGCACGAGCACGGCGGCCCCGAGCAGGGCAAGGGGGGTGCGCAGGCGCACGTATGACACCACCTGTCGGTTGGGTAGAGGGGTACGGGGAGCCCTGTGGGGGAGGGTGACGTGGGCCACATGGTGCCCGCGCGTCCGCCGCCTGTCTTCCTTGCGGAACCAAGGGAGGTTGTGTTCATTGCGGTCGCCGCGGCCGCGGCATCAACATCGCTGTCGGATCGCCGGTTCATTGCGAAGCAGGCACATCCCTTTCCTTCGCCGCAGGTGGGCGCCATGATGGCGACCCGGCACCCCCGCCCCTCCATGAGCCCGGAACGAGTCCGCCGTGGCACCCACCTTCCGCCGTCAGACCCTCGCGGGCGAGATGCTGGTCCTCCAGCTCGCCATCGTCGTGGTGGTCCTGCTCGCGGTGGCCGCCGTCTCGCTCGCCCAGTCCAAAGCCACCTTCAACCGCGTCGAAGGCCGCCGGGTCACCGCGCTGGCCGAGCAGCTGGCCGCCACGCCGCTGGTCCGCAGCCAGCTGCTGCGCCCGGTGCCGCAGGAGGCCCTCGCACCGCTGGTCAACTCCACGCAGACCCAGTCCGGGGTCACCTCCGTCACGGTGGCCGACGCCGGCGGCCGCGTCGTCAGCTCCACCGACCCCACGCTGATCGGTGCCCGGCTGCCGCGAGGCGAGGGCGCCCGCGTGTCGAGCGGCTGGTCGGGGCCGCTGACCGTGCAGGGCAGCCGGGAACTGGTCGCCCAGGTCCCGGTGCTCGGTGCCACCCGGCAGACCCTCGGCCGCCACCTCGGCACGGTGATGGTCGGCGAGGCCGACACGACCGTGTGGCAGCGCCTCAGCGGTGCCTCCTCCTACCTCCTGGCCTACCTCGGCATCGCCAGTGGCCTCGGCGTGGCCGGCTCCTGGCTGCTGGCCCGGCGCGTCAAGCGGCAGACCCTCGGCCTGGAGCCGCGTGAGATCGCCGGCCTCGCCGAGCACCGGGAGGCCATGCTGTACGGCATCGCCGAGGGCGTCGTCGCCCTCGATCCGCAGCACCGGCTCACCCTGGTCAACGAGGTGGGCCGGCGCCTGCTCGACCTGCCCGCCGACTGCGTGGGCCAGAGCCTGGACGGCCTCGGCATCGACGGCCGGCTGCGCGACGTCCTCGCCGGCGTCACCCCCGAAGCGGCCGAGCCGCGTGACGAGGTCGTCGTGCGCCACGGCCGGGTCCTGGTGATGAACCGCATGACCGTCACCAAGGACGGCCGCCCGTTCGGCTCGGTCACCACCCTGCGCGACCGCACCGAACTGGCCCGCCTGGAGCGGGAGATCGGCTCCTTCCGCAGCACCTCCGAGCTGCTGCGCGCCCAGGCCCACGAGTTCGCCAACCAGCTGCACACCATCTCCGGGCTCATCCAGATCGGCGAGCAGGACGAGGTGGTGCGCTACATCCGCGGGCTCAACCAGCGCCGCCAGTCCCTGGACGTCACCCTCAGCCGCCGGGTCCGGGACACCGCCGTGGCCGCGCTGATCACGGCGAAGTCCTCCCTCGCGGCCGAGCGCAGGGTCGCCCTGCGCGTCTCGGACCGTACGGCGCTGGACCGGCTGGAGCCGGCCGACGCCGCCGACGTGGCGACCGTGGTCGGCAACCTCGTCGACAACGCCGTGGACGCCGCCGCGGCCCCGGACGGCGCACACGGGGCCTGGGTCGAGGTCGAGCTGCGGCAGGACGCCGCCAGCGTCGAGATCGTGGTCCGCGACTCCGGGCCCGGCGTGGCGCCCGAACTGGCCCGGGAGGTCTTCTCGCACGGCTTCACCACCAAGGCCGCCCGGCAGGGCGAGCGGGGCATCGGCCTGGCGCTGACCCGGCTGGTCTGCGAACGTCACGGCGGTGAGATCTCGGTGACCAACACCCCCGAGGGGGCCATGTTCACCGCACGCATGACCGTCAGCCACCTCACCGACGCGGTGGCGGAAGGAGCAGCACCATGACGGCTACGAGCGGCACGTCCGACGCGACCGCCCCGACCGCCGCGAACCCGGAGACGCCACGGGCCGCCGCACCGATCGGCGTGCTCGTGGTCGACGACGACTTCATGGTGGCCCGCGTCCACCGCGCGTTCGTCGAACGGGTCGAGCCCTTCCGGGTCGTCGGCGTCGCCGGGACCGGGGAGCAGGCGCTGGCCGCCGTCGCGGAACTGAGCCCCGACCTGGTCCTGCTCGACCTGTACCTGCCTGACGTCTTCGGCCTCGACGTCATCCCACGGCTGCGCGCCGCGGGCCACGACTGCGACGTCATGGTCATCAGCGCGGCCCGGGAGGCGGACGCGGTGCGCGGCGCCGTGCGGCACGGTGTGGTCGACTACCTCCTCAAACCCTTCGAGTTCGAGGACCTGCGGGTCCGGCTGGAGCGCTACGCCGTTCAGCGGGGCCGGCTGCTGGGCACGGTGGTGCGCAGCCAGGCCGACGTCGACCGGGTACTGGCCGGGGCCGCGGCACAGGCCGCGCCGGTCCCCGCGCTGCCCAAGGGGATGAGCGTGGAGACCGCCGGACTCGTCGAGCGGACCCTCCGCGGGGCCGACGGCACCCTGTCCGCGAGCGAGTGCGCGGCGCTGACCGGCATCTCCCGGGTCAGCGCCCGCCGCTACCTGGAGTACTTCCACACCGTGGGCACAGCGGAGGTCTCCCTGCGCTACGGGGTGGCCGGCCGCCCCGAGCGCCGCTACCGCTTCCGGGGCGCGGTCACCGGCCCGGCGCTCCGGCCCGCAGGCCGTCCATGACGAAGTCCAGGAACCGGGTGACCCGCGGCTGCCAGTCCTCCCCGGGGTCGATCAGCCACAGACCGCCGAGGACGAGGAAGAAGTCGTCCCCGGTCACTCCGGGCCGGATCATGCCGGCCTCGTCGTTGGCCCGGAGCAGGAGCTCGGCCGCCTCCTCCAGCGGGGTGGGGCGCGGCTTCTCGGGGGCCCCGGGCGCGCTGGTGACCAGCCGGATCGCGTCCGCCAGACCCGCCTTGGTCATGGCGAACTCGGCCAGGCGGTCCATCCACTCGCGCAGGGCCCGGTCGGGTTCCCGGGTGGCCAGCATCTCGGGCGCGGCCTCGGCCACCTGCTGCATCCCGTAGCGGTAGATCTCCAGGACGAGTGCCTCGCGGTTCGGGAAGTTGCGGTAGAAGGTGCCCTGCCCGACCCCCGCCTTCTTGGCGATGGCGCTCAGCGGGGCGTTCGCGCAGTGCGTCAGTTCCTCCGTGGCCACTGCCAGGATGCGCTCGCGGTTGCGCTGGGCGTCCGAGCGCAGGGGAGTGCCCGGCTTGTCCTTGTCCGACTGCGGCACTCGTCCTCCTTCCGGGTTCGTGGCCGAATCCCGACCTTGCTAAGCGGACAACTGTCCGTTACGTTTCCAGTGAGTGGACAGTTGTCCGTTTACCCGCCCACTCTACCGGCGGAAAGCGGCCTACGGCCCCCGCCCACCCGTGAACCCACTGCCTACAGCCAGTTTTCCCGGTCACCAGACACCAAAGAAGGCTGATCATGGCCCCAGCGCCCTCGTCGACGTCCAGCGCCGTCGTCCTGAACATCAACGGCGAGAAGCACCAGCTGACCGTCGACCACCGCACCACCCTGCTCGACGCCCTGCGCGAGCGCCTCGACCTCACCGGTACCAAGAAGGGCTGCGACCAGGGGCAGTGCGGCGCCTGTACCGTCCTGGTCGACGGGCGTCGCGCCGTCTCCTGTCTGAACCTCGCCGTGGCCGCCGAGGGACGCGAGATCACCACCATCGAGGGGATGGCCGAGGGAGACCGGCTGCACCCGGTCCAGCAGGCCTTCCTCGACCTCGACGGCTACCAGTGCGGCTACTGCACCCCCGGGCAGATCTGCTCGGCGATCGCCGTCATCGAGGAGCACGCGGCAGGCTGGCCCAGCGCCGCCACCGAGGACGTGCGCCCCGAGGCCGGGCCGCCACCGCTGACGCCGGACGAGATCCGCGAACGGATGAGCGGCAACCTGTGCCGCTGCGGCGCCTACGTCTCCATCGTCCAGGCGGTCACCCGCGCCGCCGAGGCGCACGAGGCCGCGGCCCACGACGACGACCGTGCCGACCGGTCCGGGACCACCGAGGAGACGGCCGCATGAGGGAGTTCGCATACCAGCGCGCCGACGACGTCTCCGGCGCCGTGGCCCTGCTCGCCGCCGACCCGGACGCCCGCTTCCTCGGCGGCGGCACCAACCTCGTCGACCTGATGAAGACCGGCGTCGAGCGCCCTTCCCGGCTCGTCGACGTCCGCGAACTCCCCCTGGACGGCATCGAGGAGACCGCGGACGGCGGCCTGCGCATCGGCGCCACCGTCACCAACAGCGACCTCGCCGCCCACCCCGAGGTGCGCCGCCGCTACCCGGCCCTGGCACAGGCGGTCCTGGCCGGCGCCTCCGGCCAGCTGCGCAACATGGCCACCGTCGGCGGCAATCTGCTCCAGCGCACCCGATGCGGCTACTTCACCGACCTGAGCAAGCCCTGCAACAAGCGGGCCCCGGGCAGCGGTTGCTCCGCGCTCACGGGCGAGCACCACAACCACGCCGTCCTGGGCGCCTCCGACCACTGCGTGGCCGTCCACCCCTCCGACATGGGCGTGGCCCTCACCGCGTTCGACGCCGTCGTCGGCTACGAAACCCTCGACGGGCCGGGCCAGGTGACGCTGGCCGACTTCTACCTCCCCGTCGGGGACACCCCGGACCGGGAGACCGCCCTGCCGCCCGGCGCGCTGATCACCGGTGTCACCCTGCCGCCCGCCCCCGTCGCCGCCCGCTCCCGCTACCGCAAGGTGCGCGAGCGTGCCTCGTACGCCTTCGCGATCGGCTCGGTCGCCGCCGTGCTCGACGTCGAGGACGGCGTCGTGCGCGAGGCCCGGCTGGCCTTCGGCGCGGTCGCCTCGCGGCCCTGGCGGGCCCGCGCCGCCGAGTCCGTACTGACCGGAGCGGAGGCCGACGGCGACACCTTCGCCGCCGCCGCGGACGCCGAACTCGCGGCCGCCAGGCCGCTGCCCGACAACGGATACAAGGTGACCCTCATGCGCAACCTCGTGGTGGCCGTCCTGACCGAACTCGCCGAGGAGACCGCCCGATGACCACCGCCACGACCGGCCGTACGGCGCACAGGGGCGTCGTCGGCACCTCGCACACCCGCGTCGAGGGCCGCGACAAGGTCACCGGTGCGGCCCGCTACGCGGGCGAGATCCCCTTCGCCGACCTCGCGCACGGCTGGCTGGTGCTGTCCACCGTCGCCCGCGGCCGCGTCCGCGCGATCGACACCGAACCCGTCCTCGCCATGCCCGGCGTACTGGCCGTCCTGCACCACGGCAACGCCCCGCGCGTCGACACCGACTACATCGGCCTGCTGGGCGTCCCGCCGGACCCCACCGCCGCGGTCTTCCAGCAGGACCGGGTGCACCACGTGGGCTGGCCCGTCGCCCTCGTCGTCGCCGAGACGCCCGAACAGGCCCGGGAGGCCGCCGAGGCGCTCGTCGTCGCCTACGACGAGGAACCGCACGACACCGCCCTCACCACCGGCCACCCGGGTGCCCACCCGGCCGGCGGGGTCATGCCCGGCGAGACCGCCAAGGGCGACCTGGAGGCCGGCCTCGCCGCCTCCGCCGTCGTGGTGGACGAGGAGTACACCACTCCCGAAGAGCACCACAGCATGATGGAGCCGCACGCCGCCACCGCCCTGTGGGACGGCGGCCGGCTGGAGGTCGTCGACTCCAACCAGGGCACCACCTGGATCCAGGGCGAACTGGCGAACATGTTCTCCCTCGACGCCTCCGCGGTGCGGGTGCGTTCCGAGCACATCGGCGGCGGCTTCGGCAGCAAGGGACTGCGCGCCCACCAGGTCGCCGCCGTGATGGCCGCCACCGAACTGCAGCGGCCGGTGCGCGTGGTCATGACCAGGCGCCAGATGTTCTCGCTGGCCGGCTACCGCAGCCCCACCCTCCAGCGCGTGCGGCTCGGCGCCGACGCCGACGGCCGGCTGCGCGCCCTGGAGCACCGCTCGCTGAACCAGACCTCCACCGTCTACGAGTTCGTCGAGCCCAGCGCGGGCGTGGCCCGGGTGATGTACGACGCCGACGCCCACCACACGGCCAACGAGGTCACGCCGCTCGACGTGCCGTCGCCGACCTTCATGCGCGCGCCGGGCGAGGCACCGGGGTCCTTCGCCATCGAGTCGGCCCTCGACGAACTCGCCGAGCGCAGCGGCATCGACCCCATCACACTGCGCCTGCGCAACGAACCCGAGGTCGGCCCGGTCTCCGGTCTGCCCTTCAGCAGCCGCAACCTGGAAGCGTGCTTCCGCGAAGGAGCCCGGCGGTTCGGCTGGGCCGAGCGCGACCCGCGCCCCGGGACGCGCCGGGAGGGGCGCTGGCTGCTCGGCACGGGCACGGCCGCCGCCTCCTTCCACGCGGGCGCCGGTCCCTCCACGGCCGTCGTCACCGCGCAGGCCGACGGCGGCTTCACCGTGCGGATCGCCGCCGCCGACATCGGCACAGGCGCCCGTACGG
Source organism: Streptomyces sp. NPDC034099 (assembly GCF_055575415.1). Classification (NCBI taxonomy): domain Bacteria; kingdom Bacillati; phylum Actinomycetota; class Actinomycetes; order Kitasatosporales; family Streptomycetaceae; genus Streptomyces; species Streptomyces sp. NPDC034099. The sequence goes on along the minus strand of NZ_JBVISR010000005.1, from coordinate 364,119 downwards.
CGCTCACCCTCGTCGCCGCCGACGCCCTGGAGGTCGCGCCCGACCGGGTCCGGGTCCGGATCGGGGACAGCGACTTCGGCCCCGCGATGATCGCGGGCGGCTCGATGGGCACCCGTTCCTGGGCCTGGGCGATCCGGCTGGCGGCCCGCGAACTGCGGGAGCGGCTGGCCCTCGGCGCGACGATCCCGCCGGAGGGCATCACCGTACGGTCCGACACCACCGAGGCCCTCGGCGCCCTCGCCCAGAAGGAACGGCACTCCTTCGGCGCGCAGTTCGCCGAGGTCGCCGTGGACACGGCCACCGGCGAGGTGCGGGTGCGCCGCATGCTCGGCATCTTCGCGGCCGGCCGGATCGTCAACCCGCTCACCGCCCGCAACCAGCTCGTCGGCGGCATGGTCTGGGGCATCTCCATGGCCCTGCACGAGGAGGCGGTCCGGGACCGTTCGAGCGGCGCCCTCTACGCCCCCGACCTCGCCGGGTACCACGTGGCCACCAACGCCGACGTGGGCGACATCCAGGCCGACTGGGTGGACGACCCCGACCCGGACGACCCGGTGGGCATCAAGGGCGTCGGCGAGATCGGCATCGTGGGCGCCGCGGCGGCCGTCGCCAACGCCGTCTGGCACGCGACCGGCGTACGCCACCGCAGCCTGCCGATCCGGCCGGACCGGGTGCTGACGGCGGGGGTGCCCGCGGCAGGGGGCGGCCCGCATGCTTGACATCGCCGACGAGCTGGACCGCTGGCTCGCGCAAGGGCGGGAGTTCGCCGTCGCCAGTGTCGTCTCCGTCGGCGGCAGCGCACCGCGCGGGCCCGGCGCGGCCCTCGCCGTCGACCGCGACGGCACGGTGATCGGCTCGGTCTCCGGCGGCTGTGTGGAGGGCGCGGTGTACGAGCTGTGCACCGAGGCCCTGGACAGCGGCGAGAGCGTGCGCAGACGGTTCGGCTACAGCGACGAGGACGCCTTCGCGGTCGGGCTGACCTGCGGCGGGGAGATCGACGTGCTGGTCACGCCGGTCGGCGCGGACGCACCGTCGCGCGAGGTGTTCCGGGCGGCGCTCTCGACCGCCGCCCTGGGTGGGACCGTGGCCCTCGCCCGCGTCGTCCGGGGCCCGGCCGAGCTGCTGGGCCGGGCGCTGCTGGTCCGTCCCGACGGCACCCACGAGGGCGGTCTCGGCGGGCACCCCGGCCTCGACCGCACCGCGGCCGCCGAGGCCGGGGCCCTGCTGGACGCCGGACGCACCGGCACGGTCGGACTCTCGGAGGACGGCTCGCACTGCCCCGGCGGGCTCACCCTCCTCGTCGAGTCCAGCGTGCCGCCGCCGCGCATGATCGTCTTCGGCGCGGTCGACTTCGCCGCGGCGCTGGTGCGGGCCGGGAAGTTCCTCGGGCATCACGTCACCGTGTGCGACGCCCGGCCGGTCTTCGCCACGCGGGCCCGCTTCCCGGAGGCCGACGAGGTCGTCGTCGACTGGCCGCACCGCTATCTGCGGCAGACCCGGACCGACGAACGCACGGTGCTGTGCGTGCTCACCCACGACGCCAAGTTCGACGTGCCGCTGCTGACCGAGGCCCTGCGCCGGCCGGTCGCCTTCGTCGGTGCCATGGGCTCGCGCCGCACCCACGAGGACCGCGACCGACGGCTGCGCGAAGCGGGCCTGACCGAGGACGAGCTGTCCGGGCTGCGCTCACCGATCGGCCTGGATCTCGGCGCGCGCACACCGGAGGAGACGGCCCTGTCCATCGCGGCGGAGATCGTCGCGGCTCGCCGCGGTGGAACGGGCGTACCCCTGACGGGCGGTTCGGCTCCGATCCACCGGGAGCGGGAGGTGTCGGGAGCGGCTGCCTGAGGGGCGCGGACCGGCCCACTGCCCGTCCGGTGGCCACCGGACGGGCTCGAACGGGCCGGACGGACGCCCGGAGACTCAGGGCAGGGTCGACTCGTCGGCCAGGCGGACCGCGCACTCCAGCATCATCGCGTGCACGAAGGCCTGCGGGAGGTTGCCGCGGAGCTGGCGCTGGCGCACGTCGTACTCCTCGGCGAACAGCCCGGGCGGTCCGCAGGCCGCCCGGGTGCGCTCGAACCAGCGGAAGGCGCCGACCCGGTCGCCGACCCGGTGCGTGGCGAGCGCCATGGTGAAGCCGCAGAGCAGGAAGGTCCCCTCGGCCTCGCCGAGCGGCACCCCGGAGTGTTCGAAGCGGTACAGGTACCCGTCCTCGGCCAGGCGGGACTCCACGTACGCGCGGGTGGCGGCGTCACCGTCGCCGTCCCCGAACGCGCAGCCGCGGGCCATCGGCACCAGCAGTGCGGCCTCCGGCCCGTCGTCGTCCTCGGCCCGCCGCCAGCGGCCGTCGGCGCGCAGGCAGCGGCGCCGGGTCTCCCGCAGCACCGTGTCGGCGAGGTCGGCGCACCGGTGCCCCGCGGCCCCGGGCAGCACCTCCGCCATCCGCCGCAGCCCGCACACCACGCTCAGCCGGGAGTGGGTCCACCACCGGTTCTCCAGCTCCCACAGGCCGGCCTCCGGCTTCAGCCACTGCCGCTCGACGACGTCCACGGCGACGGCCGCGGCCCGTTCCGCCTCGTCGGTCAGCCGGTCGTGCGCGGCGGCCGCGGCGAACAACTGCAGAGCCTCGCCGAAGGTGTCCAGCTGGAACTGCGCACCCGCGTCGTTGCCGACGTGGTCGTTGCCACCGGGGTAGCCGGACAGCCGCAGGGAGCGTTCCTCACCGACCGGCCGCCCGTCGACCGTGTAGGCGGGGCGCACCCCGTCGCCGTCCGCGAGAATGCGCTCGGCGACGAAGCGCACGGCGTCGTCGGCCAGGGGGTGCGGCCCGTGCGCGGCGACCGCGAGGCCGGCGTAGCACTGGTCGCGCAGCCAGGCGTAGCGGTAGTCGTAGTTGCGCCCGCTGTTGGCCCGTTCCGGCAGGGACGTGGTCGCGGCGGCGACCATCCCGCCGGAGACGCTGGTCAGCCCGCGCAGCACGGCGTACGCGTGCCGGGCGTCCCGGGGCGCGATCAGCCGCGAGCAGTCCGGGACGGCCTGCTCCCACTCCCGTTCCGTCGCCCGCCACAGTGCGTCGGCGTCGAGTGGCCCTGTCTCCGGCCCCTCGGACAGTTCCAGCACGAGGTCGTGCGTCTCGCCCTCCCGCAGCCGGAACTCGCCGCACAGCCCCGCCCCGTCCCGCCACACCGCGTCCGGTGCCCCGGCGAGCCGCATCCGCAGCCCCTCCGTCCCGGCCGTCCACATGCCCCCTTCCTGCCGGGAATCCCGCATCCGCGTCCCTCCGAAGCCGGGCCGCGGGTCCAGGTCCATGCGCAGCCGCGCCTCGCCCCGCTCCACCCGCATGCGGCGCAGCAGTACGAGCCGGTCCGTGCGGGTCGGCAGGGCCAGCGCCTCCCGGCACTCGATCACACAGCCGGCGGTCACCCACCGGCTGATCCGGATCAGCGTGCCCTCCTCGTAGGAGCCGCCCCAGACGTGCCAGGGGTCGGCCGGCCCCACGGTGAAGTGCCCGGCCCCGCCGATCAGCGCCGAGAACACCGCGTCGTCGTGCCACCGCGGGGCGCACAGCCACACGATCCGGCCCCGGGGGTCCAGGACGGCCCCCCGCTCACCGTCGGCGAGTACCGCGTACTCGCGCAGCGCCCAGGGCGGGCACGACGTGTCCGGTTCCGGCGTGCGCCGGTCGTCGCTGTCCTTCATGACGCTACGGCTGTCCCGGCGCCGGTGACCGAAACGACGCCGTCCCGGTAGTCCCGGCGGTCCCCGCACGCACGCGAGTCACCGTGGCCACGGACGTCACCGGGACCCAGCCCGCCCCGTGCTCACCCAGGGGGCCCACCGTCAGCCCCGCCTCGCGGCAGTCGCGCACGATGTCCGGCAGCGCGCCGAGCGCTGCCCGCCAGCTGCCCGGGGCGGAGGAGTGGTCGGTGTCGTGGAGGAGGATGGTGCCACCCCCGCGCAGGTCCGCCGCCACGGTCGCGCGTACCGAGGCGGGCGTGGCGTCGTGCCGCCAGTCCTTGCCCCACGCGGTCCACAGCACGGGCCGCAGCCCGGCCCGGCGGGCGGCCGCCCAGCGACCGGAGGTGAGGATGCCGTAGGGCGGCCGGTACCAGCGCGGAACACTGCCGGCCACCTCGGCCACCACCCGGACGGCACGCCGCAGGTCACGCGCGTCCCGCACCGGCGACGGCCACCAGGGGCAGTCGTGCGTCCAGCCGTGGACGGCGAGTTCGTGTCCGCGCCGGACCAGCTCACGGGCCTGCGCGGGGTGGCGCGCGACGTTCTCGCCCAGGACGAAGAACGTGGCCCGTACCCCGAGCCCGTCCAGTACGCCGAGGAACCGCGGCGTGGACACCGGGTCGGGGCCGTCGTCGAAGGTGAGCGCGACATGGCCGGGGCTGCCCCGGCCTGCCAGACCCGGGAACCGGCGTCGGCGCAGTTCCGGCAGCCAGGTCGCGGCCGGACCGATGTGGGCCAGCGCGGCGGCGAGGACCGGAGCGACGGCGTACACCGCCCGTCCGGCGGGAAACCCGTGACGCATCCGTGGTACCTCCGGTCTGTTTCCTGCGCTTCGTCCCGAGTCGTGCGGACCGCGTTCCGTTCCGGGGCGCCCGGTCCCGATCCGTGCCGCTCCGTCCGCTCCGTTCACCGCTTCACCGCCCGCCCGGGGCCGTCCCGCGCCGCCGGGGCCGTGTCCCAGGCGCCGTGCACCGACGGCGCCCGGGCCAGTCCGACGCTGCCGAGGCCGATCAGCGCCACGCCGATCAGCTCGGGCAGCACCCGCACCCCGAGCAGGATCTCCTCGCCGAACAGGGCCCAGCCCAGGGCGACGCTGGTCAGTGCGTCGCCGAGGGTCAGGGCCGGCTGCGAGGCGGCCAGGGTCCCCGCCCGCAGGGCACTCTGCAGCAGCAGGAAGCTGGCCACGCCCACCACCGCGGTGGCGTACGGCGGCCACTGGGTCAGCACCTCGCCCACCCCCTGGGGGAGCCGTCCGGTCAGCTCCTTGAGCAGCGCCGCCGTACCGCCGAACCCCACCGCGGACGCCGATCCGAACAACGCCGCGCGGGGAGCGCCGTGCACCAGGCTGCCGACCGAGGCGAGGACCGTCATCAGGAGGAGCAGCGCCAGCCCCGCCCAGATCCACCGGCCCGCGGTGGCGGTGTCGTGACCGGCCGACGGAGCGGCGGAGCCCAGGAACAGCGCCAGCCCCACGGCCAGCGCGACGAACGCCAGCCACGTCCGCGTGTCCGGACGCCGGTGGAAGACCGCACTGCCGACGACCAGCGTGAACAGCAGTTCGGTGGCCATCAGCGGCTGGACGACGGCCAGACTGCCCACCGCCAGCGCGGCCGCCTGGAGCACCGTCGTCAGCGCGAGCAGCGCCGCCCCGCCGACCCAGTACCGGTCCCGCACCAGCCGCAGCAGCGAGCGCACCACCGTGTGCCTGGCTCCCGCCCGGTCCTCGTCCTGCGCCGCGGCCCGGCGCTGCAACACCGACGCCGCAGCGTTGGACAGCGCCGCGAACAGGGCGAGGACGACGGTGAGGACACTCACCGCGGCGCGCTCCCGGTCATCCGAACCGTGCGGCCAGCCGCCGGTACAGCCCCGGAGCCGCGCCCCGCACCCGGCACGGCAGACGCAGCCACGAGGGCACGTACACCTCGTCCCGGCCCCGCAGCACCGCGCTCCGCACCGCGTCGGCCACGCGCTCGGGAGGCACCGGACGCGGCCTGGAGCGCCGGTAGGGAGCGCCCCGGCGCTCGAAGAACGGAGTGTCGACGACGCCCGGCACCACGTGGGTGACCCCCACGCCCGTGCCGCGCAACTCGTAGCGCAGCGAGTCCGCGAAGGCGCCGATCGCGGCCTTGGCGGCGGAGTACACGGCCTCGTCGCGCACCGCGACACTGCCCGCCAGCGACCCGATGAGCACCACCCGCCCCGAACCCGCCGCCACCATCCCCGGCAGCAGCAGCCGCACCAGCCGCAGCGTGGCCAGCACGTTGATGTCGAGCACCTCGTCGATGGTGTGCGGCGGCATGTCCAGGAACTCCCCGGCCCAGCCCACCCCGGCCCCGGCCACCAGCAGGTCCACCCGGCCCGCCGTGGCCAGCGTGAAGTCGGTGAGCTGCCGGTCGGCGCCGGGGAGGGTGAGGTCGGCGGCGAACGCGGTGGCCGACGCGTCGTCGGCGACCTGGCGCAGCCGCACCGGGTCGCGTCCGGTGAGCACCAGCCGCCAGCCGTCCTCGTCACCCAGCCGACGGGCCACGGCCGCGCCGATGCCGGAGGACGCCCCCGTCACGAGTGCCGTGCGGGTCCGCGTGTCCCGGACCCCGACGGGCCGCCGCGGGGGCCTCGCGTGGTCCGCGTCGGGTGCGACGACCTGCGGTCCGGGGACGGACCGGGGACGGGAGAACGCATGGACCATGGGGACCACCTTGGCTCGGGGCGGGCACCGCGAAGCGTCCGACCGTGCGGTCGGGCTCCGGCGTCCGGCCGGACGGGCGGTCACGGAGTATCCCCCAGGGCCCGCCCGAAACGCCCGCTTGCGTGGTGGTTTGGAAGTGGCGGTACCGGCAACTTGGTCCGCCGTGCATCCTCGCAGCTCGTCAGCGCCCCGCCGCCCCGGCGCCCCGCGCGGTCCGCGGGACGGCAGACGTCTGCTGGTGATCAGCGCGAGCATGGGAGCCGGTCACGACACCGTCGCCGCCGAACTGGTCCGGCGGGCCCGGGAGGGCGGCGACACCGCCCAGGTCGTCGACGTCCTCGCCCTCCTGCCGTACGGCCTGGGCACGGCCCTCAGGTGCTTCTACCGCGGGGCCGTACGGCACTTCCCGTGGGCGTACGCCGCCCTGTACCGCCTCTTCCTGCGTCCCGGCGCGGGACGCCGACCGAGCGGGACGCCCCTGGCCCGGCTCGCCGGGAGCAGGCTGCGCGAGCTGGCGGAGCGCACCGGCGCCGACGTGGTCGTGCCCGTCTTCCACCTGGGCGCACAGCTGACCGGCCACCTCCGGGACCGGGGGCTGCTGTCTGTGCCCAGCGTCGTCCTCGTGATCGACTTCGAGCCGCACCGGCAGTGGCTGCACCCCGGCAACGACCACTGCCTGTGCCTCACCGAGGAGGCGGCGCGCGAGGTGCGGGAGAGGACCGGCAGGCCCGCGGCGACGTGCGGCCCCGTCGTGGCGCCGGAGTTCTCGGCCGAGGACGTCCCGGGTGCGGCCCAGTGGCGGGAGACCTTCGAACGGCTCGGCTCCGGGCGGCCCGCCGTGGTGCTGTCCGCCGGTGCCTGGGGCGTCGGCTCGCGCCTGGACGCCACCGTCCGGCTCCTGACCGGCCACGGCTATCTGCCGGTCGTGCTCTGCGGCGACAACCAGCGGCTGCGCCGCACACTGTCCGGCACACCGGGCGTCCTCGCCCTGGGCTGGGTGACGGACATGCCGGGCCTGCTGCACGCCGCCCGTGCCCTGATCGACAACGCGGCCGGCCAGACCGCCGTACAGGCGCTCGCGGCCGGGCTGCCGGTCGTCGGCCACCGCCCCATACCCGGCCACGGCGCGGACGGCGTACGGCGGATGGCCGCGCTCGGGGTGTCCGAGGTCGCCGAGGACGCCAACGCGCTGCTGGAAGCGCTGCGGCGGCTCACGACACCTGGCCGGGACCGGCGGCGGCGGATCGCTGCCGGACGCGCGCTGTTCACCGAGGACGCGGACGCCCTGACGCTGGTGACCGACGTCGCAGACGCCGCGCGTGCGGGCGCAGGACGGTGAGGGAGCGGTGCGAGAGCGCCGCGGCGGGTCCGTTTTCCCGGACCGTCACGGGGCACCCGCCCGGCAGCGCGAACCGGCACAAGGAGGCGACGCCGTGCGGCTCGACGAATTCCTCACCCGGGTCCGCGACCGCGGTGAGTACCACGGCGAAGACGAGGCCGAGCAGGTCGTCACGGCCGTCCTGTGGGTGATCGCGTCCCGCATCCCGCCGGAGGAGGCCGCCGACCTGGCCCGCGACCTGCCCTCACCCCTGGACGACGTGCTGCGCCTGGAACGCGGGAGACCCGAGGCCTTCGGCCGCGAGGAGTTCCTGCGGCGGGTGGCCCAGCAGACCGGCGCCCGGCCGCGCACCGCCGAATGGGACGCGGGTGCCGTGCTGTCCACCCTCGCCGAGGCGGTGCCCCGCGAACGCGTCGACCGACTGCTGGCCCGCCTGCCCGCCGACTGCGCCGACCTCTTCGGCGGCCCGGCACCCCACTGACAACCGCCTGGAGACGGGCCACCGAGACCGAGGAGACACCCATGACGGACGTTGAGCAGCGCTACGCCGACGGGGAGGAGACACCCCTCGGCGGCTACGCGGCGCTCGCGACGACCTTCGCGGCCACCGCCGGCGCGTTCGCGGTGACGGCGTGGCGCCGTGGGGTCCGGCTCCCGGACACCGTCCCCGCCTGGGACGTGGCCCTGCTGGGAACGGCGACGTTCAAGGCCTCACGGCTGCTGACCAAGGACAAGGTCACCAGCTTCCTGCGGGCGCCGTTCACCAGCCGGGAGGGCGAGGGCAACGCCAACGAGGTGATGGACGCCGGGCGCGGCACCGGACTGCGCCGTGCCGTCGGTGACCTGATCTCCTGCCCGTTCTGCACCTCGGCCTGGGTGGCCGGCGGACTCGTCGGCACCTACGCCGTCGCACCCCGGGCCGCGCGGCTGCTGTCCGCCGGCCTGAGCGCGGTCGTGGTGTCGGACTGGCTCCAGTACGCGTGGAGCCTGACCGCGCAGAAGGCCGAGGAATGACCGGCCGGCCACCGGTCGGGCGGTCGGTCAGTCGCGCTCGGCGCGCTCCGCCCGCTCGGCGTGCAGCTTCTTCACCCGGGCCGCTTCCTTGCGCACATCGGCCTGGACCGCCTGCTCCCGCTCCAGCCACTCCGGGCGCTCCTGCTTCAGCGCGTCGATCTGCTCCGTGGTGAGCGGCTCGGTGACGCCGCCCCGGTGCAGCCCCGCGATGGAGACGCCCAGCTTGGCCGCGACCACCGGCCGCGGGTGCGGACCGTCGCGCCGCAGCTCGCGCAGCCACTCCGGCGGGTCGGCCTGGAGCGCGTTCAGCTCGGCGCGCGTGACGACGCCCTCCCGGAACTCGGCGGGTGTGGCTTCGAGGTACACACCCAGCTTCTTCGCCGCGGTCGCGGGCTTCATGGTCTGGGTGTTCTGGTGCGACGTCATACGGTCAAGGGTATCGATCGTGTGAGCGGCTCCCGACCACGCCCGGTAACCTGGCCGGGTGACAGGCTCGGAAGCTCCCCCCTCGTTCCGGCTCGCGTACGTCCCGGGGGTGACGCCCGACAAATGGGTGCGCATCTGGAACGAGCGGCTGCCGGACGTCCCCCTCGCCCTGACCCAGGTGCCCGCCGCGGAAGCGGGCGACGTCCTGCTCGGCCGTGACGCCGACGCCGGACTCGTACGGCTGCCCGTCGACCGTACGGCGCTCAGCGCCATCCCCCTCTACACCGAGACCACGGTCGTGCTGATCCCCAGGGACCATCTCGTCACCGCGGCCGACGAGGTGACCGTCGAGGACCTCGCCGACGAGATCGTGCTGCACCCCCTGGACGACGTCCTCGACTGGGAGCGGCTGCCGGGCAGGCCCGCCCTGGAGCGCCCCGCCACCACCGCGGACGCCGTCGAACTGGTGGCGGCCGGGATCGGTGTGCTGCTCGTGCCCCTGTCGCTGGCTCGCCTGCACCACCGCAAGGACCTCACGTACCGCACGGTCACGGACGCTCCCGGATCGGGCGTGGCCCTGTCCTGGCCCGAGGACGCGCACACGGACCGCGTCGAGGACTTCATCGGCATCGTCCGGGGCCGGACCGTCAACAGCACCCGGGGCCGGCAGCCCGAAGCGGCGCGCGCGAAGGGCGGAAGCGCCGAAGCGACGGCCCCCGCCCGTCGCAAACCGGCGGCCGGGAAGACGGGCGGCAAGCCGGGCGGCGCCACGGGCGGCAAGGCCGGCGGGAAGCAGACCGGGGGTGCCCGGCGCGTTGCCGGAGGCGGTCACCGGGGCGCGGGCGGCGGCAAGGGCAAGGGCGGCGGACGCGGCGGCCGACCGCGTCAGCGCTGACCCCACCGGACTCGGACCCCCCGGACCCGACGCGTCAGCGGACCGTCGGACTCGGCGTCGGCGCGGAGGTGTTCACCTCCAGGCCCGGCGGCGCGGTGAGCGAGAGCACCGGCTCGCCTGGCTGCGGAGCCGGCGGCGTGAGCTGCACCTTGGGCAGGTTCGGCGGGGCGGTCTGCTGGAAGTTGACCTGGTCGAAGTTGACCAGGCCGGTCTTCTCCAGCACGGTGATGTGGTCCAGGACGGTGTCGTTGGCCTGGTCGGCGAGCTGCCGCACCAGGGAGTTCTTGGTGTTGGCGCGGATGTTGGCGATGGCCGGGAAGATCTGGCCGTGGGTGATCCGCATGATGTTGACCGCGGTGGTGTCGAACTGCTTGCCCGTGGTCCCGTCCACGGTCGACACGAACTGCTGCTGCTGCGGCGAGGCCAGGTTGGGCAGGGTGATGCCCAGCTCCGGCGCGATCCTGCGGCAGGTGGCGTCCAGCCGGGAGTGACCGACGACCAGGTGCTCACCGGCCTCCCGCATCTCCGGTGTCGTCCCCCGCTCCATGGCCATCAGCCCCAGCGGGTGCTCCCACAGCCCCGCGGCCCGCACCTTCACCACGAAGTCCCGGTCCTGTTCGGTGAGCGGCCCGTACCGCGTGTTGGTGACGACCCGGGCCTGGTCACTGCCCGCGTTCTGCACCCCGAGCATGGTCGGGTAGGCGAGTGCGGTGAGGGTGAGCACCAGGGCACCGGCCACGAAGGCGGTCCCTGCCGTGGTGCGCGTGATGCGCATCGTGCCTCCTGGGGCGAAGACAGGCTCGGACACCAGGGGGTACGGATACGGAACGCGATCTGATCACCGCCTCGGGCAAAACCTCGCGACCCGAGGCGTGCTCCCGGTCACCTCAGGAGGCGCGCGCCGTCCGCACGAGCCAGTCGTGCGCCGCCCGCGCCGTGAACTCCTCCTGGCCCCCGCGCACCAGCAGCCCGGCGGTGGCGAACTCCGGGGCGTCGGCCTGCGCCGCGACGTACGGGATCGCGATGCAGCGCATCCCGGCCGCGTACGCGGCGGCGGCACCGGGAGCGGCGTCCTCCAGGACCACGCAGCGGGCCGGTTCCGCCCCCAGCCGGCGGGCCGCCTCCAGGAAGACGTCGGGGGCGGGCTTGCCCCGCGCCACCTCGTCGGCCGAGACGACCGTGCGCAGATGCGCGTCCAGACCGGTGCGGCCCAGAATCGCCGCGATGGCCTCGGGCGACGAACCCGACGCCACCGCCATCGGTACGCCCTCGCCCGCCAGCAGTTCGACGAACTTCCGCATCTCGGGGTAGGCGCGGGCCGAGGTGCCGGCGAGCCCCAGGTAGTGGCGGTTCTTGACGGTGAGCAGTTCCTCGACCGTGGCCCGCAGCCCGTACCGTCGCTTCCAGTCGGCCACCGTCTCCCGGGTGCTGATGCCCACGTACGCCTCGTGGTCCGCCCAGGTGAAGTCGGGGACGCCGTACTCGGCGAGGGTGCGCCGGCCCGCTTCGTAGTAGTTCGGCTCGCTGTCCACGAGTGTTCCGTCGAGATCGAAGATGACCGAGATGCCGCCGAGCGGGCCCATGGTGCTCATGGCGTCCAGGATGCCAAGGATCACCTGCGGGCCGAGCGCCCGATCGACTCCACCAGCGGCAACAGCCGGTGCGGCACCCGCTCGCGCAGGGCCACCTCGCTGCGGGTGCGGACCACGCCGGGCAGGCTGATCAGCTTCTGCACCACGTCCTCCAGGTGCGCGTTGTCACGGGCCACGACCCGGGTCAGCAGGTCCCCGCCACCCGTGATGGAGAAGGCCTCGACGATCTCCGGCACCGCCGCCAGCGCCTCGCCCACCTCGTCCAGATGGCCCTGGGTGACCTCGATGTGCACGAACGCGAGCACCGGGTGGCCCAGCGCGGCGGGGGAGAGGGACGGGGCGGTACCGGTGATCACGCCGTCGCGCTCCAGGCGGTCCAGCCGGGCCTGGAGGGTGCCGCGGGCGATCCCGAGGAGGCGGGCGTACTCCCGCACGCTGGTGCGCGGCTGCTGGAGCAGCAGCCGCAGGATGCGGGTGTCGAGTTCGTCGACGGCCATCGCGGGTACGGCCCCCTCTCGTCGGCCATTGGCTCTCCGGTGGCCGCAGGCGTGCCCTGATCACTGTACCAATGGCCCACTCTGTCAGCGGCCTGTTGAGCCAGTGGTGGCAGAGATGCTCCTATAGAGAGGTCGATGGCGCTGCGGACCCCGCGGCGCCTTTTGCATGCGGTGACTTCCGGGCCGGTGGGCGTGAGTGAGCGAGGGGGCGGTAATCAGTGCTGAAGAAGGTGTTCGTGAGCCCGGACCCGGGACGGTCGCGCCTGCGGTTCGCCGCACGGGCCGTCCTCGGCATCGGGCTGGCCGTCGTGGTGTGCGGGCTGGCCGGTACCTCCCTGGTCGGCGCGATCATCGGCGGTCTCGCCGCCCTGCTCGCGCTGTTCACCGTCACCGACGCCACCGTGCGCGGCCAGGCCGTCACCACCGCGCTGCTGCCGGTCGCCGGGCTGCCCGTGCTCACCGCCGCCGCGGCGCTGCACGGCCTCCCCGTGGCCCGGGACCTCACCTTCCTCGCCGTCGTCGGAGCCGGTGTGTACGCGCGCCGCTGGGGCCCGCGCGGGCACAGCCTCGGTGTCTTCGCCTTCATGACCTTCTTCATCGCCCAGTTCCTGCACGTGACCACAGACCGGCTGCCCGAGATGTTCGCCGCCGTCCTGCTGTCCGTGGCCGCCGCCGCGGCGGTGCGGTTCGGCCTGTGGTGCTACGAGCGCCGACGGCCCGCGCCCGCCGTCCCCGCGCCGCCCGCCGGCACCGGGCTGGCCCGCATCACCACCCGGCAGGCCGTGCAGGCCACCGCGGGCGCCGGTTTCGCCCTGGTCGTGGGCCAGCTGGTGTCCGGCGACCGCTGGTACTGGGCCGTCGGCGCGACCTGGTGGGTCTTCGTCAACACCACCTCGCGCGGCGAGACACTGGTGCGCGGCTTCCGCCGGGTCCTCGGCACGGTCGTCGGCATCGGCCTGGGCTTCCTGATCGCCGTGCCGGTGGCCGGGTCCCCGCTGCCCACCGCCGTGCTGGCCGCCGCCTGCGTCTTCGGCATCTTCTACACCGCCGCGGTCTCCTACACCTGGATGATGCTCTGCGTGACCCTGCTCGCTGAGCTGCTCTACGGCCTCCTGGGCGTCCTCAGCCCCGGCCTGCTCGCCCTGCGGATCGCCGAGACCAGCGTGGGCGCGCTCGGCGCCGCGCTCGCCGTGCTCTTCGTCCTGCCCGTCACCACGCACGCCGTCACCGACGTCTGGATCCAGCGCGCCCTGCGTTGCGTGCACGCCTGCACCGCGGAGGCCGCCGCCCGCCTCGCCGGGACCGAGGGCGCCGACCCGGCGCCCCGCGTGGCGGAACTGGAGCAGCTGTTGGCCCGGGTGCGGCTGTCGGTCGCCCCGCTGGTGCACCCGCTGAGCCCGATGCACGGCCGCAGGCGGCGGGCCCGCCGGGTCCTCGGCCTGCTCGACGACTGCGCCCGGGAGATCCGCGGCCTGGTCGCCGTCGCCGCCGACCCCGAAGCGTCGCACGACGCCCGGCTGGCCGCCGCCTGCTGGCGTGTCGAGGCCGCGGTCGAGGCACTCACCGGCGGGGGCGCCGTCCCGGCCCGCGCGGGCGGCCCCCGCGCCGCCGAACCCGCGCTGGCCCACCTGCATGACCTGGAACACGCCCTCGTCGAACTCGCCGCCCCACTGCGCAACCCCTCCGGTTCACGTCTGGCCGGTGCCTGACCCGTCTCACCGGGCCGTCCCCGCTGCACCCGTTTGGTCTAGACCGCAAGTGATCGACTGCTACCGTCGCTCCGGGGCGGACGATCAGGGTCGGCACTCCAGGCGACGCAGCACGAAGCGGGACGAGAGGGGCAGCGGTGACGGACGGCGGCAGGCGGCAGCGGCGGGCATACATCGGGTCGTTCACGGCGGCCGGCGGTCCCGGGATCCTGACGGCGACCGTCGCGCCCGACAACGGCGCCCTCACGGTCGTGAGCGGCACGGACGGGCTGGCCGACCCCTCCTACCTGGCCCTGGCGCCCGACGGGGACACGCTCTACGCCGTCAGCGAGACGGCCGAGGGCGCGGTGGCCGCCTACCGGGTGAGCGGGGACAGGCCCGAGCCCACCGGGCGGCCGGTGCCCGTCGAGGGCGACGGACCGACCCACCTCAGCCTGTACGCCGGGCACGTGCTGACCGCCAACTACGGCTCCGGCACCGTCACCGCCGTACCGGTCCGCCCCGACGGCACCCTCGCCCGCTCCGCGTCCGGCGTCCTGCGGCACACCGGCTCCGGCCCGCACGCCCAGCGGCAGCAGGGGCCGCACGCCCACCAGGTGCGGCCCGATCCCAGCGGGCGGTGGGCCGTCAGCGTGGACCTCGGCACCGACTCCGTGCGGGTCTGCACCCTCGCGGACGGTGTCCCCGCCGTGCACCGGGAGATCGCGCTGCGCCCCGGCTCGGGGCCGCGGCACCTGGTCTTCCACCCGGACGGCTCGCACGCCTACGTCGTCAACGAACTGGTCCCCACCGTCACCGTCTGCCGCTGGGACGCCGCCGACGGCGCGCTCAAGCCCCTCACCGAGGTGCCGGTGCTGCCGGGGGCCCCGGCGGGCGACGCCTACCCGTCCGGCATCGCCGTCTCGCCCGACGGCCGCTTCGTGTGGACCGCCACCCGCGGGGAGGACGTCCTGTCCGTGCTCGTCGTGGAGCCGGACGGACTGCGGCTGTCCGCCACCGTGCCCTGCGGCGGACACTGGCCCCGCGACATCACCGTGTCGGACGGCTTCCTGTACGCGGCCAACGAGCGCTCCGGAGACGTGACCTGGTTCGCCCTGGACCCGGCCACCGGCATCCCCCGCCGCACCGGCTCCCTCGCGGTCCCAGCAGCCTCCTGCGTCATCTTCGCCCCCGCGTAGCGGGCGGGCAGTCGTGCCTCCCCCAGTGCCTGAACGGCCTGGGAGGTACCCCCAGGCGGCACGGGTGGGCGGTGGGGGTACCTCCCGCTCATGGGGGTCCCCCCGCGCGAGCGCAGCCGAGCGTGGGGGAGAAGCCGAGAGTGGGGGAGGCACCCCGCAACGCCGGGCAACGCGTCACACTCCGCGCAGGGCGCCATCCCGGCCAACGGCTCCGCACCCGGCCACGCCGAAGGGGCCCGCTCCTCACCCGGAGCGGGCCCCTTCACACACGCCGAAATGCGCGAGCGCACGCGCACCTCACCGAACCGGCGCCCCCTGCGCCTGCTGCGGCGAGATGCCCAGCGCCGTCGTGTACTTGGCCAGCGCCAGCTTGCCGATCGCCGGGTACGGACCGAGCGGCTCGGCGGTGGAGCAGCCCGCCTCCTTGGCCGCCTCCTCCAGCACGGAGGCATCGATCTCCGGGCCGATCAGATACGGCGCCAGCGCCAGCTGCTGGGAGCCGGAGGAACGCAGCTGCTCGGCCACGGCCGCGATCGAGCCCTCCTCGTCCAGCGCCGCCGCGATCACCGGCACGGCCAGGCGCGCGGCGAGCAGCATGCCGGTGATCCCGGCCGCCTGGACGGCCTCGTCACCGCCGACGGAGGCCAGGATGATGCCGTCCGCGGCGGTCGCCACGGTGAACAGGCGGGCACGGTCGGCACGGGCGAGACCGGCCTCCGAGAGCCGCACGTGCAGGGCCTCGGCCAGCAGCGGGTGCGGTCCGAGCACGTCGGTCAGCTCGGCCGCGATCTTGCTGTCCATCACGGCCTGACGGATCCGGCGCAGCAGCGCGTTGTCCGGCCCGGCGAGCAGCGGCACGACGACCGCGACGGGGCCCTCGGGCTCCTGCACGTCCAGGCCGGCGGCGCGCGCCTGCTCGAAGCGGGCGGTGCGCTCCTCGGCGGCCCGGACGAGGACGGTGGTCAAGGAGGGGAACTCGGCGTCGTCGTCCCCGTCGAGGTGGCCGATCCGGGCGTCGAGCCCGGGCAGCTCGGAACGGGCGATGCTGATGACCTCGTCGGCGAGGCTTCGGGTGGCGCTACTGGGCGTCCCCGGCACCGCGAGGACGAGCGCCGGCGCGCCCTCGGGAGCCACCAGTGGTTCGGGACGGCGGTGCCGTCCGGGCTGGCGGGGGCGCGGCATTCGTACTGGCAGGCCGGACGCGGGCCCAGTGGGGGAGCTCATGGCGCCGCATGTTACTGGTTTCCGGGGTTTCCCTGTTCGGGGAGGGTGCAGGTGAGCGGTATCCGTCCGGTTTTGTCTGATGAGTGATGTACGGATCGGCCGACATCGGCATGATTCACCTCGCCGGCGGACCACTTCTCAGCCGTCCGGCACGGTCGTCACCCACAGCATCCTGTCGTCACTCGGAAGGGTGAGCGAGCCGGTCGCCAGGCCGGTCGCGATCCGGACCGCGCCGTCCAGCGGATCACCCTCCGCGGTCGTCCGCCGCGCCTGCGGCAGCCGCTTCGTCAGCTCCTCTCCCAGCGGTGCGAGGAGCGGATCGCCCAGCCGCCGCAGCCCGCCGGTGACGGCGACGAGGGGCTCACCTCCGGCCGGGCAGACCGCGGCGGCCGAGTCGGCCAGGTGCCGGGCGGCGGCCCGCAGGATCTCCGCCGCGACGGGGTCGGCGGCCGCACACGCCGCCACCTCCGGTGCGAAGGAGGCCAGGACGGCCGGACGGTCGGACCGCGGATACAGCTGCCCGGGCAGTCCCGCCGCCGGGCCGAAACGCTCCTCGGCGCGGGCCAGCAGCGGTGCGGAGCCGCCCTCCCGGCCGTCGTGGGCGCGCAGCGCCGCCTCCAGGCCCGCCCGCCCGATCCAGGCGCCGCCGCCGCAGTCGCCCAGCAGATGCCCCCAGCCGTCCGCCCGGCGCCAGCGCGACAGGTCGGTGCCCACGGCGATCAGTCCGGTACCGGCGGCCACCACCGCCCCGGCCCGCGGACCGAGCGCGCCCACGTACGCGGTCACGGCGTCGGCGGCCAGGGCGACCGTCCGCACGCCCAGCTCCCGGGCCAGCGCGTTCGGCAGTTCGGCGCGCAGCGCGTCACCCAGCGTGGCCAGCCCGGCGGCCCCGAGAACGGCGGTGCCGAGCCGGGTGACGCCGGTTTCGGCGGCCAACGCCCTGGCCATGGGAAGCAGTTGCCCCATGAGGTGCCCCGGGTCGATCCCGCGCGCACCGGTGCGGACGGGCTCCCGCGAGACACGCCGCCCGAGCGGGCCGTGTCCGCCGCCGTCCTCGCCGAGGGCGCCGACGGCGACGCGCAGCCCCGAGCCGCCGGAGTCCACGGCCAGGAAGCCGGTCCTCACGGCAGGCGCCAGTCGACCGGCTGACCTCCCAGGCGCATCAGCAGGTCGTTGGCCCGGCTGAACGGACGGGAGCCGAAGAAGCCCCGGTCGGCCGACATCGGGGACGGGTGCGCCGACTCGATGGCCGGCAGGTCGCCGAGCAGCGGCCGCAGATTGCGGGCGTCGCGGCCCCAGAGGATGGACACCATCGGCTTGCCGCGCGCCGCGAGCGCCCGTATCGCCTGCTCGGTGACCTCTTCCCAGCCCTTGCCGCGGTGGGCCGCGGGCTTGCGCGGGGCCGTGGTGAGCGCCCTGTTGAGCAGCAGCACGCCCTGCTGTGTCCAGGGCGTCAGATCCCCGTTGGAGGGCTGGGGGAGATTCAGGTCGGTGTTCAGCTCCCGGAAGATGTTGAGGAGGCTGCCGGGCAGCGGGCGTACCTCGGGCGCGACGGAGAACGACAGTCCGACGGCGTGTCCCGGAGTGGGGTAGGGGTCCTGTCCGACGATCAGGACCCGTACGTCGTCGAAGGGTTGTTGGAAGGCCCGCAGGACGTTCGCCCCCGCCGGGAGGTAGGTGCGTCCGGCGGCGATCTCCGCGCGCAGGAACTCACCCATCGAGGTGATCCGCCCGGCGACGGGTTCCAGGGCCTTCGCCCAGCCCGCTTCGACGATTTCGTTCAAGGGTCGTGGTGCCACGGGCGTCACCCTACTGCCGTACGGGTGACGCCGATCAACCGGTGGCCAAGGCCGGTCCCCCCGGTCCGGTTCATCCGACGACCGCGGCCCGCACGCACAGCACGTCCGGCAGGTGGGAGGCCAACTGCCGCCAGCTGTCGCCGTCGTCGGCCGACGCGAACACCTCGCCGTTGCGGTTGCCGAAGTACACGCCCGCCCGGTCCGCGTCGTCGGTGGACAGCGCGTCGCGCAGCACCGTGCCGTAGTGGTCCTCCTGGGGCAGGCCCGCCGAGAGCGGCTCCCAGCTCTTGCCCGCGTCCGAGGTGCGGAAGACCCGGCACCGGTGGTCCGCGGGCACCCGGTCGGCGTCGGCGTTGATCGGGAAGACGTACGCCGTGTCGCCGCGGTGCGGGTGGGCGGCCACCGCGAAACCGAACGTGGAGGGCAGGCC
Source organism: Streptomyces sp. NPDC034099 (assembly GCF_055575415.1). Lineage (NCBI taxonomy): Bacteria > Bacillati > Actinomycetota > Actinomycetes > Kitasatosporales > Streptomycetaceae > Streptomyces > Streptomyces sp. NPDC034099. The sequence continues at coordinate 345,589 of NZ_JBVISR010000005.1, read as the reverse complement.
CTCGCCGATGTCCGTCCAGTGGGCGCCCGCGTCGTCGCTGCGGTACACCCCCCAGTGGTTCTGGAGGTACAGGCGGTCCGGGGTGGCCGCGTCCCGCGCGACCTTGTGCACGCACTGGCCGAACTCCGGGTCGGGATCCGGCAGGAAGACGGCGGAGACGCCCGAGTTCGACGGCGTCCAGCTCGCGCCGCCGTCGGCGGTGCGGAACACGCCCGCGGTCGACACGGCGACCGTCACCGACCCGGGGTCGCGCCGGTCGGTGAGGACGGTGTGCAGCCCCTCACCGCCACCGCCCGGCACCCACTTCGACCGTGTGGGGTGCTCCCACAGCGGGCGGACCAGCTCGAAGCTCTCGCCGCGGTCCTCCGAGCGGTACAGCGCCGCCGGTTCCGTGCCCGCGTACACCACGTCCGGCTCGGCGGCCGCCGGGTGCAGCTGCCACACCCGCTCCAGGGAGGCGCCGGTGTCCTTGGGGAACTTGACGGCGGGCGCGGCCGGTTCGGTCCAGGTCCGGCCCAGGTCGTCGGAGTGGAACACCGACGGCCCCCAGTGCGCGCTGTCCCCGCCGACCAGCAGCCGCGGGGTGTCGCCGCGGGTGTCGAGGGCGACCGAGTAGACCGCCTGTGCGTTGAAGTGGGGACTCTCGTCGAACTCCCAGGTGCCACCCCGTCGGCGCCCGATGAACAGGCCCTTGCGGGTGCCCACGGCGAGCAGTACCTCGGTCATGCCGATCACCTCCGCGGCGTCCTCGTCGACGCCTTCGTCTCGGACACGGGCCAGTCTGCACCCAGCCACTGACAGTCACCCCTGGAAAGGGTGTCGCCCCAGGTCAGACGGTGGTGTCGGGCCCGCTCGGGGGGTCTCGGCGCCGACCGCTCAGCTCTCGCCCGGCAGGGCCCGGTCCAGGATCCCGTCGAGGTCGGCCGTGGCCGGCAGCGTGCCGAAGGCGTGCCCCCAGTCGCCGCCCAGCCGGGTCGCGCAGAAGGCGTCGGCGACGGCCTGCGGGGCGTGCCGGACCAGGAGGGAGGCCTGGAGGGTGAGGGCCATCAGCTCCACCAGGCGGCGGGCGCCGGTCTCGGACGCCTCGCCGAGCCCCGCCCGGAGCCGGGCCACGGCCGCGTCGAGCCGGGTGTCCGCCCCGCGCGCCAGGGCCAGTTCCTCGAAGAGGGCGTGTGCGGACGCGGGGGAGCGGCCGAGGGCCCGCAGCACGTCGAGGGCGTTGACGTTGCCCGACCCCTCCCAGATCGACAGCAGCGGCGCCTCGCGGTAGTGGCGCGGCATGCCCGACTCCTCCACGTAGCCGTTGCCGCCCAGGCACTCCAGGGCCTCCGCGGTGAACGCCGGACCCCGCTTGGTCACCCAGTACTTGCCGACGGCGGTGGCGATCCGCCGGAACGCCGCCTCCCCCCGGTCCCCGCGCACGGCACGGTCGGCCGCGCCGGCCAGCCGCAGGGTGAGCGTCGTCGCGGCCTCGGACTCCAGCGCGAGGTCGGCCAGGACGTTGCGCATCAACGGCTGGTCCACCAGCCGGGCGCCGAACGCGCTGCGGTGCCGCACGTGGTGACCGGCCTCGACGAAGGTCTTGCGCATCAGCGTCGCCGAGGCCATCACGCAGTCCAGCCGGGTGCAGTTGACCATCTCGATGATCGTCTTGACGCCCTGCCCCTCGGGCCCGACCAGCCAGGCCACCGTTCCGTCGAACTCTGGCTCCGAGGAGGCGTTGGAACGGTTGCCGAGCTTGTCCTTCAGGCGCTGGACGCGGAAGGTGTTGCGGGTGCCGTCGGGCAGCACGCGCGGCACCAGGAAACAGGACAGGCCCCCGGCCGCCTGCGCCAGCACCAGGAACACGTCGGACATCGGCGCCGACGTGAACCACTTGTGCCCGCGCAGCGTGTAGACCCCGGGTTCGGCGGTCGGACCGGCCGTCGTGGTGTTCGTCCGGACGTCCGAGCCGCCCTGCTTCTCGGTCATTCCCATGCCGGCCAGCAGACCGCGCTTGTCCGTGGGCGTCCGCAGCCCGGGTTCGTACTCCCGGGAGGTCAGCAGCGGCTCGTAGACCTCCGCCAGCTCCGGCTGGGCGCGCAGGGCCGGAACGGCCGCGTACGTCATCGAGGTCGGGCACCCGTGCCCCGCCTCCGTGTGGCCCCAGACCAGTCCGCCGGCGGTCCGCGCGACGTGCGCGCCCGGCCGCTCGTCGGCCCACGGCGCCCCGGCCAGGCCCTCGCCCACCGCCACCCGCATCAGGTGGTGCCAGCTCGGGTGGTACTCGACTTCGTCGACCCGGTTGCCGTACCGGTCGTGCGTGCGCAGTACGGGCTCGTGCCGGTTCGCGAGGTCGCCCCAGTCCTGCGCCTCGGCGCTGCCCGCCCGACGGCCCAGCCGCCGCAGGCCGTCCTCGGCCCACCCGGCGCCCTCCCGCCGCACACCCTCCAGCAGGACCGTGTCGTCGGACGCGTCGTAGGGGGCCAGGGGAGGGGGCTGGTTGGTGACCTCGTGCGTCGCGCGGCCCTCCGGACGGCCCCGGGGCTCCTCGGACGGCTCGTAGGACTCGTACGGCGGTTCCTGCGCGAGTGTCGTCATGAGTCGAGTGTTGCACTATTCCTGCGACCGCAGCAATAGTGCAACATCAGGGGCGCACGTACAGTACGTGCTCATGTGGACGAACGACACGCGCCCGCGCGGATGAGCGGTTCCGGGGCCACCGGTGGGCTCACCCTGCGTCCGCTGTCCGCGCGGTCGGTGGTCCTGAGCCTGCTGCTCGGCACACACCCCCCGGAACTGCCGGCGCGGGACCTGGTACGGCTCGTGGAGGGGTTCGACGTCGGCGCCTCCACCGCCCGCGCGGCGCTGAGCCGGATGGCCGCCGCCGGGGACCTGCGCCGCACGGACGCCGGGTACCGGCTCAGTGAGCGGCTGCTGGAGCGTCAGCGGCGCCAGGACGAGGCCCTGCGCCCGCGCACGCGCGCGTGGGACGGCGACTGGGAGACGCTCGTGATCACCGCGACGGGGCGCGGTCCCGCCGACCGTGCCGAACTGCGGACCGGGCTGACCGCCCTGCGCCTGGCCGAACTCCGTGAGGGCGTCTGGCTGCGCCCCGCCAACCTCGACCGCCCGCTGCCCGCGGCTCTCGACCGGGTGGCCGAGCGGCTCGTCTCACGCCCCGAGGCCCCGGCCCGCGAACTGGCCGCGCGCCTGTGGCCGCTGGGAGACTGGGCGGACACGGCACGGGCGCTGCTCGCCCACGTCGACCGGGCCGGGCGTCCGGCCGACCGCCTCACCGCCTTCGCGGCCGTCGTGCGTCACCTGCTCGCCGACCCGGTGCTGCCCGCGGAGCTGCTCCCGCCCGGCTGGCCGGGCACGGCCCTGCGGGACGCCTACGCGCGCTACCAGCGGGAGCAGTCCGGACAGGTCCGGGCGCACGGCACCCGGACCTGACGCGTCACTTGTAGGTGATGTCGGACGAGGAGTACTTGCAGTACGTGCCGTCGGCACCCGAGCCGTTCGAGTCCGGCTCGTCGCCGTCGTCGTTGCCGATGTACTTCTGGCACGGGACGATCTTCTTGCCGCTGTCCCCGACGATCGTGATGTTGCGCAGGGTCGCGCTGTCGCCGTAGTTGGTGTTGATGCCGGCGATCCTGCTGCCCTTCCAGTTCACCTCGATGCCGCTGAGGTTGATCGTCCGCTTGTACTGCGTCGAGCAGTTGCCGCACGAGCGGACGAAGGTGCCGAAGTTCTTGACGGCGAAGCCGGAGACGTTCAGGGTGCCGGCGCCGTTGAACTGGAAGACCTTGTCGCCGGCCTCCTTGGCACCGCCGCCCGAGACGGTGTAGACGTTCGACGACGAGGAGCCCCGGAAGGTCGCCGCGTCCTCGCCGACGTCCTCCCACCAGACGTTCTGGAGCGTGCAACTGCCCTTGCAGTGGACGCCGTCCGCCGCCGGGGCGCCGATGATCACGTTCTTGAGGACGGCGCCCGGGGCGAGTTCCAGGATCGGGCCCTGGTCCTCGTCCTGGCCGCCGGAGCCCAGGTCGCCGGTGCCGTACAGGCGCTTCATCCCGTAGTCCTTGGTGCCCGACACCGAGATGGTGGAGGAGACGCCTTGGCTGCCGTTGGGGGTCGGCCAGGTGGCGGCGTGCGCCGAGGAGGCTCCGGAGGTCATGAGCATGCCAACCGAGAGCCCGAGGGCGGCGAGCCCGCTGGTCACCGCGCGCCCTGGTGCGCGAAGGGGTTTCGCAACGGTCATGTTCTGATCCCTTCCAAAGGGAGTGGGGGTGGAACGGAACATGTACGTGAACGGTGCGTTTCATCATGACCGGAGTCATGAGTGCAGGGGTGCATTCGTAGAGAATCTCCGGCCCCGCATGCCCATGACGGTCATGCTCATGAACGGACCGTAGAGGGCAAGCGCTTTCTAGTCAACGCCTCGCGCGTGGTGCGCTCCGCTGACAGGGTGCCGCCCTCGGTGAACGAAGCGTGTTCTGTTCGTATGGAATGTGATCATTCGGTTACGTTGCGTATGTGCTCGAAGCATCCTTCGTTGATCGTTCTCTTCAGCTTTCCGACCGCTGTCCGGACGACGGTGAGATGTCCGTGCGGCACGCCTGGGTGGTGAGCGACGGCTCCACCACGACCTCGTGGTTCGACGTCCGGCTGACCTTCGCAGACGGCGCCCGGGTGGACGCGCTCGCCGTGCTGTGCGGTGAGGACGTGCGGGTCGAGGAAGTACGGGCCCGGCCGCCGCTGTCCCTCGACGACCTGGCCGTGCTCGCGGAGTGGCTGGAGAACCCCCTGTTCGAGGCCTGTGTCCCGGCCCCCGCCCGGCCCGCGCCGACCGCGTCGCGGCGGGCCCGGCCCCAGTGGCCGCGCGGCCGGGAGGGGCGCAGGCTCGTCGCCCAGGAGTACCGGACGGCCCGGGAGGAGGGTGGCGACCCGGTCCTCGCGGTGATGCGCGCGACCGGGCACAGCAGGCGCAGGTCGCTCAGGCTGATCGGCCAGGCCCGCGACGAGGGATTCCTGACGCCGCGTCGCGCACGCCGCTGAGGCACACCCGGGGGGCCGTCCCGCCGACGGTGCGCCGCGTCGTCACAGCATCGCGCGCATGCGGGAGATCTCGCTCGTCTGCTGGGCGACCACGTCGTCGGCCATCTCCTCGATCAGTACGTTGTTCCCCTCGGACTTCACGTCCGTGGCCATGCTGATCGCGCCCTCGTGGTGAGTGATCATCAGAGTGAGGAAGAGCTGGTCGAAGGCCTTGCCCTCGGCCGCGCGCAGCTTCTTCAGCTGCGCCTCGGTCGCCATGCCCGGCATCGCGGCGTGCTCGTGCCCGCCGCCCGTGACCTTCTCGCCGTGGGTCCCGAGCCAGCCCTCCATCGCCTTGATCTCCGGCCCCTGCGCGGCCGAGATCCGTTCCGCCAGCTTCTTGACCTGGCCGGACTCGGCGTGTTCCGGCGCCAGTTCGGTCATCTCCAGCGCCTGGGCGTGGTGCTGGATCATCATCCGCGCGTAGGAGACGTCCGCCGAGTTGGGGGAGTCGTCGTCCGCGCGCTGTTTCCCGGCGTCCTCGGCGGACAGGGTCCGGTTGCCCTCGCCCGGCTTGCCCGGCGCGATCACCGAGGGTCCGGCGGCGGCCGCCGAACCGCTGTCGGATCCGGAGTCGCAGGCCCCCAGTCCGAGCACGGCCAGTGCGGTCAGCGAGGCCGTGACGAGTGACGCGCTGGACATCGCGGGGCGAAAGGACACAACGACCTCCTGTTGCTGGGATGCCCCTCTGAAAGAGGGATGCCGAGCACCTTGTGGGTGCGTGACCGTCCTAGCACGCTTCCGCGCGTCACTGATCAAAAAACTTCATTGCGAGTTTGTTGCCCCCTGTTGGTATGTGCATGGCGAAGACGATACTGCGGGGTGCGTGAACCGTTCCGACGGGAACGGACGTTGGGAGGAAACAGTGACCCTGTTGAGTGACCCGCGACCGCGGCGCAGACGTCTGGGAGTCGCGGCTGCCGCCGCCGGACTCCTGTCCGCGCTGCTCACCGCCGGCCCTGCCGTGGCGACCCCCGACCCCGGGGACAGTCCGGCGACGTCGAAGGAGGTGTCCAAGAGTGCGCGCGCCGAGGTGCGCGACGCGATCGAGAGCGGCGAGATACCCGGCCAGGACGAGATCGTCCACTCGGACAACATCGAGCACCTGACCAACATCCCCAAGGACGCCCTGCCCGGCACCAACTCGGACCTGGCCTTCCAGGGCCGGTACGCCTTCGCCGGGAACTACGACGGCTTCCGCATCTTCGACATCAAGGACCCGAAGAAGCCGAAGACCGTCGCGCAGGTGCTGTGTCCCGGTTCGCAGAACGACATCTCCGTCTCCGGCAACCTGCTGTTCCTGTCGACCGACTCCTCGCGCAGCGACAGCAGTTGCAACAGCACCACGCAGCCCGCGACCGAGAAGTCCTCCTGGGAGGGCATGAAGGTCTTCGACATCAGCGACAAGCGGAACCCGAAGTACGTCGCCGCCGTCGAGACCGCCTGCGGCTCGCACACCCACACGCTGGTGCCCGAGCGGAAGAACGTCTACATCTACGTCTCCTCCTACTCGCCGAACGCCGCCTACCCCGACTGCCGGCCGCCGCACGACGGGATCTCCGTGATCAAGGTGCCGCGCAAGGCACCCGAGCGGGCCGCCCTCGTGGGCTTCCCCGTGCTGTTCCCCGGTGAGGGGCCCGACGGCGGCGGCAACCCGGGCGGGCCCACCAACCCGGGCGTCTCCAAGACCACCGGCTGCCACGACATCACCGTCCTGCCCTCCGAGGACCTCGCTGCGGGCGCCTGCATGGGCGACGGCATCCTGTTCTCCATCAAGGACCCCGAGCACCCGAAGGTCATCGACCGCGTCCAGGACAACGTGAACTTCGCGTTCTGGCACTCGGCGACCTTCAACCAGAAGGCGAACAAGGTCGTGTTCACCGACGAGCTGGGCGGCGGCGGCGCCGCCACCTGCAACGCGGAGATCGGCCCGAACCGCGGCGCCGACGGCATCTACGACATCGTCGGCCGGGGCGACCACCGCAAGCTGGTCTTCCGCAGCTACTTCAAGATTCCGCGCCACCAGGCGGACACCGAGAACTGCGTGGCCCACAACGGCTCGCTGATCCCGGTCAAGGGCAAGGACATCATGGTCCAGGCCTGGTACCAGGGCGGCATATCGGTCTGGGAGTTCACCGACTCCTCGCGGCCCAAGGAGATCGCCTACTTCGAGCGGGGTCCGCTGACCACCGACACGATGACCACCGGCGGTTCCTGGTCGGCGTACTACTACAACGGCTACATCTACTCGAACGACATCGCCAAGGGCTTCGACGTGCTCAAGCTCAGCGACCGGCGCACCGACCCGGCCAAGCGGGTCCACCTGCCGGAGCTCAACACGCAGACGCAGCCGGACTACTTCGACTGAGCGGTCCGGTCCGTCCGGTCCTGCCGCTCCGTCCGGTCCGGCCGATCGAGTACGCCGGTCGCGAAGAACCGTGACAGGTCCGGGTCGCACGTCGTCCCGCCGGGCGCCTCGGCGTCCGGCGGGACACCCAGCTTCCAGTCCAGCCGGTAGCGCTCGAACAACCCGGCGCGCAGCTCCGGCACCGGCATCGGCACCCCGGGCACGAGAGCCGCGAAGACGGCGCCCATCAGCTGTGCGCGCAGCATCGGATAGTCGCGGTCGACGTCCTGCGAGCCGTGCCGGGCCACCGCGTCCCTCAGCAGCTCCGCCAACCTCCGCTGCTCCGGGCACGGCACGAAGCCGACCTCCGCCTGGAGCAGGCCCGCCATGTGCTGGCGCATGAGCACCGGCCGGTCCCGGGCGAGCCCCAGGATCGCGTCGATGGCCCGCGCCAGCCGCTCGCGTCCCTCGCCGGTGCGCGGCTCGCGCTCCAGGGCCTCCTCCAGGGTGCGGTGCATCAACCGGTGCACGGCGGACTGCACCAACTGGCGCTTGCCGGGGAAGTAGTACGAGACCAGCCCCCGCGCCGAGCCCGCACGGTCCGCGATGTCGCCCAGCGTGGTCGCCTCGTATCCGCGCTCGCCCACCAGCTCCACGGCGGCCTGCAGGAGACGCTCCTTCGAGCGCCGCCGCAATTCTTCATTGACCGAGGCGCTGCGCGGGGACATGCTGTACTCCTGCGTTGACTGGCTGGCAGCCAACTATACTCGGCGCAGGCGGACGGTCCTCCGGGACCGATCCGGCTACCGTCTGTCTCGGGCGACACGGGGGATCGTCCGAGACGGACGGAACCGCCCGGTGGTTGCCTCGGGCTACGTGATCAGGTCCAGTACCGGCCGCAGCCCCGCCCGGCGTTCCGCCACGGGCAGGTGGTCGACGAAGTGCACCCCGCAGCCGAGCGCCGCCGCGCCGCCGTCCGCCCTCCGGTCGTCGCCGACCATCAGCGTGCGCCCCGGCTCCACGCCCAGTGCCGCGCAGGCGACGCCGAACAGCCGGGGGTCGGGCTTGCGGATGCCGTGCTCGTACGACAGGACGTACGTGTCCACGTACCGGTCGAGGCCGTGCGCGCGGAACACCGGTCGCAGGTCCCAGCCGATGCTGCTGACCACGCCCACGGCGATGCCGCGCCCGCGCAACGCGCCCAGCACCTCGACGGCGTCGGCGTAAGGACTCCCCGCGCTCGGCGACAGTGCCGCTCGTACAGCGCGTCGTGCAGGCCCGGGTGGGGCAGCGGCACCTGCCGGGACAGTCCGGTGCAGGCGGCCCGGTGCAGCGCGGAGCTGTCGTCGCGGACCTCCCACACCTCGGCGAGTTCCTCCGGCACCCGCAGCGGCGGTGCGCCGCCGGGCAGCGCTCCCGCTCGCCGGAGCGCCTCGGCCGTCCGGGCCAACTCCGGGGCGGTGAGCTCCAGTCCGGCACCCTCGAGCGCCGCGCGCAGCCAGGCTTCGGTGGATTCGACGCGGAACAGGGTGCCGGAGAAGTCGAACAGAACGGCGGTCATGGTCCGGAGCTTAGGGGGACGGAGGCGAGAGGAGCGGCGTACGGGGCGGCCCGGCCCTGCGGAACGCCGCGCCGCTCACGGATGCCAACGCCGGTGCACCAGCACCGCGAGCGCCACGACCAGGGCGCCCAGCAGCCAGCCGCCGAGGACGTCCGTGGCCCAGTGCACGCCGAGCCACACCCGGGTCACGCCGACCCCCGCCACGGAGACCACGGCGACGGCGAGGCCGGTACGGCGCAGGCCGCGGCCGACGCCGTAGGGGTGGAGCAGCCATACCAGCAGGCCGCACACGAACGTCGCGGTCATCGCGTGCCCCGAGGGGAAGGCCGCGTAGTGCGCGGAGTCCACGGGGTCGGGCCAGACGGGGCGGGGGCGGTCCACCGCCGCCTTGAGGACCTGCTGCAGCAGGCTGCCCAGCAGACAGGTCGCCCCCAGCCACACGGCCGTCCACCGGTCCGCCCGGCGCCACCACAGCCACAGCACCACCACCGCGCACAGCAGTCGCATCGTCCAGGTGTCCCACACCCAGTCGGTGAGGATCCGCATGGCGTGGGTGACGCCGCCCTCCTCGACGGCCCAGCGGTGGGTCGTGCCGGCGATGTCCTCGTCGAACCGCACCAACGGCCGCCATTCGACGGCCACCAGGGTGAGCAGGAGGACGGAGCACACGGCCAGTACCCAGGTGACGCGGAGGGCGGTGCGTGGCTGCGGCGGGGCGGGCGGGGAGTCGACCGGCGGCGTCTGCATGCTGCGATCCTCGCCGAACCGGCGCCTCCGGGGCCACTGCCGTGGCGGGGGCACCCCCTAGCCCAAGGCCCGCAGCCCCGGTGCGAACGCCAGCAGGACCGGGACGACCGGTACCAGCGCGCCCGCGGCCGTCAGCCGCAGCCTGCGAGCCGCGGTCAGCCTGTTCGGCGGGGTGAGCAGGCGGTGGACCCGCTTCGGGACGTCGGCCCGGGCGGTCGGGCACGGGCCGAAGACACCGCGGCCCTCGTTGAGTTCGACCAGGGCCAGGGCGGTTGTCAGCCGGCCGAAGCGGCGGGAGGCCACGTCGTCGGCCGCGAGTTCGACCAGGCGGTGCATCTCGTCGCGGAACGCGGCGAAGACCGGAACCTGCGGAAATCCGTCCGCCAGCGCGGCGGAGCAGTGCAGCAGCCAGTCGTGCCGCGCCTGCGCGTGCCCCTCCTCGTGGGCGAGCACCGCGTCCAGCTGCCGGCCCTCCAGGCGGCGCAGCGCGGCGGTGGTGACCACCAGTTGAGGGGGAGTGCCGGGCAGCCACCAGGCGTCCGGCCGCTCGCCCTCCAGCACGACGAGCCGCCCCGGGCCGGGCTCCTCGCCGGGCAGCAGCGGAGCGCGCTGCCGCAGCTCCGCCCGGCGCAGCCGGCGCCGGGAGCGGGCCCGTGCGACCTCCCGGGCCAGCATCACGGCGCTCCACAGTCCGCCGCAGGCCAGCGTGACGGCGGTGGTGTCCGCCCAGAGGCCGGAGGTGCCCAGGGCGTAGGCCTCGACCACCGGGCCGGGAGCGGTCGCGAAGACCGGGCCGCCCACCGCGTGCCAGGCCGCCGCCGCGCTCAACGTCATCGACAGCGCGCAGCACACGATCACCGCCGCCACCACGCACTGCCAGACCCACAGGGCGACCACCGGTTCGCGATCCGGCCAGTCGGCCCGGGCGAGCAGCCTGGGGGCGAGCACGGCGGCCAGCGCGCCGAGCAGCAGCAGTGCCGCGGGGAGAATCATGGCGGAAGCCTATGAGTGCCGCGCCGCCGGCAGTACGGTCCCGGGCGCAAAGTGACGCAGCCAACGACGGCGCACGGCGCACCCCGGGCAGGCCGGGTCCCGACCGCCGGTGTCACAGGGGCAGCAGCATGGCCACCATCCCGATCGCCATGGACAGCCGGCAGGCCAGCGCCAGCTCCGGCCGGTCGCCCCACCCGGCCGTCGCCGTACGGCCGTCGGCCACCGCCACGACGGGTATCAAGCGTACGCCGGTCAGCAGCACGTATCCCGTGAAGTAGAGCAGCAGCACCCCCGTCAGCACCGGTGTGCCGGACGTGCCGTGCCCGTGCGCGTGGGCGGGGGAGGCGGCCATCACCACGGCCATGTAGACCATGGCCGCGGCTCCCACGAGATGGTGCAGGTGGTGGCGCCCCGACCGCGCCGCCCACAACGCCCGCAGGCCGGCGGCGCCGAACACCACCGCGTAGGCGGGCCAGACCCAGGCCGGCGGGGTGAACACCGCGGCGGGCACGGCCATGGCGGCCATGCCGAAGCCCATGAGGGCCTCGCCGCCCGCGGCGCGCCGCTGCTCCTCGACGCTGCTGCGCATCCGCAGCAGGCAGTAGACGCCGGTCGCCGCGCACAGCGCGACCAGCAGCCATCCGGGCGACGCCGGTCCGTGCACACGCACCTCCCCGTTAGGCGGTCCACGGTCTGTCAAGGACTGCCCGGGCCACGCGGCGCGCACGCGAGCGCAAGGGTGTACGCGGGGGCACCCGGGGAGCGCGCGCCCTCGCCGCGGCGGAACGTCGCTGGTCGGTGACGGGGGCGGCTTCACATCCGCGCTCACATCCGCGCTCACCTGCGCGCCCACGTCCACCTGCACGTCCGCGTTCACGCCTCATTTGATTTACGGGTAAATTACTTGTTAATCTCCGTCCCATGAGCAGTGCGACCCCCACCTCCGGCACCTCACCGGTCCGACGTCTGTCCCTGGCAGGCGTGCTGCGCCTGCGCCGGCCCTCCGAGATCTGGTTCAAGCCCGCCCTCAGTTCGGTCGCCGCCGTCGCCCCTCCCAACCTGCTCCTGCTGGCGCTCGGCCGGCTCGACCTGGCGATGTACACGATGGCCGGGTCCCTGTGCGCGCTCTACGCCCACAACCGCCCCTACGCCGCCCGCGCCCGCACCCTGGCGTGGGTGGTGCTCGGCATGATCGGCGGCCTTGCCGTCGCCCTGCTCACCGCCTCGCTCACCCGGAACGCCGTCGTCCTCGTCACCGTCGGCGCGCTGCTGGCCGCCGTGCAGAAGACCCTGTGCGACGCCACCCGCGTCGGCCCGCCGGGCAACGTGGTCCTGACCTTCATCAGCTCCGCCGCCCTGTTCGTCCCGCAGACCCTCGGCCAGGTCCCCGGCCACCTGGCGCTGGCCGCCGCCGCCGGCGTCTGGGCCTGGCTCGTCGGCATGGCACCCGCCCCGGTCCGCCCGCACGGCCCGGAGCGCCGGGCCACCGCCCAGGCCCTGAACGCCGCCGCCGCGTACGCCGCATCCCACGCCACGGGCGAGGACCACGCCCCCGCCCGCGCCGCCGGGTACGCCGCCGTACAGGCCGCCTGGCAGACGCTGATGGCCCTGCCGTCCACGGGCACCCGCGCCACCACCCGGCACGCCCTGGAACGCCTCGTCGTCCGGGCGGAGGTCGCGCTGGCCGCCCCCGCCGACACCGACCCGGAGCGGCTGCGTACCTGGGCCCACGCCCTGCGCGGCGGCGGCCGCATCCCCCGCACCGGCGACGCCCCGGGGGACCGGGACGAACTCCTCGGCGTGGACGCCGAACTCGCCGCCCGCCCCGCGCCCCTGTGGCAGCGGCTGGGCCCGCTGGCCCCGATCGCCGCGCGCACCGCCCTCGGCTGCGCGCTGGCCGGGTACGCCTCCCTCGCCCTCGGCATCGGCCGCCCCTACTGGGCCCTGGTCACCGCCGCCGCGCTCTACCAGGCGAACCTGACCCTGACCTGGAGCCGGGCCGTGCAGCGCGTCGTCGGCAACCTCGCGGGGGTGCTGGTGTTCGCCGCCATAGCCCCGCTCGCGCACCTCGGGCAGGCGCTGCTCGTCCTGTGCTGCCTCGCCCTCAACTTCGGCGCCGAGGCCCTCATCACCCGCAACTACTGGCTCGGCAGCGTCTGCGTCACCCCGATGGCCCTGCTCGTCACCGAGTTCGCCGGCTACCAGGCCCCCGGCGACCTGATGACCGAGCGGGCCGTGGACACCCTCGTCGGGGCCCTGGTCGGCTTCCTCGCCGCCGTCGTCGTCACCAACCGGCGCGCCGGGAACCGCGTCGAACAGGCGGTGGCCGCGGCCGACCGCGCCCGGGAGCGCGCCGCGCGCCTCCTCGCCGAACCCGCCCCCGCCCCCGGCGCCCTGGAGGCCGCCCGCCGGGGCCTGGCCGCCGCGCTGACCGACCTGCGGGCCACCGCCGACGGGGCGGCCGGTGAATGGTGGGGACGCGCACTGCCCCAGGAGAGGGTCGTGCTCGCCGAGCGGTCCGGACACCGTACGCTCGCCGAGGCGGTGCGACGCCAGGCAGCGCGTCCTGACCGGGACGCGGGCACCAGAACGGAGGACGTACGGCCATGACCGCAACCGACGGGGGAGCGAACGGCGGGGGAGCCGGTGACGGCGGGACGGGGCCCGGCGGCGACACCGTGGCCGCGGTCGTACGTCAGTGGCGCGCCGTCCGCCCGGACCTCGACACCGGGCCGATGGAGATCATCGGGCGCATCAACCGCTGCGCCGCCCTCCTCCAGCAGGCCGAGGACGCCCCGCTGCGCCGGGCGGGCCTCAGCCGCGCCGAGTTCGACCTGCTCGGCGCGCTGCGTCGCACCGGGCACGAGCTGACCCCCGGGGAGCTGGCCCGGGAGACCTTCTCCTCCGGCGCCGCCGTCACCAAGCGCCTCAAGCAGCTCACCGAGCGCGGCCTCGTCGAGCGGCGCGGTGACACCCGCGACCGCCGGGTCGCCCACGTCCGCCTCACGGACGCCGGACGCGACCTCGTCGACGGCATCCTTCCCGAACAGCTCGCCTACGAGTCGGCCGTCCTGTCCGGCGTGGACGGCCCCCGCCAGGACGAGCTGGCGGCGCTCCTCGGCGGGCTGCTGGGCCAGCTGGAGGGCCGTCTGGACGCGCTGCGGGCCTGAGCGCCCCCGCTCATGTGCCCGCCGAAGGGGGGCGGCCTCGCGTCGCGCCGGGCGTGTTCAGCGCTCGTCGCCCGCCCGGTACACGCCGAACATCGCGCCCTGCGGGTCCCGCAGCACCGCGATGCGCGGCCCGTCGGGCACGGAGGTCGGCTCCATGAGCACGGTGCCGCCGCCGTCGGTCGTGTCGACCGCGACGGTGTTCACGTCCGCCACCGCGAAGTACGGCAGCCAGTGCGCCGGTACCTCGTGCGGGAACTTGTCGTCCATCGTCACCATGCCGCCGAAGTCCGCCCCGTCGATCCCCCACTGCGGATAGCGGTCGGAGGGCCCGACGCTCCAGCCGAACACCGTCGTGTAGAAGTCGGCCGCCCGGTCGGGCTCCCGGGTCAGCAGCTCCACCCACCCCAACGAGCCGGGCGCGTTGAACAGCCCGGCACCGGGGAACGAGCGCCCCTGCCACACCTGGAACACCGCCCCGGTCGGATCGGCGGCCACCGCGAACCGGCCCGCGTCGAAGACGTCGGCGGGCCCCTGGAGCACCGCCCCGCCGGCCGCCGTCACCTGCCGCACGGCCGCGTCCGCGTCGCGCACGGCGAACGACACGTTCCACGCGACCGGCTGCCCCTGCTGGTACAGCGGCGTCAGGGCGGCGACCGCCGCCTCGTCGATCCGGGCGATCGTGTAGCCGCCCGCCCGCTGCCGCGGGTCCGGCTCCGGGTACCAGCCGAACAACTTGGTGTAGAACCGCTTGGCCGCTTCCAGGTCGGTGGTTCCCAGCTCCGCCCAGCAGGGCCCGCCGGTCACCGGTTCGTGGAGCTTCATCGTGCTGGCGTCCTTCCGCCGGGGCCGCAGACCGTCCGTCCCCCTCCAGCACGCTAAGGCCGGGCCGTGGCCGCGGCCATCCGGCACGTACGCGCCCCGGCCGCGGGACCTCCCCGGCGGCTCAGATCCCCGGCCGGTAGCGCAGCGGATGCTCCGCGGGCACCTCCACCAGCACGATCCGGGTGCCGTCCGGGTCCGCGATCCACATCTCCACCAGCCCCCACGGCTCCTGGACCGGCGGTCGTACGATCTCGACGCCCTTGGCGCGCAGTTCCTCGTGGGCCGCCGCCGCGTCCTCGACCTGGAGCCACAGGACGAGCCCTGGGGCGAGGGGAACCTCGGAGCGTCCGGAGACCTCCAGGAAGCCGCCGCCGAGGAAGTAGACGGTGCCCCGCTCCGGACCGGTGCCGAACTCCCGGTGGACGGCGAGGCCGAGCTGCTCGCCGTAGAAGGCGCGCGAGCGGTCGGGGTCGGTGGGGCGGAGCAGGGTCCGGCTGCTGAGTACGTGCACCATGCCTCCCGACCCTAGGGGACCGGCGACGGCGTTACGCTCATCGGTGCCCGCGCCGTGCCCGAGACCGAACCGGAGACGCCCCATGGACACCGCCGCCAGCCCGCTGACCTACCGCGACGCCACCGACGCCGACGTGGACGCGCTCGTGGCGCTCATCGAGTCCGCGTACCGGGGCGACGCGAGCCGGGCCGGGTGGACCACCGAGGCGGACATCCTCCAGGGTCGGCGCACCGACCCGCAGGGCGTGCTGGAGGTCGTCAAGGCGCCGGACAGCCGCCTGCTGACGGTGGAGCGGGACGGCCGGATCGTGGCCTGCTGCCAGCTGGAGCACCGGGGGACGCACGCCTACTTCGGGATGTTCGCCGTCAGCCCGGCGCTCCAGGGCGGGGGCCTGGGCAAGACGATCATCGCGGAGGCGGAACGGCGGGCCCGCGCGACGTGGGGCGTCACGGAGATGCACATGACGGTGATCTCCGTGCGCGAGGATCTCATCGCCTGGTACGAGCGCCGCGGCTACCGCCGTACGGGAGAGATGACTCCCTTCCCGTATGGCGACGAGCGCTTCGGCGTCCCGCAGCGCGACGACCTCCAGTTCGAGCTGCTGGTCAAGCCGCTGGTGTGAGGCGGGACCGCCGGATCCGGCCGCTGAGGCCGCTCCGGGCCGCTCAAGCCGCTCAGGCGGTGAAGCGGCCGGTGCGTTTGATCTCCGGGTAGTCGGTCGTCGCGCCGTCGAGGCCCAGGGCGCGCACCAGCCGCAGGTGGTCCTGGGTGTTCACGGTCCAGCAGAACACCCGCAGCCCCGCCTTGCGGGCCTTTCGCACGATCTCCAGCGTCACCCTGTTGATGTCCAGACACAGGGTCCGGGCGCCCGCCTCCACGGCGCGGTCCACGACCTCGGGGCCGTAGTACTGCGCGACCAGGGCGGTCCGCACCCCCGGCACCAGCCGGGCGATCTCGACGATGGCCTCGTCGTGGAACGAGATCACCTCCACCCGGTCCACCAGGTCCCGGCGGAGCATCACCTCGGCGAGGCCCCGGGCGGCCGCCGCGTCCTTGATCTCGGCCTGCAGCGGCACCGAGACGGCGTCCAGCACCTCCTCGAAGACCGGGATCCGCTCCCCGCGGCCGGCGTCCAGGGCGCGCAGTTCTTCGAGGGTCTTGTCGGCGATCGCGCCGGTGCCGTCGGTGGTGCGGTCCACGTCGGCGTCGTGCATGACGACGAGCGCGCCGTCCTTGCTCAGGTGCAGGTCCAGTTCGACGACGTCGAGGCCGGCCTGCTCGGCGGCGACGAAGGAGCGCAGGGTGTTCTCGGGTTCGACACCCATCGCTCCGCGGTGACCGATGGTGAGGAAGTTCAAGGCTCGACTCGCTTCCGTCGACGTCGGCGTGGGCAGGGCGGCAGCCTAACGGCCCTGCCGGACCGTTTCCCCCCTGCCGCGCCGGGTATACGAACCCGGCGCTCGACAGGAAAAAATGCGGCGAAGCCGGGGGTGGGGCAGGATAATTTACGGAGCCTCCCCTTGATTGGAGAAACGTCGTATGTCTACGGTGTCTTGACGCAAGCTTCTCCCGTGGAGGATGGGACATGACGGAAATTCTTGTGCAGGTGGGTGTGGAGGAGAACGTTCCTCCGGCGAGCAGGGTGGTGGAGCACCCGGCCTGGCCCGTGCTCAAGGATGCCGTGGAGCGGATCCGGCCATGGCAGTCGAAGGACGGGTCGATCGACTTCGACGCCGAGGGCGCTCCCGAGCGGGCCGCCGCCGAGGACGCCGTACGCCGCGTCACGGCGGCCGTGCGCGAACTGTCCCCGCTGCTGCCGCACGACCGCGCCTATCACGAGGCCCTGGTGGCCGACCTCGGCCGCTGGGCCGACGGCGGCTTCGAGGTGCCCGACTTCCTCGACTCCCTGCTGGCCTTCCAGCCGGCCGCGAACCGCGCGGACGGCCTCCAGCACCTGGTCGTCTTCCCGATGTACACGCAGAACGGCAACCCGGACCGCAATCTCGAAGCGGTCGTGCTGCGCATGGTCTGGCCCGACTGGCTGGCCGAACTGGAGCGCACCCGCTACGACAACCCGCTGTTCTGCGGCATCACCTTCGAGGACTTCACGGCCGGCTACGACACCAACTCGGCCGTTCTCTTCCCGGAGACCATCGCCGTGCGCGAGGCCCCCGAGCGCTTCTCCTGGGGCGGCATCTTCTGCGACCGCGAGGCCGCCCGCTTCCGCCGCGTCACCGACGCCGCCGTGGACCTGCTGGGCCTGGAGCTGCCCGAGGACGTCGCCGCGATGGTCCACGACCAGAAGCGCTGCGAAGAGGCGTTCGTCCTGTGGGACATGGTCCACGACCGCACCCACAGCCACGGCGACCTGCCGTTCGACCCGTTCATGATCAAGCAGCGCCAGCCCTTCTGGATGTACGGCCTGGAGGAGCTGCGCTGCGACCTCACCGCCTTCAAGGAGGCCGTGAAGCTGGAGGCGGACGGCGTCCCGCAGGCCCGCGACGTGCAGTACGCGGTGCTCTTCGACCGCATGTTCCGCTTCCCGGTCACCGGCGAGCGGGTGCGCAACTACGACGGTCTCGGCGGCCAGCTCCTCTTCGCCTACCTGCACAAGCACGACGTCGTCCGCTGGACCGACAACAAGCTCTTCATCGACTGGCAGCGCGCCCCGCAGGTCACCAACCAGCTCTGCGCCGAGATCGAGAAGCTCTACCGCGACGGCATCGACCGCCCGAAGATCGTCCACTGGTTCGCCGGCTACGAGCTGGTCTCCACCTACCTCGCCCCGCACCCGGGCTCGAAGTGGGCCAAGGGCCCCGACGCCCTGGACCTGTCCCTGCCGCCGCGCAAACTCGTCGACGACGTGCTTCCGGACGAGTTTCCGCTGAGCATGTTCTACGAGGCCCTGTCCAAGAAGCTCAAGAAGGTGATCGCCTCCACCCGGGGCATCACCGGAGCCGCGGACGGCGCCGAGCGGGCCGCCGCGTGAGCGACGGCGGCGGCACGCACGAACAGGCACGGCAGGCACAGGCTCAGCAGGCTCGGGAGGCGAGGACCATGGGGAACGGGGCGCTCGACGGCGCGGTGATCGCGGTGGCCGGGGCGGGCGGACCCGCCGGACGGGCCGCGCTGCTGCGGCTCGCCGAGGCGGGTGCGACCGTCGTCGGCGCGGACAACGACCCGGAGCGGCTGGCCGAGGCGGTGGACGCGGCGCGCTACGCGCACGGCGGCGCCACCGTCACCGGCGAGACCGTCGACCTGCTGGACCTGGACTCCACCCGGGCCTGGGCCGACCGCATCGAGAAGGAGTTCGGCCACGTCGACGGCGTCGTCCACCTCGTGGGCGGCTGGCGCGGCAGCAAGACCTTCACCAAGACCGAACTCGGCGACTGGGACCTGCTGGAGAAGCTGCTGGTCCGCACCGTGCAGCACACCTCCCTCGCCTTCCACGAGGCGCTCCAGCGCAGCGACCGCGGCCGCTACGTCCTGATCAGCGCCGCCGGCGCGTCCAGTCCCACCGCGGGCAACGCCGCCTACTCGGCCGCCAAGGCCGCAGCCGAGGCGTGGACGCTGGCCATGGCGGACTACTTCCGCAAGGCGGGGGGCGAGCAGGGACCGACGTCGGCGGCTGCGATCCTGGTGGTCAAGGCGTTGGTGCACGACGCGATGCGCGCCGAGCGCCCCAACGCGAAGTTCGCGGGCTTCACGGACGTGCGTGACCTCGCCGAGGCGGTCGCCGGCGTCTGGGACAAGCCCGCCGCGGAAGTGAACGGAAACCGTCTGTGGCTGACCGAGAAGCCGTGAACCCCCCGAAGACCGACGCGCGTCGCCATCACGACCCCGAGGTCCGCGGTTTCGCCAGTGACAACTACGCCGGGGCCCACCCGGAGGTGCTCGCCGCCCTGGCGCTGGCCAACGGCGGACACCAGGTCGCGTACGGCGAGGACGACTACACCGACAACCTCCAGCGCGTGATCCGCAGCCACTTCGGTTCCGGTGCCGAGGCGTTCCCGGTCTTCAACGGCACCGGCGCCAACGTCGTCGCGCTCCAGGCGGTCACCGACCGCTGGGGCGCGGTGATCTGCGCCGAGAGCGCGCACATCAACGTCGACGAGGGCGGCGCCCCCGAGCGCATGGGCGGCCTCAAGCTGCTCACCGTCCCCACCCCGGACGGCAAGCTCACGCCCGAGCTGATCGACCGGCAGGCGTACGGCTGGGACGACGAGCACCGCGCGATGCCGCAGGTCGTCTCGATCACCCAGAGCACCGAGCTGGGCACCCTCTACACGCCCGACGAGATCCGCGCCGTCTGCGAGCACGCCCACGCGCACGGCATGAAGGTGCACCTGGACGGCTCCCGGATAGCCAACGCCGCCGCCTCCCTGGACGTCCCCATGCGGACGTTCACCAACGCGGTCGGCGTCGACCTCCTCTCGCTCGGCGGCACCAAGAACGGCGCCCTGTTCGGCGAGGCGGTCGTGGTGCTGAACCGGGACGCGGTGCGCCACATGAAGCACCTGCGCAAGCTGTCCATGCAGCTCGCCTCCAAGATGCGCTTCGTGTCCGTGCAGCTGGAGGCGCTGCTGGCCAAGGACCTGTGGCTGCGCAACGCCCGGCACTCCAACGAGATGGCACAGCGCCTGGCCGAGGGCGTGCGCGCCGTGCACGGGGTCGAGATCCTCTACCCGGTGCAGGCCAACGCGGTCTTCGCCCGGCTGCCGCACGACGTGAGCGAGCGCCTGCAGAAGCGGTTCCGCTTCTACTTCTGGGACGAGGCCGCCGGCGACGTGCGCTGGATGTGCGCCTTCGACACCACGGAGGACGACGTCGACGCGTTCGTCGCCGCCCTCAAGGAGGAGACGGCACGCTGACGCGGGGCTCTCCCGAGTATGCATAGGTATGCGGTCACCTGAAAAGTCATTGACTGGCGGGTGATCGCGCTCCTATGCTCTGCGGGCATGGAGCTGATCCAGCAAACCCCTGACCTGTCCGCCTACCTGGCTGCCGACGAGGCCATCGACCACGGACACCCCCGCGTACGGGAGGTGGCCGGCCGATTGGCGAAGGAGGCGGAGGACTCGTATGCCTATGCGCGGCTGGCCTTCGAGTTCGTGCGCGACACCATCCCGCACTCACAGGACTCCGGGGACCCGCGCGTCACCTGGCGGGCCTCCGACGTCCTGGATCGGCGCACCGGCATCTGCTATGCCAAGGCCCACGCGCTGGCCGCGCTGCTGCGGGCCGAGGACATCCCCACCGCGCTGTGCTACCAGCGGTTCGACGTGGTGCACGGACTGGTCGCCGTACGCCTGGACGGCGCCTGGCACCGGCAGGACCCGCGCGGGAACAAGCCCGGCGTGAACGCGCAGTTCTCCCTGGGCAGGGAGCGACTGGCCTTCACGCCGGACCACGCGGCGGGCGAGGAGGACTACCCCGAGCTGTACGCGGCGCCGCACCCGGCGGTGCTGGACGTCCTCAAGGCGGCCACCGACCGCCCGCACCTGTGGCAGACCCTCCCGGCCGCGCTCTGAGACGCCCGGCTCAGTGCGCCTGGGCCGTGCGCAGCTGCTCGGGCGTCGGGGCGGTGCCGCCCAGGTGGGCCGGCATCCACCAGGTGTCGTCGGCCCCCTTGGGACGCACCGGGTAGGCGCGCTGCGCGGCCTCCAGCAGCTCCTGCACCCGCTCGCGCAGCCGCCGGGTGATGGCACCCGCGTACTGCTCGCGGGAGGCCTCCATCGCCTCGCCGACCCGGATGGTGATCGGGGTGTGGCTGCGCTTGAAGTTGCGCGGGTGGCCCTTGGTCCACAGGCGCTGGGTGCCCCACAGGGCCATGGGGACCAGGGGGACGCCGGCCTCCTGCGCGAGCCGCGCGGCACCCGACTTGAAGCTCTTCAGGGTGAACGACTCGGAGATCGTCGCCTCGGGGAAGACGCCGACGATCTCACCCGACTTCAGCGAGTCCAGGGCGTGCGCGTAGGCCGCCTCGCCCTGCTTGCGGTCGACCGGGATGTGCTTCATTCCGCGCATCAGCGGACCCGAGATCCGGTGCCGGAAGACCGACTCCTTCGCCATGAAGCGCACCAGCCGCTTCTGCGGCAGCGCGGCCAGGCCGTCGAAGATGAAGTCCAGGTAGCTGATGTGGTTGCTCACCAGCACGGCGCCGCCCGAGCGCGGGATGTTCTCCGATCCCTGGCAGTCGATCTTGAGGTCCCACGCCTTGAACAGGGTGCGGGCGAGACCGATCACCGGGCGGTAGACGAGTTCTGCCATGGGCGGGTCGAACCCTTCCTTGTCAGCCTGGGAAGGGGGCTCCCAGTCGAAAGTTACGCACCCGTAGGTTTACGGGCTTGCCGCAGATCGTGCCCCAAGAACGGCCGGTGTACCAGCCTTGGTGCCCGTGCGCGGCGAGATCCTCATCACTTGCCCGGCCTCCCGTGGCCGAAATGCGACGGTGAGCGGGAATCTCCGGCGCCCCGCGAGTGCTGCACCTTCGGAGTGACGAACCGGTGGCGTGCGGGTACGCGCGCCCATGAGTGCCGCGGTGGCGGCGGAACGGGGGCACGCCGGTGTGCGGCCAGGACGACGACGGGCGGGCGGCGGCCGCCCCACGGCTGGACGCCGCCGACCTCGGTGCGCAACTTGGCGCCCGCGCGACGCTCGTACAGTTCTCCAGCGCCTTCTGCGCGCCCTGCCGGGCCACCCGGCGGGTACTGGGCGAGGTGGCGGGTCTGGTGCCCGGCGTCGCCCATGTCGAGATCGACGCCGAGGGCCACCTGGAACTCGTCCGCGCGCTCGACGTGCTCAAGACCCCCACGGTGCTGGTCCTGGACGCCGACGGCCGCGTCGTACGGCGTGCCGTCGGGCAGCCGCGCAGGGCGGACGTGATCGCCGCGCTGGGCGAGGCGGTGTGACAAGCGCCACGCCACCGGTGAGGTCCTCTCCACAGCCTCCGCATCCCGGGACGTAATTGACTGTGTGTGCCATCCGTCGTCAGCCTGCCCCGGTGCCCCGCTCGCCGTTTCCGGGACCGAGGCGCAACGCAGAAGGGCCATCCCGTATGACGGCCACACCCGACCTCGCCGCGGCGCGGCCCGCCACCGACGACCTGCTGCGGTCCGTCTTCCGGCGGCACGCGGCGGGCGTCGCGGTGATCACCGCGCGGGGGCCGCACGGTCCGGCCGGTTTCACGGCCACGTCCCTCACCTCCGTCTCCGCCCGCCCGCCGCTGCTCTCCTTCGGCATCGGCACCGGCTCCTCGAGCTGGCCGGCGGTGTCCGAGGCGGAGTACGTCGGCGTCCACGTGCTCGGCGAGCACCAGGAGGAGCTGGCGGCCACCTTCGCGCGCAGCGGCGCCGACCGCTTCGCGGCACCCACCAGTTGGCGGGAGGGCCCGCACGGGGTGCCCGTGCTGGACGGCGTGCTCGCCTGGCTCGCGTGCCGTGTGGTGGGCCGGGTGCCCGCGGGGGACCATCGGATCGTGCTGGCGGAAGTCCTCCTCGGCGACCCCGCCGGAGCCGGTGAGCCACTGCTCTACCACCAGGGGCGTTACCGCGGTCTGCGCGACTGACGGGTCGGCGCGACGCCTTCTGCGAAGGCGTCGGGTTCCGGTTACGCTGCGTTGCGAAGGTCACAGTTCAAAGCGCTTGCTTAGCGGGAAAGAACTGGATGTACTGACGAGTAATATTCCGGGCGGAGCGCAGGTCGCCCCGACCGGGATCGGCCGCTTGGGGCGCCTATGCTGCCTGCAAGAGGCAGCACTGAAATGTCGACGCAGTAGGAGAGCCGGCGTGAGCTTGAGGATCGTTGTCACTGTGAAGTACGTGCCCGACGCCACCGGCGACCGGCACTTCGCCGATGACCTGACCGTCGACCGGGACGACGTGGACGGTCTGCTCTCCGAACTGGACGAGTACGCGGTCGAGCAGGCGCTGCAGATCTCGGAGAACTCGGACGACGACGTCGAGGTCACCGTCCTGACGGTGGGCCCCGAGGACGCCAAGGACGCGCTGCGCAAGGCGCTGTCCATGGGTGCGGACAAGGCGATCCACGTCGAGGACGACGACCTGCACGGCACCGACGCCATCGGCACCTCCCTGGTGCTGGCCAAGGCGGTCGAGAAGGCCGGTTACGACCTGGTCGTCTCCGGTATGGCCTCCACCGACGGCACCATGGGCGTCGTCCCCGCGCTGCTCGCCGAGCGCCTGGGCGTGCCGCAGGTGACGCTGCTGTCCGAGGTCTCGGTCGAGGGCGGGGTCGTGAAGGGCCGCCGTGACGGCGACTCGGCCACGGAGCAGCTGGAGGCGTCGCTGCCGGCGGTCGTGTCGGTCACCGACCAGTCGGGTGAGGCGCGTTACCCGTCCTTCAAGGGCATCATGGCGGCCAAGAAGAAGCCGGTGGAGTCCTGGGACCTGTCCGACCTCGAGATCGACGAGGACGAGGTCGGTCTGGAGAACGCCTACACGGTCGTCGAGTCGGCCGCCGAGCGCCCGGCGCGCACCGCGGGCACGATCGTCAAGGACGAGGGCGAGGGCGGCAAGCAGCTCGCCGAGTTCCTCGCGGGCCAGAAGTTCATCTGAGCCCCGATTCGCCGACCGTCCCTCATCTTTCGCAAGCAGGAGAGAAGAAGTCCCATGGCTGAAGTTCTCGTCTACGTCGATCACGTGGACGGTGCCGTCCGCAAGCCGACCCTGGAGCTGCTGACGCTGGCCCGCCGCGTCGGCGAGCCGGTCGCCGTCGCGCTGGGCAACGGAGCCGGTGACACCGTCGCCGCCCTCGCCGAGCACGGCGCGGTGAAGGTCCTCACCCACGAGGCCGCCGAGTACGCCGACTACCTGGTCGTCCCGAAGGTCGACGCCCTCCAGTCCGCGCACGAGGCCGTGTCCCCGGCCGCCGTGCTGGTCCCGTCCTCCGCCGAGGGCAAGGAGATCGCCGCCCGCCTGGCGCTGCGCCTGGGCTCGGGTGTCATCACCGACGCCGTCGACCTGGAGGCCGGCGACGAGGGTCCGGTGGCCACCCAGTCGGTGTTCGCCGCCGCCTTCACCACCAAGTCCCGCGTCTCCAAGGGCACCCCGGTCATCACGGTCAAGCCGAACTCGGCCGCCGTGGAGGCCGCCCCGGCCGCCGGTGCGGTCGAGGCCCTCTCGGTCACCTTCTCCGCCGCCGCGACCGGCACGAAGGTCACCTCCCGCACGCCGCGCGAGTCGAGCGGCCGCCCGGAGCTGACCGAGGCCGCGATCGTGGTCTCCGGTGGCCGCGGGGTCAACGGCGCGGAGAACTTCGCGATCATCGAGGCGCTCGCCGACTCCCTCGGCGCGGCCGTCGGTGCCTCGCGCGCCGCGGTGGACGCGGGCTGGTACCCGCACACCAACCAGGTCGGCCAGACCGGCAAGTCCGTCTCGCCGCAGCTGTACATCGCCTCCGGCATCTCGGGCGCGATCCAGCACCGGGCCGGCATGCAGACCTCGAAGACGATCGTGGCGATCAACAAGGACGCCGAGGCCCCGATCTTCGAGCTGGTCGACTACGGCGTCGTCGGCGACCTCTTCGACGTCGTCCCGCAGCTCACCGAGGAAGTCAAGACCCGCAAGGGCTGAGGCTCCTCGTCGCACCGCACACCGAGGCCCCCGGTGACGTCCACGGACGTCGCGGGGGCCTCGCTGTGCGCACAGGATGGTGTTGACCGGCGAGAGACCGGCAGATAACTTCACTCTACGGATAACTGATTCCGGTCAGCGGAAAAATGAACATCAGGAGGGTGTCGGATGGGTCAGCAGGAGAAGGTGGCAACGAGCCTCGCGGGCGCCGTCGGCGAGGAGATCAGTGCCTCCCTCGCACCGGTCGACGCGGAGCTGGAGCGCCGCTACCCCGGAGACCCGGGCACCCGCCAGCCCGTCCACACCGTCTACGTCCCCGGTGACGTCTTCGCCGCCGACACCGTCCGCTCCTGGGGCGACAGGGCCCTCGCCGCGCTCGACGAACACGCCCCGGACGCCGCCTCCTTCGCCGCCGTCCTCGGTCTCTCCGACGACCTCGCCGAGCCCGTCTACGGCCGCGTACGCGCCAAACTGGAGCGGGAGCCCATCGAGGACCTGCGCGTCGACTTCGAGGACGGCTACGGCAACCGCCCGGACGCCGAGGAGGACGAGGCGGCCGCCCGCGCCGCCCGCCTGATCGCCGAGGCGTACCAGCAGGGCACGGCCGCCCCCTACATGGGCATCCGCATGAAGTGCATGGAGGCTCCGGTGCGCGCCCGGGGCATCCGCACCCTCGACGTCTTCCTCAGCGGCCTGATGGAGGCCGGCGGCCTGCCCGGGGGGCTGGTCCTCACCCTGCCCAAGGTGACCTACCCCGAGCAGGTCACCGCCATGGTGCGGCTCCTGGAGGCCTTCGAGAAGGCGCGGGGCCTCACACCCGGCCGGATCGGCTTCGAGATCCAGATCGAGACCAGCCAGTCCATCCTCGCCGCCGACGGCACCGCCACCGTCGCCCGCATGATCCAGGCCGCCGAGGGCCGCGCCACCGGCCTGCACTACGGCACCTTCGACTACAGCGCCTGCCTCGGCGTCTCCGCCGCCCACCAGGCCAGCGACCACCCGGCCGCCGACCACGCCAAGGCGGTCATGCAGGTCGCCGCCGCCGGCACCGGCGTACGCGTCTCGGACGGCTCGACCAACGTCCTGCCGGTCGGCCCCACCGCGCAGGTGCACGACGCCTGGCGGCTGCACTACGGCCTCACCCGCCGCGCCCTGGCCCGCGCCTACTACCAGGGCTGGGACATGCACCCCGGCCACATCCCCACCCGGTACGCGGCCGTCTTCGCCTTCTACCGCGAGGGCTTTGAGCAGGCCGCCGCCCGCCTGGCCCGCTACGCCAACCGCACCGGCGGCGACGTCATGGACGAGCCCGCCACCGCCAAGGCGCTCAGCGGCTACCTGCTGCGCGGCCTGGACTGCGGCGCCCTCGACATCGGCGAGGTCGCCCGGCTGACCGGCCTGACCCGCGCGGACCTGGAGGGCTTCTCCGGCCCGCGGCGCGGCGACCTCACCGCATCGGCGCAGTAGGCCCCGCCGACGGCGTCCGGCTCCCCGCGAAGGGATCGTCCGGGCCGGAGCCCAGGTACCGCTCCAGGCCGGACGCCGTCACCCGCTCCTCCTCGGCGAACAACCGCGTCCCCCGGTCGCACAGCCGCCGGTCGGCCCGCGCCCGCGCGCAGAACTCCTCGGGCGTCACCCCGAACAGCTCACGCAGCCGCGCCGACCCGTGCAGCAGGTCGGTGATCAGGGGGCGTTGCGCCCCGGGGTGGCGCCGCGGCGCACCGGTGCCGTCGTGCAGGACGCCGTGGCGGTTGACGTACGCGTAGGCGCCGCGCAGCACCGATCCGTCCCCCGGCTCGACACGCACGTCGGGCGCGGGCAGCCAGACCCGGTCGAAGTTGCCGCCCGCCATCGGCACGCCCTCGCTGGCGTCGATCACCGCGAGCTGCTCGGCGTCGAGCCACAGCACGAACAGCTCCCGTACGACGCCGGGGGCGCCCACCGGCGAGGCGGACATGTAGCCCATGCGGCTCACGTGGGCGGAGACGCCGATGTCCAGCCCGGTGACCCGCGACCTGACCATCGGGACCGGCGAGGCGATCCCGAACTCGGCCATCTTGTGCCGCAGCTGGGCGGGGCTCGCGTTGGACCCGATCGCCAGCACCGGAACCCGGCCGTCGCCCTCCGCGTACACCGCCCGGTCCAGCGGCAGCAGCCGGTCCCCGTCCAGCAGCCCGGACTCCCGGGGCCACACGCCCGGGTACAGCAGCGGCTCCTCGCGCGGCACCCCGGCCAGCCCGAGCGCGTCCAGCGTGCGGTCCTGGCCGGGCGGCCGCGCGGACTCCCCGCCCTCGGTCGGTGGTTGCGACACGGTGCCCTTCCTCCCGGTGACGCGGACGGGCGGGACGGTGGGTCCGGCCACCCGCGCGGTTGGCGGGCCGGCTCGGACGCCGGACCGGCGCCGGGCGCGTGCGGCCGTCCGTCGCGGTGGATCAGTCCGACGGCGGCAGCTCGCCCGAGCCCCGGGTGACCAGCCTGGTCGGCAGTTCGATGCGGTCGGGGGCGAGGAGGGTGCCGTCCAGCTGCCGGAAGAGCCGCTCGGCGGCGGTGCGGCCGAGGGCGGCCGCGTCCTGCGCGACCACGGTGACGCCCGGCTTGAGCAGGTCGGCCAGTTCTATGTCGTCGAAGCCGACCAGGGCGACGCCACGGGTGTGCTCGGCCAGGACCCGGATCACGGTGACCGTCACCCGGTTGTTGCCGGTGAAGATCGCGGTGACCGGATGCGGGTCGGCGAGCATCTCCTCGGCCGCCCGGCGCACCCGCACGGGGTCGGTGACGCCCAGGGACATCCACGAGTCCTTGACGGGTATGCCGGCGTCCTCCATGGCGGTCCGGTAACCGCGCAGCCGCTCGGCGGCCGTGTGGATGCGGGGCATGTCGCCGATGAACCCGATCCTGCGGTGCCCGTGCGCGATGAGGTGGGCCACGCCGTCGCGGGCACCGCCGAAGTTGTCCGAGACCACCACGTCCGCGTCGATCCGGCCCGCCGGACGGTCCACGAACACCGTGGCGACGCCCGCCTTCAGCTCGGGCTCCAGATACCGGTGGTCGTCCCCGGCGGGGATCACCACCAGACCGTCCACGCGCCGCGCGCACAGTGCGAGGACCAGCTCCTGCTCGCGGTCCGGGTCCTCCGCGCTGGACCCGTTGATCAGCAGGGCACCGTGCGCGCGGGCCACCTCCTCCACGGCACGGCTGAGCGGCCCGTAGAACGGGTCGGCCAGATCCTCCAGGACCAGGCCGATGCTCGCGGTGCGGCCCTTGCGGAGCACCCGCGCGCTGTCGTTGCGGCGGAAGCCCAGCGCGTCGATGGCCTCCTGGACGCGGCGCTCGGTCTCGGGGGTGACGCCGGGCTCCCCGTTGACCACCCGGGAGACGGTCTTGAGGCCGACCCCGGCCCGGGCGGCGACGTCCTTCATGGTCGGGCGGTTGCCGTAACGGTTCCCGGGGAGGCGGTCTGCGCGGCGGGTCGTGTCGGGCACGATGCGGTGTCCTGTCCTGTCGTCCACGGGATTGCGTCGGCTCCTGCTGTCCGGGGGATGTGTCGGTCATGGGCTTGTATGAGGATGTGGCGTCGAGCATAGAGCCTGGACAACGTTGTCAGATGCGGGAGACACTGTCCATCGCACTCTCCGGTCCTCGTCCCCACCGCGGGACCGGTCGTTGGGCGCTCTTGGGTACGACATTTTTTCGCTTTCGGTCCGACGGGGAGATCCGACTCTGATGCACACCGACCTCGTGGCAGCGCTGGACATCGGCGGCACCAAGATCGCCGGCGCACTGGTGGACGGCCATGGCCGCATCCAGGCGCGCGCACAGCGTGCGACACCCGCCCGGGAGGACGGTGACACCGTGATGGGGGCCGTCGAGGCCGTGCTCGCGGAACTGACCGCGTCGCCCCTGTGGGTGCGGGCCAGGGCCGTCGGCATCGGCAGCGCGGGCCCGGTGGACGCCTCGGCCGGCACCGTCAGCCCGGTGAACGTGCCCGGCTGGCGCGACTACCCGCTGGTCCGGCGGGTCCGCGACGCCGCCGGCGGTCTGCCCGTGGAACTCATCGGGGACGGGGTGGCCATCACGGCCGCCGAACACTGGCAGGGCGCCGCCCGCGGCCACGACAACGCGCTGTGCATGGTGGTCTCGACCGGTGTCGGCGGCGGTCTGGTGCTGGGCGGCCGACTGCACCCCGGACCGACCGGCAACGCCGGCCACATCGGCCACATCAGCGTCGACCTGGACGGCGACCCCTGCCCCTGCGGTGCGCGCGGCTGCGTGGAGCGCATAGCGAGCGGCCCCAACATCGCCCGCCGCGCCCTCGACGCCGGCTGGCTGCCCGGCCCGGACGGCGACACCTCCGCCGCCGCGGTCGCCGCCGCCGCCCGCCTCGGCGACCCCGTCGCCGTCGCCTCCTTCGAACGGGCCGCCCAGGCGCTGGCCGCCGGTATCGCCGCCACCGCGACCCTCGTCGAGATCGACATCGCCGTGGTCGGCGGGGGAGTGGGCAAGGCGGGCGACGTCCTCTTCGCCCCCCTGCGCAAGGCCCTCACCGACTACGCGACGCTGTCCTTCGTGCAGCGCCTCGCGGTCGTCCCCGCCCAGATGGGCACGGACGCCGGGCTGGTCGGCGCGGCCGCGGCGGCGCTCTCGCGGACGACGCCGGCGACCGCCGCGCACGTCTAGGGGGCATTCGGGCCCCGCGACCCCGGCAAGGTCCAGACGGCACCCCTCGCCCCCCGGGGAGCCGGTGCGCCTCGGTGTTCCGCGAGGCTTCCCCCGGCCGGCCCGTGACTCCCGTGCGGCGGCGTAGTTGAACGGGGCATGAAGAAGCGCAGCATGCTCGCCCTCGCGTCCCTCGCCACCGGCTTCGTCGTCGCGGCCGTCACCCCGTCCCACGCCGCCCCGAGCGACCTCCCGCTCGGTCTCGGAGCGGGCGACACCCTCAGTACCCTGGAGGACACCGTCGCCACCGAGAGCCTGACCCTCGACGACGACGCCCTGGGGCAGCTGGGCTGACACCCCGGCCGGGCCGACGCGCCCGGCCCCCTGCACGGCGCCGGTGCCCCGGGAGGGCGTCGGCGCCGCTGTCATATGCCCTTTCCCGCGACCCCGGCTGGGCTGGTTTCCGTGGCAGGGTGAAGCGGGCAAGCCACAGGGGGCCAACAGAAGAGGGGGACCTGTGACCGTCGTCTGGATCAACGGCGCGTTCGGTGCGGGGAAGACCACCACCGCACGGGAACTGATCGAACTGATCCCGAACAGCACGCTCTTCGACCCCGAGGTCATCGGCGGGGCGCTCGCGCACCTGCTGCCGCCCAAACGCCTGGCCGAGGTGGGCGACTTCCAGGACCTGCCGATCTGGCGCCGGCTGGTGATCGACACGGCGGCCGCGCTGCTCGCCGACCTCGGCGGGACGCTCGTCGTCCCGATGACCCTGCTGCGCCAGGAGTACCGCGACGAGATCTTCGGCGGTCTCGCCGCCCGCCGGATCGAGGTCCGGCACATCCTGCTCGCCCCGGCCGAAACGATCCTGCGGGAGCGAATAGCGAGCCGAGAGACCCCGGAGGACCTGCCGGACGGCGAGACGCGGGTGCGGCAGTGGTCCTACGACCACATCGAGCCCTACCGCGCCGCCCTCGCCTCCTGGCTCACCGCCGACGCCCACCCCGTCGACACCGGCGCACTCACCCCGTACGAGGCCGCCGTCCGGGTCGCCGAGGCCGTTGGCACGGGCGCCGCGCCGGCCTGCGAGATCGTGCAGACACCGGAACCCACCGGCGAGACCGTGGCCGCCGGTGTCCTGCTCTTCGACGAGCGGGACCGGGTCCTGCTCGTCGACCCCACCTACAAGCCCGGCTGGGAGTTCCCCGGCGGTGTCGTCGAACCCGGCGAGGCACCGGCCCGCGCCGGGATGCGCGAGGTCACCGAGGAGACCGGGCTCAGCCTCGACGACGTACCGTCCCTGCTGGTCGTCGACTGGGAGCCGCCGGCACCTCCCGCCCACGGCGGTCTGCGGCTGCTCTTCGACGGTGGCAGGCTCGACAGGGCGGACGCCGGCCGCGTGCTGCTGCCGGGAGCCGAGCTGCGCGACTGGCGCTTCGCCACCGAGGACGAGGCCGCCGCCCTGCTGCCCCCGGTCCGCTACGAGCGGCTGCGCTGGGCGCTGCGGGCCCGGGAGCGCGGCGCCGCCCACTACCTGGAGGCGGGCACGCCGGTCGGCTGACGTCAGACCGCCGCCCCGTACGTCCGCGCCGAAGCCCTCAGCACCTCCCCGGCCCGCGCCGCCACCGGATCCCCGTGGCCGAAACAGGCCAGCTCCGTGTCGAGGGCCGCCAGCCGCCCGAAGGAGTCGACGGCCCGGTCCCGGTCGAGGTTGAACACGCCGAGCAGCACACCGCCGTCGACCGGCGAGGCGGCGACCGCGTCCCCCGTGAACAGCACGCCGTGGGCCGGGAGGTGCAGCGCGATGCTCCCGTCCGTGTGGCCCGGCGCGTGCACGACCCGGGCCCCGCCGCCGAAGTCCAGGACGTCACCGTCCACCACCTCGGTCACGCGGGCCGGGCGCGCGAAGTCACCTCGCGGCAGCCGGCGCACGGCGTTCTCGTGCAGCGGACGCTCCCAGTCCTCGAGAACGGGCGGCGGACCGGGCACCTCGCCCCGCACGACGGGTGCCTCCAGGGGGTGCGCCACCACCTCGGCCCCGGTGAGCGCGGCGACCTCCTGCGCCCCGCCCGCGTGGTCCTCGTGGAAGTGGGTGAGCACGACACGCCGTACGCGGCCGACGGCCCGCGCGGCCCCGGCGACGCGCGCACCGTACCCGGCCGGTCCGGCGTCGATCAGCGTCACCTCGTCCCCGTCACGCCAGAGATACGCCTGACCGACCGGGAAACGCAGCAGACTCAGGCACGGGAGCAGTTCGACGACGTCCATACGACGACCGTAGGCAGGGCCCCGCCCGCCGGCGAGGCCCCTCTGCCGACGGCAGAACCCGGAACGGGACCGGGCTCAGCCCGCCGCGTAGTTGCGCAGGAAGTGCGCCTCCGCCACCGACAGCCGCTCCAGCTCCTCCGGGGACACGCTCTCGTTCACGGCGTGGATCTGGGCCTCCGGCTCGCTCAGGCCGATCAGCAGGATCTCCGCCTCCGGGTAGAGGGCGGCCAGGGTGTTGCACAGCGGGATCGAGCCGCCCTGACCGGCGTACTGCATCTCCTCACCCGGGTACGCCACCGCCATCGCGTCCGCCATGGCCTGGTACGCCGGGCTCGTGGTGTCGGCGCGGAACGGCTGGCCCTGGCCGACCTGCTCGACGGCGACCCGCGCGCCCCACGGCGTACGCGCCTCCAGGTGGGCCCGGAGTAGCTTGGTGGCCTCGGCGGCGTCCACGCCCGGCGGCACCCGCAGGCTCACCAGCGCCCGCGCGCCCGCCTGCACCGACGGGGTGGCGCCGACGACCGGCGGGCAGTCGATGCCGAGCACCGTGACGGCCGGCCGCGCCCAGATCCGGTCGGCGACCGAACCGGACCCGATCAGCTCCACGCCGTCCAGCACCCGCGCGTCCCGGCGGAACTGCTCCTCGTCGTAGGCCAGGCCCTCCCACGTGCCGTCCGCCGCCAGACCGTCGACGGTCGTCGAGCCGTCCTCGGCCCGCAGCGAGTCCAGTACCCGGATCAGCGCGCCGAGCGCGTCGGGCGCCGCACCGCCGAACTGGCCGGAGTGCAGGTTGCCTTCGAGCGTGTCGACCGTCACGCGCAGCATCGTCATGCCGCGCAGCGTGGAGGTGACCGTCGGCAGACCGACCCGGAAGTTGCCCGCGTCCCCGATGACGATGGTGTCCGCGGCCAGCAGCTCGGGGTGCGCCTCGGCGTACCGCTCCAGACCGCCCGTGCCCTGTTCCTCGGAACCCTCGGCGATCACCTTGACGTGCACCGGCACGCCCCCGTTCGCCTTCAGCGCGCGCAGCGCCAGCAGGTGCATGAGCACGCCGCCCTTGCAGTCCGCGGCGCCCCGCCCGTACCAGCGGCCGTCGCGCTCGGTCAGCTCGAACGGCGGAGTGGCCCAGCCGGCCTCGTCCAGCGGCGGCTGCACGTCGTAGTGGGCGTAGAGCAGCACCGTCTTCGCACCCTCGGGCCCCGGCAGGTGGCCGTACACCGACTGGGTACCGTCCGGCGTGTCCAGCAGCTCCACGTCCTGGAAGCCCTCGGCGCGCAGGGCCGCCGCTATCCAGTTGGCGGCACCCACGCTCTCGCCGCGCGGGAACTGGTCGAAGTCGGCCACCGATTGGAAGGCCACCAGCGCGGCGAGTTCCTCCTTCGCGCGGGGCATCAGCGAAGCGACGGTCTCGGCGACCGGATTCGACGACATGGGCACGCTCCTTGTGGGTGCGACGTTGTACCAAGGAGTACTTGGAATGACGGGCCGATCCTCCCACAGTGGCCTGCGGCGATGCCCGCCGTAGGATGCGGGGGTCAGGTGCGGCATGCGGTTTGATCGGAGCAGTAGACCATCGTGAGCAGCGAGAACTCTTCGGCGGACGACGCGCGTCAGGTCTGGGACGTGGTCGTGGTGGGCGCGGGACCGGCGGGGGCCTCGGCCGCCTACGCGGCGGCGGTCGCGGGGCGGCGCGTCCTGGTGCTGGAGAAGGCGGAGCTGCCCCGCTACAAGACATGTGGCGGCGGCATCATCGGTCCCTCGCGCGACTCCCTTCCACCCGGCTTCGAGCTGCCCTTCCAGGACCGTGTGCACGCGGTGACCTTCTCGAACAACGGGCGCTTCACCCGGACCCGGCGCTCCCGGCAGATGCTGTTCGGGCTGATCAACCGGCCCGAGTTCGACCTGCAGCTCGTCGAGCACGCCCAGAAGGCGGGCGCCGAGCTGCGCACCGGGGCGACCGTGACCCGGGTGGAGCAGCACGGCTCGGCGGTGCCGGACCGGCGCACGGTCGCCGTCGTCCTCCAGGGCGGCGAGACGGTGCTGGCCCGGGCCGTGGTCGGCGCGGACGGCAGCGCCAGCCGGATAGGCGCGCACGTCGGGGTGAAGCTCGACCAGGTCGACCTCGGCCTGGAGGCGGAGATCCCGGTGCCCGAGACGGTCGCCGAGGACTGGAAGGGCCGGGTGCTCATCGACTGGGGCCCGATCCCCGGCAGCTACGGCTGGGTCTTCCCCAAGGGCGACACGCTGACGGTCGGAGTCATCTCGGCGCGCGGCGAGGGCGCGGCGACCAAGCGGTACCTGGAGGACTTCGTCGCCCGGCTGGGGCTGGCCGGATTCGAACCCAGCATCTCCTCCGGCCATCTGACGCGCTGCCGCGCGGACGACTCGCCGCTGTCGCGCGGCCGGGTCCTGGTCTGCGGGGACGCGGCCGGGCTCCTGGAGCCGTGGACCCGCGAGGGCATCTCCTTCGCCCTGCGCTCGGGCCGGCTCGCGGGGGAGTGGGCGGTGCGCGTCTCCGAGGCGCACGACGCGGTGGACGCGCGCAAGCAGGCCCTGAACTACGCGTTCGCCATCAAGGCCGGTCTGGGCGTGGAGATGAGCGTCGGCAAGCGGATGCTGACGGTGTTCGAGCGCCGGCCGGGCCTCTTCCACGCGGCCCTGACCGGCTTCCGCCCGGCCTGGAAGGCGTTCAAGGACATCACGCAGGGCTCGACCTCGCTGGGCGAGCTGGTCCGCAGCCATCCGCTGGCGCAGCGGGCGCTGGGGGCGATGGACCGGCGGCCCGCGCCGTCCGAGCCGTCCGCGCCGTCCACGGGGGAGGAGACCGGCGCCTGAGCGCCGGCGGGCGTACTTCGCCGGGAGTACGTGTGATCACCACGCTCGGGTGACGCCGTCCGCGGGGCCCGGCGTCTAGCGTGGCGGACATGGACGGACAGCGCGAGCGCGAGGGCCGGGCGCCGCAGTGGTGGCGGCACGGCCCCCCGTGGTGGAACCTGCGGGGCGAGGAGGAGCAGCGCCCGCGGTGGCCCTGGCGCTCCACCGTGCTCGTCACGGCGTTCGTGCTGTTCGGCTCGAACTTCGCCGCCCACACCCAGGAGGGCGAGCGGGCCGGCCTGGACCCCTTCGCCCACACACTGCTGTTCGTGACGGGGGCCGCCCTGCTGTGGCGGCAGCGCCACCCGGTGCCGGTCGTGTTCGGCACGGCGGTCACCACCCTGGTCTACCTGGGCGCCGGATACCCGTACGGCCCGGTGTTCGTGGCCGTCGCCGTGGCCTGCTTCAGTGCCGTCGTCGCCGGGCACCGCAGGGCCGCGTGGGCGGCGATGGGCACCCTGTGGGCCGGGCACGCCCTGGTGGCGCACTGGCTCTACCGGTGGCTGCCGCCGTCCGGGGACTCGGCCGCGTCCTGGGGGCAGGAGCTCGTGATCGCCACCTGGGTCGTGGCCGTCGCGGCCCTGTCGGAGCTGGCCAGGGCCCGCCGCGAGCAGTGGGCGCGGGAGCGGGCCGAGCGGGCCCAGGCGGCGCGGCGGCGCGCGGACGAGGAGCGGCTGCGGATCGCCCGCGAACTGCACGACGTCCTCGCGCACAGCATCTCCGTCATCAACGTGCAGGCCGGCGTCGGACTGGCCCTCCTGGACACCGACCCGGAACAGGCCCGCGCCGCGCTCGGCACCATCAAGGACCAGAGCAAGGAGGCGCTCGGCGAGGTGCGGCAGGTGCTCGACACCCTGCGCACCCCCGGGGACGCGCCGCGCGCTCCCGCCCCCGGCCTCGACCGGCTCGCCGAACTGGTCGAGCAGGCGGCGAGCGCGGGCCTCATCGTCGAGGTGGAGGGGAAGCCGCCGCGCCTGTCGCCCGGCACCGACCTGGCCGCGTTCCGCATCGTGCAGGAGGCGCTCACCAACGTCGTACGGCACTCGGGTTCCCGGCACGCGCGCGTCCGCCTCGACCGGGACGGGGACACGCTGCTGCTGCGCGTCGACGACGACGGCCCCGCGACGGGCGCCGACGCGGGCGGCAGCGGCAACGGGCTGGCCGGGATGCGGGAGCGCGCGGCGGCACTGGGTGGCACCATCGAGGCGGGCCCGCGTCCGGACGGCGGCTTCCGGGTGCTGGCGACCCTGCCGATCGACGTGAAGAAGGCGGCCACGTGACCCGTACGGCGCAGTCGAAGGAGGACGACCGGTGATCCGTGTGCTGCTCGCCGACGACCAGTCACTGGTCCGGGCCGGTTTCCGGGCACTGCTGGACGCGCAGTCGGACATCGAGGTGGTCGCCGAGGCCGCCGACGGCGAGGAGGCGGTGCGCTCGATCCGCGAACTGCGCCCCGACGTCGTCCTCATGGACATCCGCATGCCCCTGCTCGACGGCCTCGCCGCCACCCGCCGCGTCACCGGCGACCCGGGGCTGCACGACGTGAAGGTGGTCATGCTCACCACCTTCGAACTCGACGAGTACGTCTTCGAGGCGATCCGCTCCGGGGCCTCCGGCTTCCTGGTCAAGGACACCGAACCCGAGGAACTCCTGCGCGCCGTGCGGGCGGTGGTGGACGGT
Source organism: Streptomyces sp. NPDC034099 (assembly GCF_055575415.1). Lineage (NCBI taxonomy): Bacteria > Bacillati > Actinomycetota > Actinomycetes > Kitasatosporales > Streptomycetaceae > Streptomyces > Streptomyces sp. NPDC034099. Next base: position 309,285 of record NZ_JBVISR010000005.1, on the reverse strand, counting down.
GACGCGCTGCTGTCGCCGGGGGTGACGCGCCGGCTGATCGCCGAGTTCGCGGCCCGTTCCAAGGAGCCCGCGGCGGCCGGTGAGATGGCCCGGCTGACCGAGCGGGAGCGCGAGGTGATGGCCCTGGTCGGCATCGGACTGTCCAACGAGGAGATCGCCCGCCGGCTGGTCGTCAGCCCGCTGACCGCCAAGACCCACGTCAGCCGCACCATGGTGAAGCTGGGCGCCCGCGACCGGGCGCAGCTGGTCGTGCTGGCCTACGAGTCGGGCCTGGTACGGCCGGGCTGGCTCGGCTGACCCCCGCGCGGGAACCGGACCAGGACGCTCACCACCCGGACGAAGAACACCACCACGGCCGACACCGCACCCGCCCCGACGAGCGCGGTGCGCACCCCGCCCGTCAGACCGAAGAGATACGCGGGCCCCGCCACCGCCCCGAACAGCACGGCCGCCGCGAACGCCGCACTGCACAGCGCGTAACCGATCTCGACCGTGACGGCGTCGCGCTCGGCCTGGGTACGCCGTCCCCCATGGGTGTCCATGGCGCCAAGTCTCCCAGGACGAGCGGGGATCGGGCAGCGCGGTGACCGCCGCGACGGGCTCCGCCACGGTGCGCGGATGGCGGCGAAGAAGGCCGAACAGGCGCTCGTGAGCCGGTGGCGCTCGATCCTGGTCCGTCACGCCCGCGTCCAGTGCGAACTCGACCGTGCGCTGCACGGACACGGGCTGTGCGGCAGCGACTTCGAGGTTCTCGACGTCCTGGCCGGGTCACCGGACGAGGACGGTCGCGGCTCCCGCGGATACCGCGTCCAGCAGATCTCCGAACGGGTCCACCTCAGCCGGAGCGCCCTGCCGCGGGTGGTCGCCCGGCTGGAGAGGGAGGGCCTCGTCGACCGTGCCATGTGCCCCGAGGACCGGCGCGGCGTGCGGATCGCGCTCACCCCGGAGGGGCGCGCCCCGGCACGGAGAGGCGCTCCCGGTGCAGCGGGCGGTGCTGCACCGGCTGCTGTCCGGCTGATCCACTGCGCCGTCCGGCTCACGTCCAGGTGACGCCCGACCGCTCGCGCCACAACGCGGCGAGCGCGCCGTCGCCGGTCACCTCCGGGAACGGCCGGCGGTTCCACAGCGCGGGGTAGAGCAGTGCGGCCGGGCCGGACAGCTCGCAGTCGGCGTCCCCGGCGTCCTCCCGCACGGTCGCCGGCGGCTGCGCGGACAGCCGTACGGTCCACACGGCGTCCGGCGCGTCCGTCGCCCGCACCCGCAGCGTGCGGGGCTCCTCGGTGCGTACGGCGCTCTTCGGACGGGCGTGGAAGGCGCGCAGCAGCTCGTCGATGCCGTCCACCGCGAAGTCCACGCCGACACCGGTGGGTTCACCGCCGCGGGCCGATTCGGCGTCGACCCGGTGCACGGTCGTCTCGTGGGCCTGCCGACGGGCCCAGAAGGCCAGCGGTGACGGCGCGGGCAGGAAGTGCCAGCACCGCACGTCGGGTGCGGCGCCCGCGAGGGTGTCGACGAGCCGACGGTGCCCCTCCCGGAACCACGCCAGGAGCGGGGCACCGTCGAGGTCGGGCGGGTCGGCGGCGGGCCGGGGTCCGGGGTGCCCCTCGGCGACGAACGCCGTCGCCCAGCGGTGCACCGCCCCCGTGTGCCGCAGCAGGTCCCGCACCCGCCAGCCGGGGCAGGTCGGCACCTCGGCGTCACTGCCCGCCGCCTCGGCGGCCGCGGCCAGCAACGCACCTTCACGGTCCAGGATCTCGACGTACGCGGCGGTCTTCATGGCAGGGAGTGTGCCGCATGGAGCGGACTTGAAGGCAGGCCTTCCCGGCACGTTCCCGAGGGGCGGCGGCACGGCTCAGCCGGTAACCGCCGCGCGTCGCGTCGCGACCGCGACCAGTACGGCCACCGCCGCGAGGGCGGCCACGCTGGTGAGGGCGGCGGACAGGGACAGCCAGTCGGCCAGGAAACCGATCGCGGGCGGACCGAGCAGCATGCCGCCGTAGCCCAGGGTGGAGGCGGTCGCCACACCGCTGGGGCCGCCGAGCGCGCCGGCCCGCTCGACGGCGACCGGGAAGATGTTGGCGAGCCCGAGGCCGGTGATCGCGAAGCCGAACAGCGCCGCCCCCACGGAGGGGGCGAGCGAGCCGAGCAGCATCCCGGCCACCGCGGTGGTGCCGCCGGCCACCACCGTGGCCGTCCGGCCCAGGCGTTCCAGCAGTGTCGTCCCGGTCAGCCGGCCGACGGTCATGGCGAGCGCGAAGCACGAGTAGCCCGCCGCCGCCAGGCCCGGAGAGGCGTCGAGGTCCTGCTCCAGGTGCAGGGCGCCCCAGTCGGCCATCGCGCCCTCGCCGTACGCCGTGCACAGGGCGATCAGCCCGAAGGTGAGGACCAGGCGGCGGGTACGGCGGTCCCGGCGGTGCGGGGTGCCGTCCTGCTCGGGCCTGCGCTCCGGCGGCGCGGCGGGCTCGCAGCGCAGCAGGGCACGGCCCGCGAACAGGGTGACCAGCAGGCCGGTCACGGTGAGGGCGAGCAGGTGCCGCGTCGGCGACAGCGATCCGGCGACCAGCCCGCCGAGCCCCGCGCCGACCATGCCGCCGAGGCTGAACGCCGCGTGGAAGCTGGGCATGATCGGGCGCCCCAGTACGGCCACCAGATCGACCGCGGCGCTGTTGAAGGCGACGTTGATCCCGCCGTACGCGCTGCCGAAGAGCAGCAGTACGGCGCCGAGGGCGAGCGCCGAGTGGGTGAGCGGGGGCAGGGCGACGCTGAGGCAGAGCAGGACCGCGCAGGCGACGGTGACGGGGTGGCTGCCGTAGCGGCGGACGAGCCGTCCGGTGAGGGTCATGGTGACGACGGCGCCCGCCGAGACACCGAGCAGGGCGAGCCCCAGGGCGCTGGCGGAGGCGCCGGTCTGCTCCTTGATGGCGGGGATCCGGACCACCCAGCCGGCGAAGACGAAGCCGTCGAGGGCGAAGAAGGCGGTCAGGGCGGCTCGAAGACGGGTGAGGTCGTCGCGGTTGCCCGGCACGGCGCTGTGCGATCGGGCTTTGTTTATTTGCGGCACAAAGTCAGGCTAGGTGCAGGGCGGGGGCGCGGCAAGGGTGCCCGGGGGCGTCCGGGTGCCGGAAGGACCAGGACGCGGGGGGTGCCGGGCGGCCGTCAGCCGACCGGTGCCCCCACCGTGCTCTGCCGCACCAGCAGCCGGTGCGGCGCCTTGGCCTCCGTCGGCGCGGGCGCCGAACCGTCGATCACGCCGAGCAGGGTGCTCACCGCCGTGCGCGCGATCGCGGCCTTGTCCGGGGCGACGGTGGTCAGCGACGGCGAGCTGTACCGGCCCTCCTGGATGCCGTCGACCCCCACGACGGCGATGTCGTCGGGCACCCGTACTCCCGCCCGGGTCAGGGTGTGCATGGCGCCGATGGCCAGCAGGTCGTTGTAGCAGAAGACCGCGTCGGGCGGCTCGGGCAGGGCGAGCAGGCGTTCCATGGCCTCGGCGCCGAGGTGGCGGTGGAAACGCGGGGTGGGGACGATCAGTTCCTCGTCGACGGTGAGACCGGCCCGTTCCAGTGCCTGGCGGTATCCCGTCGTACGCAACTGCGCGGTCTCGCCGGTGCTGTAGGGCTGGTCACCGATGGCCGCGATGCGCCGGCGGCCGAGGCCGAGCAGATGCTCCGTCGCCTCCCGGGCCGCGACGATGTTGTCGATCGCCACGTGGTGGAAGCTGCCGTTGAAGATGTGCTCGCCGAGCAGCACGACCGGCACCCTGTTGGTGCGCCGGCGCAGCTCGTCCGCGGAGATGGACAGCGGGCTCAGCAGCAGGCCGTCGAACATCGTGGCGCGGGACTCGCGGCCCAGCAGCTCCCGCTCGCGGTCGCCGTCGCCGTCGGTCTGGTCGAGCATGACGACGTACCCGTGGGTGCGGGCCGCGGTGATCACCTCGCGGGCCAGTTCGGCGAAGTAGGGCACGTCCAGTTCGGGGACGACCAGGGCGATCATGCCGCTGCGGCCCCGGCGGAGATTGCGGGCCACCAGGTTCGGCCGGTAGTCGAGTTCGTCGAGCGCGGCCTGCACCCGGACCCGCAACTCGTCGGAGACGGGCACCGAACCGTTGACCACGTTGGACACGGTGCGGATCGAGACTCCGGCGCGTCGGGCGACGTCGCGGAGTGTGGAGCCGGCCATCCAGTTCCCCCTCACGGCCCCCGCGGGGCTTCGGTCGGCAGCATCTCGCGTTCGCGCCGGTGCGGACCGGCGCTGACGCAGGTTGATGTTACTCAGCTATTGCATCGTTGCAAAAGGCGCAGCATCATCTCTGCATCGTTGCAAAGCACGGGCGACGGCATGGGCCACGTCCGTGCCGCCGCGCCGCCGACGACGCCTGCGCGCGTCCACGTCCACTCCTGCCCAGCCACCCCGTCCCACGCACCCCAGCCCGCATTCCGACCGAGGAGCCGTGCTCATGTCCAGATCATCCGTCCCCCGGCGCAGCGTTCTGCGCGGCGCGCTCGGCGCCGGCGCGCTCGCCGCGGCCGCCGGTCCCCTCGCGGCGTGCGCCCCCGGATCCTCCGGGTCCGAGCCGCGCAAGCTCACCGGGACGCCGAGTGCGTCGGCCAAGGGCGAGATCACCATCTGGAACCGCTCCGGCGACCTGTTCAAGGTCTTCGACGCGGCCATCGACGCCTTCCGCAAGGCCTATCCGGGCATCAAGGTCAACCACCAGGCCGTCGACATCGACGCCAAGCTCGCCAACACCCTGATCAGCGGCACCGACCTGCCGGACGGCAGCTTCTGGGACGACGCCAAGATCGGCGGCCAGGCGGAGCACCTGTACGACCTCACCGACCTGATAGCGCCCTACCGCGACAAGACCTCGGCGTACAAGCTGTCGGTCAACACCGTCGACGGCCGGATCTACGGCGTGCCCTGGGACCTCGACCCCGGGCTGCTCTGGTACCGCGAGGACCTGCTGGAGGACGCCGGAGTCGACCCGGCCGGGCTGAAGACCTACGACGACCTGCTGGCGGCGGCCCGGTCGCTGCGGGAGAAGAACCCGAAGGCCCGCCCCCTCCACATGGAGAAGGACCCCTTCCTCGGCCAGCTCTGGCTGGAGATGCTCGCCGGCCAGCAGGGCACCAGCCTCGCCGACGCCGAAGGCCGGGTGCGGCTGGACTCCAAGGAGTACCGCAACATCCTCAACTGGGTCCGGGACGCCGTCGACGACGACCTGGTCACCCACGCCGAATACCTCAAGCAGGCCGACCTCGCCGCCCTGGAGAACGGGCAGCAGGCCCTGGTCCCGTGGGCGGTGTGGTGGTCCTTCGCACCCCAGCAGCTGCTCAAGAAGGGCAAGGGCAAGTGGCGGGCCGCACCCCTGCCGGCCTGGACCCCGGGCGGAGCGCGCAGCGGCGCCATGGGCGGCAGCAGCTTCATCATCCCGGCGAAGGCGAAGAACCCCGAACTCGCCTGGCTGCTTTACGAGTTCCTGTGCTTCAAGGAGCCCGGCTACAGCGCCGTCTACGGCCCCGGCGAGGTCTACCCGGACGGTCTGACCACCTCGGTGCCGAGCTACGGACCCGCCCGCCGCCCCGACAAGCCGCTGTTCGAACCGGTGGCCGCGCTCGGCGGACAGGACCTGTGGAAGGTCGCCGTGGACGCCGCCGACACCATCCCGTCCGCCGCGCCGATCCCGGCCTGGTGGGCCAAGTCCGTCGACTACCTCGGCAACAACCTCCAGCGCCTCATCGAGGGGAAGATGGCACCCGACGACGTCATCGACGACTCCACCAAGAAGATCCAGCGCAACCTGGTGGACCGCGCATGACACCCGGCACCCTCACCCCGTCGCGCGAGGCACAGGCCCCGGACGCGCGGCGCCCCGCCCGCCGCTCCCGGCGCAAGCCCTTCCTCGCGCCCTACCTCTTCGTCGCGCCGTTCTACCTGGTCTTCGCGGCCTTCGGCGTCTACCCCCTCGTCTTCGCCCTCCAGTTGAGCTTCACCGACTGGAAGGGCGCCGGCGAGGCGAACTTCATCGGCCTGGAGAACTACACCTACCTGCTCACCAGCGAGGAGTTCTGGTCCTCGCTGGGCAACAGCGCGGTGATGTGGCTGCTGATCGTGCCCCTCCAGATCGTCGGCGGCCTGGCCGCGGCGGTGCTGCTGGCCAACGCGCGGCTGCGGCTGCGCGGCATGTTCCGGGTCGCCTTCATCGCACCCTTCGTCACCCCGCTGGTGGCGATGGCCCAGGTGTGGATCGTCGCCTTCGACACCGACTACGGGCTGGTCAACCACCTGTTCAACCTCGTCGGCCTGCCCGACGTGGACTGGCTCCAGTCGACCGCCTGGGCCAAACCCACACTCGCGCTGCTGTTCCTGTGGAAGACCACCGGGTTCGCGATCATCATCCTGCTCGCCGGGCTCCAGGCCGTGCCCGCCGACGTGTACGAGGCCGCCGCCCTCGACGGCGCCTCCCGCAAGCGGCAGTTCTGGTCGCTGACCCTGCCACTGGTCCGGCGCAGCATCGCCTTCCTCGTCGTGGTGCAGACCCTCGCGGTGTTCCAGATGTTCGCCGAGCCGTTCGTCGTCACCCAGGGCGGCCCGTACGGCTCGACCACCACCGGCGGACTCTACCTCTACAACCACATCCTGGCGTCCGACCTCGGGACCGGCGCCGCGAACTCCTTCCTGCTCGTGCTGCTGGTGTTCGCCCTGTCCCTGCTGTCCGTGCGCCTGCTCCGCTCCCGAGACGAGTGACCATGACCAGCCTGACCAAGAAGACGAGCAGGAGTCTGTCCCAGCCCCGGCCGGGGCCGCTCCAGTACCTCGTGCTCGGCCTCCTCGCCCTCGTGTTCGTCTATCCCATCTGGTGGGCCGTCAGTTCCTCGCTGAAGCCGCCGGCCGACATCGTCCGCGACCCGCTGTCCCTCTCGCTCGGCTCGGCCACGCTCGACAACTACCGGGCCATGTTCGACGACGTGCCGATCGGGACCGGTTTCGTCAACACCGTGCTCGTCGTGGCCGTCAAGGGCGCGATGACCATGTTCTTCTGCCCGCTGGCCGGCTACGCCTTCGCCAAGTACCGCTTCCCCGGCAAGAACCTGCTCTTCGGCGTGCTGATGCTCACCCTGATGCTGCCGACCCTCGTGCTGGTCATCCCGCTGCTCCTGGAGATGAGCGAACTGGGCTGGGTCAACACGTACCAGGCGCTGATCCTGCCCGGCAGCATCGACGCCTTCAGCATCTTCTGGATGCGGCAGACCATCGCCGCCGTGCCCGACGAACTCCTCGACGCCGGGCGCGTGGACGGGGCGAGCGAGTTCGGCATCTTCGCCCGGATCGTGGTGCCGGTCATCCGGCCGGGCATCGCCGCGCTCGGCGTCCTGACCGCCATGAACATCTACAACGACTTCGTCTGGCCGGTCGTCGCCGTCAACGACGAGAGCCACCAGACGCTCCAGGTCGTGCTCTCCACCCTCGCGCAGAACGTCACCGGCAACCGGGTCGGCGCCGACTTCGCCACCGTCTGGGGCGAACTGCTCGCCGCCGGAAGCATCGCGATGCTGCCCGTGCTCGCCCTGTTCGTCCTGCTGCAACGCCACTTCATCAACGGGATCCTCGCGGGCAGCGTCAAGGGCTGACCTCCCCCCCGTACACCGCCGACCGCCCCACAGCCGCACCGAATCGGAGCACACACGCCCATGACCATCCCCCGTCCGGAATACCCCCGCCCGCACTTCGACCGGTCCCACTCCTGGCTCAGCCTCAACGGCACCTGGGACTTCCGCGCCGATGCCGCCGAGCGGTACTCCGCCGACGCGTCCGCGGGCTACGACCGCGCCATCACCGTGCCCTTCGCCTGGGAGACGCCCGCCTCGGGCATCGCCGAGCACTGGCTGCAGACCGCCTGGTACCGGCGCACGTTCACCGTGCCCGCCGACTGGGCCGGACAGCGCGTCGTGCTGCACTTCGGCGCCGTGCACCACGCCGCCACGGTCTGGGTGAACGGCACCGAGGTCGCCCACCACGAGGGCGGCTACACCCCCTTCGCCGCCGACGTCACCGACGCGCTCGGCGACGGCGATCACCTGCTCACGGTGCGGGTCCACGCCCCGGCGGACAAGCGGGACATCGCCCACGGCAAGCAGCGCAGCATGCCCCGCGACGACTACGACGGCGTCTGCTTCACCCCCTCCTCCGGCATCTGGCAGAGCGTCTGGCTCGAGGCCCGTCCCGCCACCCACCTCGCCGCGCTCCGGCTGCGCCCGAACGACGACCTGACCGGCATCACCGTCGAAGCCGTCGTGCACGGCCCCGCGGCGGACCGCGCCGAACTGCGGCTGCGGGTGCGCGAGGAGGACACCGCCGTCACGGCGACCATGGACGCCGACGGACGGTTGCGCACCGAACTCCCGCTCGCCGCACCGAGGTTGTGGTCCCCCGAGGACCCGCACCTCTACCACGTCGATGCCGAACTGACCTCCGCCGACGGCACCGACCGGGTCGCCGCGTACACCGGACTGCGCACCATCACCGCCGACGGCGAAGCCCTGTACCTCAACGGGCGGCGGCTGTTCGTGCGCGGCGTGCTCGACCAGGGCTACTGGCCCGAGACCGGCATCACCGCCCCCGACGACACCGCCCTGCGCCGCGACCTCGAACTCGCCGCCGAGGCCGGCTACAACCTCGTCCGCAAACACCTCAAGCTGGAAGACCCCCGCTTCGCCCACCACGCCGACACCCTCGGCATGCTCCTGTGGGCCGAGCCCGCCTCGCCCGGCCGCTTCTCGCCCGCCTCCGTCGCCGCCTTCACCGAGCAGATCGAACCGATGGTCCAACGCGACGGCAACAGCCCCGCCATCGTCATCTGGGGCCTGTACAACGAGGAATGGGGCCTGGACTGGGACATCCCCGGCGACCCGGCCAAGCAGCGCGCCACCGCCGACGCCTACGACCGACTCAAGGCCCTCGACGCCACCCGCCCGGTCGTCGACAACTCCGGCTGGACCCACGTCAGGACCGACCTGCTCGACTGGCACTACTACGACGAGAGCGCCGCCTCCTGGGCCACCACCGTCGCCGACCTGCTCTCCGGCGAACGCGACGACTTCCCCGTCAAGCTCGGACCCGACTTCGTCGTCCACAAGAAGCTCGCCGTCCCCGGCCAGCCGCTGCGCGGCCTGCCCAACCTCAACAGCGAGTACGGCGGCGGCTTCACCGGCCTGGACCGCGCCTGGCACCTGCGCTGGCAGACCCAGGAGCTGCGCCGTCACGACCGGCTCGCCGGGTACGTGTACACGGAGCTGTACGACATCGAGCACGAGAGCGCCGGACTGCTGGACTTCGGGCGCGGCGCGAAGGACCTCGCGGGCGTCGACCCGGCCCACGCCAACGCGCCGACGACCCTGGTCCTGGACGTGACGCCGGTGGCACCGGGCCGCGACCTGCTCACCACCGGCCCCGACTTCACGGTCGACGTGCACGTCTCCCACCACGGCGCCGACCCGGTCGCGGGCACCCTGCACACCACCTGGACCCCGGTGTACGCCAGGACGCCCGACGCGCCGGGCGACGCCGTCCCCGGCTGCCGCGCGGAGGCCAAGCCGCACGTCCTCGGCGCCCCCGTCACCGTGCCCGCCGCGCTGCCCGAGGGCTGGACCAGCGGCCGGCTGCACCTGGCGCTGGTCGTGGACGGCACCGTCGCCGCCCGGACCGCGCTGGACGTGGACACGCGGACCGACCCGTACATCGGCGACGACCCACTGGCCCGCCCCACCGCCTGACCGCCGGCCCACCCCGCCCACCGATCCGCACCACCCGACATCCCCACCACCAAGGAGTCGACCCGTGCGCAACCCATCACTCACCCACAGAAGATCACCGGCCCTGCTCGGCGTCCTCGCGCTGCTCACGGCCCTGCTGTCCCTGTGGTCGCAGCCCGCGTCGGCGGCGCCCGCCGGGCAGGTCCTGGCGTCACCCGACCTCGCGGCCCACCCGCAGGGCGACAACAGCTACCCCCGCGCCGTCCGCCTCGACCACGACGGCTCGGCCGGCCAGACCATGCTGGCCACCTACGCCAAGCGCGAACAGGGCGCCACCAACACGCTGCCCGTCCACCGCAGCACCGACGGCGGCCGCACCTGGAGCGCCGCCCCGATCTCCACCCTCACCGCGCACACCCCGGGCTGGGACATCGAGGCACCCGTCCTCTACGAGGTGCCGCGCACCGCGAACGGCCTGAACCAGGGCGACCTCCTCGCCGCCGGCACCGCCTGGCAGGCCGGTGACTACACCACGCAGCGCGTCGAGGTCTTCAAGAGCACCGACCACGGCGGAAGCTGGCAGTACCTCTCCGACTGCACCCGCACCAGCGGCCTGCCCGACACCATCGGGCACGGCATCTGGGAGCCCTGGTTCCTGCTGGCCCCCGACAACACGCTGGCCTGCTTCATCTCCGACGAGCGGCCCGCGAACAGCCCCACCAACAACCAGGTCATCGGCCACTACACCTCCACCGACGGCGGCCGCACCTGGAGCGGCACGCTCACCCAGGACGTCGCCTTCCCCGCCGACAACCTCGCCCGCCCCGGCATGTCGATCGTCGTCCCGCTGCCCGACGGGCGGTTCATGATGGCGTACGAGATGTGCCGGGACGCCACCGACGCCGACCACGCCTGCGAGGTGTACACCAAGACCAGCCCCGACGGCCTGAACTGGGCGCCCGCCGACAACCCCGGCACCCTGGTGCGCACCGCCGACGGCAGGGAGCTGCTGCACACCCCCTACCTCGCCTGGACACCGGGCGGCGGCCCCGACGGCACCCTGCTGATGTCCGGCCAGCGCGTGGTGAGCGGACCCACCGGGAACAAGACCGTCCTGTCGGAGTCCGGCACCGTGGTCTTCGCCAACACCCGCCTCGGCGCGGGGGAGTGGACCGAGATCGAGGCCCCGGTCCTGACCGGCCCCACCGGCGGCTACAACCCCGGCGAGCCCTCCTGCCCGGGCTACAGCTCACCGATCGTGCCGCGCGCCGACGGCACCTCCTTCCTCTACCTGACCGCCACCTGGCTCGGCACCGGCAACCAGTGCCAGGTCCGCTTCGGCACCGGTGGCCTCGGCGGACCGGTCGGCCAGGTCACCACGCCGTGGGTCGCGGGCAAGTGCCTGGACGTGGACACCAACACCAGCCGCAACGGCAACGCCGCCCAGCTGTGGGACTGCTCCACCGCCACCGGACAGCGCTGGTCGGTGGCCCCGGACGGCACGGTGCGCGCGTTCGGCAAGTGCCTGGACATCGACGGCAACGGCACGGCCAACTTCACCAAGGTCCAGGTGTGGGACTGCGCCCCGGGCGTCGGCGGCCAGCAGTGGCGCCACCGGAGCGACGGCTCGCTGTTCAACCCCCAGTCCGGCCGCTGCCTGGACATCTCGTCCGGCGGCACCGCCAACGGCACCAAGCTGCAGATCTACGACTGCAACGGCCTCGGCACCCAGAAGTGGAACCTGCCGGCCTAGCCGCCGCAGCACCCGGGGCCGTCGGCCCCGGGTGTCGCATACGCTCGACGGCACCATGATGAACAACCTCACCCCCTTGGAGCCGAAGGCCGACAAGGCCACGGTCAGACGGCACAACCTCAGCCTGGTCCTGAGGGCCGTGCACGACGCGGGGGAGGCGACCAGGGCCGGCGTCGCCACGCATGTCGGACTGACCCGCGCGGCGGTGTCGTCCCTGGTCGAGCAGTTGCTGGAGTACGGCTTCGTCGCCGAGTGGGGCAAGACCAGCAGCGGTCAGGCGGGACGGCCCGGCACCGTCCTGAAGGTGTCCCGCTCGGGTCCGGCGGGCCTCGGCGTCGAGATCAACATCGACTACATCGCGGTGTGCGTCGTCGACCTCGCCGGCACCGACCGGGTGCGGCTCGTGGAACACGTCGACAACCGCGGCGTCCAGCCCTCCGAGGTCCTGGCGCGCGCGGCCCGGCTGGCGGCGCGCGCCATCGGCTCGGCGGCGGAGCAGGACCTCGTACCGGCCGGCGCCCATGTCGCCCTGCCGGGGCTGGTGACCGGCGGCACCGTGCGCCAGGCACCCAACCTGGGCTGGCGGCGGGTCGCCGTCGAGGGACTGTTCGCGCAGGCGCTCCTCGCCCTGCGCCCCGCCCACCGGCCCCTGCCGGTCAGCTCCGACAACGAGGCCAACGCCGCCGCCCTCGCCGAGCTGTGGTTCGGCGCCGGCACCGAGGGCGTGCGCAGCTTCCTGTACCTGACCGGCGAGATCGGCATCGGCGGCGCCCTCGTGCTGGGCGGCGAGCTGCTGCGCGGCGCGCACGGCTTCGCCGGGGAGATCGGGCACATGGTCGTCGACCCGGAGGGCCCGCTGTGCCGGTGCGGCGCCCACGGCTGCCTGGAGCAGTACGCCGGACAGGCCGCGCTGCTCAGCGCCGCGGGCGTCGAGGCGGACGCGGGTGGTGCGCAGGGCGTCGCCGAACTCGGACGCCGTGCCCGGCGGGGCGACCCGTCCGCGCTGTCGGCGATCGAACGCGCCGGGCGGCAACTGGGCGTCGTGGTCTCGGGCGCGGTGAACCTCTTCGACCCCGAGGCGGTGATGCTCGGCGGTGTCTACCGCGAGCTGATGGAGTGGCTCGCCCCGGCCGTCGACCGCGAACTCGCCCTGCGCGTGGTGTCCGGGCTGTGGAGCGAGGACGGCAAACGGCTGCGGGCCGCGTCCTCGCTCGGCGACGCGGCCCGGGGCGCGGCCGGCGTGATCGTCCGCGAGGTGCTGGCCGACCCGGCGGCGTACGCGGAGAGGGACGCGGGCTGACGCGGAGGGCGGCCGTCCCGCGGCCCTACGCGTCAGCCCGCCCCGGTCACCCGCGGTTCGCGGCGATCATCTCCCGGTACCAGCGGTAGCTGTCCTTCGGCGTGCGCTCCTGGGTGTCGTAGTCGACCCGCACGATGCCGAAGCGCTTGTCGTAGCCGTACGCCCACTCGAAGTTGTCCAGCAGCGACCACACGTAGTAGCCGCGCACGTCCACGCCCGCGTCGATCGCCGCCCGCAGCGCGGTCAGGTGGTCGCGCAGGTAGGCGACCCGGTCGGTGTCGTGCACCGTGCCGTCGGCGGCGGGCGCGTCGTCCTCCGCCGAGCCGTTCTCCGTGATGTGCACCGGCGGGAGCGCGTCGCCGTACCGCTGCTTCAGGGCGACGAGCAGGTCGGTGAAGCTGTCCGGCACGACCGGCCAGTCCATCGCCGTGTGCCGCACCCCGGGGTGCCGTACCTCCTCGTAGCGGTTGTCCGTCGCCACGCGCCGCCCCGGGTCGCTCTCGCGGTGGGGGGCGTCGGCGACCACGATCGGCCGGTAGTAGTTGACGCCGAGGAAGTCCAGGGGCTGGGAGATCAGCTCCAGGTCGCCGTCGCGCCGGAAGTCCGCCCCGGTGATCAGCTCGCCCCAGGTCTCCTCCTCGGTGGCCGGGTAGCGGCCCGCGAGGATCGGCTCGGTCCACACCAGGTTGTGCTGGGTGTCCGCGCGCACCACCGCCGCCAGGTCGGCCGGGGAGTCGGTGGCGGGCAGGTTGCGGTCCAGGTTGAGCGTGATGCCGACCTCGCGCACCCCGGCCGCGCGCAGCGCCTTCACGGCCAGTCCGTGGCCGACCAGCAGGTGGTGGGCGGCGGCGAGCGCGCCCCGGCCCTCCTTGGCGCCGGGCGCGTGCCGGCCGATGGAGTAGCCGAGGAAGGAGCTGCACCACGGCTCGTTGAGGGTGATCCAGCGCGGCACCCGGTCGCCGAGGTGCTCCGCGACGACCGCCGTGTACTCGGCGAACCGCTCCGCCGTCTCCCGCACCCGCCAGCCGCCCCGGTCTTCCAGCGCCTGCGGCAGGTCCCAGTGGTAGAGGGTGGCGGCCGGTTCGATGCCCGCCGCCAGCAGTTCGTCCACCAGGCGGGAGTAGAAGTCGAGGCCCTTGGCGTTCACCGCGCCCGAACCGTCCGGCACGATGCGCGGCCAGGCGATCGAGAAGCGGTACGAGTCCACACCGAGATCGCGCAGCAGGGCCACGTCCTCGGGGTAGCGGTGGTAGTGGTCGCAGGCCACGTCCCCGGTGTCGCCGTTCACCACCAGACCGGGGGTGTGGCTGTAGGTGTCCCAGATCGACGGACCGCGGCCGTCCTCCTGAGCCGCGCCCTCGATCTGGTACGAGGCGGTCGCGGCGCCGAGGACGAAACCGGGCGGGAAACTGGGGTACTCACTCATGCTGTGCTGCTCATCTCCCTGCGTACGGGGTGGTGCGAGGTTCACTTGACGGAGCCGCCGGAGATCCCGGCGGCGATGTACTTCTGGGCGAGGACGAGGAGGACCGCCGCCGGCACCGCCGACAGCACGGAGGCCGCCATCACCGAACCCCAGTCGCCGACGTGCGCGCCGATGTACTGGTAGATGCCCAGGGTGATGGGCTTGACGTCGTCGGTCGTGTTCAGGGTGAGCGCGAACATGAAGTCGCTCCACGAGAACAGGAACGCGAACAGACCCGAGGTGATCAGGGAGTTGCGGCTCATCGGCAGCACGACCCGTACGAACGTCCGCACCGGCCCCGCGCCGTCGATCTGCGCCGCCTCGATCACCTCGCCCGGGATCGACACCATGAAGGAGCGCATCAGCACGATGGAGAACGGGATGCCCAGCGAGGCGTCCGCCAGCATCAGGCCGAAGTAGGAGTTGACCAGGCCCAGGTCGACGTAGGAGTTGTAGAGCGCGTTGGCGATGACGATGCCCGGCACCATCTGGGTGATCAGCGTGCCGAACACGATGGTGCGCGAGCCGCGCAGCCCGAACCGCGCGAGGCCGTACGCGGCGGGCGCCGAGACGGCCAGGCAGATGGCGACCGCGCCGAGCGAGACCGCCAGCGAGGTCAGCAGGTGCCCGCCCTGGTCGCTGATCGCCTTGGAGAAGCCGGACAGGTCCAGGCTGCCCGGCACCGGGTCGACCTGGAGCAGCCCCGAGTCGGGCTGGAGCGCGGTGTTGAGCATCCAGTACAGCGGAAAGAGCATCACGCACAGGATGAGCACGCCGGCGACGGTGGAGCCCCAGCGGCGCCGGGAGGCGGTGGGCGTGTGGGAGGCCATGGACGTCACTTCCCCTCGGTGCGGTTGGCCCGCAGGTAGAACACCGCGAACACGGCGGAGATCAGGATGAGTACGTTGCCGACCACGGCGCCCGCGCCGAAGTCCAGCTGGACGAAGGAGTTCTGGTAGGTCAGGGTGCCGAGCGTCTGGGTGGCGTCGGCCGGTCCGCCGTCGGTCAGGGCGAGGATCAGGTCGAGGATCTTCACCGTCGACATGAAGCCCAGCACGAGGACGACCGTGACGACGGGCTTGAGCATCGGCAGGGTCACCGAGCGGAAGGTCCGCCAGGCCGAGGCGCCGTCCAGCGCGGCCGCCTCGTGCAGTTCCTTCGGGATCTCCTGGAGACCGCCGTACAGGATGACCATGTTGAACGGGATGCCGATCCAGATGTTGACCAGGATGACCGACACCAGGGCCATCTCGGGGCTGGTCAGCCAGGGGGTGTGACCGCCGATCCCGAGGGTGTCCAGGAACGAGTTGAGCACGCCCGTGTCCTGGTCGAGGATGCGCCGCCAGACGATGCCGGACACCACCATGGGCACCAGCCAGGGCAGCAGGATCAGCGAGCGAAGCACCCCGTTCAACGGGAAGCGGCGGCTGAAGAAGACCGCGAGCGCCAGGCCGATGCAGAACTGGCCGAGCAGCGAGCCCGCCGTGAAGACGAGCGTGTGCCACAGGGCCTTGCCGAACAGGGCGTCCTGGAACACGTTGGACCAGTTGTCGGCGCCGTTGAAGGGCGCCTCACCGGTGAAGAAGGTCTTCGGCGTGTAGTCCTGGAAGCTCATCACGATGTTGCGCACGAGCGGGTAGCCGAAGAACAGCAGCATGAAGACGACGGCGGGGGCGACGAACCCCCACTGGGTGAGCCTGCGGCGGCGCGCGATCCGGCCGGGGTCGGGCGCGGTGGCGGACCCGGACGCCTCGGCGGGGGTCCGCGCGGTGACGGTGGACGTGGGCATGGGCGTGGTCATGGGGGCGTACCTCAGTTCCCGCTCGTGGCCCGCTGCTGGGCGCGCTTCAGGGCGGTCTCACTGGACTGGCCGGTCAGGGCCGACTGGAAGGCGCTCTGCAGCGCGAGCGACACACTCGACCAACCGGCGCCGAGCTTCGCCGTCCGGGACCGGGCGACGGCCACCTGGTCGGCGAGGGAGTCCAGCTCGGGCACCTTCTCGCGCCAGACGGCGGCGGCCTTGGCGTTGGCCGGGACCATCCAGCTGTTGAGCGCGTAGGTCAGCTGCTCCTTCTCGCTCGCCAGACACGCGACGATCTTTCCGGCCGTCTTCTCCCGGGCCTCGTCACCGGTGTTGGGCACGGTGAGGACGGCACCGCCGAGCGGACCCACCGAGTCGTCGCCGGCCTCGGGCACCGGGATCGGCGCGATGCCCCAGTGCAGCGACTTGTCGCTGTTGAGGGTCTCCACCTGCCACGGACCGTTGATCATCATCGCCGCGTTCCCGGCCATGAACTGGTCGTTGACGTCCGCCTGGGTCCAGTTGACCGTCGACTTCGACAGCGAACGGTCCTTCAGCAGGCTCTTCCAGTAGTCCAGGGCCTCGACGACCTTCGGTCCGTCCAGGTCGGTCTCGTCGCCGCCGTTGGACCACATGAACGGCGTGAACTGGAAGACGCCGTCCTCCGCGCCGCCCGCGCTGAGCGCCAGCCCGTACTGCTTGCCCCGCGTGAGCTTCTTCGCCGTCCGGCGCAGCTCGGCCCAGGTGGTGGGCACCTTCACGCCCGCCTCGGCGAGGACGTCCTTGTTGTAGAAGAGGGCGAGGGTGTTCACGGAGCGGGCCGCGCCGTAGTACGTGCCCTTGTACGAGCCGAAGTCGACGATGCCGTCGGGGATGTCGTCGGTGCTCAGCCCGAGGGTCCTGAGGTCGACCAGGCCGCCCGCGTCGGCGAAGGTCGGCATCTCGGAGGCGTCGAACTGCACGATGTCGGGCAGCGACTTGGACGAGGCCATGCGCAGCGCCTTCGTCATCACCTGCGCCGCCGGGACGCTCTGCTGCTCGATGGTGACGCCCAGCTCCTTGCCGCAGCGGGCCATCGCCTCCGCGTCCCAGCGGTGGTACGACTCGTCGGTCGAGGAGTTCATCACGGTGTAGGTGTCGGCGTCGCGCTGCTGTCCGCAGCCGGCCAGTGCCGCCCCGGCGACCAGCACGGACACGGCCGTGAAGGGGGCGAGGACTCGGCGTGAGCGTCCTCGCCCGCGGCGCGTGGCAGCCGGGGGGTGTGCTGTCAAGGCGAGCGAAGTGAAGCGCTTCGACATGGTGCGGCCCTTGCTGTCGTACCGTCCGGCTTCCTCGCCGGACTGTTTTGTTTGATGTGATGACTAATACGTCACCAACCCGCTTCCGCGCTAGAGGAAAGTGGCTCCCCTCTCTCCGCTGCGCCGGGTGAGGAGGTTGTTCTCATGCGTAATAGTGCCAGCTCAGCGCGTTGAAGCCGAAGCAAACGCCTCGGCGTCGGGATTTGTTTTGTGTACGATCAAAACGCTGTGAGACGGCCCCCGTGCTCCCACCCGACAGCTCCCGCCCCACCCAAGGAAGATCATGAAGTTCACCGACGGCTTCTGGCTCATCCGCGAGGGCGTGCATCTCTCGTACGCCACCGAGGTACGCGATGTACGCCCCGAATCGAAGCGCTTCACCGCTCATGCCGCCGTGAAGAAGGTGACGCGGAGGGGGGACACGCTCAACGCGCCGCTGCTCACGGTCGAGTGCTTCTCTCCCGCCGAGGGCGTCATCGGCGTCCGCGTCACCCACCACGCCGGCAAGCGCCGGCCGGGCCCCGACTTCACCCTCTCCGGGGCGGCGGACGGCGCCGGCGAGGTACGCCAGGACGGCACCGTCACCGAGCTGACCAGCGGTCCGCTCACCCTCCGCCTGGACCGTGAGGGTCCCTGGGGCCTCACCTTCCATGGCCCGGACGGGCGTGAGCTGACCCGCGCCGACGCCAAGGGCACCGCCTTCGCCACCACCGGCGACGGCGCCCACCACATGCTCAGCCGCCTCGCCCTCGGTGTCGGCGAGCAGATCTACGGCCTCGGTGAGCGCTTCACCCCGTTCGTCAAGAACGGCCAGGTCGTCGACATGTGGCAGGCCGACGGCGGCACCAGCAGCGAGCAGGCCTACAAGAACATCCCGTTCTACCTCTCCTCGCGCGGCTACGGCGTCTTCGTCAACCACCCCGGCGCGGTCTCCTTCGAGGTCGGCTCCGAGTCCGTCGGCCAGGTCCAGTTCAGCGTCGAGGACCAGACGCTGGAGTACTACGTCGTCGCCGGACCCACCCCCAAGGACGTCCTCACCCGCTACACCGCCCTCACCGGCCGCCCCGCCCTGCCGCCCGCCTGGTCCTTCGGCCTGTGGCTCACCACGTCCTTCACCACGTCGTACGACGAGGGGACGGTGACGTCCTTCGTGGACGGCATGGCCGAGCGCGGCATCCCGCTCTCCGTCTTCCACTTCGACTGCTTCTGGATGCGCGAGTACCAGTGGTGCGACTTCGAATGGGACCCGGACGTCTTCCCGGACCCGGACGGCATGCTCGCCCGGCTCAAGGCCAAGGGGCTGCGGGTCAGCGCCTGGATCAACCCCTACATCGCCCAGAAGTCCCCGCTCTTCGACGAGGCCGCCGCCCTCGGGCACCTGGTGCGCAGGCCGGACGGCGACATCTGGCAGTGGGACCTGTGGCAGGCCGGCATGGGCCTGGTCGACTTCACCAGCCCCGCCGCCCGCGACTGGTACGCCGGGAAGCTCAAGCCGCTGCTCGACCAGGGCGTGGACTGCTTCAAGACCGACTTCGGCGAGCGCATCCCCACCGACGTGGTCTGGCACGACGGCTCCGACCCGGAGCGCATGCACAACTACTACACGCACCTGTTCAACCGCACCGTCTTCGAACTCCTGGAGAAGGAGCGCGGCCAGGGCGAGGCCGTCCTCTTCGCCCGCTCGGCGACCGCGGGCGGCCAGCAGTACCCCGTCCACTGGGGCGGCGACTGCTGGTCGTCCTTCGAGGCGATGGCCGAGTCGCTCCGGGGCGGCCTGTCCCTGTCCCTGAGCGGCTTCGGCTTCTGGAGCCACGACATCGGCGGCTTCGAGGGCACGCCCGACCCGGCGGTCTTCAAGCGCTGGCTGGCCTTCGGCCTGCTCTCCTCGCACAGCAGGCTGCACGGCTCCTCGTCGTACCGGGTGCCGTGGGAGTTCGGCGAGGAAGCCGTCGACGTGGCCCGGAGCTTCACCCTCCTCAAGCACCGCCTGATGCCCTACCTGTACGGCGTCGCCGCCGAGGCGCACCGCACCGGCGTGCCGATGATGCGGCCGATGGTCCTGGAGTTCCCGTACGACCCGGCGTGCCGCCCGCTGGACCGCCAGTACGCGCTCGGCTCCGACGTCCTGGTCGCCCCGGTCTTCACCGAGGACGGCGAGGTCGAGGTCTACCTCCCCGAGGGCACCTGGACCCACCTCCTGACCGGTGAGCGCGTCACCGGCCCGGCCTGGCGCACCGAACGGCACGGCTACGACAGCCTGCCCCTGTACGTCCGTGAGGGTGCCGTCCTGCCGCTGGCCTCGGACGACCGGCGGCCCGACGGCGACTGGCTGGACGCGCCGACCCTGCTGGTCCACCCGTCCGCCGACGCGGACTACGCGGCCGAGGTCACCGTGCCGGACCTGCTGGGCGCACCCGCCGCGACGTTCCGGGTGCGGCGCGACGGGGACGCCCTGCGGGTCACCGCGAGCGGCACCGACCGACCCTTCACCGTGCGGGTCGCGGGCGGCGCGAGCGCGGAGGGCGCCGGAGAGGTCACCGTGCCCCTGGCCTGACCCTGGGGCGGCGGGTGGACACGGCGAAGCGGCACGCGCGGTGGGGGGCGTGCCGCTTCGCTCCGCGGGGCGTTGCGCGGGGTGTGCCTCAGCGCTCCAGGGCGTCGAGTGCCGTCAGCAGCCGGTCCACGTCCTCCGCGCTGCTGTACGGCGCGAGACCGACGCGTACGCCGCCCTCGTCGCCGAGGCCCAGGTGGCGCGCGGCCTCCACGGCGTAGAAGGAACCGGCCGGCGCGTCGACCGCCCGCTCGGCGAGCTGCCGGTAGACGTCGGCCGGACGCAGGCCCGCCACGGTGAACAGCAGCGTCGGAGTGCGCCGCGCGGCCCGTGAGTACACGGTGATCCCGCCGAGGTCCGCGAGCCCTCGTTCGATCCGCTCGCGCAGCGCGTCCTCGTGCGCCTCCAGTGCCGCGAAGGAGGCGACCAGCCGGTCCCGGCGAGCGCCCCCTGCCTCCGGGTCGAGCCCCGCCAGGAAGTCCACCGCCGCGCTCGCCCCGGCCAGCAGCTCGTAGGGCAGGGTGCCCAGTTCGAACCGCTCGGGCACGGTGTCGGCGGACGGCAGCAGCTTGTCCGGGCGCAGCGACTCCAGCAGCTCGGCCCGGCCGGTCAGCACGCCCAGATGCGGGCCGAGGAACTTGTACGGCGAGCACACCAGGGTGTCCGCGCCCGTCGCGGCCAGGTCCACCACGGCGTGCGAGGCGTAGTGCACCGCGTCGACGTGGAAGTGCGCCCCGTCGGCGTGGACGAGGGACGCCAGCGCCGGCAGGTCCGGCATGGTCCCGATCAGGTTCGACGCGGCGGTGAGCGCGACCAGCCTGGTGCGCGGGCCCAGCACCGCCGCGACGTGCTCGGGCCGCAGCTCGCCCGTGGCCGGGTCGAAGTCCGCCCACCGCACGCGTGCCCCGGCCGCCTGTGCCGCCTGCACCCACGGCCGGATGTTCGAGTCGTGGTCGAGCCGGGTGACCACCACCTCGTCGCCCGGCCCCCAGCCCTTGGCCAGGGTCCGGGACAGGTCGTAGGTCAGCTGGGTGGCGCTGCGTCCGAAGACGACCGTCCCCGGGGTGGTGCCGAGGAGGTCGGCGAGGGCGGACCGGGCCCCGTCGACGATCCGGTCCGCGTTGCGCTCGCCCTCGGTGTTGCGCCCCCGGTTGGCGAGCGGGGCGGTCAGCGCCCCCGCGATCGCGTCGATCACCGGCTGCGGGGTCTGCGTACCGCCCGGCGCGTCGAACCGCGCGGTACCGGACTTCAGGGCGGGTACGTGCGCGCGGATCGCGGCGACGTCGAGGGCCATGGTGCAACTCCAGGGTCGTGGGTCCGGACGGGGAGGACGTCGGGCGATGCGGTCCTTCGGCCGCGGCGGCAGACAGGCGGCACGGCCGGGCCGCACCCCGAGCCGCTTCTGCGACTCCGGCCACATGATCGCAGTCCCCGTCGGGTCGACGACAGGGGTCGAAGGGGCCCTCCGCGGCAAGGCGTCCGGGGAGGCCGGCGGCCATGCCCGGCAGCCCGGTGCGGCCGGGCACGAGCACATCCGCCTCCCCGCGCCGCCACCGGGGCCCGATCCTGCTCGGTGGGCGCGTCGACCATCCGGTCGCGGGGGCCGGTCGCCGGTGTCCAGGGCGAGGACGGGACGGCGACGCCCCGGATCGGGCCGGCCCGTCCCGTCGGCGCGCGGCGCCGGACCAGGCCCCGGCGGACGGTCAGGACGCGGCGGCCGCCGGTTCGGCCTCCGGCGGCTCCTTGTCCCGTCCGCCGGGATGCCGGTGCCGCCAGACCCAGAAGACCGCGCAGGACAGCAGCGCCCACCCGCCCAGCACCAGGAACGGGAACGCGTGCTGGTGACCCTGGAAGTACACCGCGGTGTGCTGGGCGTTGACCGAGGCACCGGGCGGCAGCCACCGGCCGATCACCCCGAGCGGCGACGGCAGCAGCGGCCAGGACACCGCGCCGCCCGAGGAGGGGTTGCCGATGATCACCATCAGGCCCCAGGTCGGCAGCATCGCCCACCGGCCGAACAGGGTGTTGAACATGGTGAAGACCATGCCGGACACGAACATCGTGAGCGCCAGGATCAGCCAGGACTCGGCGAACGGCAGGTCCACCGCGCCCAGCAGCCAGTCCACCGCCGCCGCGATGACGAACCCGCCGAGCAGCGCGTAGGCCACCGTGAACAGGATGCGCTCCAGCGGGGTGAGCGCCCGCGCGTGCACGCTCAGCTGGATCGCCCCGACGAAGCCGATGATCACGGCGGCCAGCGAGATGTAGAAGATCGCCAGCCCGCGCGGGTCACCCTGCTGAAGGGGGTTGACGTCCCGGACGGTGACCTGGACGCCGACCTTCTTCCCGACGGCCGGTGCCGTCTGCTCCAGCAGTTCGGCGACCGACGCGCCGGACGCGCCGGACACGTCGAGGACGGCGTCCCGTCCGTCGTCGCGCAGCTCGAAGACCGCGAAGACCTCCTGCTGTTCGATCGCCTCACGGGCCGCGGCGCGGGTCTCGTAGGGATGCACCCGCACCGAGGTGTCGAGCGCCTTCTCCAGGCCGTACAGGAAGGCCTGCCCGCCCGCCTTCTCGTAGGAGCCGACCACGGCCGTGGGGATCAGGCGCGGCGTCGGGTTCGCCATCGAGTAGGTGTACGAGCCCGCGAAGAGACCCGCCGCGGCCGCGAGGATCAGCACCAGCACGGTGGCGGGCCAGAACGGCGATTGCCGGAACGCGGACCACCGCCCGCCCACCGGCGGGCTGCCGTCGGCGTCCTGCGACGTGTGCGCCATGTCCGGCGGGGTCAGGCGTGGACCAGCGGCGTGTCCACGAGGTGTTCCGCCACGAACCACGCCTGGAGTTCGTTGGTCCGCACGACCTCGGAGACCAGCAGGTCGTTGGTGCCGTCGTCCCCGTACTCCTGGGTGCGGGCCGCCGCGTCGTGGCACTCGGTCAGGATCAGCTCGTGCGCCTCCAGCAGCCGCGAGAGCATCGACGGCACCTCCTCCACCCCGTCCGGCGGGCGCGGCACGGTGGTGATCTCGGCGACGTGCCGGGGGTCGCCGACCGCGACGCCGCCGAGCGTCTGGACGCGTTCGGCGACGGTGTCGATCAGCTCCAGTTGTTCGCCCGCGTGCTTGTCCAGCAGCAGGTGCAGTTGGTAGAACGTCGCCCCGCGCATCAGCCAGTGGTACTTCTTGTACAGATCGTGGAGGATCCGCGTGTCCGCCAGGACCTTGTTGAGCCGCTGGCAGGAGTAGAGCCGGGTCTCCATGGTCAGCGCCACGGGGAACTGCTTGACGGTGCCGAACTCCTGAATGGTCCGGCCCTTCTGGTGCAGCCAGGGCTGGCTGCCGTCCGACCGGTGCTCCGCGGTCGACGAGGGCTTCGGCTTCGGGGAACTCACGCCTGGACTCCTTCCGGAGAGGACTGAAGGGTGGGCCGGCGCGCTACGGCCGGCCCCGGTCCCCCCGCGACAGTCGACCAGCCGCACGCCCGGCCCGCAAACGGTGGGGGTTGTCCGGGCCCTCGCTCCCCGCTTAGGGTCGGCCCTGTTTGAAAGCGCTTTCTAACCGGCGTGCGCCTGCCGCGGCGTCGCCGTCCGAGGAGGACCGCATGACTCCACGTCCCGCCCGCCGCCGGGTCGCCGTGGTCGGTACGGGTGCCATCGTCACCGGCGGTCACCTGCCCGCCCTCGCCGCCCACGCCGACCGAGCCGAACTGGTCGCCGCCGTCGACGTGGACCCCGCGCGGCTCGACGCCTTCCGCGCGCAGGCGCCCGGCGAGGTCGCCGGGTACACGTCGACGGGCGCCATGCTGGACGCCGTACGGCCCGACCTGGTGCTGATCGGCACGCCGCCGTCGCTGCACCGGGAGCAGACGGTGGCCGCGCTCGAGGCGGGGGCCTGGGTGCTGTGCGAGAAGCCGCTGTGCCTCTCCCTCGCCGAGTACGACGACATCGCGGCGGCCGAGAAGGCGTCCGGGGCGTACGCGTCCGTGATCTTCCAGCACCGGTACGGCTCCGGTGCCGCGCACGCCCGCGAGCTGATCGCGAGCGGTGAACTGGGCGCCCCACTGGTGGCGCACTGCCAGACGACCTGGCACCGCGACGCCGCCTACTATGCGGTGCCGTGGCGCGGACGCTGGTCCACCGAGGGCGGCGGCCCGACCATGGGCCACGGCATCCACCAGTACGACCTGCTGCTGCATCTGCTCGGGCCCTGGGCGGAGATACGGGCCATGGCCTCCCGCCTGGTGCACGAGACCGAGAGCGAGGACGTCTCCACGGCCCTGGTGCGCTTCGAGAGCGGGGCCCTCGCCACCGTCGTCAACAGCGTGCTCTCCCCGGACGAGGTGAGCCGGATCCGCGTCGACTGTGCCGACGCGACCGTCGAGTTGACGCACCTGTACGGGCACCGCAACGACGACTGGACCTACACCCCGGCCCGGCACGTCGCGCCCGCACGCGCCGCCGCCTGGCGCACCCCTGCCGCCGACGTCCCCAGCTCGCACACGGCGCAGCTCGGCGCCGTACTGGACGCCTGGGACGCCGGTGTCCGCCCGCCCGGCAGCGGTCCGCAGGCCCGCGCCACGCTGGAGTTCGCCGCTGCCCTGTACAAGGCGGCGTTCACCGGACGTCCGGTGCGCGCGGGCGAGATCGCCGCCGGTGACCCCTTCCACGGCGCGATGCACGGCGGCCACCCCGGCTGGGCCCCGGGAGAGGCGGCGTAACGCGGCCTCAGAACCAGGGAGTGCACAGCGAGTTGGGCCGCGCGATGTGTGAACGGGTGGTGGACATGCGCATCATCTTGACATGAACCTGCGGCCCGAGGGCGGGCCGCGTCCTCATGGAGGTGTGGGAATGCACCGCAGACTCGCCACCGGACTCTCCGCCGCGGCCCTGGCCGTGACCACCGTCGCCGCCACCGCCGCGACCGCCGACGCCGCTCCGGCCGACAAGGCGCAGGTACTCGCGAGCTGGACGCAGACCAGCGCGTCCAGCCACAACGCCTGGACCGCCGCACGGGCCGACAAGTCCGCCTGGTCCGCCTACGGTTTCGACTGGACCACCGACTACTGCTCCTCCTCGCCCGACAACCCGTTCGGCTTCCCGTTCAGCACCTCCTGCGCACGGCACGACTTCGGCTACCGCAACTACAAGGACGCGGGCACCTTCAGCGCCAACAAGTCCCGTCTCGACAGCGCCTTCTACGAGGACCTCAAGCGCGTCTGCGCCGGTTACGGCGGCGCCACCAAGACCGCCTGCACCAGCACGGCCTGGACGTACTACCAGGCCGTGAAGGTGCTCGGCTGACGGCCCCGGCCGGGCACCGGAGCCGACGACGCCGCCGCCAGCGCGGCCGCCGCACTGGCGATGCCCAGGACGGCGCCCGCGGCGACGTCACCGGGATAGTGCACGCCGGTGTGGACCCGTGAGTAGCCGACGGCGCTCGCCAGCGCGCCGAGCGGCACGGCGGCCTCGGGCAGGACGACGCCGACGGCCGTGGCGAACGCGACCGCCGCGGCCGTGTGCCCCGACGGGAACGACGCCGACGCGGGCATCGGCACATACCGGTCCACCGTCACCCGCGCCGCCTCCCGGTCCGGACGCGCCCGGTGCACCAGACGCTTGCCCAGCAGGTTCGTCGCGGCCGACGCCACGGCGACCGCCCCCACGCCGACGAGGGCCGCCCGCCGCGCCCGCGTACCGCTCAGCGCGAGCGCGGCGGCGATGCCGAGCGAGATCTTCGAATGGTCCGCGGCGTGGGACAGCCGCCGCAGCGCCCGGTCGAGCGTGGGCGTGGACGTGGCGGCCACCGCCGCGTACAGCGCGCCGTCCACCGCACGCAGTTCCCGGAGCACGGCCGCGAGGGCACGCCCGGGCACTGACCCCGGACCGGGAGGCGGCCCGAGCGGGCCACGGGTGACGCCGTCGGCGTGGGTCGGCCGGTTCATGGGCTCCTGCTCCGCGTGCAGACGGGACCCGAACCATGCTGGTCGTCCGCGGCCCCGGCGGCGCGTGGACGGGGCCCGTCCGGGGGAACGCCGGGAGTGAGCAGAGCCCGGTCCGGGTGGTGCGGCCCCGCCCCCGACCGGGCCCGCGCACCGGCGAGCCGCAGGCCGGCCCTCGCGGAGTCGGCCGGCGGCCCGGTGCGGCGGTCAGTCCGCGGCCTTGAAGCCCCGCAGGCGCAGGCTGTTGCCGACCACGAAGACGGAGGAGAAGGCCATGGCCGCCCCGGCGATCATCGGGTTGAGGAGTCCGGCGGCGGCGAGCGGCAGGGCGGCGACGTTGTAGGCGAAGGCCCAGAACAGGTTGGACTTGATGGTGCCGAGCGTTCTGCGGGCCAGCCGGATGGCGTCGGCGGCGGCGCGCAGGTCCCCGCGGACGAGGGTGAGGTCGCCCGCCTCGATGGCGGCGTCGGTGCCGGTGCCCATCGCGAGCCCGAGGTCGGCCTGGGCCAGCGCGGCGGCGTCGTTGACCCCGTCGCCGACCATCGCCACCGAACGCCCCTCGCCCTGGAGGCGCTGGACGACGGCGACCTTGTCCTCGGGCATGACCTCGGCGATCACCTGCCCGGGAGCGATGCCGACCTCCGCGGCCACCGCCTCGGCGACGGCCCTGTTGTCGCCGGTGAGGAGGACCGGCGTCAGGCCCAGCGCCCGCAGCCGGGTGACGGCCTCGGCACTGGTGTCCTTGACCGCGTCGGCCACCTCCAGGACCGCCCTGGCCTCGCCGTCCCAGGCCACGACGACCGCGGTACGGCCGGCCCGCTCCGCCTCGGCCCTGGTCCGGGCCAGCTCGGCGGGCAGTTCCAGGGCCCACTCGGCGAGCAGCCGTTCGCGGCCCACCAGGACGGCGTGGCCCTCGACGACGCCCTGGACGCCGAGCCCGGGCACGTTGGCGAAGTTCTCGGGAGCGGGCAGGGTGCCGACCCGTTCGGCGGCGCCCGCGGCCACGGCCCGGGCGATCGGGTGCTCCGAGGCGTGTTCCAACGCCCCGGCCAGCCGCATGACCTCGGCCTCGTCGGTGCCCGGCGCGGTGTGCACGGCGAGCAGGGTCATGCGGCCGGTGGTGACGGTGCCGGTCTTGTCCAGGACGATGGTGTCGGCCTTGCGGGTGGACTCCAGGACCTCGGGGCCCTTGATGAGGATGCCGAGCTGGGCGCCGCGCCCGGTGCCGACCATCAGCGCGGTCGGGGTGGCCAGCCCGAGGGCGCAGGGGCAGGCGATGATCAGGACGGCGACGGCGGCGGTGAACGCGGCGGCCGGTCCGGAGCCGTTGCCGGTCCAGAAGCCGAGGGTGGCCAGCGCCAGCGCGATCACGACCGGGACGAAGACCCCCGAGATGCGGTCGGCGAGCCGCTGGGCGGCGGCCTTGCCGTTCTGCGCGTCCTCGACCAGCTTCGCCATCCGCGCCAGCTGCGTGTCGGCGCCGACCCGGGTCGCCTCGACCACCAGCCGGCCGCCCGCGTTCACGGTCGCGCCGGTGACCGAGTCACCCACGCCGACCTCGACCGGCACCGACTCACCGGTGAGCATCGACGCGTCGACGGCCGAAGCGCCCTCGAGGACCGTGCCGTCGGTCGCGATCTTCTCGCCCGGGCGGACCACGAAACGGTCGCCGGCCTTGAGGTCCCCGACCGGGATCTGCTCCTCACGGCCGCCCCGCAGGACCGTGACGTCCTTGGCGCCCAGCTCCAGCAGGGCCTTGAGCGCGGCGCCGGCCTTGCGCTTGGAGCGGGCCTCGAAGTAGCGCCCGGCGAGGATGAAGGCGGTCACCCCGGCCGCGGCCTCCAGGTAGATGTTCCCGGAGCCGTCACTGCGGGCAATGGTCAGCTCGAAGGGATGGGTCATGCCGGGCGTGCCCGCGGTGCCGAGGAACAGCGCCCACAGCGACCAGAGGAACGCCGCCGACGTGCCGACCGAGATCAGGGTGTCCATGGTGGCCGCGCCGTGCCGGGCGTTGGTGAACGCGGCCTTGTGGAAGGGCCAGGCCGCATACGTCACCACGGGCGCCGCCAGGGTCAGTGACAGCCACTGCCAGTACTCGAACTGCAGCGCCGGCACCATCGCCATCGCGATCACCGGGACCGCCAGCACCACCGCCGTCACCAGCCGCTCCCGCAGGGGGCGCAGCTCGTCGGCAGTCTCGGCGCCATCCGGCCCGGACGCGGCCTCGGTGCGCACCGGTTCGGGTTCGCGAGCCGTGTACCCGGTCGCCTCGACCGTGGCGATCAGCTCCGGGACGGACACGTCACCGGCATGGCTGACCTTCGCCTTCTCCGTCGCGTAGTTGACGGTCGCGGTGACCCCGGCGATCCGGTTGAGCTTCTTCTCGATCCTGGCGGCGCACGAGGCACAGGTCATGCCGCCGATGGCGAGTTCCACCTCGGCCGGTGCGCTGGTCGTACGGGTGGTCATGGCTGCTCCTGACGCGGGGTCGTCGGCGATGCATACGGGGCGGGGGTATCCGTCCCGGGCAATCCTGTATACCCCCAGGGGGTAAATGAAGCAAGTGTCGTCACGGCTTGACTAGGTACCCCCTAGGGGTATTGTGAAGTGCATGGAGAGGTCTCCGTGCGACCCGGAGACCCGCAATCCGAGGAGACGACCGTCATGCACACCGGACTGAGGATCACCGCCTTCGCCGCCGCCCTGGCCGCGACCTTCGGCACCGCCTACGGCGTCGGCACCGGAATGGACCCGATCGTCGCGGACGGCGCACCCGCGCCCCACGACGAGCACGACGAGCGGGGCGGCCCGGGTGAGCCGACCTCGCGGCCGGAGGAGGGGGGCGGCCACGGGGGACACGAGAGCACCCCGGCCGGCGGCCTGCAGATCTCCGAGGGCGGCTACACCCTCGACCTCGCCACCCCGCGCGTCACCGCCGGCCAACGCACCGAACTGCGCTTCACGGTCCGGGACGCGGACGGCAAGGCGGTCACCGCGTACCAGCGGGAGCACGACAAGGAACTCCACCTCATCCTGGCCTCACGCGACCTGGCCACCTACCGCCACCTGCACCCCGCCCGCGCAGCCGACGGCACCTGGAGCACGCCCGTCGACCTGCCCGCGGCAGGCGCCTACCGCGTCTTCGCCGACTTCACCCCGGCGGGCAAGAACGCGGAGAACCTCACCCTCGGCGCCGACCTGGCCGCCTCCGGCCGCTACGCACCGGCGCGGCCGCCGGCCCCGAACGGCACCGCCCGGACCGACGGCTACCAGGTCGAACTCGCCGGTTCCCTGCGCCCCGGCAGGGCGAGCGAGCTGAAGCTGAAGGTGTCCCGCGACGGCGAACCCGTGGGCGACCTCCAGCCCTACCTCGGCGCCTACGGCCACCTCGTCGCCCTGCGCTCCGGAGACCTCGCCTACCTCCACGTCCACCCGAACGGCGAACCCGGCGACGGCACCACCGAGCCCGGCCCGGAGATCTCCTTCACGGCCACCGCGCCCAGTGGCGGCACCTACCGCCTCTTCCTGGACTTCCGGCACCGGGGCGAGGTCCACACCGCGGCGTTCACCGTGCGCGCCGGGTCGGTGCCGGAGGCGACGGAGACCGCCCCGACCGCCACGCCGGACCACACCGACGGCCACGGGCACTGACCGGCACCCTCTTCAGGGCCCTTCAGGCCGTGACGACCCGGACCCCGGCCTCCTCGAACCCGCGCACCAGCTCCGGGTCGGCCGCGCCGTCCGTCACCAGCGTGTCCACCGACTCGGTCGCGCAGATCCGGGCGAACGCCCGCCGGCCCAGCTTGCTGGAGTCGGCGGCCACGACCACCCGCTCGGCACGCTCGCACAGCAGCCGGTTGATCGCGGCCTCCGCCTCGTCGTGGGCCGCGGCGCCGTGCGCGACGTCGAAGGCGACGACGCCCAGCACCGCCACGTCGAGGGTCACCTGCCCCAGTACGCCGTCCGCGAGCGGCCCGATCAGCTCGTACGACTGCGCCCGGGCCACGCCGCCGGTCACCACGATCTTGAACTGCGGCCGGACGGCCAGCTCGTTGGCGATGTTGAGCGCGTTGGTGACCACGGTCAGCGCGGGCGTACCGGAGGCCAGGTCGGCGCGCACGGCCAGCGCCCGCGCCACTTCCGTGGTGGTCGTGCCCCCGGTCAGCCCCACCGCCTCGCCCGGCGCCACCAGGGCGGCGACCGCCTGTGCCACGCGCTGCTTCTCCGAGGCGCGGCGGGCGGTCTTGTAGCGCAGCGGCAGTTCGTACGACACTCCGTGCACGACGGCGCCACCGCGGGTGCGCACCAGCATCTGCTGCTCGGCGAGCCGGTCGAAGTCGCGGCGGATCGTCGCGGCCGAGACCTCCAGCTCGGTCGCCGCCTCCTCGACGTCCAGCCGGCCGCGCTCGACGAGCAGTTCCAGCAGCGCCTTCCAGCGGGCGTCGCGCGACATCCACGCCTCCGTTCCTCGATCCCCGCCGACCCTAGCGCACCGCACTCTTCCGCAGATTGCTTGATTGTGCTCGAAAGCTCGCTATATCTTGCAGGAACAATCAACGTGTTATCGGGGAGTGTTGCGACATGACGTATGTCGAGGACGAGCTCAGCAGCCAGCCCGAGTGCTGGACGCGCGCCGCCGAGGAGGCGGCACGCCACACGGCGGCGCTGCCGGCGGCGGGGGAGCGGGTGGCGATCGTCGGATGCGGCACCTCGTACTTCATGGCGCAGTCGGCGGCGGCGCTGCGCGAGGGCGCGGGCCTGGGTGAGACGGATGCCTTCGCCGCCTCCGAGTTCCCGCGGGGGCGGGCATACGACCGGGTCGTGGCCCTCACCCGCTCCGGTACCACCACCGAAGTGCTGGCCCTGCTCACCGGGTTGAAGGGCCGTACGCGCACCGTCGCCCTCACCGCCGACCCCGCGACGCCCGTCATGACCGCCGCCGACGACGTGGTCGTCCTCGACTTCGCCGACGAACGCTCCGTCGTCCAGACCCGGTTCGCGACCACCGCGCTCACCCTGCTCCGCGCCCACCTGGGCCTGCACACCGACGCCGTCGTCGCCGACGCCCGCGCCGCGCTCGGGGCCGAGCTGCCCGAAGGGCTCGTCGAGTGCGGCCAGTTCACCTTCCTCGGCCGGGGCTGGACCGTCGGACTGGCCAACGAGGCGGGCCTGAAGATGCGCGAGGCCTCCCTGTCCTGGACGGAGGCCTACCCGGCGATGGAGTACCGGCACGGCCCCATCAGCGTCAGCACCGCGGGCACGGCGACCTGGATGTTCGGCGAGGCGCCCGAGGGACTGGCCGACCAGGTCCGCGACACCGGCGCGCTGTGGGTGCCCGGTGAGCTGGACCCGCTGGCCGAACTGGTGCGCGCCCAGCGGCTCGCCGTCGCCGTCGCCGCCGCCCGCGGCCTCGACCCGGACCGTCCGCGCCACCTGACCCGCTCGGTCATCCTCGCGCCCTGACGCCCCTCCCGACGCCCGAGAAGGAACAGACCGTGCCCCTCGCCACCACCGGCGACCTGATCGGCCGTGCCGCGGCCGAGCGCTCCGCCGTCGCCGCCTTCAACGTCATCACCCTGGAGCACGTCGAGGCCGTCGTCGCGGGCGCCGAGTCCGTGCGCGGACCCGTCCTCCTCCAGGTCAGCGAGAATGCCGTGAAGTACCGCTACGGCCGCCTGCTGCCCCTGGCCCGCGCGGCCGTCGCCGCCGCCGAGTCCGCCGCCGTCCCCGTCGCCCTGCACCTCGACCACGTGCAGAGCGACGGCCTGCTCCGCCAGGCCGCGGACGCCGGGTTCAGCTCCGTGATGTACGACGCCGCCCGGCTGCCGTACGCCGAGAACCTCGCGGCGACCCGGGCCGCCGCCGACTGGGCGCACTCCCAAGGGCTGTGGATCGAGGCCGAGTTGGGGGAGGTCGGCGGCAAGGACGGGGCGCCGCCGCTCGACGCGCACGCCCCCGGTGCCCGTACCGACCCCGCCGAGGCGCGCGCCTTCGTCGCCGACTCCGGCGTGGACGCCCTGGCCGTAGCCGTCGGCAGCTCCCACGCCATGACCACCCGCACCGCGGCCCTCGACCACGACCTGCTGAAGGAACTGTCCGGTGCTCTGGACGTGCCCCTCGTCCTGCACGGCTCCTCCGGCGTCCCGGACGCCGAACTCGCCGCGGCCGTCGCAGGAGGCATCGCCAAGGTCAACGTCGGCACCGCGCTCAACATCGCCATGACCGGCGCGATCAGGGAGCACCTCGCCGCCCGTCCCGAGGCGGTCGACTCGCGCGGCTACCTCACCGCGGGCCGGGAGGCCATGGTGCGGACGGTGGCGACACTCATCCAGGTGGTCACCCGGACCGCGCCCGCGCCGGTTCCCCCTCCTTCCGCTACTCCTTGACCGCCCTCAGCACCACGAACTTCCGGTCGCCCGCCACCAGCCGGCTGTTGCCGAACAGGCGCCGCAGCTTCACGTGGTAGCCCAGGTGCCGGTTGCCGACCACCCACAGTTCGCCGCCGGGGCGCAGCACCCGCCGCGCCCCGGTGAACATCCGCCACGCCGTGGCGTCGGTCGTCGCCTGGTGGGAGTGGAACGGCGGGTTGTTGAGCACCAGGTCGACACTGCCGTCCGGCACCCCGGCCAGCCCGTCGCCGACCCGGAACTCCGCCTGGCCCGCGGCGGCCTCGTTGGCCCGGTACGTCGCCCGGGCCGAGGCGACGGCCTGGAACGACTCGTCGGTGAACAGCAGCTCCGCGCCGGGATCGGCCAGCGCCACCGCCGTACCGACCACACCGTTGCCGCAGCCCAGGTCCACCACCCGCCGGAAGACCCCGGGCTCCGGCAGGTGCTGGAGGAAGAAGCGGGTGCCGATGTCGAGGCGGTCGGCGCAGAAGACCCCGGCGTGGTTGACGACGGGCCGGCCGGAGAGCGGTCCGACGTCGTCGGGGAGCCGGTAGCCGAGCGGCCAGGGGTTGGCGGGCCGCTTCAGCGCGGGATCGGGCTCCGCGAAGATCAGCCGGGCCTTCTTCACGGCCAGCGAGGTCCGGGTCGGGCCGACGATCCGCTCGAACAGCCGGAGCGTCGAGGTGTGGATCTCCTTCACCATCCCGGTGCCGACCACGACCGTGCCCCCGTGCAGCGACGGAGCCAGCCGCAGCAGCTGGTCCTCCAGCAGCGCCAGGCTCTTCGGCACCCGCACCAGGAGCACGTCGACGCGGTCCGGCGGCGGGTCCTGCGTGGTGAGCAGGCGCACCGAGCCCGGTTCGGCACCGCCGCGCTCCAGGTTGCGCCGCGTCGCCTCCCGCGTGAGGTGGGAGTCGGTGATCTGCACCGGCCGGTGCGCCGCCAGCGCCGTCACCAGCGCTCCCCAGCGGTCGCCGACGACCACGACCGTGCCGTTCAGGACAACCCCCTGCTCCGCGAGGTGCCCCAGCAGGTACTCGTCTGAGGCGTCCCAGGCGCGGAGCCGGTCGCGCGGGTCCTCGGGGAAGCGGGACAGCACGTGCTCGCCCCAGGGCGTCGTCAGGCGGTCGTCGCGGTCGCTGCGGTCGTTCGTGCTGCGGTCGTTCATCGTGGGTCCAGGCTAGCCGAGCCGCAGCTCAGCACCGGTCGCGCCCGGGGCGCGGGGCGCGGGGGCAGGATGGGGGCATGGACGCCGAGCTGTTCCCCAGGACCCGGGCCGAGACCGCGCCCGGCGCCGTGCACGTGCCGGACTGGCTGGCCCCGGGACGGCAGCGCGAGCTGCTGGCCGCCTGCCGCGAGTGGGCCCGCCCCCCGGCCGGGCTCCGGACGGTGCGCACCCCCGGCGGCGGCACCATGACCGCCCGGCAGGTCTGCCTCGGCCGGCACTGGTACCCGTACGGCTACGCCCCCACCGCCATCGACGGCGACGGCGCTCCGGTCAAGCCCTTCCCGGCCTGGCTCGACGACCTCGCCCGCCGCGCGGTGACCGACGCGCTCGGCGCCGCCGCGGTGGTACGCCGGCCGTACGACATCGCGCTGATCAACTTCTACGACGGCGACGCCCGCATGGGCATGCACCGCGACGCGGACGAGCGCTCCGACGCCCCCGTGGTCTCCCTGAGCCTCGGCGACACCTGCGTCTTCCGCTTCGGCAACCCCGAGACCCGCACCCGCCCCTACACGGACACCGAGCTGCGCAGCGGCGACCTGTTCGTCTTCGGCGGCCCCTCCCGGCTCGCGTACCACGGCGTGCCGAAGGTGCACCCGGGCACCGCGCCGCCCGAGTTGGGACTCGCCGGGCGGCTGAACATCACGCTCCGGCTCAGTGGGCTCTAGACACCCCGTGCGGACGGATCATGGGAGACTCCCCCTCATGAGCGGCAAGGCGGACCCCCGGGCTGCGGGGGAAGGGACCACCTCGAGGACGCGGCTGGACCGGGGGCGCGCCGCGCTCGGGCCCGCGTTGGAGCTCGTGCACACCGGACGCGCCCCCACCCGGGCCGTCCTCACCGCGGAACTGGGCGTGACCCGGGCCACGGCCGGGGCGGTCGCCGCCGAGCTGGAGGCGCTCGGCCTGATCCGGGTGGACGCCAGGCCCGGCGCGGCGGCCGGTTCCCAGGGCCGCCCCTCGCACCGCCTCTCGGTCGCCGAGGACGGGCCCGTCGCCCTCGCCGCCCAGATCCACGCCGACGGTTTCCGCGCGGCCCTGGTCGGACTCGGCGGCCGGATCGTCGCCACCGCGCCCGGCTGCGAGGTCGTCGACGCCGACCCGGCGAAGGTGCTGGGCTCCGTCGTCGAGGCGGGCGCGGAACTCCTGCGGGAGACCGGGCGGCGCTGCGTCGGCGCCGGACTCGCCGTGCCGTCCGCCGTCGCGGAACCGGAGGGCCTGGCCCTGAACCCGCTGCACCTGGCCTGGCCCGCCGGCGCGCCCGTGCGGGAGATCTTCGCGCGGCAGGTGCGGGCCGCCGGCATCGAGGGCCCCGCCTTCGCCGCCAACGACGTCAACCTCGCCGCCCTCGCCGAGCACCGCCACGGCGCCGGACGCGGCGCCCGCGACCTGCTGTGCGTGGCCACCGGCCACCGCGGCGTCGGCGGTGCGCTGGTCCTCGACGGCCGTCTGCACACCGGCAGTTCCGGGCTCGCCCTGGAGGTCGGCCACCTCGCCGTCAACCCGGAGGGCCGCCCCTGCCACTGCGGCAGCCGCGGCTGCCTGGACGTGGAGACCGACCCGCTGGCCTTCCTCACGGCGGCCGGCCGCGAGCCGGGACCCGAGGTGTCCCTGCTCCAGCAGTCCTACGACCTGATCCGCGAGCACTACGCCGACCCGGCCGTCCGCACCGCCACCGAGACCCTCATCGACCGCCTGGGCCTGGGCCTCGCCGGTCTGGTGAACATCCTCAACCCGGACCGCATCATCCTCGGCGGACTGCACCGGGCACTCCTCGACGCCGACCCCGAGCGGCTGCGCGCGGTCGTCGCCGGGCGCAGCCTGTGGGGCCAGAGCGGCGGGGTGCCGATCCTGCCCTGCGGCCTCGACCACAACAGCCTGGTCGGCGCCGCCGAGTTGGCCTGGCAGCCGGTCCTGGACGACCCGCTGGGCGTGCCGGCGTAGGCGACCGAGTCCGGCGGCGCCTCAGGGTGCGGGCCGGTCGCCGCCGCTCGGGGCGTGGCTGAGGTCGACGACGCAGAAGATGTTGTCGTCCGGGTCGGCCAGTACGACGAAGTCGGGGTCGGGCGGGTACAGGTCCCACTCGACGGTCCGCGCACCGAGACCGACCAGCCGCCGCACCTCCGCCTGCTGCTCCTCGGCCGAGTCCGTGAACAGGTCGAGGTGGAGCCGGGGCCGAGGCTCGGGCGGCGAGTCGCTGCGCAGCAGACCGAGGGCCCGCCCGGAGCCGTCCGCGTACTCCAGCGTCCGCCAGGTCTCGCTCTTCCACTCCTCCACGGCGACCAGAGGCAGCGCCGCCGTCCAGAACGCCACCGCCCGGGGGACGTCCGTGACACCGATGACGGGAATTCCGAGTCTCAGCATGATCCCGACCCTACGTACTGCGCCAGGCCGTTGCCCAGCGACCAGTCGGCGGAGGTGTTCTCGGCCAGGGTGACGAAGACGTTGCGGGGGTCGGTCCCCGCGTACTCCTCGGCGAGTCCGGCGATCCGGCGGTACAGCGCCTGCTTCCGTCCGGTCGTCCGCCCCGCCCGCAGGGTGATCGCCACGAAGACGATGCCCTCGTCCCGGCGCACCCCGAGGTAGTCGTCGTAGCGCAGGGTGCCGCGGGCGGCGTCGTGGGCCGTCAGGACCTGGAAGCGGTCGTCGGACGGAATGCCGAGCGTCTCGACCAGGGCGTCGTGGACGGCCCGCCCGAGCGCGTCGAGCCGGTCGTCGTCGGTGCCGCCGCCGTAGGCGTCGATGCGCACGAAGGGCATGAGGGATCTCCTGTCGAGTGGGGCCGGGACGGGGCCGCGGAAGGGGGAGCGGTCAGCGCCAGTCGGCGGCGAACGCCCGCGCGGGGTTCTCGGTGAGGACGCGCCGCACCAGGTCGTCCCCCACCGCGAGGGCCAGCCGGGGAGCCACACGGCGCAGCAGGTACGGCATTCCCGGACCGCCGCTGACCGACCGGGCGGACGCGGTCGTCGTGTCGCCGCCGAGCAGCAGCCGGTCGCCGAACCCCGCCTCGGCGAGGTCCCGCACCGCCTCCGGCATCCGCCAGTCGGTGGCGTGGTTGCCCCGCGACGGTCCGTCGAAGGCCAGCCAGCACCCCGACCCGGCGGCCTGCCGGTGGACCACGGGGTCGGGGGAGCGATTGAGGTGACCGAGGATCACCCGCTGCGGCGGGACACCCAACTCACCGCACAGCAGCTCCAGTACGTCCAGGGCGCCGGTGCCCAGCTCCAGGTGCACGGCGATCGGCGCCCCCGTCGCACGGTGCGCCTCGGCCGCCGCCGACATGGTCCACCGCGCGTGCGCGTCGAGCGCGTGGAAACCGCCCGCCACCTTGATCAGCCCGGCGCGGACGCCCGACGTCCCGATGCCCCGCGTCAGTTCGGCGACGAAGACGTCCGCGGCCCGGCCCCGCAGCGCGGTGAGCGTGGCCTCGTCGTAGTGGACGTCCTGGTGCAGCCCCGTCGCCGCCACCACGTGCACACCGGTCTCCCGGGACAGGCCCGGCAGATCGGCGGCCCGCCGGCCCAGTCCGTACGGCGTCCACTGCACCACCGCGCCGCCGCCCCGCTCCCGGAACGCGGCCAGCTCGGCCCGCGCCGCCGCCGCGTCGCGCAGCTCCTCGCCGGGCAGCCGGGGGCTGGCGAAGAACAGGTGGTCGTGGGCGTCGCACACGCCCAGCTCACCGCCCGGCACGTCCCCGAGGACCGTGCGGACGGCTCCGCTCACCACTGGCGCCCCCTCGGCAGCAGGGCCCGCCCCGGCTCGGACAGGTGCAGCACCTGGAAGGCATCGCCCTCCGCCTCGTCGGACGCGTCGCCCGCGTGGAGCGAGAAGTGCACCAGCTCCCAGCGCCCGGTGTCCACGACCGCCGC
Organism: Streptomyces sp. NPDC034099; assembly: GCF_055575415.1. NCBI lineage: Bacteria > Bacillati > Actinomycetota > Actinomycetes > Kitasatosporales > Streptomycetaceae > Streptomyces > Streptomyces sp. NPDC034099. Next base: position 271,942 of record NZ_JBVISR010000005.1, on the reverse strand, counting down.
CGCGAGCAGCACCCCCTCCCCGGCCGCCAGCCGACCGGTCGCCCGCACCGCGTCCGCCGCCGCCTCCGACAGCGGCACCCCCTCCGGCACCGGCCGCCGCCGCAGGACCGCCACCCGTGCGGGGGCGCCGGCGGCGCCGCCCTCCTCGTACGCCAGGCCCGTCCACTGCCGGACCGCGGGCCGGCCGAAATCGTCGGTGGGCCGCTGGAAGGCGCCCTCCCAGAGGAAGGAGTTCATGCCCTCCACGGTGTGCCACAGGTAGAACGGCGCGTACTGGTTGACCGGCGAGCCGTCCTTCCCGCGCTCGCGGATCAGATACGCCTTGAGTCCGAGCCCGGGCCAGTCGTCCAGCAGATGCCCGCTGCGGGCCACACGCTCCCTGATGGCGTCCATCGGATGGTCGGCGGGCAGGGTGAAGGCGTACTGCATCGCATGCACGGGACGTGGCTCCTCCGGTCTTCTCGGGTGGGTGCGAACCCCGCTACCGGGCGCGGGACTTCGGCTGGGCGAGCAGCGAGAGCAGTCCCCGGACGCCGGCGTCGAAGGCGGCCGGCGAGCCGGACGCGCGGGCCAGCACATAGCCGCCCTGGACGGTCGCGACGACCGTGGCCGCGATCTCCTCGCCGTCCAGCCAGGGAGCGAACTCGCCCTGCTCCCGGCCCTCTTCCACCAGCTGGGCGATCTGTTCGCGCAGCCAGTCGAGGGTCTCGTCCACCGGGGCGCGCAGGGTGTCGTCGGCGATCACGTCCGGGTCCATCGTCAGCCGCCCGACCGGGCACCCGCGCAGCACGTCGCGCTCGCGCCGCAGATACGCCTCGATGCGCTCGTACGGCGTGCCCGGACCGGTGAGCACGGCCTCGGCGGTGGCCCGCATCTCCTGGGCCGTGCGCCGGATCGCGGCGAGTGCGAGGTCGGGCTTGCCCTTGAAGTGGTGGTACATGCTGCCCTGCCCGGCGCCGGCCCGTTCGAGGATCGCCTTGGGGCTGGTGCCCACGTACCCGCGCTCCCACAGCAGCTCGCGGGTGGACTCGACCAGTCGTTCCGAGGTGCTCATGCAACCACTGTACATACTAGTAGTTACAGAAGGCGAGCGGTGCCCGGGAGACCGGGGAAGCAGACGCGGACCGCCGGAGTACTCCCGGCGACGTACGCGCACTGCCGCTGGCCGTACGACGACCCGGACCCCCTCCCGGAGCGAGGCTCGGAAGCGACACAAGGGACATCGCTACCGAGGAGTTGGACGACATGGAGACCCTGGCACAGTTCGGCGACGGCGGGCCCGGCCCGTGGATCCTGCTCTTCCCGCTGATCTGGGCACTCGTCATCGGCGGCGGCATCACCCTGCTGCGCCGCACGGTGTGGCGCGGCCGCCGCGGCCCCGCACGGCCGGGCGCCGTCGAGGACAACTCGCCCATCACCGTGCTCGGCCACCGCTTCGCCTCCGGCGAGATCGACGAGGAAGAGTACTGGCGCCGGCTGTCCGTGCTGGACGAGCAGTTCGGCCGGACCGGCAGGGGCGGTGCGGCATGAGCACGACGACCGTCACCCGGGCCGCCGCCCGGGTCGTGGACGCCGTGAAGGTGTACGGCGGTGGCGACACCGCCGTACACGCCCTGGACGGGGTCAGCGTCGACTTCCCGGCCGGCCGCTTCACCGCCATCATGGGGCCCTCGGGCTCCGGCAAGTCCACCCTGATGCACTGCGCCGCGGGCCTCGACACACTCACGTCGGGCACCGCCCGTATCGGCGACACCGACCTGAGCACCCTCGACGACCGCCGGCTCACCCTGCTGCGCCGCGACCGCGTCGGCTTCGTGTTCCAGGCCTTCAACCTGGTGCCCACGCTGACCGTCGCCGAGAACATCACCCTCCCCCTCGACCTGGCCGGCCGCCGGGGCGACACCGCGTGGGTCGACGCGCTGATCGACGTCGTCGGACTGCGTGACCGCCTCCACCACCGGCCCGCCGAACTCTCCGGCGGTCAGCAGCAGCGGGTCGCCGTCGCCCGCGCCTTCGCCGGACAGCCGGACGTGGTGTTCGCCGACGAGCCCACCGGCAACCTCGACTCCCGCTCCGGCGGCGAGGTGCTCGGCCTTCTCGGCCGGACCGTCCGGCAGACCGGCCGCACGGTCGTCATGGTCACCCACGACCCCGTCGCCGCCGCCCACGCGGACGAGGTCGTCTTCCTCGCGGACGGACGCCTCGTCGACCGCATGGACGCGCCGACCGCCGACAAGGTCCTGGACCGGATGAAAGCCTTCGAGGTGCCCTCATGAACGCCTCCGTCCGCCTGAGCGTCTCCTCGCTCCGGGCCCACAAGCGCCGCTTCGCCGGGACGTTCCTCGCCGTGGTCCTCGGCGTCGCCTTCCTGACCGGCACCCTGGTCATGGGCGACACGCTCCGCGCGAGCTTCGACACCATGTTCGGCAACGCCGCCGGCGGCACCGACGCCGTGGTGCGCAGCGCCGACGCCATCACCACACCCGGAGAGAGCCAGGGCGTACGGCAGCCGGTCGCCACCGACCTGGTGCGGGCCGTCGAACGGGTGCCCGGCGTCGCGGCCGCCGCCCCCAGCATCCAGGGCGCGGGCCAGCTCGTCGGCGCGAACGGCGATCCGATCGGCGGTCAGGGGCCACCCACACTGGCGGGCAACTGGATCACCGACCCGCAGCTGAACCCGTACCGCCTCGCCGAGGGTCGCGCCCCGCAGAAGACCGGCGAGGTCGTCGTCAACCGCGGCGCCGCCGAGAAGGGAGGCCTGGCGATCGGCGACACCACCACCCTGCGCACGCCCGACCCCGTCGAGGTCACCGTCGTGGGTCTCGCCACCTTCGGCGGCGAGGACGGCATGGCCCAGGTGACCTTCACCGGCATGACCCGGGCCGACGCCGAGAAGTACCTCACCGCGCGGCCGGGCGAGGCGGCGAGCATCCAGGTGCGCGCCGGGCCGGGCGTCGGCCAGCGGGAACTCGTCGACCGGCTGGCACCCGTACTGCCCGAGGGCGTCGAGGCCATCACCGGCCAGGAGTCGGCCGCGGAGAACACCGACATGATCTCCAGCCAGTTCCTGACCCTGTTCACGACCTTCCTGCTCGTCTTCTCCGGCATCGCCCTGCTGGTCGCGACCTTCTCGATCCACAACACCTTCGCCATCGTGGTCGCCCAGCGCACCCGCGAGAACGCCCTGCTGCGCGCCCTCGGCGCCTCCCGCCGCCAGGTCACCGCGGCCACCCTCGTCGAGGCGGCCGTCGTGGCCGTGACCGCGTCCGCCGCCGGGCTCGCGGGCGGCATCGGCATCGCCGCCGGACTCCAGGCCCTGTTCCCGGCGATCGGCTTCCCGTTCCCCGAGGGCGCCCTGGTGATCAGCGCGCTGTCGCTGCTGCTCCCGCTCGCCGTCGGCGTCGTGGTCTGCCTCGGCTCCGCCCTGCTGCCCGCCGCCCGGGCCGGCCGCACCGCACCCCTGGCCGCGCTGCGCGAGACGGCCGTCGACACCTCAGGCGCCTCCCGCGTGCGGGCGGTCACCGGCACGGTGCTGCTCGCGCTCGCCCTCGCGGTGACGCTCGTCGGGGTCCTGCTCTTCCCGTCGGTGTGGCTGGCCGGCGCGGGCGCGGTGCTGGCCCTGGCCTCCTTCGTCGTACTCGGCCCGGTCGCCTCCGCCACCGCCGTACGCGTCCTCGGGGCCCCGCTGGACCGGCTCCGCGGCGTCACCGGCGTCCTCGCCCGGCGCAACGCCCTGCGCAGCCCCAAGCGGACGGCGGCCACCGCGGGGGCACTGATGATCGGAGTGGCGGTCGTGTCGCTGTTCACGGTGTTCGGCGCCTCGCTCAAGGCGACCATGGACCAGACCGTCTCCCGGTCCTTCGCGGGCGACGTCGCCGTCAGCGCGCCGTCCTTCGGCGCGGGCGGCAGCGGCCTCAGCCCGCGCCTGGCCGGAGCGGTCCAGGAACTGCCCGAGGTGGACACCGCCGTCGGTCTCGGCCGGGGAGTGGCGGACGTGGACGGCCAGGGACGGGCGCTGACCGTCACCGACCCGGTCGCCCTGAACCGCACCTTCGACCTGGGCGCCGTCCACGGCTCACTGGACGACCTCGGCACCGACGGCATCGCGGTCACCGAGAGCGAGGCCGAGAAGCGGGGACTGACCACCGGTGACACCACGCGCCTCACCTTCACCGACGGGCGCAGCGGAACCTTCACCGTCCGCGCGGTCTACGGACAGTCCGAACTCGCCGGTGACTACGTCATCACCCGCGCCGCCTGGGCCCCGCACCGCACCCAGGACTCCGACACCCTGGTCGCCGTCGCCTTCAAGGACGGTGTGGGCGCGGACGCGGGCAAGGCGGCGGTCGAGCAGGTCGCCGACCGGTACGGCAACCCCGAGGTGCAGACCCGGGACGAGTACGCGCAGTCCTCGGCGGGAGGCATCGACATGATGCTCACCCTCGTCTACGCGCTGCTCGCCCTCGCGGTGCTCATCGCGCTGCTCGGCATCGCCAACACCCTCACCCTGGCGGTCCACGAGCGCACCCGCGAACTCGGCCTGCTGCGGGCCGTCGGGCAGACCCGGGCCCAGCTGCGGGCCATGGTCCGCTGGGAGTCCGTCCTGGTCGCCGCCTTCGGCACGGTCGGCGGGCTCGGTCTCGGCGCCTTCCTCGGCTGGGTCCTGGTGGCCGCCTCCGACGGCGCCTCGGACAGCGCCTTCGCCTTCGCCGTGCCGCCCGCGCAGCTCGCGGTGGTGGCCCTGGTCGGCCTCACGGCCGGCGCCCTGGCGGGCCTGCGCCCGGCCCGCCGCGCCTCCCGCCTGGACGTACTGCGCGCCGTGGCCACGGAGTAGCCCGCGCCCGGCACGCCCCGGGGCCGGTACGGCACCCGCACGTCACCGAAGTGCGGGTGCCGTACCGGCCGGGTCGCGGGAGCGGCAGGGAGGGGCGGACGTGACGTCAGATTCCGCACACACAGCGGCGGTTGTCGACCGCCCGAAGGCGCGACGGGGAGGTCCGGACGCCGGCCGGTACCGTGCCGCACGGCCCGCGGCAGCGGGCGGTCACCGCCCGGTCAGCCGACAACGGCCGACCGGGCGGGAGCGGGTTGGTGGCCGCCGAGGTCGACCGCGTGCTCGACCTCGGCGAACGCGGCGGCCGGCACCTCCTCGACCAGACGGCGCGGCGGGCGCGCCGCCACCGGCGGTGCGGTGACCGGCACGGAGGTGACGGCCGTCGGCAGCGTGAACCAGACGACCTTGCCCGACTCGCCGTCCGGCCGGGCGCCCCAGCTCCCGCTCATCGCGGCCACCATGGCGAGCCCGCGCCCGCACGTCGCGAGGGGCTCGGCGTCGTCCACGACGGGCAGTCGCGGATCGTGGTCGCGCACCGAGACCGTGAGCCGGTCCAGGAGCAGTTCCATCTCCACGGTGCACGTCTTGTCGGGCCTGGCATGCAGGTGGACATTGGTCAACAACTCCGTCACGCCGAGCACCGCCCGGTCGATCAGGAGATCCATATGCCAGTAGCGCAATTGCGCAGATACGATTCTGCGGACCTGGCCGATCCGCGACGGCAGGGCTTGGAGCTCCACCGTGCAGTGTCTGCTTGGGTGAGTGATCACGGCTGCGACTCCCCGACATAGAGGTCCGGAAGAACACGGAGTTCGGATCCAGCGAGGCGCACATGGCGCACGCCGCCCGCTGTCATGGCCGGCGGGCTGGTTCGCAGCGTTATCGCCGGTAAACCCAGAGTGACGTGTGACCAGCGTGACGCAAGGGGTGAGGCACCGCAACTTACGGACATCTCTCAGGCGCGTCGTCCGGCCGCCCTGCGCACCGCCTCGATGAAGCGGCGGGCGGCGGGCGGGCCCGGTTCGCCGGGAGCCGGGTCACGCTCGCCGAGGGTCAGCAGGTACCGCTTGCCGTCGAGGTCGGCCAGCGCCCGGTCCTGCGGGGCGAACCACGGGCGGGAGGCGCGTACCGCCTGCACCGGCGCGCTGTCTATCTCACTGCCGTAGCTGGTCAGCAGCTCCACCCGGCCGCCGCTGATCCGGACCGTCCCGGCCCGGGTGAGCGAACGCAGCCGCTTGCCGATCCGCACCCCCGTGGCCCTGAACTCCGGCTCCGCCATGGCCGTTGCCCCCTCGTGCGCGTCGGTTCCCGCCGCTGGCAGTCTGCCCGCACCGCGCTCCGAGCACCAGTGCGCGCCGGCCGTTTCCGGAGGCGACCGGAGCACTCGCGCGAATGCGCCCCCCGCCCCGCCTCCCTCGCGTCGGCCCCGGCACCCCAGGGGTGCCTTTGAGGCGCCCAAAGGGGTGTTTATGCAGGTGAGAAGCGTGTGGAAGGTGTTTATGATCCAGGTGTCGGCCGCGCTGCCCGCCGTCGGCGCACCGCGTAAGGAGCCCCCGAAGTGAGCACTGACCGGCAGACCGCCACCGGCGCCACCCTCGACGCCGACCACAGCGACACCGCCTACCGGGCCTGGCTGAAAGAAGCCGTCCGCAAGGTCCAGGCCGACGCCAATCGCTCGGCCGACACCCACCTGCTCCTGTTCCCGCTCCCGGAGCACTGGGGCATCGACCTGTACCTGAAGGACGAGTCGACCCACCCGACGGGCAGCCTCAAACACCGCCTCGCCCGCTCCCTGTTCCTCTACGGCCTGTGCAACGGCTGGATCCGGCCGGACCGCCCGGTGATCGAGGCGTCCAGCGGCTCGACGGCCGTCTCCGAGGCGTACTTCGCGAGCCTGATCGGTGTGCCCTTCATCGCCGTCATGCCCCGCACGACGAGCACCGAGAAGATCCGCCTGATCGAGTTCCACGGCGGACGGTGCCACTTCGTGGACGACTCCCGGCGGATGTACGAGGAGTCGGCCCGCCTCGCGGCGGAGACCGGCGGCCACTACATGGACCAGTTCACCTACGCCGAGCGCGCCACCGACTGGCGCGGCAACAACAACATCGCCGAGTCGATCTTCCGTCAGCTGCGGCTGGAACGGTACCCCGAGCCGTCCTGGATCGTCGCCACGGCCGGCACCGGCGGCACCTCGGCGACCCTCGCGCGCTACGTGCACTACATGCAGTACGACACCCGCGTCTGCGTCGCCGACCCGGACAACTCCTGCTTCTTCGAGGGCTGGACCACCGGTGATCCGGACGTGGCCTGCGACCGGGGCTCCCGTATCGAGGGCATCGGCCGCCCCCGGATGGAACCGAGCTTCGTGCCCGGCGCCATCGACCGCATGATGAAGGTGCCGGACGCGGCGAGCGTGGCGGCCGTACGGTCCCTGGAGCGGGTGATCGGCCGCAAGGCGGGCGGCTCCACGGGCACCGGGCTGTGGAGCGCGTTGAAGATCGTCGCCGAGATGGTGGCCGCGGGGGAGCGGGGCAGCGTCGTGACGCTGCTGTGCGATCCGGGGGACCGGTACCTCGACAAGTACTACTCGGACGCCTGGCTCGCCGAACAGGGCCTCGACATCGAGCCGTACACGGCGGCGATCGAGTCCCTGCTGCGCACCGGCAGCCTGCTCGACTGAGCCGGTCGCCGGTCGCCGGTCACCGGTCGCCGGTCGCCGGGCTACGTGCGCCGCAGCCGCCGGTCCAGCGACGTCACGGCGCCCCGGAAGGCCCGCCCCAGCCCCGGACGCGCCCGGTCCAGCACGAAGCGGAACGGCGCCGTACCGTCCGCCGCCAACGTCCACCGCACCCGCGTCCCGGTACCGGCAGGCGTCAGCCGCCACTCCTCGAGCACGGCCCGGGCGCCCGGCGCGTTGGTGACGTCGACGCGACAGGCGTACAGCTCGGGCCGCTCGGCCGCCAGCACCGTCTCCACGAAGCGGGTACCGCCCCTGAGCCGGATCTCGCGCCCCGCGCCCTCACCGATGGGCCGCGCGAACCTCACCGCCGAGAACCAGGCGGTCCAGCCGGGCACGTCCTCGGCCAGGGCGCGGAAGACGGCGTCCGGAGCGGCGGCGATCTCCCGCGCGAAGACCAGGCGTACCGGCGCCGTCTCGACGAAGTCGAGACCCACCGGACGCAGACGGCGAACCATGGTCACAACCCCCTTGTGCGAAGCCGCGCCTGGCGGACGATCGGCCGGGTGGCGCCACGATAGACCCGGGCGCGCCGGGTGTCAGCGGGGCGGGCGCCCTGCGGCGGCCCCCGCCCGGCGCCGCGCGCGGCAGGGGCTCCCGCGCACGCCGGCGCCGGCGTCAGTCCGCCGCGGGCTCCGGCTCGCCCGCCACGACCAGCCCGAGGTGCTCGCCGACCTCCGCGCGGGCCTGCGCCGACAGGCCCGAATCGGTCACGAGCGTGTCCACCTGCTCCAGCGCGGCGAACGAACTCAGTCCCACGACACCCCACTTGGTGTGGTCCGCGACCACCACGACACGCCGTGCCGACTGCACCAGACGCCGGTTCGTCTCGGCCTCGGCGAGGTTCGGCGTGGACAGTCCGGCCTCGGCCGATATCCCGTGCACGCCCAGGAACAGCACGTCGAAGTGGAGCGTCGCGATCGCCTGGTCGGCGACCGGGCCCACCAGCGAGTCGGAGGGTGTGCGCACACCGCCGGTGAGCACCACCGTCGCCCCGCCCTGCCGCGCCCCCGAGGTGCGCTGCGCCACGTGGAACACGTCGGCCACCCGCACCGAGTTGGTGACCACCGTCAGATCCGGCACGTCCACCAGCCGGTGCGCCAGCGCGTACGTCGTCGTACCGCCCGACAGGGCGATCGCGGCGCCGGGCGCGACCAGCTCCGCGGCGGCCCGCGCGATGTCCTCCTTGGCCGTCGGCTCCAGACCCGACTTGGCCTCGAATCCCGGTTCGTGGGTGCTCGCCTCCGCCACCGGGACGGCTCCGCCGTGCACCTTCTCCAGCACACCCTGCCGGGACAGCGCGTCGAGGTCGCGGCGGACCGTCATGTCCGACACGCCGAGCTTCCGGGTCAGCTCGTTGACCCGGACACCGCCCCGGCGGCGCACCTCGTCGAGGATCAGGGCGCGCCGCTGCTCCGCGAGGAGGTTCGGATTCTCACTCACGTACGCTTCGGTCCTTTCGCCGCAAAACCGTCCGACACGCAGCCGCACTCGCTCTGATGAGGACTTCTCCCCGCACCCGTGCGCGGACGTCCCATCCTCGCACGCCCCGCCACGGCCCGCGCCACCGCCCGCCCGGCTCACCGGTCGCACGGATCGGGGAGATTCCGTGCCGAGGGGTGTACGACGCCCGCGGACGGGAGATCCTGTGCCCGCACGGACACAGCCGACGGCACGTCACGGGGGAGTGCGGACAGTGAAGAAGGCACAGGAACGGGCCGGGACGGGCGGGACCGACGCGAGAAGCGGCACCGCCCTGGAGCTCCTGGTCCACGGAGTGGGCGGTACGACACCCGCCGAGATGCTGGACGACCCGCGGACCGTGCGGATCACCGGTGACCACGTCGCGGCCGTCTTCCGGCGCACCGGGGACGCCGACGCCGAGTCCCGGCCCGAGGACTACCGGGGCCGGCCGGTGCCCGAGGCCTACGTCTGGTGCAACCTCACCTCCGGCAACGGCACCCGTGCCCTGTGGCTGCTGCTGCTGCCCTTCATGGTGGTCAACATCGCCCACTGGATGCGGCCCGCCGCCCACGGCCGGATCCGCACGGTCCGCCTCTACGGGCTGCTGCTGCGGCTCGCGGCCCTCACCCTGACGGTGCTCCTCGTCGCCGCCGCCTGCGAGGTCGCCCTCGACCTCGTGGCCTGGCAGTGCGCGGGCACGCGCGCGTGTGCCGAGCGGCACAGCTGGCTGGGCTTCCTGTCGCCGGTGATGTCCGAGGGCGGCTGGTGGAGCATGCCCGGCCGCAGGCTCGCCCTCGCGGCAGCGGTGCCGGCCGCACTCACCGGGCTGCTGTGGTACCTGTCGCTGCGCACCTGGCGGGCGTACGAGTCACAGCAGCCGATGGACCGCGAGGCCGACCCCGAGGAGAACCCCCGCCACGCCGCGCTGGGCCGCCCCGGGTTCTGGTACGGGCGCCGCCTGGTGGCCCGGCTGCGCGGCGCGCACACCGCCGCGGGGCTGCTGACCGTCGCCGTGGGAGCAGCCGTTCCGGCGGCCCGGTTCGACCGCCGGCCGGGTGGCCCCGCGCTGCTCGACACGCTCGGATGGGTGCTGCTGGGGGCCCTGGCCGCGGGGGCCGTCGCCGTGGTCGCGGTGGTGTGCCGCCGGGGCCGCAGCGAATGCCGCCTCGACCGGCGGCTCGACGAGCACCTCGTACGCCTTCTGCCACTCGCCGCCCTCCTCCTGTTCGTCCTCGCCCTGCTGTACGGCGGCTGGACCCGCCCGGAATGGACGTCGGAGGGCCGGCTGGCCGGTGACACGGCCTTCGGCGGCATCGCCCTGGTGCAGGGGCTGCTGGTCATCGCGCTGGCCGTGGTCGCCCACCTGCTCCACCGCAGCCGCCCCGACGCCCGCGCCGCGATCCGGGGCCTGGGCGGTCCCGCCGTCGCCATGCTGGCCTGCGCGCTGGGCGGCGTCATGTCCGGCGGCGTCTCCCAGCGTGTCTCCGACTGGCTGGACGGCACCGGCGCCTTCCTCGACGGGCCGCCCGTCCTGCTGACCTGGCAGGCGTCCGTCATCCCGCCGCTGCTCGTCGTCGTGCTGCTGATGTGCGCGGTGCTCGCCCGGCACACCCTGCGCCTGGCCCGCGCAGAACGGGACGCCGTGGAACGCGACCACCCGGGGGAGACCGGAGACCCGGGGCGCACCCGGCGCATCGCCCTCACCCGCGCCACGGCCACGCTCACCGACCGGGCGCCCCTCCTCGTCGCCATCACCTCCGCCGCCACCCTGCTCCTGGGCGCCGGAGCCCTGGTGGGCGCCCTGACGACCGAGAAGGTGCCGGGGGAGGCCGCGCGGGGGACGTACGCCGTCGTCCAGGGGGCCGCGCAGACCGCGCAGGAGCTGGGCTCCTGGCTGATCGGCCTCGGCTTCATACTGTTCGTCACCTGGGGCAGGCGCGCCTACAAGGACGCCTCCGCGCGGCGCACCATCGGCATCCTGTGGGACGTCGGCACCTTCTGGCCGCGCGCCGCGCACCCCTTCGCACCGCCGTGCTACGCCGAGCGCGCGGTGCCCGACCTGACCTGGCGGATGGCGACCTGGACCCGCGCCACCGGCGGCCGGCTGGTCATCTCCGGGCACTCGCAGGGCAGCGTCCTCGCCGCCGCCGCGTCCTGGCAGCTCGAACCGTCCGCCCGCAAGCGGGTCGCCCTGCTCACCTACGGCTCCCCGCTGGAGCGGCTGTACGGCCGCTGGTTCCCGGCCCACTTCGGTCCCGAAGCGCTCGCCTCGCTGCACGAGGAGGTCGACTGCTGGCGCAACCTCTACCGGCGCACCGATCCCATCGGCGGCCCGATGCGACTGCCCGGCGACGCGGGCCCCGCCGTGGACCGCGCGCCCCTCAAGGACCCGCTGACGTACGGCCGGACCGAACTCCACCCGCTGCCGGCGCCGATCCTCGGCCACTCCGACTACCAGGCGGACCCGGCCTTCGCCGAGGAACGCGGTCGGCTGCTGGGCCGGCTGCGACCGGAGGTACCGGCACCGCGCCACACGGGCGGCGCGGCGGCGTCCGTCCCGGCGGCGGACGACGCGACGGAGGAATGCTGAGGCCCGGGCCCGGGCCCGGGCTCCGCTACGGCAGTTCGGGCAGGTCCTCGGGGTACAGCAGGGTCAGGTCGTCCGTGCTGGGGTCGGACAGCTGGGCGACCCGGCTCGCGTGCCGCTCCACCATCGCCTCGAAGGTCTGGCGGGCGGTGCGGCCGTTGCCGAAGGCCGGGCCCTTAGGAATCTCCGTGAAGTACTTCGTCAGCGCCTCGGCCGTGCCCGGCGCCAGCCGGTACTCGTGCTCGTCCGCCTGCTGTTCCACGATCCGCAGCAGTTCCCCCGGGCCGTAGTCGCCGAAGGTGATGGTCCGTGAGAACCGGGAGGCCACCCCGGGGTTGACGGACAGGAAACGCTCCATCTCCGCCGTGTACCCCGCGACGATCACGACGACGGCCTCCCGCTGGTCCTCCATCAGCTTGACCAGCGTGTCGATGGCCTCCTTGCCGAAGTCCCGGCCCGCGTCCTCGGGAGAGAGCGCGTACGCCTCGTCGATGAACAGCACGCCGCCGTGCGCCCGCTGGAACGCCTCCTGGGTGCGGATCGCCGTGGAGCCGATGTGCTCGCCGACCAGGTCCACCCGGGACACCTCGACCAGGTGGCCCTTGTCCAGCACGCCGAGCGAGGCGAGGATCTCGCCGTACAGCCGGGCGACCGTCGTCTTGCCGGTGCCCGGGGAGCCGGTGAAGACCAGGTGCCGCTTGACCGACGCCGCCTTCAGGCCCGCCCGCTGCCGGCGCCGGCCCACCTCGATCATGTCGGTGAGCGCGCGCACCTCGCGCTTGACGCTGTCCAGGCCGACCAGGGCGTCCAGTTCGCCCAGCACGGCCTTCGAGGTCCGCGCCGGCTCCTGGGGGGCGGTGCCCGCGATCAGCGGCTCCTGCTCCGTGGTGCGCTGCCCGGGGATCGAGCCCAGCAGCCCCGGGGACTGGACCGACGTCTGCACCACCGGCTCGGGCGCGGCGGGTGACGTCAGACCGGTGCTCTCGTCACTGGTGCAGTCCTCGACGAGCGGCCCGGAGTCGTACGCCGTGTCGGGGCCGCCGTCCGCGAACTCGTACCCGCCGCGCGCGCACCGCTCCGTGCGGCACTTCTTCAGCGTCGTACGACAGCCGTCGATCACATGGAAGCCGTAACCGGCGCTGCCGGTGACCCGGCAGTTCAGGAAGCTGCCGCGGCCCCCGGCCGACACGTAGACACCCGCCTCGGAGGGGGAGTCGACGGTGCAGCGCTCGATGGTGGGGTCGGCGCCCTTGGTGACGATCACACCGGTGCGATTGCCGTCCAGGGTGCAGTTGTTCAGGGTGCCGCCGCTGCCGTGGTCGCGGAACCACGCGCCGGTGGCGGCGTCCCGGATGCGGCAGTCGTCGAGCTGCGCGGTGGCGCCGTCGCTCACCGACACCGCGGTGTTGCGCACCTGGGAGAGGTCGCTGTCGACGACGTCCGCGCGCGAGCCGCGGTCCAGGACGAACAGCGCGTCCGGCACGTCGTGCACCCGGCAGGAGTCGAGCACCGCGGTGGCGCCGTCGCTGACCCAGACCGCCGGGTAGTCGCCGGTGCTGTCGAAGATCTCGCACTGGTTGGCGTCCACGCGCGTACCCGGGTCCCACACCGACAGGCCGTTGCGTCCGAACTGCCGCACGCTGGTGCGGGTCAGGGTGAGCACCGAGCGGGACCTGAGGTCGACCGCGTTCTCCGGGATGTCGTGGATACGGCAGTCGGCCAGGGTGAGCACGGCGTCCGTGTCCAGCGTGACGCCGTCGCCGGTGGTGCGGTGCACGTCGCAGTCGGTCAGGTGGGCCGTGGCCCGGCCGGTCACCTGCACGCCGCTGCCGCGGACCTCGTAGACCTCGCAGCCCACGGCCTCGAGGGCGGAGCCCTCGCCGGTCGCCGTCAGTCCGGAACCCGCCGCGTGGTGGACCCGGCAGCGCTCCAGCCGGGGGTGGGCGCCGGAGCGCACCGCGACCCCCGCCTGACCGGCCGCGACGACCTCGCACTCCTCGAACACGCCGCCCCCGCCGTCCAGGACGGCGATGCCGACACCGGCCGGGTTGTCGACGGTGCAGCGCCGCACCGTGGGACGCGCGCTGCCGCGCACCTCTATCCCGGAGGCGGAACGCGCGACGACCCGGAGGCCCAGCAGCTCCGGCGTGCCGTCCTCCACCAGCACCGCGGGCGCCGCCGCGTCCTGGCCCTCGACGTGCAGGTCCTGGATCACCGCCGAGGCGCGCACGGTCAGCGGGACGCCGTCGGCGGGCGCGATCCGGACCGAACCCTGGACACCCTCGGGCCCGCGCAGGGTCACCGCCCGCTGGAGGACGAGGTTCTCCCGGTAGGTCCCGGGGGCGACGGTGAGGACGTCACCGTCGGCCGCGGCCTCCAGGGCGGCGGCGAGCGATGCGTACTCACCCGTGCGGCGCCGCCACCGCGAGGTGCCGGTGTGCGTCACCTGGACCGTGCCCTGTGCCATGGCGTTGCTGTGCCCCCACCTCGTCGTACGCGGGTCGTCGCCGATTCGGTTCGGCCGGTCCACCGTAGCGTGCGCGCAGGTGGTGAGTTGACCGGAGGCCGAAGCCCGTCAACTGCCCGCTCCGGTCCTGCCCCAGTCCGGTCCCGCCCGCTCCCACTCCTGCTCCAGGCGCGCGTACCGGCGGCGGACCAGGCGCCAGACCACGATCCGCCGGGCGGCCTCCACCAGGGCCGCCGCCGCCACCGCGGTGCCGATCCCGGCGAGCACGGCGTGTGTGGCCGCGGTCGCGGAGTCCAGCGGGCGGGCCACCTCGCGGCCCCGCGCGTCCGTCCACATCGCGAACCGGTCGCCGCTGTCCGGGCGGTCGATGCCCACCAGGACGGGCCCCTCGTGCCGCGAGCCGTCCGGCCCGGACCAGGCGGCGAGGACACGGCTGCGCAGCTCTTCGCCGGAGGAGGCACCCTCGGGGTCGACGGTCAGGGGCGAACGCTCCAGGGCCCGGACCACGGTGGCCGTCACCCGGTGCCGCGCCTCGTGCTGTTCGCGCACCGACCGTTGCAGGGCGCTCTGCGCCGCACCGCCCACGAGCACGCCGATCAGGGGTGCCACGAAGACGATCAGCACCAGCGCCGTCAGGGCCACCCATGCCTCGGCCAGGTCACTCGTGCGGCACAGCGGATTGCCACGCCAACGCCACAGACCTCTGATCGCCCGCACGCACGCACCCCCTTCCCGCTCCGCTCCACCCCCCGTCGAGCCGTTCACGTGGGTCCCGGGCGGACCGGACGGCGGGGGCGCCGTCCCCGCTCGGCCCGTCACGGCCGGTTCTCATGAACCTCTCACAAAGCCCAACGCGCGGACCCCGCACCGGGTTCCCGTTACCGGGCCGTTTGTCCGGAACCGGCGCGCGGTCCGGGCGGGCGGCCGCACCTCACTCGATGATCCGCACCGGGTCGCCGACCCGGACCGTGCCGCGGCCGAGGGGGACCAGGTTCTGCCCGAAGACCAGTCTGCCGTCGACGCGTCGGTGCCGGCCGAGGCTGTGCAGGGGCTCGACGCCGCGGTCCGCGGTGCCCTGGTCGGTGGTCGTCACGACACACCGCCCGCACGGCTTGGCGACCCGCAGGACGACCTCGCCGACGGCGACGCGCGACCAGCGGTCCTCGGCCCAGGGCTCGGTGCCGGAGACGACCAGGTTCGGCCGGAAGCGGTTCATGGGAAGCGGGCCCTCGTCCGCGTGCTCGCCGCGTGCGATCAGGGAGTTGAGGGCGTCGAGCGAGGCGGTGGTGGTCAGCAGCAGCGGGAAGCCGTCCGCGAAGGAGACGGTCTCGCCCGGCAGCGCGTACTCCGGGTCCACGGGGCGGCGGCCGGCGGGATCGTCCAGGTGCACCAGCCGGACGTCGGCTCCGAGCAGCGCGCTGCACCAGGCGTGCGCGGCCTCGTCCTCGGCGGGCAGTGCCTCGACCTTGTCCCGGAAGATCCGCACCGTCACGGTGCCCGGCGCGCGCGGGACGGGCACCGTGAGCGGTGGCATGCCGGGCGCGGACAGCCGTACGCCGCCGCCGGGCAGAAGCTCGGCGGCGGCCAGGGCGAGGCGCGGCTGCCCGCGTTGCGTGACGACCTTTCCCCCGTCGTCGATCAGCATCCAGCGTCGGTCTCCGGCCGGCCCCCAGGGCTCCACCTCGGCTTCCTGGAGCGACAGGCTCCGGAACGCCTTGACCGGATGGACGTGGATCGACTGCAGTCGCGCGTACCCCATGGGGTCATCGTGCCAGGTGGCACCGACAACCCCGAGGACGGCTCAGTAGCCGCGGTACTGCTGCTGGTTGTACGGATCCTGGTACGGCGCGGGGGCCGGCCGGGGAGCCGCGGGGCGCATCGCCTCGTACCCCGCGGGGCCGGGCGCGGCCGGGCGGGGCTGCTGCGGCTGATGGGGGCCCGGGTATCCGCGGGGCGCGGACGCCTGGTGCGGGATGTACGCGGCGGGGGCCTGCTGCAGCGGGGCGGGCTGCGGGGCCTGCTGCGCATATCCGTAGGAGGGCTGCGAGGGGCCCGCCGGCAGGGCGGGCATGGCGGACGGCAGCGCGGGCAGGTGGTTGCTGCTCGGCATGTCGTACGCGGCGGGGACCCGGATCGGGGCGATCTGCGGTGTGCCCCGTTCGGCCACGAGCGAGTCGTAGATCGGGGTGTCCGGGAAGGAGGCGGAGTAGTAGCCGCCGCCATAAGTGGAGCGGGGGGAGGTCATGGCCATAAGTTAAGCCCACGATGTGCTGGTTGGGGAGACCGATAAGAGGGTTGTTTTCCGTGTCCGCAGTGACCGGGCATCCCCAATGCGAGCGAACTTGGCAAAATAGGGCGTCAGTCCACGCGATTTTGCGGTAAAGGCCGAGTTCCGGGCGGGTTACCGGCGGTTGACCGAACCTTCCGCGCGGCCTCTTCTTCAAGGGCGGGCGGCCCGGAGAATAAGTTGTGCGTCAGGAACTCGACGATGCGCCGGGATATCACCCGGCCCGGTGACACGTGATGGGGGCGGACATGTCAATGTCGAAAGGATCGAACACCCCGGTGCCGACGACGGCGCTGCGGGTCGAACTGGGCTGGCGGTCCGGACCCGGCGTGCCCGACGCGGACGCCTCCGCCCTCCTGCTGGTGGGCGGCAAGGTCCGTTCCGACGCGGACTTCGTCTTCTACAACCAGTCGGCCCACGCCTCCGGATCAGTCCGTCACGAGGGGAAGCGGGACGCCGGCGGCCGGGTGACCGACAGCCTGCTCGTCGACCTCGCGCGCGTGGAGCCCGCGATCGAGACCGTGATCCTCGCCGCCTCCTCGGACGGCGGATCCTTCGGCCAGGTCCCCGACCTGTACATCGAGGTGCGCGACACCGCGCGGAACACCGTCGTGGCCCGCTTCGACAACCCCGGCGCGACCGTCGAGACGGCCTTCGTGCTCGGCGAGTTCTACCGCCGCCAGGGCGCCTGGAAGTTCCGCGCCGTCGGGCAGGGATACGACAGCGGTCTCGAGGGCCTGGCCACGGACTACGGCATCTCGGTGGACGAACCGCAGCAAGCCCGTCCGGCGCCCGCCCCTCCGGCGCCGGTCCCGCCCGCGCCCGCCCCGTCGGCGCCGATGGCCCCGCCGGTCCCGCCCGCGTTCCCTGCCGCGCCGCCCCCGCAGGCGCCCTCCGCGCCCCCCGCCCAACCGGTCCGGCTGACCAAGGTCACGCTCACCAAGGCGGCGCCCTCCGTCTCGCTGACCAAGCAGGGCGGCACCTCCGGTGCCATGCGCGTCAACCTCAACTGGCAGGTGCGCAAGCAGTTCTCGGGCTGGGCCCGCAAGCTCGGCCGCCCGGTCGCCATGCACGACGACCTCGACCTCGACCTGTGCTGCCTGTACGAACTGAGCGACGGCAGCAAGGGCGTCGTCCAGGCACTCGGCAACGCCTTCGGGGCGCTGCACCAGCCGCCGTTCATCCACCTCGACGGCGACGACCGCACCGGCGCCCTGTCGACCGGCGAGAACCTCACCATCAGTCTCGACCACCAGCGGTACTTCCGGCGCATCCTCGTCTTCGTGACCATCTACGAGGGCGCCCGCTCCTTCGCCGACCTGCACGCCACGGTCACCCTCCAGCCGCAGTACGGCGCGCCGGTCGACTTCTCGCTCGACGAGTGCACCGTGCCCTCGACGGTGTGCGCCCTCGCGCTGATCACCAACACCGGAAGCGACCTCGTCGTCCAGCGCGAGGCCCGCTACCTGGTGCCCGAGCGCGGCGTGAGCCCGCAGCGGACGGTCGACCACGCCTACGGCTGGGGCATGAACTGGACCCCCGGCCGGAAGTAGGCCGCCCCGGGGCGCTCAGCCTGCCCGGCCCTCCTCGGGCACGGCGTCCGGACGGGCGTAGGTGCGGCCCTTCCACGCCGCGCCCCGCCCCCGGTAGTGCTGCACCGCCGAGTCGAGCGTCATCAGCAGATAGAGGAACGCGGTGAACGGCAGCAGCGGCGCGAGCCACAGGGGCTGCCGGTAGTAGCGAAGCATCGGCAGATACGTCCCCGCCATCACCACCCAGGCGGCGGCGCCCAGCACGGCCGTGGCGCCCCGCCCCGCCGCCAGGCCGACGAGGAACGACAGCGGCGGCACCAGATAGACCAGCGCCAGGCCGAGCACCGTTCCGGCCAGCACCAGCGGGTTGTGCCGCAACTGGGCGTACGCGCTGCGCGAGACCATCCGCCACAGGTCGTGCAGCCGCGGATAGGGGCGCACGCTGTCCACCCGCTCGGCCAGGCCCAGCCAGACCCGGCCGCCGATGCCCTTCACCGCGCGGGCGAGGGCCACGTCGTCGATGACGGCGTGCCGGATGGCGTCGGGGATCCGCGCCCGCTCGGCGGCGTCGGCACGCAGCAGCACACAACCGCCCGCCGCGGCCGCCGTCCGCGTCGCCCTTCCCCGCCTGCCCCCGGCGCGGCCACCGCCGATCCACCGGAACGGGTACAGCTGGGCGAAGAAGTAGACGAAGGCCGGCACCACGAGCCGCTCCCAGACGCTCTCCACCCGCAGCCGGGCCATCTGGGAGACGACGTCGAAACCGCCGGTGCCGGCCGCCGACACCAACCCGCGCAGACTGTCCGGGGCATGCGCGATGTCGGCGTCCGTCAGCAGCAGGTACTCGGGCTCACGCGCGCGTGCCAGGCCGATGCCGTGCCGCACCGCCCACAGCTTGCCCGTCCAGCCGGCGGGCGGCTCGCCGGGCGAGGCCACGGTCAGCGGCAGCCCCTCGTGCCGCCGGGCCAGCTCGCACGCCAGCTCACCCGTGCCGTCCGTGCTGCCGTCGTCGATCAGGAAGACCTCGGCCCGCCCCGGATAGTCCTGGGCGAGCAGGGACGGCAGGCTCGCGGGCAGCACCGCCGCCTCGTCGCGCGCGGGGACGACGACGCACACCGAGGGCCAGACCTCGGGCTCCTCCCGGGCCGGAAGTCTGACGTCGGTACGCCAGAAGAGGCCCCGGGCGAGCAGCAGCCACAGCCAGGCGGCGAGGGAGAGGGCTGCCACGACGGTCACGACGGAAGTCCACACATCGGCGCTCACGTGCGCAGTCTGCCCCACGGCACCGGCCGCCGGCGGCGCATCGTCTATGGTGGCCGGGTGAAGATCGCGCTCATGGACTCCGGAATCGGTCTGCTGGCGGCGACCGCCGCGGTACGGCGGCTGCGACCGGACGCGGATCTCATCCTCTCCCTGGACCCCGACGGGATGCCCTGGGGCCCGCGTACCCCTGAGGACCTGACCGGGCGCGCCCTCGCCGTGGCCGAGGCCGCCGCCGCGCACCGTCCGGACGCGCTGATCGTCGGCTGCAACACCGCCACGGTGCACGCGCTGCCCGCGCTGCGTGCCCGGCTCGAGCCCGGGGTGCCCGTCATCGGCACCGTGCCGGCGATCAAGCCCGCGGCGGCCGGCGGCGGCCCCGTGGCCATCTGGGCGACGCCGGCCACTACCGGCAGTCCCTACCAGCGCGGCCTGATCGAGGAGTTCGCCGGCGGGGCGACGGTCACCGAGGTGCCGTGCCCGGGACTCGCCGACGCCGTCGAGCACGCGGACGAGACGGCGATCACCGAGACCGTCGGCGCCGCCGCTGCCCTCACCCCCGGCGACGTGACGACCATCGTCCTGGGCTGCACCCATTACGAACTGGTCGCCGAACGCATCCGCGCCGCCGTGCAGCGCCCCGGCGCCCCGCGCCTCGTCCTGCACGGCTCCGCCGGGGCGGTGGCCGCCCAGGCGCTGCGCCGGATCGGAGCCCGCCCCGACCCCGGCGCCCCGGCGGAGGGCACCCTGACCGTGCTGCTGAGCGGACGCGAGGGCACCCTGCCCGCGCCCGCGCTGGCCTACGACGAGGGCAGGCTCCTGCGCGCGGTCACGCCGGCCGGATGACGCTCCGCTCCGCCCGGTCGGCTCAGTCACCCTGGGCGACGAGGTACCCGCGCAGCGAAACATGAGTAACCTCATCTCCATGAGGCATCGCCACGGCGAGACCGTCCCACAGTCGAATGTCTGGACCGGCCGTGCGACCAACCGGGTCCAGTGGTTCCTGGCGCTCATCGGCGCCGCCTGCCTGGCGCTCGGCATCGCCCTGGCCGTCGAATCGGCCTGGGAGTCCGGCGTCGCCCCGCTCGCCATGGCCGTCGTCGGCTGCATCGCGGCGGGGCTGCTGGTCCTGTTCGGCACGCTCGCGTTCGTACACGTCGCGCTGAGAGTCGACGAGGACTGTCTCGAGGTGCGCTGCGGCCACATCGGCGTTCCCCGCCGCCGCATCCCCCTCTCCCATGTCGCCGGTGCCGAGTTCGCGCCGCACGTCACCCCGCGCCACTGGGGCGGCTGGGGCTACCGCTGGCGGCCGGAGATGGGCACCGCCGTCGTCGTGCGGCGCGGCGAGGGCCTGATCCTGCGGCTGTGGGACGGACACACCTTCACGATCACCGTGGACGACGCGGAGGCGGCCGTCCAGGTCATCAAGGACCGACTGCGCCCGAAGACACCGGGCCCGGCCCACTGAACGCTGCGGGCGCGCCGCTCCGCGGGGTCCGGCGGACCGTCCGTTCCGCCTAGCGGGGGAGAGCAGACCGGGAGTCCCCAGCCTCCCGGGAGGCCGCTTGCGAGCAGGTCGGACCGGCCGACCGTCCTGTCCGCGGCCAGGTCACCCGCCGTACACTCCGGGGGGTGACAGCCACCGCAACCTCCGTCGGCGAGTCGGACCGGACAGAGCCGCAGACCACGCCCGCCTCCCGGGCCGTCGCGCGGCTCGTGCGCCTCGTCCCGGCCGCCGCCGCGGCGCTCTCCGGAGTGCTCCTCTACGTCAGCTTCCCGCCGCGCACCCTGTGGTGGCTCGCGCTGCCCGCCTTCGCCGTCTTCGGCTGGGTGCTGCGCGGCCGCGGCTGGAAGGCGGGCCTCGGTCTCGGCTACGTCTTCGGCCTCGGCTTCCTGCTCCCCCTGCTGGTGTGGACCGGCGTGGAGGTCGGCCCCGGCCCGTGGCTTGCCCTGGCCGCGATCGAGGCGCTCTTCGTGGCGGCCGTCGGTGCCGGTGTCGCCGCGGTGTCGAAGCTGCCGGGATGGCCGGTGTGGGCGGCGGCGCTGTGGGTCGCGGGTGAGGCGGCACGCGCGCGCGTGCCCTTCGAGGGCTTCCCCTGGGGGAAGATCGCGTTCGGTCAGGCGGACGGCGTGTTCCTGCCGCTCGCGGCGGTCGGCGGCACACCGGTACTCGGCCTCGCGGTCGTCCTGTGCGGCTTCGGTCTCTGCGAGGCCGTACGCCTGGCCGTCCGGGCCCGCCGCGGCGACAAGGTGCGACGCGGCGCCGCGGCGGTGGCGCTGCTCGGCGTGGCCGTGCCCGTCGTGGGCGCCGTGGCCGCCCGACCGCTGGTCAGCGACACGGCGGAGGACGGCACCGCGACCGTCGCCGTGATCCAGGGCAACGTGCCACGCGCGGGTCTCGGCTTCAACGCGCAGCGCCGCGCGGTACTCGACTACCACGCGCGCGAGACACGGCGTCTGGCCGCGGAGGTGAAGGCAGGCAAGGTGGCACGCCCGGACTTCGTGCTCTGGCCGGAGAACTCCTCGGACATCGACCCCTTCGCCAACGCCGACGCCCGCCGGATCATCGACCGGGCCGCCCGGGCGATCGGCGCGCCCATCTCGGTCGGCGGCGTCGTGGAACGCGACGGGAAACTGCTCAACGAGCAGATCCTGTGGGACCCGGACAAGGGCCCCGTCGACACCTACGACAAGCGGCAGATCCAGCCCTTCGGCGAGTACCTGCCGCTGCGCTCGCTCATCGGGGCGATCAACGACACCTGGACCAGCATGGTCAGCCGGGACTTCAGCCGGGGAACCGAGCCCGGCGTGTTCACCATGGCCGGCACCAAGGTGGGCCTGGTGACCTGCTACGAGGCGGCCTTCGACTGGGCCGTGCGCTCGGAGGTCACCGACGGCGCCCAGCTGATCTCCGTGCCCAGCAACAACGCGACCTTCGACCGCAGCGAGATGACCTACCAGCAGCTCGCCATGTCCCGGATCCGCGCGGTCGAGCACAGCCGGACCGTCACCGTTCCGGTGACCAGCGGCGTCAGCGCGATCATCATGCCGGACGGCAGGATCACCCGGAAGACCGGCATGTTCGTGGCGGACTCCCTGGTCCAGGAGGTCCCCCTGCGCTCCTCCGAGACGCCCGCCACCCGGCTCGGTGTGGCGCCCGAGATCGCCCTGGTGCTCGTCGCCGTCGGCGGGCTCGGCTGGGCCGTCGGCGCGGGTGTGCGCGGTCGGCGCGCCCACGGCGTGTAGCCGTACGCCCGCCGCACGCCCCGCGAGATCGTCGGGAGCGGCCGGGCCGCCCCGTTAGGGTCGGGCGCATGACTACTCCCGATTTCATCCGCGACCTGCGTGCCTCGGCCGGACACCAGCTCCTGTGGCTCCCCGGAGTCACCGCCGTCGTCTTCGACGACGAGGGCAGAGTGCTGCTCGGCCGACGGTCCGACAACGGGCGCTGGTCGTTGATCGGAGGCATCCCGGAGCCGGGGGAGCAGCCCGCCGCCTGCGCCGTGCGCGAGGTCGAGGAGGAGACCGCCGTCCAGTGCGTCGTCGAGCGACTGGTCCTCGTGCAGGCGCTGAAGCCGGTCACCTACGACAACGGTGACGTCTGCCAGTTCATGGACATCACCTTCCGCTGCCGGGCCGTGGGCGGTGAGGCCCGGGTCAACGACGACGAGTCGCTCGAGGTGGGCTGGTTCGCGGTGGACGCGCTGCCCGACATCAAGGAGTTCGGGCAGACCAGGGTCAAGCAGGCCCTGTCCGACGCCCCCACATGGTTCGAACCCACTGGTTCCCTCTGAAGTATGGGGCGTGCCCACATGGGGGACGGGGTGGAGGCTGCCTAGGGTCGGGACATGACCTCGCCCAGCGTCCTCCAGGCCCCCCACGCCTCCTCGCTCGATCTCCACGGCCGCACCGCCCTCGTCACCGGCGCCGCCGGCGGCATCGGCCGTGCCTGCGCACTGCGGCTGGCCGCCGCCGGGGCCGAGGTCAGAGCGGTCGACCGGGACGCCGCCGGTCTCGAGGCGCTCGCCGGGAGCTGCGGGGACCTCCCGGGCCGTGTCGAGCCGCAGGTCCTGGACCTGACCGACCTGGACGCCGCCGAACGCGCCGCGGCCGGCACCGACGTCCTCGTCAACAACGCCGGGCTGCAACTGGTGCGCCCCCTGGAGGACTTCCCGCCGGACGTCTTCCACACCGTGCTCACCGTGATGCTGGAGGCACCCTTCCGGCTGATCCGCGGCGCCCTGCCCCACATGTACGGGCAGGGCTGGGGCCGCATCGTCAACATCTCCTCCGTCCACGGCCTGCGGGCCTCGGCCTACAAGGCGGCCTACGTGTCCGCCAAGCACGGGCTGGAGGGCCTGTCCAAGACCGCCGCCCTCGAAGGCGCCGCCCACGGTGTCACCTCCAACTGCGTGAACCCCGCCTACGTCCGCACCCCGCTGGTGGAGCGGCAGATCGCCGACCAGGCCCGGGCCCACGGGGTCCCCGAGGAGCAGGTGCTCTCCGACGTACTGCTGCGGGACAGCGCCGTGCGGCGGCTGATCGAACCCGACGAGGTCGCCGAAGCGGTGGCGTACCTGTGCGGGCCGTACGCCTCCAGCCTCACGGGCACCTCACTCGTCCTGGACGGCGGCTGGACCGCGCACTGAGCCGGGGTTTTCCACAGGGCTGCCGGGACGGGCGGGTGATGGGGAATCCTGTGAGCATGTCCCGTGATCAAGCGCAGTCCGCCGAGACGCCGTACCTGGAGCTGTTGGCCCGCGGCGCCTCCGCCGACGCCTACGAGCAGCCGGTGCTGCTGGCCCGTGCCGAGGGCGGACCGGCCGAGCGGATCGACGCGCTCGAACGGGCCAAGCACCTCGCGCTGCGGGTGCGCTCGGAGCTGGAGGGCCGGCGCAGGCGCGAGGCCGAGCTGTCCGCGCTGTTCGAGACCGCCCACGACCTCGCCGGACTGCGCGACCTGGACGCGGTACTGCGGGCGATCGTGCAGCGGGCCCGCTCCCTGCTCGGCACGGACGTCACCTACCTCAGCCTCAACGACCCGGAGCGCGGTGACACCTACATGCGGGTCACCGAGGGCTCGGTCGCCGCCCGCTTCCAGGCCCTGCGGCTCGGCATGGGGGAGGGGCTCGGCGGCCTCGTCGCCCAGACCGCCCGGCCCTACGTCACCGACGACTATTTCAAGGACGCCCGCTTCCAGCACACCGGCACCATCGACGCGGGCGTGCGCGACGAGGGCCTGGTCGCCATCCTCGGCGTCCCCCTCATGCTCGGCCACCACGTCATCGGGGTGCTCTTCGCCGCAGACCGGCGGGCCCGGGTCTTCGAACGCGAGCAGATCGCCCTGCTCGGTTCCTTCGCCGCCCTCGCGGCCGCCGCCATCGACACGGCGAACCTGCTCGCCGAGACCCGCTCCGCCCTCGCCGGTCTGGAACGGGCGAACGAGATCATCAGGGACCGCAGCGGCGTCATCGAACGCGCCTCCGACGTGCACGACCGGCTCGCCGAGCTCGTCCTGCGCGGCGGAGGGGTGCACGACGTGGCCGCCGCCGTCTCGCAGGTGCTGGACGGCACCGTGGAGTTCACCGAGGCCGCCGCGGCGCCGGAGTACGCGCTGGAGGCGTCCCGCGCCGACGGGCACGTGGTGCGGCACAAGGACGACTGGATCGCCGCGGTCGCCGCCGGTGACGAGCTGTTCGGCGCCCTCGTCCTGCGCGGCCACCCCGGCCTCGACCCGGTCGACCAGCTCACCCTCGAACGCGCCGCGATGGTCACCTCCCTGCTGCTGCTCGCCCGCCGCTCCGCCGCCGAGGCCGAACAGCGGGTGCGCGGCGAGCTGCTGGACGACCTGCTCGACGCCCGCGACCGCGATCCCCGCCTGCTGAACGACCGGGCCCGACGGCTGCACGCCGACCTCTCCGCCGCCCACGTCGTCCTCGTCGCCCGCCTCGACGCCACCGCGGCCGACGCCGACCAGGAGGCGGACGCGCGCCGACGCCTGTGGGCCGCGGCCTCCCACCTCGCGGCGACCCGGCACGGCCTGGCCGCCGCCCGGGACGGCGGCACCGTCCTGCTGCTGCCCCTGGCGGAGGGGGACGGGGCCACCGACCTGGCCCGCCGCACCGCCCGGCACCTGGGCCGCGCGGTCCACGAGGCCGTCACCGTCGGCGCCTCCGCCCCCGTGGCGGATCTCGCCGCCCGCCCCGACGCCGTGGCCGCCGCCTACACCGAGGCCGGACGCTGCCTGGACGCCCTGCGCCTGCTGGGCCGGGGCGGGGACGGCGCGGCGGCCGAGGACTTCGGGTTCCTGGGCCTGCTGCTGGCCGGGGACCAGAACGTGCCCGGGTTCGTCGACCGCACCATCGGCCAGGTCGTGGCCTACGACGAGCGGCGCGGCACGGAACTCGTGCGCACCCTCGACGCGTACTTCGCCTGCGGGATGAGCCCCGCCCGCACGAAGGAGGCCCTGCACGTCCATGTGAACACCGTCGCCCAGCGCCTGGAGCGGGTCGGCCGCCTCCTGGGCGAGGACTGGCAGAGCCCCGAGCGCGCGCTGGAGATACAACTGGCCCTCAGACTCCACCGGTTGTCGGCTCCGCAACGGCACTGACCCCCGCACGCACGGGCGTACGGGGGCCGGTGACGGGACGGCTCAGACGGTGCGCGCCCGCTGCGTACCGGAGTCGGACACCGGCTCGGTCCCGTCTCCGTCGCCGGGGACGGCGTCGACCTCCGCGAGGTCCCGGTGCCGGGTCTCCCGGGCGACGCCCACGGCGAACAGCGTCAGCACGGCCGCGGCGATGACGTAGAGGGAGATCGGCGTCGAGCTGTCGTACTCGGACAACAGCGCGGTGGCGATCAGCGGCGCCGGCGCACCCGCCGCCACGGAGGCGAACTGGGCGCCGATCGACGCCCCCGAATAGCGCATCCGGGTCGCGAACATCTCGGAGAAGAAGGCCGCCTGGGGCGCGTACATGGCGCCGTGCAGCACCAGCCCCACGGTCACCGCGAGCAGCAGACTGCCGAAGCGGCCGGAGTCGATCAGCATGAAGAACGGGAACATCCACAGGCCGACACCGGCCGCGCCCAGCAGGTACACGGGGCGCCGGCCGATCCGGTCCGACAGCGCGCCCCAGGCCGGGATGACCGCGAAGTGCACAGCCGAGGCGATCAGCACCGCGTTGAGCGCGGTCTGCTTGGAGACGTCGGCCGCGGACGTGGCGTAGACGAGGATGAAGGCCGTGATGACGTAGTAACTGATGTTCTCCGCCATCCGCGCGCCCATGGCGATCAGCACGTCGCGCCAGTGGTACCGCATCACAGCGACCAGCGGAAGCGGCTCGGCCTTCGCCTTCCGCGACTCCGCCTGCGCCAACGCCTGCTTGAAGACCGGCGATTCGTCGACAGAGAGACGAATCCACAGACCGACCATGACCAGGACCCCGGAAAGCAGGAACGGTACCCGCCAGCCCCAGCTGTTGAACGCCGCGTCCGACAGCACGGCCGTCAGCAGGGACAGCACACCGGTGGCCAGCAGTTGCCCCGCCGGCGCTCCGGTCTGCGGCCACGACGCCCAGAACCCGCGCCGCCGCGCGTCCCCGTGCTCGGACACCAGCAGCACGGCTCCGCCCCACTCGCCGCCGAGGGCGAAACCCTGGACGAGCCGCAGCACGGTCAGCAGCACGGGAGCGGCCGTGCCGACGGTCGCGTGGGTGGGCAGCAGCCCGATCGCGAAGGTTGCCCCGCCCATCATCAGCAGGCTCAGCACCAGCAGCTTCTTGCGCCCGAGCCGGTCTCCGTAGTGCCCGAACACCAGGGCCCCGACCGGCCGCGCGGCGAAGCCGACGGCATAGGTCAGGAACGACAGCAGTGTGCCGACCAGCGGGTCGGAGTCGGGGAAGAACAACTCGTTGAACACGAGCGCGGCGGCCGAGCCGTAGAGGAAGAAGTCGTACCACTCGATGGTGGTGCCGATGAGGCTGGCGGCGACGATGCGCTTGAGGTTGTTCGGAGCGGGTGGAGCGGTTGCGGGCGACGACATCGGCACCACTTCCTGGCGTTCGGTGGGGACGGTTGGGTGTCGCCATACCGTAGGAACACGCAGGTCAGCGTCGTATGTGGTGGGACACCATAGTTCGAGGGCGAGCTATGCGCGCAGTCCCCATGCGTCCTCACCAGGCGGCGCTTCGGCGGCCTGGAAGGAGTCAGTCCGAGCGGTGCCTGTGGCGCGTAATTTGATCTGATTTGACGGTGGCGTGCTGATTCCGAGTTCGTAGACCGTCTTCCGCGGCCGGTCCCGCATGTTTCCAGGAGTGCGTGTTCGGGGCCGACCGTCAGAGCGTCCGGTGGTACTCGTGGGGTGACGATGCAGTGGTTGGCCGAAAGCGTTCGTCGCTCTGTTTCCGCGCGGTTGGGTCCGCGGTGACTGTCAAGGGGTCACTGCCGTACAGCACGCAGGCCGTCCAGGAGCAGCCGTAGCCCGAACTCGAAGTGGGCTGTGAAGTCCGTACTGGTGAGCGTCGGCAGTGTGGCGGCGAGGTGCGGGTAGGCCCCTGCCGCCACCGCATCGTGCAGGGTCCCCGCATCGGCGGACCCGTCGTTCTCCGGTTGCAGGGCGGCCTGTTCCTCCAGCGTGTGGCCCACGGTGAAGTTGGTCACCGCGTAGAGCGCCCGCGCCGCTTCGGCGTCGCTGAGGCCCGCCTCACGCAGCACGCCGGTGAGGCTGTTGGCGAAGCCCAGGGTGTTCGGGCCGGTCGAGTGCGTACCGGCGAAGACGCGCGCACCGTCGCGATGGGCGAGGAGGGCCGCGCGCAGCGCGCGGGCCAGGCACGCCGCTGCCTTGCTCCAATCGCCGTCCCCCGCCCGCCCGGCGGCATCGGCGACGCCGCCGACCATGCGCTCGGCCATGGCGGTGAGCAGGTCCTGTTTGGTCGCGAAGTAACGGTACAGCGCGCCGGCCTGGACATCCATCGCGTCGGCGAGCCTGCGCATGGTCAGCGCGTCGAGCCCGGACTCGTCCAGCAGGTCGAGGGCGGTCTGGACGGTGCGGGCCTGGCTGAGCCTGGCGGGCCGGCCTCTGGTGGGACTTGACGGGATGTTCACGAGCCTCACTATACTGAACATCGTTCACGTGAACGCCGTTCACTAAATAGGGGAGAACCTCATCGATGAACACCGACGTCGTCGTCGTAGGCGCGGGCCCGACCGGGCTGTTGCTCGCCTGCGAGCTGGCACTGGCGGGCGTACGTACCCGGGTCCTGGAGCGCCGCACCGAACTGCAGAGCCATTCGCGGGCGCTGAGCCTGCACCCGCGCAGCCTGGAACTGATGGACCAGCGGGGGCTGCTCGACCGGTTCCTCCCGCTCGGCCGGACCGTGCCGAAATGGCATTTCGCGGGGCTGCGCACCCAGCTGGACTTCAGTGCCCTCGACTCCCGGCACGGCTACACCCTCTTCCTGGCCCAGGCCCGCACCGAGGCGATCCTTGAGGAGCGGGCGCACGAGCTGGGGGTGGAGATCAGCCGGGGATACGAGACCATCGGCGTGAGCCAGGACGGTGGCGGAGTCGAGGTGGAGACGCGCGTTCCCGGCGGCGGCACCGAGACCGTACGTGGCCTTTACGCGGTCGGGTGTGACGGCGGGCGCAGCATCGTGCGGCGGGCCGCGGGGATCGGCTTCCCCGGCACCGACGAGACTCTGACCGGGATGCTCGGGGACTTCGCGGTCGTCGCCCCGCAGCCCGGCGCCCTGGATGCGGCACGGGCCCGTGGCGTCATCGTCGCGCCGCTGGAGGAAGGGCTCACCCGGTTCGTCTGCCTGGATCCGGAGCGGATACGGGTCCCGGCCCGGGAGCCCGTGACCCTGGAGGAGTTCCGTACGTCGCTCACCGGGATCACCGGCTCCGACTGCGGAATCGCCGAACCCCGCTGGCTGTCGCGGTTCGGCAATGCCACGCGCCTCGCGGAGAGCTACCGTTCGGGACGGGTCCTGCTGGCCGGCGACGCCGCCCACATCCACTTCCCCGCGGCGGGTCAGGGGCTCAACACCGGGCTCCAGGACGCCATGAACCTGGGGTGGAAACTGGCCGCCGCGGTGCACGGCTGGGCCCCGCCCGGGCTGCTGGACAGTTACGACGGGGAGCGTCGGCCGGTCGGCGAGTCGGTGACTGAGAACACCGAGGTCCAGACTCTGCTGGCAGAGCTGACGCTGGTCGCGCAGTACGAGCGCCCGGCCGCGGCTCTGCGCAAGCTCCTCGACCAGCTGCTGGGCATGCCGGAGGTCAACCGCCGGCTCGCCGACCAGGTCTCCGCGCTCGGCACTCGCTACCCACCGGCGGACTCGGGCGCCGACCCGCTGGTGGGGCGGCGCATACCCGATGTCGGGCTGACCGCCGCCGGTTCGGAGGCGACGCGGATGTACGAACTGCTCGTCGGGGGCCGCTTCGTGCTGCTCGCTCTGTCCAAGGACCCGGACCTTCGGGAGGCCGTCGACACGGGCTGGGGCCCACGGGTCACGGCCGTCACCGCTGACACGTACGACGAGCACCCTGATCTGGACGGGGTGACCGAGGTTCTCGTGCGCCCCGACGGCCACATCGCGTGGGCCACCCGCACCACCGACGGCGGCACGCGCCGCGCCGAACGGGCCCAGGCGCTGGCCGCCTGGGCCGGTACGCCCTCCGGGAGGAGCTGAAGATGACTGTGAACCGCGTCAGTCCACCGTCCGTGCACAACCCGACCGACCAGATCAGCCAGGTCGTCACCCTCGACGGAATGCGGCTCGTGCATCTTTCCGGCCAGGTCGCGTGGGATCCGCGAGGACGGCCCGTGGGACTCGGCGACCACGAGGCACAGGCAGCACAGATCGCCCGTAACCTCGACGCCGCGCTCGCCGCGGTCGGCGCCACCCGCAACGACATCATTGAAGAGACCGTCTACGTCGTCGACTACACCCCGAACCTGCTGCCCGCGATCTTCGGGCCGCTGCGGGCCGGTGTCACGGAAGCCCCGGCGAGCACGCTGGTGGGCGTGCCCGCACTCTTCGCACCGGAATACCTCCTCGAGGTTCAGGTGGTCGCCGCGCTCCCCGCACGAGGGGGCCATGAACGAGCCGTACCGGCCGACGAGGCCGCGGCCGGCGAGGCCGCGGCGGGTGAAACTGCCAGGGCACACGAGCCCCACAAGATGCGCACGCCATCCCCCGCGGGCGAAGACAAGGATCTCGAAACGGCCCTCACCCGCCGTGCCTGGGAGGACCCGTCCTTCGCCGCACGACTGGAACGCGAGCCCTTCAAGGCCCTGGCGTCGGTGGGCGTGCACGTGCCCCCGGGAGTCAAGGTGCAGGTCAGGCTGCAGAAACGCGACACGCTGTACTACGTCCTCCCACCCGTGAAACGGCCGGACGAGCCGGACCGCCGTGAGCCCGTGAACCTCATGGACCTGTGGCGCAGCGGGGACAACTTCGTCTGGATGCTGCCCGAACGGCTCAAGACCGAACTGCTGGCCATGCGCCGAGGCTTCCTCGAGTCCCGGACCGGCACCGATACGACGTACGACGCGGAGCAACTGTGAAACATGACGCCGGTACCCTCCACACACTGCGGCTCGTCAACGACAGCGCCTACCGGGAGAGGATTGTCGCCGACCCCAAAGCAGTGCTGTGCGAGGAGTCAGGCCACCATCCGCGCGAGGACTTCGCCGTCGAGGCGGTGGAACAGCGAGACGACACCATCGTCATCCTGCTTCCCGCGGAACCGCAGAACGACGAGGACTTCGAGGAGCGGCTCGCCGAGGTGTCCCAGCGTGTGTACGACGTGCTGTTCTCCTCCGGAGTCGGCGGGTTCCTGATCCCCGACGACCGCCTGAAGTGGATTCTGCGGGACATCCGCTCCTCCTGGGCGGCCAAAGCCGGGCAGGAGGGATGACGGCCACCTTCGTTCTCGTGCACGGCTCCTGGCTCGGCGGCTGGGCCTGGGAACGGGTCGCCCCCCGGCTACGGGAGTCCGGTCACACCGTCCTGTGCCCTTCACTCGCCCCGGCCGGGCCCCGCGTCGGACTGCGCACCCACATCGCCGAGATCATCGCCCTGATCGACAGACACGCTCTCACCGATGTGATCCTCGTGGGACACAGCTACGGGGGCATGGTCATCACCGGTGCCGGATACGAACGACCGCAGCACATCCGGCAACTCGCATACCTGGACGCGTTCTTCCCCTCGCCCGGCCAGTCGGCGTTCGACCTGCAACCCGTCCTGCGTGACGCGTGCGACGCCGCTGCCGCTCTGCGGCCGGAGCAGGAAGCATGGCTGATTCCTCCCTTCGGCTTCGAGACCATGGGTCTCACGGCGGCCGACCTGGAGTGGGTGACCGCGCGGGCCCGGCCGCTGAGCCGGGCCACCCACGAGGAACCCCTGCCGGAACCCGCGTCCGGCCCCCCCTCACCCACCGGCGACCTACATACGGTTCGGAGGTTCTCCCTTCTTCGCCGACACGGCGAAGACGGCACTGCGGCGCGGGGCCCGGCTCCTGACAGTCGAAGGCGCCGCCCACCTGGCACCCATCTCCGATCACGAAGGCGTATGCGCGGTGCTCGGCCGGGCGATCTGAGGAGAGGTTGCCGTGCCGGCCGTGCTGAGTGCCTGGGCCATCAGCACGGCGTGCATCACCGGCCCAGAAGGAGTTCGCGGATTTGCACCTGCTGCTGGGCGCCGGTGGAGCGGCAGTGCCGCAGGACGAGCTCGCGCGCACCGTCCGGGACGCTGATGGTCGTCGGTATCGTCCTCAACAGCGGCGTCGGCCTCGCCTACGGCGCGATGCCATGAGTGCCGTCCGGGGCATCCGAGACGGCCGCCGCCAAGGGCTTCAACACCTTGATGCGCTCACTCGACACCCCCGTCGGATCAGCGGTGATCGGTGTCGTCCTGGCGCAGATGACCACCATCCTGGGCGGCCACACCCTCGCCTCCGAGGACGGCTTCCGCACGGGCTGCTGATCGGCTGCGGCGTGGCCGGGTCTCCGCCGCCGTCGCCCTGCTGATCCCCGCCGCGCGCACCGGCACGGACGATGCCACGGCGGGCAAGACCCCGGCCGAGCAGGCGCCGGCCCGCGCCTGGCCTGTACCCGAGTCGGAGCTGACCGGCGAGGCCACGCCCTGACACCACCATCGGGTGACGCGGCTCAACCAGGCGAGTGACGGCGGCCGTCACAGGCCGCTGCCGGGCGGACCGGCCCTCCAGGATCGGAGGCGCCGTCGTCACCGGCGGACAGTGCATCGACCACGTCTGTGCCGTGCGATCGGTTCCCGACCACGGCTGTTCGAGGAGTCACCGCCATGCGTTCACGCTTCCTGTCCGTCCTGGCCGCCCTCGTCGCGGCCGCCGCGGCACTCACTCAACCCGCCCACGCCGCCCCGCTCGTCGACGGCGTCTACCGCTTCGCGGCTCTCCAGGACGGCAAGTGCCTGGTGTGGCCCAAGACGCACGCGAACATCGGCGTGGTGTCCCTGGGCGCCTGCACCGACAACGCGTCGACCTCGGCGAGCTGGCAGGTACGGCAACGCCCCAACGGAACCATGGAAGTCTCCACACCGAGCTCGGACCCGCGCACCTGTCTGATGGTGACGTCGCAGCACACCGTGTCGGTGAGCAGCTGCGGCGACAAGTACGCCGAGTGGACCGTCTCCTACGGCTCCGCCGGGCCCGGCAGCGTGGTGTGGGCCGACATCGAGCACACGCCCGCCGACCGGTCCGGCTCGTACGGGAAGCTGGTGGACGATCCCGGTGTGACCGCCCGGCTCGTGGTGCGGCAGGCCCCCATTGAGCCCCACTACTGGGAACTGCAGCCGGCCGGTTAGAGCCCGGCCGGCTCACACCCTGGCCGGTGCTGAACTCAGCCTCCAGGATGTGGTCTTCCAGAACATCGGGGGAGGGATCGTGGCAGGCCGGGTCCACTGGCACATAGGTTGGGGCGGGGGAGTGCGCGCCCACACCATGGGTGGCGCGACGGAGCCCGGCGAGGCAGCCTCCGTGGCCGCAGGTGCCGGAGCGTCAGCCCGCCAGGTCGGCAGCGCGCTGTCGCAGGGCGTGCACCAGGGACGCGGTCGGTGCCGTGGTCCGGTCCGGCAGCGACACCAGGTCGACGCGTCGTACCTCCTCGGCGACGCCCGTGACATCGACGAAGCGTACGCCGTGCGGGACGACGGGCAGCAGTGCCGGTGAGGCCGTGGTGATGCCCGCCCCCGCCGCCACCAGGTGGAGCTTGGTCAGCCAGTCGCGGGCGGTGTGGGCGATCCGGGGCCGGCCGGGCAGACCCGGCCAGACACCGAGCAGCGGGTCACCCGCCCCACCGGGACCGGCGATCCACGACTCGCGGGCGAGGTCCCCGACATCGGCGGTGCCGCGTTCGGCGAAGCGGCTGTCCGCCGGAACCGCCAGGGCCAGACGGGTTTCCAGCAGGGGCTCGACGTGCAGGGGCGGCGCGTCCGTGTCGGGCGAGCGGTGCGGGGGCCGGGAGGTCAGCAGCGCCAGGTCGAGGGTGCCACTGCGCAGCGCGCGCACCAGCGCGGGCGTGCTCCCCTCCCGCGTCGTCACCCGCACGCGGGGGTCTTCCCGGCGCAGGGCCGTCAGCGCGTCGGCCACGATCACCGCTCCCGCCGCGGCGAAGTACCCCAGCCGGACCCGGCTCGTGGCGTCCTGGACCCCGCGCAGTTCCCGGTCGGCCGCCTCCAGCGCGTCCAGGGCGGCGACGGCGTGGCGCAGCAGGGCGCGGCCCTCGCCGGTCGGCCGTACGCCACCGGGGAAACGGTCGAAGAGCCGGGCGCCCGCCGCCTGTTCCAGCGCGGCCACCTGCCGGGAGACCGCCGACTGCGTGTACCCGAGGCTGTGCGCGGCCGCCGTGAAGGTGCCCCGCTCCGCCACCTCGCGCAGCACCCGCAGCCCGACCAGCGTCACATCGGCCATACCCATGAGGCCGCAGCATATCCAGCATGCCGAACATTCGCTGTCGGAATGGCTCGCGGGCTCCTAGCGTCGACGTCATGCCTCTGATCAGCATCTCCCTGCGCAAGGGAACCACGCCCGAGTACCGTCGTCTCGTCTCCGAGGCGCTCCACGCGTCCATGGTCGACGTCCTGAAGATCCCGCGGGACGACCAGTTCCACGTCTTCCACGAGGTCACGGACGACAACTTCGTCATGCAGCCGGTGGTGTTCGGCATACCGCGCAGCCGGCGCACCCTGTTCATCCAGCTGTCCTTCAACCGGCGCGGCGCCGAACAGAAGGCGGAACTCTTCCGGACGATCGTCGACAACCTCCGGCAGCGCGCGGGCGTCCCCGAGGAGGACGTCATGCTGGTGGCCTTCGAGACGGCGCGGGAGAACTGGTGGGCCGCCGGCCGCGTCATCGACCCCACCACCGGCTACGACGAGCGCATGACCGACGTGCCCGACGTGTCCGACCTGCCCGCCGATCCGGGCCGATAGGCGCCGCGTCAGGTCCTTGCCCGGTCCTTGTCCGGTCCCCGTCCGTCCACGTCCGTCTTCGTCAGGAACGTGCGCCTTCGGGCGCCTGCGCCGTCCCGCCCGGTGGCGCCGTGCTCTGCCGTACGACGAGATGGGTCGCCAGTTCGATACGGCGGCCGGCCCGGCCGGGACCGTCCGGGCGGAACAGCATGCGGGTGGCCTCCTCGGCCATGTGCCGCAGAGGCTGGTGGACGGTGGTCAGCGGCGGGCTCGACCACTGGGCCAGCGGCACGTCGTCGTAGCCCACGACCGAGAGGTCCTGAGGGACCCTCAGGCCGCTGACGCGGGCGGCCTCCAGCACGCCGAGCGCCTGGAGGTCGCTGCCCGCGAAGATCGCCGTCGGCCGCCCGGGACCGGCGAGCAGGTCCCTGCCGTGCTCGAAGCCGCTCTCCATGCTGTAGTCGCCGTAGCGGACCAGGGCCGGGTCGACCGGCAGGCCCGCCATGGTCATCGCCGAGCGGTAGCCGTCGAGCCGGGCCAGTGAGCACAACATGTCCTCGAACCCGGTGATGATCGCGACGCGTTCGTGCCCGTGGTCGGTGAGGTGACGGGTCGCCGCCAGCCCTCCGGCCCAGTTGGCGGAGCCGACCGACGGGACGTCGGGGTCGGGGTCGCCGGCCGGGTCGACGATGACGAAGGGGATGTCCCAGGACCGGAGCCGGTGCTTGACCTCCGTCGGGAGCGAGGAGAAGACCAGCACCACACCCAGCGGCCTGCGCTGGAGCACGCCGTCGATCCAGTCCGGCGCGGGCGCGTGCCGGGTGCCGCTGCGGGTGAGCACGACCTCGGTCCGGTTGGCCTTGGCGACGTCCTCCACGCCCCGGACGAGCTCCATCGCCCAGACGCTGTCCAGCTCGTGGAAGACCAGTTCGACCAGCGGCGAGCGCGGTGGGCCCGCGGTGCGGCGGCGGTAGCCGTGCACTTCGAGGAGCCGCTCCACCCGGGCCCGGGTGGAGCTGGAGACATCCGAACGACCGTTGAGGACCTTCGAAACTGTCGGAGGCGATACCCCCGCCTCTTTCGCCACCTCGGCCAGGGTCACCCTGGCGCTCACCTCAACTTCCTCGTGCATGCAGGAAGGATAGGCCATGCGGTCGATAACGTTTTGAGTCGGCAGCCGCACGGCCATTGACCAGAAATCCGGTCTCACTTTACTGTCCGACCAGCATGGACTTTCGGTGATGGCGCCGAAACTTTCGAAAGGCGAACGATGAAGACACGTGCGCGCTTGCCCAGACTGGTCGCCACCGGTGCGACGCTCGCCCTGGCGCTGAGCCTGTCGGCCTGCGGTGACGGGGACGGCGGGGCGTCGTCGGACGACGGCAAGATCCATGTCCTGGTCTACGGGGACGCCAGCAACAAGGTCGAACAGAGAATCGTCGACACCTTCAACAAGACGTCCGACGTCAAGGCGGTGCTCGACACCATCCCCGGTGCCGACTACCAGACGAAGCTCCAGACGATCATCAACACCCCGCAGGCCCCGGACGTCTTCTTCAACTGGGGCGGCGGCAGCATCAAGCCGTTCGTCAAGGCGGACCTGCTGCTGCCGCTCGACGACTTCATCAAGAAGAACCCGGACCTGGAGAAGAAGTTCCTGCCGTCCGTCTTCGAGAGCGCCGTCGTCGACGGCAAGCCGTACGGCGTCCCGATGCGCGGCACCCAGCCGGTCCTGCTGTTCCACAACAAGAAGGTCCTCGAGGACGCGGGCGTCCAGCCGCCCAAGACCTGGGACGAGCTGCTCGCCGCGGTGGACAAGCTCAAGGACGCGGGCGTCACCCCGATCGCGCTCGGCGGCGGCGACGTCTGGCCCACCCAGATGTGGTTCCAGTACCTCTACGACCGCATAGCCGGTCCGGAGCTGTTCGCCAAGGCCGTCGGCGGCGACAAGAGCGCCTGGGAGAGCGCGGACAGCAAGAAGGCCCTGGACATGATCAAGGAGCTCGTCGACACCGGCGCCTTCGGCAAGAACTACGACTCCGTCAAGTACACCAACGGCGGCTCGGTCCAGCTCGTGGCCTCCGGCAAGGCCGGCTTCGAGCTGATGGGCTCCTGGTACTACTCCCAGCAGCTCACGGACCACAAGGAGTTCGCCGAGAAGGACCTCGGCTACTCCGCCTTCCCGACCGTCGAGGGCGGTAAGGGCGACCCGGCCGACGTGGCCGGCAACACCAACAACTACTACTCGGTGATGAAGAAGACCAAGCACCCCGAGGCGGTCGCCGAGTTCCTGAAGCTCATGTACTCCGACGAGTTCGTCAAGGCGCAGCTGGACATCGGCAACCTGCCGACCACGACCAACACCGACAAGTTCATCGACAGCTCCGGCACCCCCGAGTACTCGCGCTTCCAGTACGACCTCGTGTCCAAGGCCCCGTCCTTCCAGCTGTCCTGGGACCAGGCGTACCCGCAGAAGGCCAGCTCGGACCTGCACAAGGCCATCCAGCAGTTCTTCAACGGACAGCTCGACACGGACGGCTTCATCCAGGCCATGCAGGCCCTCCCGACCGAGTGACGAACGGCTCATGACCACACACCTCACGAGCGCTCGGCCCGCCGCCGGACCCCGAAAGGAGTCCCGGCGGCGGCCGCCCGCCTCGTCCGCGACGACGGTGGGCCGCCCCGGCTTCGGCTGGGCGGTGCCCGCCGCACTGTTCTTCCTCCTCTTCGCGATCGTCCCGCTGATCATGGTGGCGGTGCTGTCCTTCATGAGCTGGGACGGCATCAGCTCGCCCGAGTTCGTCGGCACGGACAACTGGTCGCGACTCATCGACGACCCGGTCATGCTCAAGAGCATCTGGCTGACCCTGCTGCTGACCGCGCTCGGCGTGGTCCTCCAGACCCCGCTGAGCATCCTGCTCGGCGTCTGGGCCGCAGGTCACCAGCGCAACCGTGCCGTCCTGTCCGTCATCTACTTCATCCCGCTGCTGCTGTCCGCGACGGCCGTGTCCGTGCTGTGGCGAGCGCTGCTCGACCCGAACTTCGGCATCCCGGCCGAGGCGGGCTGGCTCTTCGGCGACGGCAACCTCTTCGGTGAACAGAGCACCGCCATCGGGGTGCTGGCCTTCGTCAGCACCTGGCAGTTCACCCCGTTCCACACGCTGATCTACCAGGGCGCCGCCCGCGCGGTCCCACCGGTGCTCTACCAGGCGGCGGAGATCGACGGGGCGGGCCGCTACCGGCAGTTCTTCCACATCACCCTGCCGCAGCTGCGCACCTCCATGATCACCTCGATGATCCTGATGATCGTCGGCGGTCTGACCACCTTCGAGACGGTCCTGATCCTGACCCAGGGCGGCCCCGGCACCGACACCACCATCAGCGCCTACTACATGTACGACAAGGCGTTCAAGGGCTTCGACTACGGCATCGGCTCCGCGATCGCCCTGGCGCTGGTCGTGGCGGCCACGATCATCTCGCTGATCGTCGTCCGGGTCTCCGGCTACGACAAGATGCGCAGCTCCATGGAGGGTGTGTCATGAGGCGCCGACCCAACTACGTGGCCGGCGTCGGCTCGCTCGTCTGGCTCGTCCTGGTCGGGCTTCCGCTGTACGTGATGCTCGCCGCGACCCTGCGCACCCGCCAGGACTACGCCGAGAACGGCCCGGTCTCGCTTCCGGACAGCTTCACGCTGGACAACTTCACCGGTGCCTTCGACTCGGGCTTCGGTCAGTACTTCTTCAACACGCTGGTCGTCACCGCCTGCGTGATCGGCATCGTGCTGCTGCTGGTCCCGCCGCTCGCCTACGCGATCGTCCGCAGCCGCGGCAGGGCCACCTCGGCGATCTTCCGGCTGTTCCTGCTCGGCCTCGCCATCCCGGCCCAGGCCGTGATCGTGCCGATGTTCTACCTGATCAGCGAAGCCGGGCTGTACGACAACCTGCTCGGCGTCATCCTGCCCACGGCCGCGTTCTGCCTGCCGATGTCCGCGCTCATCCTCAGCGGCGCGATGCGCGACATCTCCCCGGAGCTGTACGAGGCCATGGCGATGGACGGCGCCAGCCCGCGGCGCATGTTCTTCCAGCTCGTCGTGCCGCTGTCCCGCGGGGGACTGTCCACGATCGTGGTGTTCTCCGCGCTCCAGGCGTGGAACGGCTTCCTGTTCCCGCTCGTGCTGACCCAGTCCGAGTCCACCAAGGTGGTCACCCTGGGTCTGTACAACTTCCAGACCGCGCACGGCATCGACATCCCCGGTCTGCTGGGAGCCGTGGTGCTGTCCATGGTGCCCATCCTGCTCGTCTACCTGTTCGCCCGTCGTGCCCTGGTCCAGGGGCTGATGGGTGTCGGAGGAAAGTGACTGCCGACGTGGCCGTAGAGACCACCCCCGAAATCCCCCTCTGGAACGACCCCACCCACCCCGTCGCCGCCAGAGTCGAGGCGCTCGTCGCCGCGATGACCCTCGAGGAGAAGATCGCCCAGCTGTACGGCGTGTGGGTCGGCGCCTCCGACCAGGGCGGCGAAGTCGCCCCCCACCAGCACGACATGGAGGAGCCCGTCGACCTCGACGCGCTCGTGCCCGCCGGCCTCGGTCAGCTGACCCGCCCCTTCGGCACCGTCCCCGTCGACCCCGCGCTCGGCGCGCTCTCCCTCATGCGCACCCAGGCCCGCATCACCTCGGCGAACCGCTTCGGCCTTCCCGCCGTGGCGCACGAGGAGTGCCTGGCCGGCTTCGCCGCCTGGGGCGCCACGGCCTACCCCGTCCCGCTGTCCTGGGGCGCCACCTTCGACCCGGACGCGGTGCGCCGGATGGCCGCCGCCATCGGCCGCGACATGCGCTCCCTCGGCATCCACCAGGGCCTCGCCCCCGTCCTCGACGTGGTCCGCGACGCCCGCTGGGGCCGGGTGGAGGAGACCATCGGAGAGGACCCCTACCTCGTCGGCACCATCGGCACCGCGTACGTGCGGGGCCTCGAGTCGTCCGGGATCGTCGCCACCCTCAAGCACTTCGTCGGCTACTCCGCCTCCCGCGCCGGCCGCAACCTCGCCCCCTCCTCCGTGGGCGCCCGCGAGCGGGCCGACGTCCTGCTGCCGCCGTTCGAGATGGCCGTCCGCGAGGGCGGCACCCGCTCGGTCATGCACGCCTACACCGACATCGACGGCGTGCCGGCCGCGGCCGACGAGACGCTGCTGACCGGACTGCTGCGCGACACCTGGGGCTTCGAAGGAACCGTCGTCGCCGACTACTTCGGCATCGCCTTCCTCAAGACCCTGCACGGCATCGCCGCCGACTGGGCCGACGCCGCGGGCGCCGCGCTGAAGGCGGGCGTCGACGTCGAACTGCCCACCGTCAAGACCTTCGGCACCCCGCTCGTCGAGGCGGTCACCGAGGGCCGGGTCCCCGAGGCGCTCATCGACCGGGCGCTGCGCCGCGTCCTCGGTCAGAAGGCGGAGCTCGGACTGCTCGACCCGGACTGGAGCCCGCTGCCGCCCGCGCTCGACGGGGTGGACCTCGCGGACCCGGAAGCGCTGCGCGGAAGCATCGACCTGGACCGGCCCGAGAACCGGGAACTGGCCCGCGAGATCGCCGAGAAGGCGGTCGTCCTGCTCACCAACGACGGCACCCTGCCGCTGGCCCGGCCCCGCCGCATCGCCCTCGTCGGTCCCAACGCGACCGAGGCGACGGCCGTGCTCGGCTGCTACTCCTTCCCGCGGCACGTCGGGGTGCAGCACCCTCAGGTGCCGGTCGGCATCGAGCTGCCCACCCTGCGCGACACCCTGACCGCCGAGTTCCCCGACGCGGACATCACCGTCGTCCGCGGCACCGGTGTCGACGACGGCGACCTGTCCGGCGTCGGCGCGGCGGCGGACGCGGCCCGCGAGGCGGACGTCGTCGTCGCCGTCCTCGGCGACCGCGCGGGCCTGTTCGGCCGCGGAACCAGCGGCGAGGGCTGCGACGCCGAGTCCCTCGCGCTGCCCGGCGCCCAGCAGCAGCTCCTCGACGCGCTGCTCGACTCAGGCACACCGGTGGTCACGGTCCTGCTCTCCGGACGCCCCTACGCGCTGGGCCGCGCCGTCGCGGAGTCCGCCGCGATCGTGCAGTCGTTCTTCCCCGGCGAGGAGGGCACCGCCGCGATCGCCGGTGTGCTGAGCGGGCGCACCAGCCCCTCGGGGAGGCTGCCGGTCAGCGTGCCCGGCGGGGCGGGTGCCCAGCCGACCACCTACCTGGGGGCGCGGCTCGCCCACGCCAGCGAGGTGTCCAACATCGACCCGACACCGGCCTTCGGCTTCGGGCACGGTCTCACCTACACCACGTTCGCCTGGAGCGACCTCGTGGCGCACACCAAGGAGGCGCCGACCGACGGTGAGTTCTCGCTGGAACTGACCGTCCGCAACACCGGCGAACGGCACGGCACCGAGGTGGTGCAGCTCTACCTGCACGACCCGGTCGCCTCCGTCGTCCAGCCGGTGCAGCGCCTCGTCGGCTACACGCGGGTGCCGCTGGCCCCCGGCGAGGCCCGCAGGGTGCGCGTCGAGGTTCCGGCCGACCTCGCCTCCTTCACCGGCCGCGACGGTCGCCGCGTCGTCGAACCGGGCGACCTGGAGCTGCGGTTCGCCGCGTCCAGCACCGAGCCGCGGCTGACGGCGACGGTCGCGCTCACCGGACCGGAACGGTCGGTCGACCACACGCGGCGGCTGCACGCGGTGTTCACACAGGAGGCGCAGGAGGCGCAGGAAGCGCAGGAAGCGCATCAAGCGCAAGAGGCACAGGAGGCCGTCGAGGGCGCCTGAGCCGCCGGCACAGGACGAGCGGTGGTCCCGGGGCTGTGACCTCGGCACCGCCGCTCGCCGCGCGGATCAGCGCACGACGTCGAAGACGTTCTTCTGGATGCCGTTGGCGTAGACCTCGTGCTCGACGAGCCTCAGCTTCTGCGCGTCCTTGTCGGTATCGCTGAACAGCCGCTTGCCCGCACCGAGGAGGAGTGGGAAGACCAGCAGGTGGTAGCGGTCGATCAGGCAGGCGTCCGACAGGCTCCGGTTCAGGGCGGCGCTGCCGTGGACGATGATCGGGCCGCCCTCGGTCTCCTTCAGCGCGGCGACCTCGTCGAGCGAGCGCAGGATCGTCGTCTCGCCCCAGTTCGTCACCAGGTCGTCCTCGGTGAGGGTGGTGGAGACGACGTACTTCGGCATCGTCCGGTACTCGGGGAACTCCGCCATGTCGGGCCACACCGGGCTGAACGCCTCGTAGCTGGCCCGGCCGAGGAGCAGTGCCGTGGCCTCGCCCTGCTCCCGGCCCTTGATCTCGTACGCCTCGGGGAGGAAGTCCACGAGCTCGACGGTCCACCCGGAGTTCCGGTAGCCGGGCTCGCCGCCCGGGGCCTCCACGACACCGTCGAGCGAGACGAAGGCGGTGCTGATCAGAGTACGCATGCGGGGTTCCTCACCATTTCGTGTCCGGTCCGTGCACCCCTACGACCCGGGGCGGGGGAAGAACTCATCGGTCGCCGGTCCGGGGCGAGTGACCGGGCGGGCCCGCAGCGCGTCGACGGCGTGCAGGGCCACGTGCAGCTCGGTGCGCTGCTCGCCGGACTCCAGGTCGCGGCCGAGCAGCCGCTCGATGGTGCGCAGCCGTTGGTAGACGGTCTCCCGGGACAGACCGGCCGATCGGGCGGCCACCGTCTTGTTGCCGGCCGCGTCCAGATAGCCGCGCAGGGTCGCCACGAGGTCGGTGCCGTGCCGGGCGTCGTGGTCGAGTAGCGGGCCCAACCGCCGTTCCGCGTACTCCTGGACGCGCGGGTCGTCGCGCAGTGCGTAGAGCAGGCGACGCAGCCCGATGTCGCCTCGCTCGTGGAAGGAACGGCCGGACGGGAGGGCCCGGCCGGGTTCGGTGGCCTCGGCCACCCGGGCCGCCTCGCGGAACGAGCGCGCCGTGTCGGCGAGGTCCTCGGCGGGCGCGCCCGCGCTCACCGTCGCGCCCGGGGCAGCGTCCAGTGCGGTGCGGCTCAGCCGCTCGACGGCCTCGCGCCACGGCCGGGACGGGCTCAGCGCCAGCAGTACGCCGAGGCGGGTGGGGGACAGGAGCCCGACGAGGGCCCGCGCCCCCGTCGCGGTCAGCTCCTCGGAGAGCCGGGTCTCGGCCGCCCCGCCGTCCTGCTCGGACGGCAGGTCCGCGAGGACGGCGACGAACCGGGTGTGCTCCGCGGGCAGTCCCAGGGCCGCGACGCGGGCCCGGGCGTCCGCGGCGGACCGGTGCCGCTGCTCGACCAGGTCGCGCAGGGCAGTGCGGTGGGCGGTGCGCTCCCAGGGCGTGGGGTGGGTGAGCCGGGCGATGGTGAGCGCCATCGCGGTCCGTTCCAGCACCGTGACGTCCTCGGGCCCGAAGGACCGGCCGGGGAGCGCGGCGGGGAGCATGACCACCCGGCCCCACCGCTCGCCCTGGTACTCCACCGGAGCCGCCAGCCAGCCCTCGGGACCGCACACCCCCGCGCGGTCGGCGGCCGGCGTGGTGCGCGAGCGCCGTTCCCAGTCCGCGAGCGCGGCCCGGACCGTGATCCCGGAGGGCTCGCAGACCAGCGCCAGGTGGACCAGGTTCTCCAGCACGACCGTACGGCCGCTCATCTCCGCCGCGGCCCGCAGCACCTCCTCCGGGCCCGCACCGCGCAGGGTGAGCGCGGTGAACGCCTCGTGGACGCGCTGGGTCCGGTGGATCGCGTCCGCCTGGTGGCCGACGATCAGGGTGTGGACCACCTGGGTGACCTCCAGGAAGTTGACGTCCCTGGCGAGCGTGACGAGCGGCAGCCCGCGCGCACGGCAGGCGCGGACCAGGGCGTCGGGCGGCCGGTGATAGCGGCGGACCAGCTCGATGACGAGGGCGGCGGCACCGACGGCGGCGAGTTCGTCGACGTAGCGGCGGACACCGGCGGGGTCGTCGGGCAGGGGCATGCCGGTGGTGAGGACGAGTTCGCCGCCCTTCAGGAAGGAAGCGGGGTCCGTCAGTTCGGTGACGTGGACCCAGCGGACCGGACGGTCGAGGTGCTCCGCACCGGTCGCCACCCGCGGATCACCGGCGGCCAGGACCGGCAGGGCCAGCACGTCGGCCACGGTGGGCGACCGGCCCGCCGGGCCCGGTTGCCGGTGCTCGCTCACGGTGCCTCCCTGTGCGCTCAGGTTACGCCGAACGCCTGACACATCGTCCGGACACACTGCCCCGTCCGGACAGATCACGCGTTGCCGCGCCCGGCGGGGCGGGAAGGCTCCCGGGACCGCAGGAGACCGACGATCAGGCCGGGAGACGAGCATGACCGCACTGTCGCCGCACCTTCGCCAGGCCACCCCCGTGGTGGCGGTCCGGGGCGAGGGGGTCCACATCGAGGGCGAGGACGGCCGTCGCTATCTGGACTTCACCGCCGGCATCGGCGTCACCAGCACCGGCCACTGCCACCCCAGGGTCGTGGCCGCCGCCCAGGAGCAGGTGGCCACCCTGGTCCACGGCCAGTACACGACCGTTCTGCACCCGCCGCTGCGGC
The DNA here is from genome assembly GCF_055575415.1 of Streptomyces sp. NPDC034099. NCBI lineage: Bacteria > Bacillati > Actinomycetota > Actinomycetes > Kitasatosporales > Streptomycetaceae > Streptomyces > Streptomyces sp. NPDC034099. Next base: position 227,789 of record NZ_JBVISR010000005.1, on the reverse strand, counting down.
GCCTGGTCGACAAGCTCGGCGAGGTGCTGCCCCAGGGCCTGGACAGTCTGTTCTTCACCAATTCCGGCAGCGAGGCGGTCGAGGCCGCGCTGCGTCTGGCCCGTCAGGCCACCGGACGGCCCAACGTGCTGGTCTGCCACGGCGGCTTCCACGGCCGCACGGTGGCCGCCGCCTCCATGACCACCTCCGGCACCCGCTTCCGGTCCGGGTTCTCGCCGCTGATGAGCGGCGTGGTCGTCACCCCGTTCCCGACGGCCTTCCGCTACGGCTGGGACGAGGAAACGGCCACCCGCTTCGCCCTCAAGGAGCTCGACTACACCCTCCAGACGATCTCCTCGCCCGCCGACACCGCCGCCGTGATCGTCGAACCGGTCCTCGGCGAGGGCGGGTACGTCCCCGCGAACCGCGCCTTCGTCCAGGGCCTGCGCGAGCGCGCCGACCGGCACGGCTTCCTGCTGATCCTCGACGAGGTGCAGACCGGCGTGGGCCGCACCGGCCGGTTCTGGGGCCACGAGCACTTCGGCGTCACCCCCGACATCCTCGTCACCGCCAAGGGACTGGCCAGCGGCTTCCCGCTGTCCGCCATCGCCGCCCCCGAGGAGCTGATGCGCAAGGCCTGGGCCGGCTCGCAGGGCGGGACGTACGGCGCCAACGCGGTCGCGTGCGCGGCGGCCTGCGCCACGCTGGACGTCGTACGAGACGAGAAGCTCGTCGAGAACGCCGGGGCGATGGGCGCCCGGCTTCGCCACGGCCTGGAGGCGGTGGCGTCCCGGACCCCGGCCATCGGCGACGTACGGGGCATGGGACTGATGCTGGCCAGCGAGTTCGTCACCGAGGACGGCGAGCCGGACCCCGAGACCGCCGCCCGGGTGCAGCGGGCCGCCGTCGACGAAGGTCTGCTCCTGCTGCTCTGCGGGGCCTGGAACCAGGTGGTCCGGATGATCCCGGCCCTGGTGATCGACGAGACGGCCGTGGACGAGGGGCTCCGGGCGTGGGCCGCCGCCGTCCGGGCCGGGACGTCGGGGGCGGCGCGATGACGACGGCCGCCGCGCACCGCCGCACGCCTCGCCCCGTACGCGCGACCCGCCCCGTACGCAGGACGCACCGGTGACCAGGAGGGACCCCATGACCGACACCCCCACGCAGCTGTTCCTCGGCGGTGCCTGGGTGGACGCCGCGGACGGCGCCGTCATGCCCGTGGACGACCCCGCGACCGGCGAGATCCTCGCCCACGTCGCCGACGCGGGCCCGGGGGACGCCCGGCTCGCCGAGGAGGCGGCGGTCCAGGCGCAGCGGGAGTGGGCCCGGACGGCGCCCAGGACGCGCAGCGAGATCCTGCGCCGCGCCCACGAGACCGTGCTGGAGCGCACGGACGAACTGGCCCGCCTGATGACCTCCGAGATGGGCAAGCCGCTCGCCGAGGCCCGGGGCGAGGTCGCCTACGCCGCGGAGTTCTTCCGCTGGTTCTCCGAGGAGGCCGTCCGGATCGACGGAGGGCACGGCATCCTGCCCGACGGACGCCACCGCATGCTGCTCTCCCGGCGCCCGGTCGGCCCCTGCCTGCTGATCACCCCGTGGAACTTCCCGCTCGCCATGGGCGCCCGCAAGATCGGTCCCGCGATCGCGGCCGGCTGCACGATGGTGCTCAAACCGGCCCCGCAGACCCCGCTCTCCAGCCTGGCGCTCGCCGCGATCCTCAAGGAGGCGGGGCTGCCGGACGGGGTGCTGAACGTCGTCACCACCTCCAGGGCGGGGGAGGTGTGCGAGCCGCTGCTGCGCGGCGGGCGGATCCGCAAGCTGTCCTTCACCGGTTCGACGGCCGTCGGCCGGCTGCTCCTCGCACAGTGCGCGGACACCGTCGTGCGGACCTCGATGGAGCTGGGCGGCAACGCGCCGTTCGTCGTCTTCGACGACGCGGACCTGGACGCCGCCGTGGACGGCGCGATGGTCGCCAAGATGCGCAACATGGGCGAGGCCTGCACCGCCGCCAACCGCTTCTTCGTGCACCGCTCGGTGGCTCAGGAGTTCGCCGACCGGCTGGCCCGGCGGATGGGCGCGCTCGTCGTGGGCCCCGGGACCGACGACGGCGTGGACGTCGGCCCGCTCATCGACGCCGCAGGGCGCGCCAAGGTCGAGGAGCTGGTCGCCGACGCGGTGGAGCGCGGTGCCCGGGTGCTGGTCGGCGGCCGCACACCCGAGGGGCCCGGCTGCTTCTACCCGCCCACGGTGCTCACCGACGTCGCGCCGGACAGCCGCCTGATGGGCACGGAGATCTTCGGCCCCGTCGCGGCGATCCTCGCCTTCGACGAGGAGGACGAGGTGGTCCGCCGCGCCAACGACACCCCGTGGGGGCTCGTCGGCTACGTCTTCACCGAGGGCCTGGACCGCGCGCTGCGGGTCAGTGAGCGCCTGGAGGCCGGCATGGTCGGGCTCAACACCGGCCTGGTCTCCAACCCGGCCGCGCCCTTCGGCGGCGTCAAGCAGTCGGGCCTCGGAAGGGAGGGCGGCCGGGTCGGGATCGAGGAGTTCCTGGAGTACCAGTACGTGGCGCTGCCGACCCGGTGACGAAGCGGGTCCCGGCCGCCGGGGAAGGGAGGCTTTGCATGGTCATGCGTAATCATGCATACTCTTCCTATGTCCAAGGTCCTCACCTCCCTCCCCACCGGCGAGCGCGTCGGTATCGCCTTCTCGGGCGGCCTCGACACCTCGGTCGCGGTCGCGTGGATGCGTGACAAGGGCGCCGTCCCCTGCACGTACACCGCCGACATCGGCCAGTACGACGAGCCCGACATCGCCTCGGTGCCCGACCGCGCGAAGACCTACGGCGCCGAGGTCGCGCGCCTGGTCGACTGCCGCGCGGCACTGGTCGAGGAGGGGCTGGCCGCGCTCACCTGCGGGGCGTTCCACATCCGCTCGGGCGGGCGTGCCTACTTCAACACCACGCCGCTGGGCCGTGCCGTCACGGGCACGCTCCTCGTCCGGGCGATGCTCGAGGACGACGTCCAGATCTGGGGCGACGGCTCCACGTTCAAGGGCAACGACATCGAGCGGTTCTACCGGTACGGCCTGCTCGCCAACCCGCAGCTCAGGATCTACAAGCCGTGGCTCGACGCGGACTTCGTGACCGAGCTCGGCGGCCGCAAGGAGATGTCGGAGTGGCTGGCCGCCCACGACCTGCCCTACCGGGACTCCACGGAGAAGGCCTACTCCACCGACGCCAACATCTGGGGCGCCACCCACGAGGCCAAGACCCTCGAGCACCTCGACACCGGCGTCGAGACCGTGGAGCCCATCATGGGCGTGCGGTTCTGGGACCCGTCGGTCGAGATCGCGCCCGAGGACGTGACCATCGGCTTCGACCAGGGCCGCCCGGTGACGATCAACGGCAAGGAGTTCGCCTCCGCCGTCGACCTGGTCATGGAGGCCAACGCCATCGGCGGCCGGCACGGCCTGGGGATGTCGGACCAGATCGAGAACCGGATCATCGAGGCCAAGAGCCGCGGCATCTACGAGGCCCCCGCCATGGCCCTGCTGCACGCCGCCTACGAGCGCCTGGTCAACGCCATCCACAACGAGGACACCCTCGCCCAGTACCACACCGAGGGGCGGCGGCTCGGCCGGCTGATGTACGAGGGCCGCTGGCTGGACCCGCAGTCGCTGATGATCCGCGAGTCGCTGCAGCGCTGGGTCGGCTCGGCTGTCACCGGCGAGGTCACCCTCAGGCTGCGGCGCGGCGAGGACTACTCGATCCTCGACACCACGGGTCCGGCGTTCAGCTACCACCCGGACAAGCTGTCCATGGAGCGCACCGAGGACTCCGCGTTCGGCCCGGTGGACCGGATCGGCCAGCTGACCATGCGCAACCTGGACATCGCCGACTCCCGCGCCAAGCTGGAGCAGTACGCCGGCCTTGGCCTCATCGGCACCGCCAACCCGGCCATCGGCGCCGCCCAGGCCGCGGCGACCGGGCTGATCGGCGCCATGCCGGAGGGCGGCGCGCAGGCCATCGCCTCCCGCGGCGAGGTCTCCGCCGACGACGAGCTGCTGGACCGCGCCGCGATGGAGTCCGGCACGGACTGATCCCCGTCGTCCCCACGACCGGGGACCACACACCGGCGAGGGCCGGCCCGACGCCTGAGGGCGTGGGGCCGGCCCTCGTGTTTTGTCACGCCTGTTGCTCCACCTCGTGCACGACTTGCGCGCCTTGCGGGCTTCCAACCGTCCGTCCAGCCATCACTGGGCCTCCGTTGCCAGTTCAAGTGCCACGCAAGATCAATGCAAGCAACGCAAGCCGTTTACGTGTCAATTCCCGCCTCCATCACGACCGTTGACAAACCGGTGACGCGCTAGAAACCTGATGACGCACTTTCCGCAAAGAATCGACTGTCCTGCTCAATTGGCGCGCAGAGTCGGTGTTTCCCCCCAACTGCCGGACCGTCGCGCCCTCCCCGACTCCCCACGGAACAGAGGACCCCATGAGACGGAGATCTCTCGGCCGACGGACGCTCACCGGCGCCGCCGTCGCCGGGCTGATGACGGTCGGGCTGCTGCCACTGCCCCTCGCCGCCACCGCGCAGGCGGCGTCGGCGCCGGTGACGGCCGCCGCCGACGTCAATCTGGCCCTCGGCCGCCCCGCCAAGGCGGGTGGCTCGCACGGCGCCTACCCGGCCGGCAACGCCACCGACGGACAGCAGGCCACCTACTGGGAGGGACCGGCCGGTTCCTTCCCGCAATGGCTCCAGGTCGACCTCGGCACCGCACGCGAGGTGGACCGGGTGGTGCTCAAACTGCCCGCGGGCTGGGAGAGCCGGACCCAGACGCTCGCCCTGCGGGGCAGCACCGACGGTTCCACGTTCCACAGCCTCGACGCCTCGGACGGACGGGCGTTCGACCCGGCGCAGGCCGGCACCGTCGCCATCGACCTCGACTCACCCTCCGAGGCCCGCTACGTCCGCGTCGACATCACCGCCAACACCGGCTGGAACGCCGCGCAACTGGCCGAGGTCGAGGTGTACGGCGACGACGTCGACACCGGCCCGCCGCCCACCGGCACCAACCTCGCCCGCAACAAGCCGGCCGAGGCCACCTCCACGACCCAGAACTACGTCGCCGCCCACGCCACCGACGACTCCACCTCCACGTACTGGGAGGCCGCCGGCCACCCGGCCGATCTCACCGTCAAGCTCGGCGCCGACGCCGACGTCAGCGGTGTCGTGGTCAAGCTCAACCCGGACCCGGTGTGGTCCGCCCGCACCCAGAGCATCCAGGTGTTCGGGCGGGCCCAGGGCGCGAGCGACTTCACCTCGCTGCGCGACCGCGCCGACTACGCCTTCAGCCCCGGCCAGGACAACGCGGTGACCATCCCGGTCAGCGGCCGGGTCTCCGACGTACGGCTCCGGTTCTTCTCCAACACGGGTGCCCCCGGCGGCCAGGTCGCCGAGTTCCAGGTCCTCGGCAGCGCCGCACCCGCGCCCGACCTCACGGTCACCGGCCTCGACTGGTCGCCCGCCGCGCCGAACGAGCGCGACGAGGTCACCGTGAACACCACGGTCCGCAACGCCGGCACCGCGGCCTCGGCCGCGACCACCACCGAGGTCACCGTGGAGGGCAGGGCGGCCGGCAGCGCCGCGGTCCCCGCGCTCGGCCCCGGCGAGTCCGCCGAAGTCGCCGTCGCCACCGGCACCCACGCGGCCGGCAGCTACGCGGTCGCCGCCGTGGCCGACCCGCATGACACCGTCGCCGAACTGGACGACACCAACAACAGCCGCTCCGCCACCGACCGCCTCGTCGTCGACCGGGCACCCGGACCCGACCTCGAAGTGCGCTCCCTCACCACCGACCCGGCCAACCCGGCGGTGGGCGCCGAGGTCTCCTTCACCGTCGCCGTGCACAACCGCGGCACCAGCGCCGTCGAGGCGGGCTCCGTGACCCGCGTCCAGGCCGGCTCCACCACCCTGGACGGCACGACCGGGCAGATCGCGGCGGGCGCCACGGTGAACGTCCCGGTCAACGGCACCTGGAAGGCGACCGGTGGCGGTGTCACGCTCACCGCCACCGCCGACGCCACCGCACGGGTCGCCGAGACCAACGAGAACAACAACGTGCTCGCCAAGTCCCTCGTCGTCGGACGCGGCGCCGCCGTGCCGTACACCGAGTACGAGGCGGAGGACGGCCGGTACGACGGCACCCTGCTCACCACCGACGCCGAGCGGACCTTCGGGCACACCAACTTCGGCACCGAGTCCTCGGGCCGCGAGTCCGTCCGGCTCGACTCGACCGGCGAGTACGTGGAGTTCACGTCCACCACACCCACCAACTCCATCGTGGTGCGCAACTCCATCCCCGACGCCCCCGGCGGCGGCGGAGCCGAGGCCACCATCAGCCTGTACGCCGACGGCCAATTCGTACAGAAGCTCAACCTGTCGTCCAAGCACAGCTGGCTCTACGGCAGCACCGACGACCCCGAGGGCCTCACCAACCGGCCCGGCGGCGACGCCCGGCGCCTCTTCGACGAGTCCCACGCGCTCCTCGACCGGACCTTCCCGCAGGGCACCGAGTTCCGCCTCCAGCGCGACTCCGGCGACTCGGCCGCCTTCTACGTCATCGACCTGATCGACCTGGAACAGGTCGCGCCCGCCAAGGCGAAGCCCGCCGAGTGCACCTCCATCACCGAGTACGGGGCCGTCCCCGGCGACGGACTCGACGACACCGACGCCATCCAGCGCGCCGTCACCGACGACCAGAACGGCAGGATCGACTGCGTCTGGATCCCCGCCGGGCAGTGGCGCCAGGAACAGAAGATCCTCACCGACGACCCGCAGGACCGCGGCCAGTACAACCAGGTCGGCATCAGCAACGTCACCATCCGCGGCGCCGGCATGTGGCACTCCCAGCTCTACACCCTGACCCCGCCGCACGAGGCCGGCGGCATCAACCACCCGCACGAGGGCAACTTCGGCTTCGACATCGACGGCAACACCCGGATCTCCGACCTCGCCATCTTCGGCTCGGGCACCCTCCGCGGCGGCGACGGCAACCAGGAGGGCGGCGTCGGGCTCAACGGCCGCTTCGGCAAGGACACCAAGATCAGCAACGTGTGGATCGAGCACGCCAACGTCGGTGTCTGGGTGGGTCGCGACTACTCGAACATCCCCGAACTGTGGGGCCCCGGCGACGGACTGGAGTTCACGGGCATGCGCATCCGGGACACCTACGCCGACGGCATCAACTTCTCCAACGGCACCCGCAACTCCACCGTCTACAACTCCTCCTTCCGCACCACCGGCGACGACTCGCTCGCGGTCTGGGCCAACAAGTACGTGAAGGACACGTCCGTGGACATCGGCCACGACAACCACTTCCGCAACAACACGATCCAGCTGCCGTGGCGGGCCAACGGCATCGCGGTGTACGGCGGTTACGGCAACACCATCGAGAACAACGTCGTCTCCGACACCATGAACTACCCCGGCATCATGCTCGCCACCGACCACGACCCGCTGCCCTTCTCCGGGCAGACGCTCATCGCGGGCAACGCCCTGCACCGCACGGGCGGCGCGTTCTGGGGCGAGGCGCAGGAGTTCGGCGCCATCACCCTCTTCGCCCAGGGCCAGGACATCCCGGGCGTGACCATCCGGGACACCGAGATCCTCGACTCGACCTACGACGGCATCCAGTTCAAGACGGGAGGCGGCGCGATGCCGGACGTCAAGATCCAGAACGTCCGCATCGACAAGTCGAACAACGGCGCCGGCATCCTCGCGATGGGCGGCGCCCGCGGCAGCGCGACCCTGACCGACGTCACGATCACCAACTCGGCGAAGGGAGACATACGGATCGAACCCGGCTCCCAGTTCAAGATCAACCAGTAGCCCGACCAGGGGGAACCGGTCAGCAGTAGCGGGCCCGGCGGCGCGGAGCACCACCGCGCCGCCGGGCTTCCGCCGCGCCCGGGATCCGGCCGGGCGTGCGCTCGACGGGGACGCGGGTGTCGTCCTTCAGGCGCTCGGCGTTGAGTGCGTTCACCGCGCCGATCGCGTCGCCGATGGTCGCGTAGTCCACCGCGATGAAGTTGACCGGGCGGCCGCGCTGCCGTTCACAGGTGTGCGCCCGCTCCAGCACCCGCTGCCGGGAGTTGACGACCCCGGCGTCGAGCCGCAGCCCGCCGCCCGCGGTGACGAAGTGGTTCATCAGGAACAGCCGCTTGTCCGAGCCGCCCCGGTTGGGCAGGCAGGACATCTCGTCCGGGCTGCGGAAGGCGAACGGCGTCTCCATGCCGTACCGGTAGAGGTTCCGGTACCAGGGCGCGGGCCCGTCCGCCTGCTCCGCGAAGACGACCAGCCGCCGACCGCTGTCGATCATGTCGCCGAGCTTCGGCCACGGACGGTCCGGGTCCGGGTCCGGCTCGTGGAGCAGGTCCGACAGCCCGGCCCGGACGAAGGCGTCCCGCGTCGTCACCGCGTCCACGCCGTCCTGGAGGATCAGCGTGACGATCTCCGTGGGGTTGTCGCGCAGCCACTCACCGATCTGCCGCAGTGTCGGCTCCAGTTCGAGGGCTCCGGCGCCGCACACCGAGTGGCACAGCCACAGGCCCGGGTGGGGCGGGTTCACCCGCTTGAGGATCGTGGTCAGCCGGCGGCGCTCGGCGGGGGAGAAGTCCGAGGTGCTCAACCGCTCCGCGACCTCCTCGGGCCGCTCCCAGCGGTGGGTGTCGAGCAGCAGGACCCGCGATCCCGCGCCCAGCTGGCCGACGATGTCCGGGTCCTGGAGCGGGCCGATGAACCGGTCGGCCGTCGTCGCCATCGCGTTGTGCGACGCGAGCTGGGCGATCTCGTCGTAGCGGGCCTCGCACAGCTCGGCGCTGCCCTGGCAGATGCGCGGGGAGGAGCCGGTGATCGCCACCGGCGCCAGCATCGTCCCGACGAGGGCGACGGCGGTGACGGTGAAGGTCAGCGCCGGAACGTGCCGCGGATCGGTGAGGACCGGCACGCTGGGCCGGGTCTGCCAGACCCAGCCGACGGTGATCAGCAGGGCGCCCGCGGCGAGCAGGATCACCGCGACGACGACGGCGGTGGTCAGCAGCCGGTCGAGCGCGGCGGCCTGGACGTCGGCGAGCAGCCCCGAGGCCGCGGGCGGCCACGATCCCGGCGTGCCGAACAGCGTGTCGCCCAGCGTGAGCCGCAGTACGAGCACGGTGAGGGCCATGAGGGCGGCCGCGGCGGCCGGCACCCAGCCCAGTGGAATCAGCCGGCGCTTGGCGGGCGACGGCGTCAGGAACCACAGCAGGGTGAGCGCGGCGGCGCACAGCACGGCCGCCGCCGGTTCCACCACGTCCTGGAAGAGCCGGGTCACGTTCCGGGCGCGGTCCAGCGGGGCCAGCGCCTCGGTTCCGGGCTCGACGTCGACGGTGACGACCCAGGTGCCCTGCCTCGCCTCCCGCAACAGCTCCTCGGCGGTCTCCCGGACCTGGTCGGTCAGGGCGACCGGGGCGATCGCGGCCAGGGCCGAGGCCACGTCGCCCCGGTCCAGCGCCGTCAGCACGGTGGATCCGACCCCGTCGCGCGCCGTGCCGTCCGGCACCAGACGCATCAGCGCGTCCGTGGCGGCGACCGCCTGGCCGTGGGAGAGCGGCAGCGTCGGCAGCTCGTCCAGCGGCGCCTCACCGGCCACCACCCGCGCCACCAGTTCCGACACGCGTTGCACGAAGGCCTGGAAGTCGGGTTCGGACCGCTTCTGGAGCGCGGCGACGGCGTCGCCGAAGTACGCCTGGCTGAGCCGCTCGACGTTCGCGACGACGGGTTCCAGGTCGACCGTGATCCGCAGCCGGTCGCGGTCGCCCTCCAGGTAGTGGACCATTTCCGCGATCTGCCCGTCGCCCATGGTCCGCAGCGTCTCCGGCGGGATCACCACCTTGAGGTTCGAGGTGATGGTCGACTGCGGCACGGGCAGCCGGTCCAGCAGGTCGCTGGTGAACGGCGTACTGCCCGGGTCCACCAGCACCTCGTCGTAGAAGCGCTGGTAGGCGCGCTCGTCCTCCAGCACCTTGCCGTAGAACCCGGGGTCCAGCACCGTGCTGCGGACGACGGCCGCCGCGGCCAGGACGGTCAGGCTCAGCACCGCCACGCACCAGACCAGCACCTCGACCCAGGGCGGGCGCCGGAACAGTGCGTTCATGGAACCATTCTCGTATCAGCCGGCCGCCGTGCCGCGCGGCGGCCGGACGGGGGAGTGCCACCACACGCATGCCCCGCACCGTGCGCCGGCACGCGTGAGGGGCGGTGGGGACCGTCGTCCCACCGCCCCTCACGCGGCCGTGGCGCGGATCAGACCGCCGGAGCCGGGTACGTCGGGTACTCCACCCCGGAGACGTGCTGCACGACGCGGACGACCTGGCAGGAGTAGCCGAACTCGTTGTCGTACCAGAGGTAGAGGATCGCGTTGTCGCCCTCGACCTTCAGCGCGCCCGCGTCCACGATCGAGGCGTGGCGGGAGCCGATGAAGTCGCTGGAGACGGCGTCGGGCGCGCTGATGAAGTCGATCTGCCGCTTGAGCGGCGAGGTCAGCGACACCTCGCGCAGGTGGTCCACGACCTCTTCGCGACTGGCCTCCCGGGCCAGCTGGAGGTTGAGGATCGCGATCGACACGTCCGGCACCGGCACCCGGATCGAGCTGCCGGTGATCCGCGCCTTCAGGTCCGGGAGCGCCTTGGCGACGGCGGAGGCGGCGCCGGTCTCCGTGATGACCATGTTCAGCGGCGCGCTGCGGCCTCGGCGGTCCGACTTGTGGTAATTGTCCAGCAGGTTCTGGTCGTTGGTGAAGGAGTGCACCGTCTCCACGTGACCGCGCAGCACCCCGTACTCGTCTTCCATCGCCTTCAGCGGCGGGACGATCGCGTTGGTGGTGCAGGACGCGCAGGACAGGATCCGCTCGTCCGGCTTGATGGTGTCGTGGTTGACGCCATGGACGATGTTCGGGACGTCGCCCTTGCCCGGCGCGGTCAGCACGACCTTGTCGATGCCCGGACGCAGGTGCTTCGACAGGCCCTCGCGGTCGCGCCACTTGCCGGTGTTGTCGATGAGGATGGCGTCCTTGATGCCGTACGCCGTGTAGTCGACCTGAGTCGGGTCGTCCGCGTAGATCACCTTGATGGCGTTGCCGTTGGCGAGGATCGTGCTGTTGTCCTCGTCGACGGTGATCGTGCCCTGGAACTGGCCGTGCACGGAGTCGCGGCGCAGCAGCGAGGCGCGCTTGACGATGTCTTCGGCGGCCCGCTCGCCGCCGCCCCGGACGACGATGGCACGCAGCCGCAGCCCGTTGCCCGAGCCCGCCTTCTCGATGAGCAGCCGGGCGACGAGGCGGCCGATGCGGCCGAAGCCGTACAGGACGACGTCGCGGCCCTCACGCCGGTCGATCTTGTTGGCGCCGGTGGCCCCGGCGACGGCCTCGGCCGTGAACTCCTCGACCGACAGACCCCGGTCGTCGGTCCGGTAGGTCGCGGCGAGCATGCCGATGTCGATCTGCGAGGGGCCGAGGTCGAGCGTGGTGAGCGCCCGCAGGAAGGGCATCGTCTCGGTGACCGACAGCTCCGCCCCGGCGATCTGGCGGGCGAAGCGGTGGGTCTTGAGGATGCTGACCACCGACTTGTTCACCAGGGAACGGCTGTGCAGCAGGATCGTGACGTCCTGCTCCCGGTGCAGCTTCCCGATCATCGGGATCATCGATTCCGCGGTCTCTTCGCGGTGCTTCCAGTTGGTGAACGAGTCGTCGTTGACAGTCACGTCTCTATCTTTCGAGCTAGGCGGCGCTCATATGCTAACCCCACCGCATTGATGATCGATCAAGTGGGCCCCCGGTCGATCAGATGAGTACGGCACCGGGTGCGTGTCCCGAACAGGATTGCGCCGTGGACGTACCGGGTACGCGAGGCTGGACCGTGTCCGCGCCGATCACCCGCGTGGGCCGCAACACCGCCGCTACCAGGGAATCAGCCATGGAGACACCCGCGAACGACCACCCCGTGACGCCCGCCCAGCGGGCACTGGACACGCTCGCCGAGACCCCCGAGGCCGCCGACAACACGGCGGCGCTCGACACGCTCGCGAGCAGTGACGTCCTCGTGCCGGTGCCCGACGACGCGAACGACCAGGACACCGCCGACCCGGGCATGCTGGCGCTGCCGGTACTGGAACAGCAGGGCGGCCGCCAGGTGGTGCCCGTGTTCACCTCGGAGCTGGAGATGGCGGACCTGCTGCCGTACGTCTCCCGCTACCGCATGGTGCCGCTGGGTGCCCTCGCCGCGCAGTGGCCGGCCGACGACCTGTCGCTGTCCATCGACGCCGGCTCGGAGCACCGCCTCACCCTCACGTCGGACGGCGTGCGCACCCTGCTGGCCCGACCCTAGGGGCGGGACCGATGGCGAGGGCCTCCGCTCCCCTCAGGGGCGGGGGCCCTCGGCGTCGCCGAGCGTGCGGGCCAGCGCGGCCCGCTGCAGCGGCAGTATCTCGGCGTGCAGGTCCCGGCCCCTGGGGGTCAGCGCGACGTACACGCCGCGCCGGTCCTCCGCGCACATGGAGCGCTGCACCAGCCCGTCCTTCTCCAGCCGGGCGATCAGCCGGGACAGCGCGCTCTGGCTCAGGTGGACCCGGCCGACCAGGTTCTGCACCCGGCACCGGTCGCCGGCCCCGGGCCCCTCGGTCACGAGCAGGTCGAGCACCTCGAAGTCGCTCGCGCCCAGGCCGTGCGGGTGCAGTGCCCGGTCGATCTCGCACATCGTGCGCGCGTGCACCGACAGGATGTCCCGCCACCGTTCCTCGAGCCGCGCGCCGGCCGTCCTGGCTCCCATGGGTGAACGGTAGCACCGGAACCGATATTGGTTGAATGTGCAAATGGCCCGGTTGCCGGACAACGGGAGCCCGGCTGCGGGAAGGTGGAGGGACACGGCAGGGGCGGGCTCGCGCGGAGGGAGGACGAGATGCTCAGGACCCCCGTCCACGGCACCCGTCTCGACATCCTGGAGTGGCTGAAGGACCCGGCCGCGCACTTCCCGTCGCAGCGTCGCGTCGACCCCGTCGAGCACGGTGTCCACGCGGGCCCCGTCGCCGCGAAGCTCGGGGTGACCCGCCGGGTGGCCGAGACCCACCTGGGCCTCCTCGCCGGTCTCGGCCTGCTCCGCGCCAGGAGGATCCGCCGCCGCACGTACTACCGGCGCGACGAGGTGCGGATCGCCGAGGTGGCGCGGATGTTCGAGAAGGGCTGGTAGGCACGGGCACCCTCCCGGCGTGACCGGGCATCTCCCGGAGTGACCCGGGCGCCGCCCCGGCGTTACGCTGAGCATCGGCCGCGGCCCCCGGGGCGCGGCGCGGCGGTGGGGCCCGCCGTACCAGAACCGCGGCTCAGGCGCCGCCAACGGTCCCTACTTGACTTGCGCACGGGGGGCGTCCCCCTGCCCGGCGAGTAGGAGACGTACGACCATGACAGTCCCGAAGACCTGGCGTCCCGGCGGCACCCGGGCCGCCGCCCCGAGCCGGTCCGGGTGGCGCGCCCAGGCACCGGTCGTCGCGGCCGTGGCCCTCGGCGGCGGCACCGGCGCCGCCGCCCGCTACGCGGCCTCCCTGGGGTGGCCGACGCAGAGCGGGGACTTCCCCTGGACGACCTTCGCGGTCAATGCCGCGGGCTGCGCCGTGATCGGCGTGTTCATGGTGGTCATCACCGAAGTACGGGCGGCCCACCGCCTGGTCCGGCCCTTCTTCGGCACCGGCGTGCTCGGCGGCTTCACCACGTTCTCCACCTACGCGGTCGACACCCGGTCCCTGTTCGCCGACGGCCGGGCCCCCACCGGCCTGGCCTACCTCGCCGCGACCCCGCTCGCGGCACTCACGGCGGTGTGGCTCGCCGCATGGGCGGCCCGCCGGGTCCTGAAGAGGAGGCAGTCATGACGAGGCTGACCGGCAGTGCCCTGCGCCTGACCGTCTACGTCGGCGAGAACGACACCTGGCACCACCGCCCCCTGTACTCGGAGATCGTCCACCGCGCCCACGCGGCGGGCCTCGCGGGCGCCAGCGTCTTCCGCGGCGTCGAGGGCTTCGGTGCCTCCTCGCTGATCCACACCACCAGACTGCTGTCCCTGAGCGAGGACCTCCCGGTGGCCGTCGTCGTCGTCGACACCGAGGAGCGGGTCCGGGACTTCCTGCCGCTGCTCGACGAACTCGTCACCGAGGGCCTGGTCACCCTCGACCCGTGCGAGGTCGTCAGGTACGAGGGCGGGAGGCCGTCGTGAACTGGCTGCTGGTCGTCGCGGGCGGCATGGTGGGCGCGCCGCTGCGCTACCTCACCGACCGGGCCGTGCAGTCCCGGCACGACTCCGTCTTCCCCTGGGGCACCTTCACGGTGAACGTGATCGGCAGCCTGGTCCTCGGCCTGCTGACCGGCGCCGCCCTGGCCGGCGCCGCCGGCTCGGAGCTGCGGCTGCTGCTGGGGACGGGGCTGTGCGGCGCCCTCACCACCTACTCGACCTTCTCCTACGAGACGCTCCGGCTGACCGAGACCGGTGCGCGCCTGCAGGCCGCCGTGAACGTGGTGGGGAGCGTGGCGGCCGGCCTCGCGGCGGCGTTCGCGGGGGTGACTCTGGCCGACGCGCTCTGGACCTGACGCCGGGCTCACAGGCTGGTGTAGTAGGAACTGGATGCCATGAGCGCCATCAGCATCGGTCAGGCCGTCGTCCTCGGAGCCGTCGAGGGGGTGACCGAATTCCTGCCCGTCTCCTCCACCGGACATCTCAAGATCGTCGAGGGTCTGATGGGCATCCCCGTCGACGACGACGCCGTCATCGGCTTCTCCGCGGTCATCCAGGTCGGCGCGATCGCCGCCGTGCTCGTCTACTTCTCCAAGGACATCGCGCGGATCGTCTCCGCCTGGGCGCGCGGGCTGCGCGACCGCGACGAGCGGTACCACCACGACTACAAGTTCGCCTGGTGGGTCATCTTCGCCACCATCCCCATCGTCCTCGTCGGCCTGGCCGCCAAGCCCCTGATCAAGGGCCCCCTCGCCTCGCTGTGGGTGGTCGCGGGCTCGCTGATCGTCGGCAGCGGCGTGATGTGGTGGGCCGACCGCACCGGCCGGCACAAGCGCGGCGAGGACGACACGTCGTTCAAGGACGCGATGCTGGTCGGCGGCTCCCAGATCCTCGCCCTGCTCTTCCCCGGCTTCTCCCGCTCCGGCGCCACCATGTCCACCGCCCTGATGCTCGACCTCGACCGGGTCGCCGCCACCCGGCTGTCCTTCTTCCTCGGCATCCCGGCCCTGACCGGAGCGGGCCTGTACGAGCTGAAGGACGCCCTGGGCACCGGAGCGGGTGCCGCGCCCCTGGCGGTCGGCACCCTCGTCTCCTTCGTGGTGGCCTACGCCTCCATCGCCTGGCTGCTGAAGTTCGTCGCCAAGCACTCCTTCAACGCGTTCGTCGTCTACCGGATCGCGGTCGGCGTCCTGCTGTTCGGGCTGCTCGGCGCGGGCGTGCTGCACAGCTGACCGCCGCGCGCCGCCCGTTCAGCGGGCCGCGCGCAGCGGCTCCCCGACGCTCCTCATGTGCCGCAGGGCCTCGCGGTGCGAGGCCAGCAGCCCCGTCTGGTGATACGGCACGCCCAGCTCGGCGCAGTACGCCTCGGTGACGGCCTGGGCCCGGCCGAGGGCGGGGGTCGGCATGCTGGGGAAGAGGTGGTGCTCGATCTGGTAGTTCAGGCCGCCCATGAAGGCGTCGACGAGCACGCCGCCCCGCACGTTGCGGGAGGTGAGGACCTGGCGGCGCAGGAAGTCCAGCCGCATGCCCTCCTCGATCATCGGCATGCCCTTGTGGTTGGGCGCGAAGACCGAGCCCAGGTAGATCCCGAACAGACCCTGGTGCACGGCGAGGAAGACGAGCGCCTTGCCCGGCGGGAGGACCGTGAACAGGCCGCCGAAGTACAGCACGAAGTGGGCGACGAGCAGCGTGCCCTCCAGGACCGGCCGCTTCACGGCCCGGCTGCCCAGCGCCTTGAAGCTGTTGAAGCTCAGATTGAGGCCCTCCAACGTCAGCAGCGGGAAGAACAGGGCGGCCTGGTGCTTGCCGACGAACCGCGGAAGCCCGGTCGCCCGGTCGGCCTGGCCCCGCGACCACACCAGGATGTCGGGGGAGACGTCCGGGTCCTTCTCCTCGTGGTTCGGGTTCGCGTGGTGGCGGGTGTGCTTGTTCATCCACCAGCCGTAGCTCATGCCGAGCAGCAGGTTGGCCACCAGCAGACCGCCCGCCTCGCTGGGGCGCCGGCGCGTGAAGACCTGCCGGTGGGCGAGGTCGTGGGCCGCCAGTCCGAGCTGGCCGAAGACGACGGCGAGCGCGACCGCGACGAACAGCTGGCTCCAGCTGTCCCCCAGGGAGACGAACGCGGCGACACCGCCGGCGAGCGCGAGGGCGACGGCGCCGAAACGGACCGTGTAGTACAGCGGGCGCCGCCGGAGCAGACCCGCGTCGGCTATGCGCCGTGAGAGTTCGGAAAAGTCGCTCCCCTTTTCGCGTCCCTTTTCCCGTGCGGGCTTGGGCAGGCTCTCGACGAGCACCGTTGATTCGACCATGTACCTGAGTATGTGAACGATCTCCCCGCCGCAGAATGGCGTCCGCCCCCGAAACGGGGGTGAGGCCAGCACCACCCCGGCACGGGGGTCCACCCGCCGTCGGCCTCCGGCCGCCCGGACCGGCCCGGAGGGAGAATGGCGATCATGAACACACCCACGACCTTCCGGCCGGTCCTGGAGCGCATCGCCGAGGAGATCGAGCGGACCCCGGGCAGTGGCCGGCCCGCCGACTACATCCCCGCCCTCGCCGCCCGCGACCCGCGCCGCTTCGGCATGGCCGTCGCCGAGCCGGACGGCACGGTGTACGGGGTGGGGGACTGGCGGGAGCCGTTCTCCGCGCAGTCCATCACCAAGGTGTTCACCCTCGCCCTCGACCTGGCCAGGGAGGGAGAGGCCCTGTGGGAGCACGTGGGCCGCGAGCCGTCCGGCAACCCGTTCAACTCCCTGGTGCAGCTGGAGTACGAGAACGGCATCCCGCGCAACCCGTTCATCAACGCGGGCGCCCTCGTCGTCACCGACCGGCTGCACACCCGCACCGGCGACGCGGCCGGCGAACTGCTCGCCTTCCTGCGCGCGGAGAGCGGCAACCCGGACCTCACCCACGACGAGGAGGTCGCCGCCTCCGAGGCCGCGCACGGCGACCGGAACGCCGCGCTGGCGCACTTCATGGCGTCGTACGGGAACATCGACAACCCCGTGCCGGTGCTCCTCGAACAGTACTTCCGTCAGTGCTCCGTCACCGCCTCCTGCGCCGACCTCGCCCTGGCGACCGGATTCCTGGCCCGGCACGGCGTCCGAGCCGACGGCACCCGGCTGCTCAGCCGCAGCCGGGCCAAGCAGGTCAACGCGGTGATGCTGACCTGCGGGACCTACGACGCGGCCGGCGACTTCGCCCACCGGGTGGGACTGCCGGGCAAGAGCGGGGTCGGCGGCGGCATCATCGCGGTCGTACCGGGGCACTGCACGCTGTGCGTGTGGAGCCCCGGCCTGGACGAGCGGGGCAACTCGGTGGCCGGGGTGGCGGCCCTGGACCGCTTCACGACGCTCACGGGGCTGTCGGTGTTCTGAACGCGCACGACGCTCGCGTCAACTGCCGTCGTCCCGTACGAGCCTGAGCCGCAGGGCGAGCGCCATGACGCCCGCGCCGAGCGCCGCCACGCCCAGGATCGCGCCGGTCTCCGGCCAGCCCGGCTCGTCCTCGGCCGGCTTCGCCGCGGTCGCCGCCGCGGGGACGGCCTGCGGTCCCTGCCGGGGCCGGACGCCCTCGTGGGCCAGCGAGCCCACCGGGTCGACCTCGCCGGCCGCCTCGAAACCCCAGTCGAGCAGCGAACGGGCCTCCTCGTACACGGCGTGGCCGCCGCCCTCCTGAGGGTTCATCACCGTGACGACCAGGGTGCGTCCGTCGCGGCGGGCGGCGGCGACGAGGGTGTTGCCGGCGTTGCTGGTGTAGCCGTTCTTGACGCCGATCAGCCCCGGGTACGGCTCCACACCGTCGGCCCCGGTCAGCAGCCGGTTGGTGTTCATGATCCCGTACGAGCCGCCGTCACGGCCGGGGAACAGCGCGTCGACCTTGGCGCAGTACCGCGCGAAGTCGGGACGCCGCAGCCCCTCCCGGCCGAACACGGCCAGGTCGTACGCCGACGAGACCTGGCCCGGGGCGTCGTACCCGTCCGGCGAGCGGACGTGGGTGTCGAGGGCGCCGAGCGCGCGGGCCTCGGCCTGCATCCGGGCCGCGGTGGCGCTCCAGCCGCCGGCGAGGGAGGCGAGGACGTGCACGGCGTCGTTCCCGGAGTTGAGGAAGACGCCGTTCCACAGGTCGGAGACGCGGTACGTCTGGCCCTCGACCACACCGACCAGGCTGCTGCCCGGGCCGATGCCGGACAGGTCCTCGGTGCTGACCTCGTGCCGGATGCCGCCCGGCAGGGCGGGCAGCACCGTGAGGGCGAACAGCGTCTTGAGGGTGCTGGCCGGCGGCAGTCCGCGGTGCGCGTCGTTCGCCGCCAGCACATCGCCCGTGCCGGCGTCGGCCACGACCCAGGACAGGGCGGAGACATCGGGAACCCGGGGCGCTGTGGGGTGCGGCCGGACCTGGGTGCCCGAGCGGTACAGCAGCGACGGCGGGGCCGCCGTGACGCCGCCGGGCGGGCCGGGGTCCGGCCGCTCCGCGGGGGCGGCCGCGGCGGCCGGCACGAGCGTCAGCAGCCCTGCCACGCAGAGCATGCAGCTGGATCGAGCCGCCCGGGATGAGAATCCGATAGTCATACCGCAAACGTAGGAACGGCCCCTCGCACCGCCACGCTGACCGGGCCGGGTCCGCTCCGCAAACACCCGGATGCCGTAGCCGGGCCCGGAGTGCGGTGCCCGTCGGCGCCGTGGGCGCAGGCGTCAGCCGGCGGGCAGCGTCGGCTGCACCTGCCGCAGGAACGTGGCGTTGTCCGGCGTCCGGCGCAGCCGCTCCAGCAGGGTCTCCAGGCCGGACTGCCCGTCCCGGGTCCCCAGGGCCCGCCGCAGCCCGCGCACGGCGGTGGCCTCGGCGGCGGAGAGCAGCAGCTCCTCGCGCCGGGTGCCCGAGCCGACCAGTTCGACGGCGGGGAAGACCCGGTGGGAGGCCAGCTCCCGGCTCAGCCGCAGTTCCATGTTGCCGGTGCTCTTGAGCTCCTCGAAGTAGAAGTCGTCGGCCCGCGAGCCGGTCTCCACCAGGGCGGTGGCGAGGACGGTGAGGGAGCCGCCCTCCTCCGCCTTGCGGGCCGCGCCGAAGAAGCGCTTGGGCCCGAGCAGCGCCCCGGCGTCGACGCCGCCGCTGAGCGTGCGGCCACCGGAGGCGGCGGCGTTGTTGTGCGCCCTGCACAGCCGGGTGAGGGAGTCGAGGAGGATCACGACGTCCTCCCCGGCCTCGACGAGCCGCTTGGCCCGCTCGATCACCAGCTCGGCGAGCGCGATGTGCTGCTTGGCGCTCTGGTCGAAGGTCGAGGAGTACACCTCGCCGCGCACCGAGCGCCGCATGTCGGTGACCTCCTCGGGGCGTTCGTCGAGCAGTACCACCATCAGCCGGGACTCCGGGTGGTTGCCCGCCACCGCGGCGGCGATCTGCTGGAGGAGGACGGTCTTGCCGGTCTTCGGCGGAGCCACGATCAGGCCGCGCTGGCCCTTGCCGACGGGGGCGATCAGATCGGCGACGCGTCCGGTGAGGCCGGCCGCCGGGTGTTCGAGCCGCAGCCGCTCGTGCGGGTGCAGCGGGGTCAGGTCGGCGAAGTGCCGTCGCGCGCTCCGCCGGTCGGGCGTGCGGCCGTTGACGCGGACGACGTCGGTCAGGGTGCGCCGGTCGCCGCACACCCCCTCGACGAGGTCGCCCTTGCGCAGCCCGTGCCGTCGGATCAGCGCGGGGGAGAGGGTGAGGTCGGAGGGCTCGGGATGCAGGCTCCTGCCCCGAAGGCGCCCCTTTCCGCCCGCCTCGATGTCGAGGACACCGCTCGCGATCTCGGTCGGGGACTGCTGTACAGGGGGGTGTTCGAGTGTGGTGGTCATGGTGGTCGGTCCTTTCGAGGACACGGGCATGGGACATGCGGAAGGAAGGGGGAAGCCGCGCGAGGGGTCGGACGACACGCCTCCGGACGGCGGGAACAGCACCTCGGACACGGCGGGGCGAAGCCCCTGCTCACGAGGTTGGGCTGAGAAGCGGACACACCGGGACGGGCGGATCCGCGAACCGAAGGGAAACTGGCACCGGCGCCCCGATCGACGGGGCGTACACAAGTGCTGACTGCACCGTACCACGGGACCGTGCGCCGTGGCGGTGGGGCGGGACAGGTGATGTCCCACCCCGTGCAACGCGGCCGGTGCGCAAGCTGTTGTCGTCTTCCGCGTGTTCCGGGCCGGGCTCAGCCGGCCGAACTCGCCCGCGTCCCCTGCGCCTCCTCCGCGATCCGCTCGAACTGCGCGGCCATGGCCGTCTGAAGGGCCTGCGCGCCCGAGAGCGGGCGCACCATCACCGTGAGTTCGGCGATGCGGCCGGCCGCGTCGAGGCGCAGGAAGTCGCAGCCGCTGATCTCCCGGTCGCCCACCCGTGCCGCGAAGAGCAGCGCGTGGTCGCGGCCGTCCGCCTCCCCGATGACGCGTTCGTAGCGGAAGTCCTCGAAGACGCGCTCGACCGCGCGCAGGATCGCCGCCGTGATCGCCTTGCCGTGGTAGGGCTTGAAGACGACGGGGCTGGAGAACACCACGTCGTCGGCCAGCAGTGCTTCGACGGCGTCCATGTCGTGTGCCTCGACCGCCGCGCGGAACGCCCGCATCGCCACTCCTTCATACTGAACTATTTGAATAGGTGTGGAGTAGAGTAGTCGTCGTGGGCCGTGCTTGCTAGCGTGTCGACATGTCTCTCAAGTACGCCGTCCTGGCCGCCCTGCTGGAGGGCGAGGCCTCGGGCTACGAGCTGTCCAAGGTGTTCGACGTGTCGCTCGCCAACTTCTGGCCCGCCACGCCGCAGCAGCTCTACCGGGAGCTGGAGCGCCTCGCGGGCGACGGACTCATCGAGGCCCGGACCGTGCCGCAGGAACGCAGGCCCACCAAGCGGCTGTTCTCGCTCACCGAAGCGGGCCGGGAGCAACTGGGCGTCTTCGCGGCCGAGCCGACCCGGCGGCCCACCGCCATCCGCGACGAGTTCCTGATCAAGATGCAGGCCATGGACGGCGTCGACCCGGCGGCGGTCCGCGCGCTGGTCGAGGAGCGCAGGGCCTGGGCGCTGGGCAAGCTCGCCCGCTACGAGCGGGTGCGTGAACGCCTCCTGGACGGCCGCACCGAGGAGGAACACCTCCGGGAGGCCGACCGCGTCGGGCCCTACCTCACGCTGGCCGCCGGGATCGCGTTCGAGCGGGAGAACGCCCGCTGGTGCGCGTACGCGCTCACCGTGCTCGACGGGCGCCGCGCTCCCGCGGGGCCCGCCGGACAGACCCCGGGCTGACCGGATGTTCAGCCCCGAGGGCCCCACCCTGCGCGAACTCGCCGTCCAGGCACTGTCGTCGGTCGAGCACGGCTACGACCTGCTCGCACCGAAGTTCGACCGGACCCCGTACCGGACGCCGGACCGGGTGCTGGCCGCCGCGGCCCGAGCACTGGAGCCGCTGGGCCCCTTCGCCGCCGGACTCGACCTGTGCTGCGGCACCGGCGCGGGCCTGGACGTGCTGGCCCGGGTGTGCCGACGGAGCGTGACCGGCGTGGACTTCAGCGCCGGGATGCTGGAGGTCGCGCGCGGGCGCACCCTGCCGCGGGGCCCGGCGGTCTCCTGGGTGCGCGCGGACGCCCGCGCCCTGCCGTTCGGCCCCGCCTTCGACCTCGTGGTGAGCTTCGGGGCCTTCGGGCACTTCCTGCCCCGCGAACTGCCGGGCCTGTTCGGCCAGGTGTGCTCCGTGCTGCGGCCGGGCGGCTGCTTCGCCTTCCCCGTCGTCGCCCCGCCCCGCCCCGGCTCACCGGGGTACTGGACGCTGCTCGGCTTCGACGCCGCGATGCGGGTGCGCAACGCGCTGTGGCGGCCGCCGTTCGTCATGTACTACCGGACGTTCCGGCTCGGGGACGTGGGCCGCGAGCTGTCGCGGGCCGGCTTCCGGACGGACCTGCACGCCCTGCCGGAGTTCGGGCGCCGCCCCGACGGCAGCCCGCGGGTCCGGCTGGTCGTGGCCCGGCGACTCCCGTAGCGCGCCGGGTCAGCCCGCCGCCGGCAGGGTGAACTCGTAGACCAGGGCGTCCTGCCGGGTGTCCACCAGGAGGTCGGTGATCTCCAGCGGTCGCGCGTACTGGTCGTGCACCCGCCGTACGACCCGGACCGACGCGGTGTCGGGCTGGAGCGTGATGGTGTCCCGGTGATGCAGCGTCAGGCCCGCCCGGCGCATCCAGTCGTAGGCCCGCCGCAGCTGCGCGCGGGCGACCCCGTCGGCGCGGTCGCGATAGCGGGCCAGTTCCTCGACCTCGGCGAGCGCCACCGCGGAAAACGATGTCACGGCCGTCCGCCGGCCGTCGCCCCCGGCCACCGCCGACGTGTAGTGGTGCATCAGGGTGGGCCGGCCCGGCACCAGCCCCAGCGCCGCGGCGTGCTCCGGCGGCGGCGTCCCCCAGACGACGGTGGCACGCTCACCGGTGCGCGGCTCCGCCGCCCGGGCGCCGACCGGGAAGACCAGGGGTGCCGGACTCCCGGCCGGCGGCCCCGGCAGCGCGACGTGACTGCCCCGCCGGTCGGTGGTGAGCAGACCGTCCCTGCGCAGCACGTCCAGCGCCTGCCGTACGGTTTCCCGGCTGACTCCGAAGTGCTCCGCCAGCCGGCGCTCGCCGGGCAGCCGTTCACCCGGTGGGACGGTCCCGTCGCGCAACTCGCCCAGCAGCTGGTCCGCCACCCGCCGGTACAGGGGCGGCCGGACGTCGGCGGTCGGCGGGTCGGCGGGGGACGGGACGTGCGGGGTGGTGCGGGCCATGCCGCGCCTCCTGTTGATGACGTACGGTAGCCGCGCGGGCTCGGTGCGCCACCAGGATTACCATTGGTCTAAACCAGCAGGGAAGACCGGTCCGCCGGTTCGGCCGAAACACCACCCACGGACCTCAGGCGTGGCGGCTCAGCCAGCGCAGCTTGGCCGCCTCCTGGTACGGCCCGCCGCCCTCGTGATCGTTGAAGTCGTACACCTCGATCGTCTTGTCCTCGTGCGTCCAGGCGTTGAACGCGGCGAAAACGGTCGACGGCGGGCAGGTCTGGTCCTCCAGGGCGGCCGAGAACAGTGCCGGAGCCCGGCCCCGCGCCGCGAAGTGCACACCGTCGAAATAGGACAGCGTGCGCAGCGCGTCCCCGGTCCGGCCGCGGTGCGTCTTCAGGTACAGGCCGACCTCGCGGTAGGGGTGCCGGTCGGTGAGCGTGGTCGCGCGCGGGAAGTCGCACAGGAACGGCACGTCCGGCGCGACGGCGACCAGGTCCGGCACGAGTCCGCCCACCGCGATCGATATGCCGCCGCCCTGGCTCGCGCCCAGCACGACCGTGCGGGACGGGTCGGTCAGCGGGTGGGAGCGGGCCGCCTCGACGGCGCGCACGGCGTCGGTGAAGACCCGGCGGTAGTAGTAGTTCTCCGGAGCGTCCAGGCCGCGGGTCATGAAGCCCGGGTACGCGGGCGTGCCGCCGACGGGGTCGGGGGTCCCGCCACCGCCGCCCCAGGCGCTGCCCTGGCCGCGGGTGTCCATCACGAAATGGGCCCGGCCGGTGGACGCCCACAGCAGGTGCTCGTGCGGCAGCCCGCGTCCCCCGCCGTACCCGACGAACTCCACGACCAGCGGCAACGGCTCGGACGCCGCGGCCGGCAGGGTCAGCCAGCCCTTCACCGGGTGACCGCCGAACCCGGCGAACGTCACGTCGTACACCCGCACCGTGGACAGTCCCGTGTCGACCGGTTCGAAGCGGGCGTCCAGGTCGTGCTCGCGGGCCTCGGCGAGCGTCTTGCTCCAGAACGCGTCGAAGTCCTCGGGCTCGACCGACGCGCTGCGGTAGGCGTGGAGTTCGTCGAGCGGAAGGTCGAACAGGGCCATCGAGAACCGCCTTTGCGGGGAGACGCGGCAGACCGTACGGATGATCACACGGTACGTGAGCGGTTCGCGCAAACGCCAGGTCCGGCCCTACTCGGGAACCGCGCGGGAGGGGGGTGCGGTCAGGCCCGGCGATGGGTCCACTGCGGCTCGGTGAGGGCCCAGTCGCGGTCCCACTCCGCCATGCGCCGGCGCAGCGCCACCGCGCGTACGGCGCGGTGCGCGAGCAGCACCGTGAGCGCCGTCCCGATGGTGGTGAACGAGCCGATGGTGGCGCTGTGCTGCCAGATCTCGGCACCGTCCGACGGCGGGGGCACGCTCTGGCCGTGGGAGTCCAGCCACACGTCGACGCTGTCACCGTGCCGGGTGCCGGCCGGCACCCGGGCCGTGGTGCTCTTCTCCGCGCCGTCCGCCGCCCTCCAGTGGACGGTCGCGCGGTAGGTCTGCTGTCCGCCGAGCTGCCCCGTCGACAGGGCGTCGGGGGTCCGGTCCACGACCGTGGCACGGATCTGGTGCCGCTCGGCCCGTTGCTCGGCGACGATGGCCCGGGCCTGTCCGTAGCCCCACCACGCGGTGGCGGCGCCGAGCAGCGGAGCGGCCACGAACAGCAGGAGGGCGACGACCACCGTGGTCCACGCCTCGACGACGTCCGACCGGCGCCGCAGGGGATTGCGCCGCCAGCGCCAGCCGCGTACCCGGGTTCGCATGTCGACCTCCCCGCGATCACCGCGACCGGAGGGCGGGCGGACGGCCGTCGAGTGCGGGGGCCGCCGTGCCTTCGTGTCGCGCCACGTGTGCGAGTGCCCGCACTAGGACTGGTACCCAGTCCTGCGGGCCTCGCTCACGAACCCGGCGGGATCAGCCGAAGCGTTCGATCCGGATCCGGTCGACCGGCTGTCCGGCCGCCACCAGCAGCCGCGAGGCGTGCTCCGCGAACGCGTTCGACCCGCACACGTACGCCTCCCAGCCGCCGGCGGGCGGCTCGGACAGGAACGGCGCCAGGTGCGCGGACGTCAGCCGGCCCACGGGCGTCCCGGCCGGCGCGGTGCGGGTGAACACCGGCGTCGTCTCCGCGCCGAACTCACGGGCGTAGATCAGCTCCTCGGGGCCGCGCGCCGACACGAGGAGGCGCAGCGGCACTGTCAGGCCCCGTGCCCGGTGGTGCCGCACCATCGACATCAGCGGTACGACGCCGGAACCGGCGCCGAGCAGCAGGGCGGGCCGGTCGCCCGGCCAGGCGAAGAAGCCGCTGAGCGGGCCGCGCACCTCGATCCGGTCGCCCGGCCGCGCCACCGTGTGGAACCAGCCGGACACCTCCCCGTCCGGCACCCGGTCGAGGGTCAGCTCGATGTGCCCCGACTCGTCCGGGGCGGACGCCAGCGAGTAGTGGCGCTGGGCCCGGTAGCCGTCCTCGGCGGTGAGCCGCAGCATCAGGTGCTGGCCGGGCAGATGGCCCGCCCAGCCGGGCACGGCGAAGCGGAAGGTCGACGCGCGGGGCGTCTCGCGGCGGATCTCGGTGAGCGTGGCCGTCTGCCACGTCCCGGCCACCCGGCCGTTTACCTCGATGCGCCCGGGCACGGCGAACCGCGTCGGGGGTGTGAAGGCCCCTGCCGTGTGCGTGGCTGTCTCAGTCACCGGAGTACCGCTGCTCCTCCCAGGGATTGCCCCGCGCGTGGTAGCCGTTCTGCTCCCAGAAGCCCGGCTCGTCGTGGTCGAGGAGTTCGAGCCCCGCGATCCACTTCACGCTCTTCCAGAAGTACAGGTGCGGCACCACCAGCCGGGCCGGGCCGCCGTGCTCGGGGGCGAGCGGCTCCCCGTCGTACTCCCACACGATCCAGGCCCGTCCGCCGGTGAGGTCGGCGAGCGGCAGGTTCGCCGTGTAGCCGGTGTGCGCGTGGGCGACCGCGTGCGTGGCCGACGGCAGGGGGCCCGCCGCGTCCAGGAAGGCGTCCAGGGACACGCCCCCGAACCGCACCCCGAACTTCGACCAGCCGGTGACGCAGTGGATGTCGCCCGCGTACCCGGACGCCGGCAGCAGGCGGGCCTGTGCCAGGTCCCAGGTGCGGGGCTCGGCCACCAGGCCGCCCACGCGGAAGGTCCAGTCGGCGGGCGCGATCTCGGGCGTGACCTCGGCGGACAGCACGGGCCAGTCGTCGCCCGCGTCGTACTGGCCGGGCGGCAGTCCCGGCCGGGCGGCGCGCGGGCGCCCGGTGAAGCCTCGGGTGGTGTTCATGCGGTGGAGCCTTTCGGGCCGCCGGGGCGGGCTGCCCGCGGCCGGCGTGATCAGTGCGTACCCGTCAACGGTACGTGTCCCCGGCGCCGCTCAGACCGGGTCCCCGCCCGGGGCCGCACCCGGCCACGCGTTGTACCGCTCCAGATACGCGGCGAAGCGGAGCAGGTCATCCTCGGGCCAGTCGGCGAGCCGCTCCCGGAAGGCGGTCCTGCGGCGCTCGGTGACCCGGTCCAGGGCGTGCCGTCCGGACTCCGTCAGGTGCAGGACCTGGACGCGGTGGTCGTCCGGGTCGACGCGCCGCTCGATCAGCCCGGCGCGCTCCAGCGCGGACACCTGGCGGCTGACGGTGGACTTGTCCAGGGCGTAGTGGGCGGCCAGGTCGGTGGCCCGGCGGCCGTCCCGCTCCTCCAGGTGACCCAGCAGCGTGTACGACACCAGCGACAGCTCCGGGTGCATGCGTCCCGCGGAGGCGCGGGCCCGGCGGGCGAAGACCGTCATCTCGCGCTGGATGGTCTCCACGGCCGCGTCCGCGGGGCGTCCGCCGGGAGCGACGGTCGTCTCTTCCGGTGTCTCGGCAGCCGTCACGGTTCCTCCTCCGCTCCTCCTCCGCAGTGCTGGTTGCACAGTACAACTTTGACCAGGAGGTTGCGCGAGTCAACCATGTGCGGGAGGCCGTCGGCGTCTGATCATTGGGGTAGTGTGACCGTCGGCCGCGGACCGCCCCGGCCGCCGGACGACTGGGAGGTGAGACCGATTACCGCTGTGTCGGCCCGGGTGCTCTCACCTCACGGCAGTGCGGTCACCGGAAACGAGTGACCGGGAGAGCGCCCTTCGGTTCCCGAAAGGCTCTCGGCTTCCATGCCTCCCACCTTCCCCGCTTCGCCCACCCCCGCGTCCTCCCCGGACCTCGTCGCCCCCTTCTCGGCGGCTCTCCCGTCGCGTGACGCCGTCGTGGCCGCGCTGCGTGCCGCAGGATGCGTCTTCGCCGAGGACGAGGCCGCGCTCCTGCTGACCGCCGCCCGCACCGCCGCGGAACTCACCGCGCTGGTCGACCGCCGGGTCACCGGCCTGCCCCTCGAACTCGTCCTGGGCTGGGCCGAGTTCCGCGGCCTGCGCATCGCGGTCGCCCCCGGTGTCTTCGTGCCCCGCCGCCGGACCGAGTTCCTGGTGTCCCAGGCCCTGGCCCACGCGCCGCACGCGCACGTCGTCGTGGATTTGTGCTGCGGCTCCGGGGCCGTCGGCGCGGCCCTGGCGGCCGCCCTCGACCGTCCCGAGGTGCACGCCGCCGACGTCGATCCCGCCGCGGTGCGCTGCGCCCGCGGCAACCTCGCGGACGCCGGCGGCCGGGTGTACACCGGTGACCTGTTCGACGCGCTGCCCGCCGCGCTGCGCGGCCGGGTGGACATCCTCGCGGCCAACGTGCCGTACGTCCCCACGGACGAGGTCGCCCTGCTCCCCGCCGAGGCCCGCGACCACGAACCGCTGGTCGCCCTGGACGGCGGCACCGACGGCCTCGACGTGCTGCGCAGGGTCGCGGCCGCGGCGCCCGGCTGGCTCGCCCCGGGCGGCTGCCTGCTGGCCGAGACGAGCGAACGCCAGGCGCCCGACGCCGTCGCCGCCTTCACCCGGGCCGGCCTGACCACCCGCCTCGCGGTCTGCGAGGAGCTGTACGCCCACGTGGTGATCGGCGTCAGGGGCTGACCGTCCGGGCCCCGTACCGCGATTCCGGCGGCGTGGCCCGGGCGATCAGCAGGGCCACGTCGTCGGAGTTCTCCGGCTCGTGCAGGGTGCGCAGCAGCAGGTCGCAGACCTCCTCCAGAGGGCGGTCCGGGCCCTCCAGCAGGGCGAGCAGCGCGTCCAGCCGCTCGTCCAGCGGATGTCTGCGCGTCTCGACCAGGCCGTCGGTGTAGAAGACCAGCCGGTCGCCCGGCTCCAGGCCGACCTCGGTGGTGGCGAAGGCGACGCCGCCCACCCCCAGCGGCACCCCGGTGGGCAGGTCCAGCAGCTCGGGCGGCCGGCCGGCCCGCAGGCGGACCGGGGGCAGATGCCCGGCGTTGGCGATCAGGCACCGCCGCCGGTGCGGGTCGTGGACGGCGTACAGACAGGTGGCGATGGCCTGGTCGAGGCCCGCCGTGGTCCGCTCCAGGTGCCCGAGCAGCTGCGCGGGGTCCAGTTCGAGGGCGGCCAGGGTGTTCGTCGCGGTGCGCAGCCGCCCCATGGAGGCCGCCGCCGCGATGCCGCTGCCCATCACGTCGCCCACCACCAGCGCGGTCCTGCCGCCCGCCAGCTCGATCACGTCGAACCAGTCGCCGCCGACCTCGCTGGTGCCCCCGGCCGGCTGGTAGCGGGAGGCGACCTCGAGCCCGCCGGTCACCGGCGGATGGCTGGGAAGCAGGCTGCGCTGGAGGGTGAGGGCGGTGTCGCGGGCGTTCTGGTACCAGCGGGCGTTGTCGATCTGCAGCGCCGCCCGCGCGGCCAGCTCCCGGGCCAGCAGCAGGTCGTCCTCGTCGAACGGCACGGGGTTGGCGATCCGCTTCAGGTCCAGGGCGCCGAGCACCTCGCCCCGCGCGATCAGCGGCACGGCCAGGTACGAGTGGACGCCCGCCCGGCGCAACAGCTCGGCCGCCTCCGGCGAGCGGGCGACGCGTTCCAGGTCCTTGCGCGTCACCCGCGCCACCATCACCGGCCGGCCGGTGCGCACGCACTCGGTGACCAGGCGGTCCGGGCCGTACCGGGCGACCCGGCCGGGCGGGTCGGCCGCCCGCAGCGCGTCCCCGGCGTCGTCGTCGGCGCGCACGGCCAGTGCCCTGAGCACCGCGGGTTCGGCCGGGCCCAGCGTGCTGCGCCGGCCCTCGACCACGGCGTCCAGCAGGTCCACGGCGGCGATGTCGGCGAGGCCGGGCACGGCCACGTCGGCCAGCTCGTACGCGGTGCGGTCCAGTTGCAGCGTGGTGCCGATCCGGGCGGATGCGTCCGCGACGGCGGCCAGCCGGCGCCGCGCGCTCTCGGCCTCGGCCGCCGTCCGGTACTGCTCGGTGACGTCGACGACCGAGACGGCCACGCCCAGTACGGCGCCCAGGGCGTCCTCCAGCCGGTACAGCGAGACCGACCAGGTGTGCTCCTCGTCCGGGTCGGAGGGGGTCCGCCCGGTCGCGGTCCGGTCGACGACCGGCCGTCCGGTCTCCAGCACCTCGCGTGCCGCCGCCTCCAGCGGGCCGGCGTCCACCTGCGGCAGCAGCTCACGGATGGTCCGGCCGAGGTGGTCCTCGGCAGGGACGCCGTTGAGCCGTTCCAGGGCCGGGTTGACCGAGACGTACCGCAACCCGGGGTCCAGGACGGCCAGACCGATCGGGGACTGCATGATCACCCTCGTGGACAGGGCGACGTCCCGCTCCACGCGGCGGACCATCGACTGGTCGGCCGCGAGTCCGAGGGCGTAGACGTCCCCCCGGTCGTCAAGCAGGCGCATGTTGCGGAACTCCACCAGCCGGGTGCTGCCGTCCTTGTGCCGGACGGGGAAGGCACCGGCCCAGCTCCGGCCGGTCCTCATGACGTCCTCGAACAGCTTCACGACCAGGTCGAAATGGCGTTCGTGGACCATGATGCGGGCGGCGTACCGCCCCAGCGCCTCCCGCGCGGAGTAGCCGAACAGCTCCTCGGCCTGCGGGCTCCACAGGACGATCCGGCCCTCGGCGTCCAGGACGATCGAGGCCACGTTCAGCAGGTCGAGCAGCCCGCTGGGCCCCACCGGGCCGCGCGGCGACGGCTCGCCCTCGAACCCCGCAGACCCCGCTGCACTCATCCCACGCCCCGCCTTCGCCGTTCGACGCGGCACGCCCTGCGATGCCGACCTCCTTGTTCTACCGCGTTCCACCGCGCCGAGGACCGGTTCGTCAGGGCTCCGCCGTCTCCCCCCAGCATCTCCCCGCGGGCCGGGGACCGCCGCACGAAGCACGTCCGGAGTTGGTCTGTACATGACTCCATGGCCGGGCCAGACTGTGCGCCGAGTACCCCACGCCCGCCCCGTGCCGCCCGGCCACCCCCACCGAGGAACCCCGATGCCCCTGCGCGCCCGGCAACGTTGTCACGCCGCACTGACCGGACTCGCCGTCCTCACCCTCTCCGCCGCCCTCGCGGGCCCGGCCCGGGCGGACGCCCCCGAGGGAAGCGCCCGGGCCGCCGACACCTGGACCGAGGTGGGCTCCGACCGGGCCGACCCGCTGACCGAGAGTCAGGGCCTGGCCTCGGTGGAGGTCCCGGCGGGCAGCCCCAACCGCTACACCGGGATCGGCACCATTCCGCTCGGCCTCAGTACCCGCGGCTGGAACCATGTCGGCGATCCGGACGCCTCCTACGACGGCCACTACGTCGAGCCGTACCAGCGAGACGACGGGAACACGAAGATGTTCCGCGTGCAGGCGCCGGACGGGACCTGGTCGGAGTACGTGCACACGCTGAGCCCCGGCGAGGCGCTGAACAACTCGTGGTCCGCCGTCTCGCCCGACGGGCAGTGGATGCTGGCGGGCGAGTGGGGCACCATGAACCGGCTGCTGGTCTTCCCGAACCCGGGCGTCAACCCCGCCACCTCCCCCTCGGCGAACCTCTCGCAGGCGGCCACCGTCCATCTGGACCACGCCGTGCGCGACGTCCAGGGCTGCGACTTCCTGGACGCCACCACGCTGCTGTGCTCCTCCGACGACCCGGAGGGCACGCTCTTCGGCGTCACCAAGCCGCTGCTGAGGATCGACCTGTCGGCGGCGCCGAACGGCACCGCCGACGTCACCGGGCACGTCATCGCGCTGCGGCAGCTGCCCCTGCGCAGCGCCTGCTCCGGGGGCTTCGAGGCGGAGGGCGTCGACTACGACCGGCGTACCGGCACCCTGCGCGTGATCGTCGTGTCACCCGGGTTCTGCGTGCTCACCGACAGCAAGACGTACCGGTTCACCCGGAGCTGACCCGGCCCCTTCGCGCCCGGCCGCCGGTGGTGCTTTTCTGGGGGTATGGGAGAGCGGTATCGGCCATGACCACGAGAGGGAGCGATCACGATGGACGGTGAGCGACTGCATCCGGAGTCCGTCTCGGTGGAGCTGAGCGGGTGCAGCAAGGAGGACGCCCGGACCGTGTTCGACACCCTGTGCGCGTGCTTCTCCTCCGACCGGCACACGGGCGACGTGACCCGGGAGTACGACGAGGTGCGCCCGACCGTGTGGCTCGGCACCTTCGACGTGGCCGACGAGCAGCGGGGCGAGTGCGGCCCCGCCCGGCTCGGGGCGTCCGTGGAGGCCGACGCGCAGGGCGGCTACTGGGCGGTCGAGAGGCTCCGCACCACCCTGGACTCCCTGTTCACCGTGCACGACCTGAGCCAGGCCTCCGGGGACCAGGAGCGGGAGATGCACGTACGGCTCGAGAGCCGCTGAACGGGTCCCGCCGGGTGCGGTGAGGTGTGCGCCACCCCATTGTGCAACTAGTTGCACAATGGGGTGGCCGTCCTCTACAACAGAGGCACGTCACCGCGCACGGAGGGCCCGATGAGCCGTTACCCGCACCTGCTGAGCCCGCTCGACCTGGGCTTCACCACGCTCCCCAACCGGGTCCTGATGGGCTCCATGCACGTCGGCCTGGAGGAGGCCGAGCGAGGGTTCGAGCGGATGGCCGCCTTCTACGCCGCCCGGGCCCGCGGCGGAGTGGGCCTGATCGTCACCGGCGGCATCGCCCCCAACGACGAGGGCCGCCCGTACGAGGGCGGCGCCAAGCTCACCACCGAGGCGGAGGCGGACCGGCACCGTGTGGTCACCGACGCCGTGCACCGCGAGGGCGGCCGCATCGCCCTGCAGATCCTGCACTTCGGCCGCTACGCCTACCACGCCGACCTGGTCGCCCCGAGCCCGCTCCAGGCCCCGATCAGCCCGCACGTGCCGCGCGAGCTGACCGACGCCGAGATCGAGCGCACCGTCGACGACTACGTCCGCACCGCCCGGCTGGCCCGCGAGGCCGGGTACGACGGCGTCGAGATCATGGGTTCCGAGGGCTACCTGATCAACGAGTTCATCGCCGCGCGGACCAACCACCGCACCGATCGCTGGGGTGGCTCCTACGAGAACCGCACGCGCTTCCCCGTCGAGATCGTCCGCCGGGTGCGCGAGGCGGTCGGCGAGGACTTCATCGTGATCTACCGCCTCTCCATGCTCGACCTGGTGCCCGGCGGCTCCACCCTCGACGAGGTGATCGCCCTCGCCCGGGCCGTCGAGGCCGCCGGAGCCACGATCATCAACACCGGCATCGGCTGGCACGAGGCCCGCATCCCCACCATCGCCACCTCCGTGCCCCGCGGCGCCTACACCTGGGTGACCAAACGTCTCATGGGCGAGGTGTCGGTCCCGCTCGTCACCACCAACCGCATCAACACCCCCGAGGTGGCCGAGGCGCTGCTCGCCGAGGGCACGGCCGACATGGTCTCGATGGCCCGCCCGATGCTCGCCGACCCCGACTTCGTCGCCAAGGCCGCGGCCGGCCGGCCCGAGGCCATCAACACCTGCATCGGCTGCAACCAGGCCTGCCTGGACCACACGTTCAGCGGCCGGATCACCTCCTGCCTGGTCAACCCGCGCGCCTGCCACGAGACCGAGCTGGTCCTGTCCCCGACCCGGCGGCGCAAGCACGTCGCCGTCGTCGGCGCCGGACCGGCCGGCCTCGCCTGCGCGGTGAGCGCCGCCGAACGCGGCCACCAGGTCACCCTGTTCGACGCCGCGAGCGAGATCGGCGGGCAGCTGAACGTCGCCCGCAAGGTCCCCGGCAAGCAGGAGTTCGACGAGACGCTGCGCTACTTCCGTACCCAGCTCGCGGCACACGGCGTCGACGTGCGCCTGAACACCCGTGTCGGTGTCGACGACCTCACCGGCCACGACGAGGTCGTCGTCGCCACCGGCGTCACCCCCCGCACGCCCGACATCCCCGGCGTCGACCACCCCTCCGTCGTCGGCTACCTCGACGTCCTGCGCGAGGGCGCCCCCGTCGGCGAGCGCGTCGCGATCCTCGGCGCGGGCGGCATCGGCTTCGACGTCGCCGAGTACCTCACCGACGGCGGCGACAAGGCGCACGAGGACCCGGAGACGTACTTCCGCCTCTGGGGCGTCGACACCGGCTACCGCGGCCCCGGCGGCCTCGCCGCGCCCGAACGCCCCGCACCGCCGCGCACCGTCCACCTGCTCCAGCGCAAGACGTCCAAGGTCGGCGCCGGCCTCGGCAAGACCACCGGCTGGATCCACCGCACCGAGCTGAAGCACCGCGGCGTCACCATGGTCCCGGGCGTCCGCTACGACCGGATCGACGACGCCGGGCTGCACATCACCGTCGGCGACGAGTCCACCGTGCTGGAGGTCGACACGGTCGTCCTGTGCACCGGCCAGGAGCCGAGCCGGGGCCTGTACGACGACCTGGTCGCCGCCGGACACAGCGCCCACCTCATCGGCGGCGCCGACGTGGCCGCCGAACTGGACGCCAAGCGCGCCGTCAAGCAGGGCACCGAGCTGGCGGCGGCACTGTAGGGCAGGGCGCGGGCGGAGAGCGGACGGCGGGCGGCCCGTCCCTAGGATGAGGCCATGTCACTCCCGCACGCGATCCTCACCGCCCTGGTCGAAAAGCCGTCCTCGGGGCTGGAGCTGACCCGCCGGTTCGACCGGTCGATCGGCTACTTCTGGTCGGCGACGCACCAGCAGATCTATCGCGAGCTGGGAAAGCTGGAGGCGCAGGGCCTGATCCGGGCCCTGCCCGGCCGGCAGCCGGCCCGCGGGCAGAAGAAGTCCTACGAGGTCCTGCCCGCGGGCCGCGCCGAACTGTCCCGCTGGACCGCGACCCCGCAGGACCCCAAGCCCCTGCGGGACACGATGCTGCTGCGGCTGCGCGCCGCCGCCGTGGTCGGCACCGACGGCGTCGAGGCGGACCTGCGACGCCACCTGGAGCTGCACGAGCGGCAGTTGGCCGAGTACGAGGAGATCGAGCGGCGCGACTTCCCGCCCGGCCGGGACAGCACCGAGGACCGGCTGCGCCACCTGGTGCTGCGGGCCGGCATCGACCTGGAGACGTTTTGGACCCAGTGGCTCAGGCACGCCCTGGCCCAGTTCGCCGAGCTGCCCGGCGACGAACCGGCCTGACCGGGCCCGGCGGCCCCGTGGGCCCCGTGGGCCCCCGCTCAGAACCGGTACGGCTTCGACCGGCGGCGCAGGAACCAGGCCGCGGCGATGACACCGGCCCCCACCAGCGCGCCGCCCGCCACCAGGGTGGCCGTGCCGTAGTCCTGGACGGCTCCGCCCAGACCGCCCATGACGCCGCCCGGCGACGCGGACGGGGCGGGGGTGGCGGAGCGGCTCGGCGAGGGCCTGGGGGAGGGGGCCGAGGAGACGATGACCGTCTGGGTGCCGGCGGTGCTGTTGTTGGAGCACATGACGATCACCGTGTACGTGCCCGGCGAGATTCCCGACCAGGCAGCGGACTGGCCCGAACCGCTGCCGGACAGCGCCACCTGGCGCCCCTGGGCGAAGTCCCGCTGGCTGCTGGTGAGCAGCGAGGCGGTGCCCCAACTGCCGTTCAGCTGGGCGCAGGCCGTGGTCGTGACCGACACCGTGGTCCCGGTGGTGCTCACGGAGATCCCCGGTCCCGCCGCAGCCGGTGCGGCGGCCAGGGCGACGGGCAGCGCGGCGGCGGCCGCCACCGTGGCACCGGAGCGGAGAAGTGGCGATGAGATGCGCATGTGGACTGCCCTCCGGCGGCACGGTCGGCGGTACATCCCTTGCGCCGCCGGGATCGGGAACGCCCGTGCCCCCTCTGGCAGCCAACAGGGCGCTGGCCGGGCCCGCATGCCGAGCGCGACCGGCCAGGTGACGCGTCCGCCGGACCGGACCGCACCGGACACCTGAGCCGACCGGGCGTCAGGTCACCGGCCCGCTCCCGTGGTCACCCTCCGCTCCGCCGAGAAGCCGCCCCAGGTTCCGTCGGCCAGCCTCGCCCGGACCTTCACCCGGTGTGTGACCCCGGCCTCGCGCCCGGCGTAGAAGCTGTACTCGGCGCGGTCGCGCGGCGCGTCGGCGCCGTAGACCAGCGAGGTCGCCGCCCGGCCGTCCAGGTGGATCTGGTACTCGGTCACCGGCGTCTCCGCGTGCGGCGGGACCCAGGAGAGGTCGAGGTAGTAGGCCCCGTCGGCCCGATGGGAGGCGGCGCGCAGCCGAGTGGGCGCGGTGGCGCGTCCGTCGTCGGTGCCCGGGGTGGTGAGCCGGACGGCGGCGCCCGCGGGGGAGACGTTGTCGGCGGCGTCCCGCGCCCGCACGGTGAACGAGTAGCGGGTGTCCGCCCGCAGTCCGGTGACCACGGCCGCCGTCTGACGGCCACCGACGCTGTGGACCTTCGTGCCGCCCTGGTAGACGTCGTACGACACCACACCCTGGTCGTCCTTCGCGGCCGACCAGGTGAGCTGGACCGCCCGGCTGCCCGCCGCCCGGCCGTGGACGTCCCCCGGACGGGTCGGAGCGGAGTCGTCGGCCACCGCGGCGGGCGTGGTCGCCCGCACCTCCCGGCTGCGCGGACCGGGCCTCCCGTCGGCGTCCCGCGCCCGCACGGTGAAGACGTACGCCGTCGAGGGGCGCAGCCGGACGACGTCCACCATCCGCTCGGCCGCGGGCACCTCCTTCACCAGCGTGCCCCCGCGGTAGACCTCGTAGGTCTCGACGTCCTCGACCGCGTTCCACATCACGTGCACGGTGGTCGCGCTGCCGGCCTTCGCGGTGACGCCCGTGGGCACCGCGGGCAGACCGCCGCCGTCACCGCCACCGTCCCCGGCCGAGCCCCAGCCGCAGGACGTGAGCAGGAGGAGCGCCCCGCAGAACAGGGCGCAGCGGTGCGGGAGAGCGGGAACGGAAACCTCGCGCACGGCTCTGCCTCCCCGGTGGCGCCGGCTTCGACGGCGACGGCTGTAAAGGTCCGGACCAATATGACGCCGTGGCGCGATCACATCAAGAGGGCCGTGGGTGAACCGCACCCGGACGGGTTACGTATGCTGAGTCACCTCACGGCCGAACTCCCGGGAAACCCAGGGATGTTCGGGCCGACGGCGCGTGGACCGCTGTCGTCGCCGACCCGCGCCGGCATGAGCGGCCGGGTGGGCCGGAGCCGGACCAGGCCCGGCCCGCCCGCCCCCGGTCGCGCAACCCCTGGGACGCGGAGCGCGCGGCGGACGTGCACCGTCTGGCCCTGTGAAAGGTGGCCGCGCGAGCGTTTCGGGGACACATGGGGCCGAGTGTCCGCCCATGTCCCCGAGGAGAGGCCCCATCGTGCGTGTCCAGTCGCTGACACTGGTCGCGGCCAGCGCCGCCCTGCTCGCCCCCACGACGTTCCCCGACGCTCCGCCCCCGCCGCGCCCCCACCCGCCGGCGCGGATCCTGCTGCCCGGCGTCCTGGACCGGACCGGGAGCCTGCGCGCGGACCGGTCCGGAGTCCGAATGGGCCCCGTTCCGCACGTCACGGCCGGGCCGTCCGAATCCCGCTCGCGGGTCGGGGCGGAGTCCCGGGCCGGGGCCCGAACGCAGCGGGACGGGAGCGGGGAACCCGTCCGCGCCGCCGACCTGCTGGCCAAGGTGCGGGACTGCGCACCCGTCTCGCGCGGGCGCTACCGCAGCGACGCCGGAGCACCGGCGGACATCCCGGTGTGCGGCACGCGGGACGCCGTGTACTGGAAGGCCGACCTGGACGTCGACTGCGACGGCCGGCCCGGCGACCGGTGCAACGCCCGCACCGACCCGCAGTTCAGCCCCGCCACCGCGTTCACGGAGTCCGACGGCCGCCCGCTGGACGCCGAACGCCTGCCCTACGTCGTCGTGCCCGGACCCAGCGACACCTGGGACCACCGCGAGGACGACGTCCGCGGCGGATCGCTCGCGGCCCTCGTCCACGGGGACCGGGTGCGGTACGCGGTCGTCGGCGACGTCGGCCCGAGCGAGCTGATCGGCGAAGCCTCCTACGCCGCCGCACGCTCCCTCGGCATCCCGGCGGACCCCGAGGGCGGCGGCGTGGCCTCCGACGTCACGTACATCGTCTTCAAGGGCAGCGAGGTCGAGCCCATCGAGGACACGGCCGCGGCCGAGAAGGCGGGGGAGCGGCTGGCGCGGCGGTTCGTGGACGGGGACTGAGCGGACCGGGCGGGGCCCCGCGCCCGGACCTCCCGGCCGAACCCTTCGATCAGACCTTCCGGTAGGAGTACGCCTCCGCGGCCGCCGCCTCCACGGCCGCGAGGTCGGCGCCCGTCGAGGCCGTGACGACCGCCGCCACCGCGCCCTCCACGAAGGGCGCGTCCACCAGTCGGGTGTTCTCGGGGAGTTCGTCGCCCTCGGCGAGCAGCGCCTTCACCGTGAGCACCGCACTGCCGAGGTCGGTGAGGACGGCGACGCCCGCGCCCCGGTCCACGGACGCGGCGGCGGCCGCGACCAGTTCCGAACTGGTCCCGAACTCCCCGGACGCGGTACCGCCCGCGGGGGCGACGGCCACGGCCCCGGCGCCGCCCGACAGGGCCTTCGCCAGCTCCGCCACCGACGCGGCGACCTCGGCGCTGTGGGACACCAGCACGACGCCCACCAGCTTCCCGTCACTCACCGGCCGTCTCCTTCAGCGCCTCGAAGAGCAGGGCGGCCGAGGTCGCCCCCGGGTCCTGGTGTCCGATGCTGCGCTCACCCAGATAGCTCGCCCTGCCCTTGCGGGCCTGCATCGGCGTGGTCGCCCCGGCCCCGTCCGCGGCGGCCGTACTGGCTGCCGCGAAGGAGTCGCCCAGGGCGTCCACGGCGGGCACCAGGGCGTCCACCATCGTCTTGTCCCCCGGGGCGGCGCCCCCGAGCGTCCGGACGGCGTCCACTCCCGCCCGCAACGCGTCGGCCAGCTGTTCCGCGCTCACCTCGGGGGAGTCCCCGAGCGCCTTGCCGGTACGGCGCAGCAGCGTCCCGTACAGGGGCCCCGAGGCGCCGCCGACCGTGGAGATGAGCTGCCGCCCGGCGAGGATCAGGACGGCGCCGGGAGTGTCGGGCGCCTCCTTCTCCAGCGTGGCGGCCACGGCCGTGAACCCGCGCTGGAGATTGCTGCCGTGGTCGGCGTCGCCGATGGGTGAGTCGAGGGCGGTGAGCCGCTCCGCCTCGCGGTCGACCAGCGCGGTGGCCGCCGTCATCCAACGGCGGAAGAAGTCGGCGTCGAGCACAGGATCTCCTTGCCTGGTAGGTACGTGGCGATTCTTCCCGGCTCGCCGTCACATGCCCCATCGCAGACCCGGGGTGCTGACCGGCGCGTCCCACAGTCCGAGCAGCTCCTCGTCGATCTCGCACAGGGTGACCGAGGCGCCGGCCATGTCGAGGGAGGTGACGTAGTTGCCGACGAGGGTGCGGGCGACGGCCACACCGCGCTCGCCGAGCACCCGCTGCACCTCGGCGTTGAAGCCGTACAGCTCCAGCAGCGGCGTCGCGCCCATGCCGTTGACCAGGACCAGGACGGGGTTGCGCGGGCCGAGGTCGGTCAGCACCGCGTCCACGGCGGCCTCGGCGATCTCGCCCGAGGTCATCATCGGGCGGCGCTCCCGGCCGGGCTCCCCGTGGATGCCGATGCCCAGTTCCAGCTCACCGGCGGGGAGGTCGAAGGTGGGGCTGCCCTTGGCCGGCGTGGTGACGGCGCTGAGCGCCACCCCGAAACTGCGGGAGCTGTCGTTGACCCGGCGGGCGATCGCCTCCACCTGCTCCAGCGGCCGGCCCTCCCGCGCCGCGGCCCCCGCGATCTTCTCGACGAACAGCGTCGCCCCGGTGCCGCGCCGGCCCGCGGTGTAGAGGCTGTCCGTCACCGCCACGTCGTCGTTGACCAGCACCTTCGCGACCCGGATGCCCTCCTCCTCGGCCAGTTCGGCGGCCATGTCGAAGTTGAGCACGTCGCCGGTGTAGTTCTTGACGACGAACAGCACCCCGGCCCCGCTGTCCACGGCCGCCGCGGCCCGCACCATCTGGTCCGGCACCGGCGAGGTGAACACCTCACCCGGACAGGCGGCCGACAGCATCCCGGTGCCCACGAATCCGCCGTGCAGCGGCTCGTGCCCGGAACCGCCTCCCGACACCAGGGCGACCTGCCCGGAGACCGGGGCGTCCCGCCGCACGATCACCCTGTTCTCGACGTCCACGGCCAACTCGGGATGGGCGGCGGCCATACCGCGCAACGCGTCCGCGACGACGGTCTCGGGTACGTTGATGAGCATCCTCAAGGGTATCTCCTAGGCAGGTTAGCAGATGGGCTTGTGAGCTGTGTTTTTGCTGGTCAGAGTTGGTTCGGGCAGTTCATGATCTTGGCGGTCCGTGGCGGTCGTGAGCGGGTTCTGGCGGTACTGATGCTGACTCAATGCTGACTTCGGTGACGCACCGTCAGGTCTTCGTGGCAAGTCGACTACAGCCCGACGGGAGTCCTACAGGGGCAGTATCGACCTTGCGACCGCGAAGGTCACGCGAGGCGACGTCTGCAGAGGCCAGATAAACCGATCTGGCAGATACGGCCAGAGCGCAGGATCTGTCGTACGCCCACTCCTGCCTCACGGGCCTGCCGCTCGCCCTTAACGAACACATGCTCGCGCGAACGCCGTTCCGGGAACCTTGCCGCGCAACGGAAGGGGGACGAGCGCGAACGCTGGCGCGGTCGCGCCGACGAAGCATTCACCCTTCATGCCGGACGCGCGATGTAGCGGCCACGGCCGCTCGCCGGCCATGTGCCCGGTCACATACGAGTCCGCTCTCGTACGTTCGGTTCCGGCCGTGGGGCTCCGGCGGGCCTATCGACGAGAGCGCGTCATTACCTCCGTAGGCACATCCCCGGCCGCCGTGGGTGCCGGAGACGTCTCCAGACGCAGGCTCGGCTTGCACTCCTTGGAGCGGCCGCGGACTCCCGGTCGAGTTGGAGCCGACGAAAGCCGGCGGCGGCCCCGGCGACGTTCGTATCGGTCCGGTCTTCATCGAGGCCGTCATCCTTGCCGAGGACCATAAGTTCCAGGACTGCGAAAGGTTTCGCGCGACACCCGGCCCCGTGATGACGGAGCGCGAGCTATCGGGTTCGACAGCTTTCACCGTGGTTCCCCGCTGTTCCCCGCTCGACCTGATGCACCTGTGGTGCGCCAGGTCCGCGAGACTTCCAACCACGCTGGACTGCGAGCTCAGTCCGTGCCGGAGAGGATGGCTGACACTGGAGACTGCCAGGGCATCGGACGTGAAGCCACTCATACTGAATGTACAGGCCCAGCGTGTTCTTGCCCTTGCGCTCGATATTGCTCTTGAAAATGTCCAGCATGGATCGGCCGATGGGCTCCTTCCACCACTTGGCCTCAAGGACGTTGTGGTCAGTGGCATAGGCGAAAACCCCGTCGATTTGCTCATGGTCAAGGTTGTAGGACGCCCGGGGCTCAAGGTCGTACAGACCAAGCCTGTTGATGAAGCGTTCAAAGTCGATACGACGCTTGTGCGCGTCGACGGCCGGGGGGCTTGCGAAGCAGTGGGTCGCAGCGTCTGGCGTTGGCGCGTCGCACTCGGTTGTCCTCTCTCGTAGCACCCGAATCAAGGACGCGGCGACGACAAGCGTCGTACGGTCGATGCGTAGCACGTGACCCCGGAGCTCCCGCGACGAACCTTGCCATCTTGTTTGCTTCTGCACACCTTTCAGCTTGCTCCGACTGGCGTGCTGCGAAGATGGGGACGTGATATGACGGGGCTCCGCCGGCTTGCTCCAGCGTGACGTCGTCGTTCAGTTGGTCAAGACGGATTGGTGCTTGTACTGGCGGCGCCGCGTGCGCGTCGGCAGCGAGGTGATGGTCAATGCGGTTGGCGGCATGGCGGCCGCCGGTGTTGGTCCGAGCAGTCGCGCATCTCGCGCCGGTGCCTCCGTTGGAGGCTAAACCGGCCTGTGGGCACTTCCTCAGGTCGGCACTTCAACAGGGGCCCGGAAGGGTGAGAACGGCTGACTCGGTTCAGCCCTGTGGTCGTCGGGACGCAGTGGACATGGAATGAGAAGGGCCTGCGGAGCGACCTACGATCGTCTGTCATGGGTGTATACGCGAGCCGGAATCGGACGGATGCGGCGCCGAAGCGGGCGGCCGAGCCACAGGCCGAGTTCTTCGAGAGGGTCGCCGGTCCGTTCTGGGACCAGGTTCGGGACGTGATCAACGAATGGTGGTCGCGCTTTCCGGACCAGGCTCGACCCGGCCTGCTCAGCCGGCTGCGGGACCGAAACTCCGACACGAACGTCTACTCTGCGCTGTGGGAGTTGTACCTGCACGAGATGTTGCTAGGTTCCGGTTGCAGCGTGGAGGTTGAGCGGCAGACGGGAACGGGTGGCTATAAGCCCGACTTCCTGGTTACACGCGGCAACGCGCAGTTCGTCATCGAGGCGATCTGGAAAGCTCAGAAGCGTGACGCTGGGTCTTACTCGCTCCCACCGCAGTTGAGCGATGCCATCGATCGCTTGCCGAGTCCGAACTTCTTCGTATCATGCGAACTGCACAGCGCCGGTACGGCAACGCCGCCGCAGAGACGACTGAAGTCCGGGCTGACGCGATGGCTTGAAAGCTTGGACCCCGACCAGGTCATCGCCGACTATGAGCGTAAGGTGCCGCTTCCCAGTCACACTTGGCAAGAGGCTGGCTGGTGCCTCACGTTTCAAGCGATCCCCCGCAGCCCAGGCAAACGTGGCAATCCATCCAGCAGGACAATCGGCGTCTACCCCTCGGCATGGGCGGTCGAGGACGGATCGGAGCGAGTGCTCCACGCCGTCACACACAAGGGCGGGAAGTATGGTGACCTGGACCTGCCATTCATAGTGGCGCTAGGCCGTGCAGCCGACTTCCCCGAGGATGAGGACATCGAGAGAGCGCTGTACGGGAGTACGGTCCAGTATGTTTACGACAGCGGATCGACTTTCACCCGCAAGCCCGATGGCTATTGGAGTGCCACCTACGACCATTCCCACAGCCGTGTCAGCGGCGTGCTCGTCGTGAATAACCCGGCACCCTGGACCTGGACGAAAAACACTCCCGTTCTCTGGCAGAGCCCGGATCCCGCCTCGCTTCCTGCCCCCATCTTTCCTAGCTGGGCAACCGCGCAACTGGTTGGGATCCAGGTCGAGCGCCAGCCCGCGATACGCTCCGTCCACACCGCTCTCGGCCTGCCGGAACGCTGGCCGACCGGCGACGCCTTCCCCCGGAGTGACCCGAGATGACGACAGCGGCACCGTCAGTCCGACAGCGGCACCCCGGTGAGATCACCTCATGCGCACGGCAGCGTTCGGTGAGGGCCTCTGCGCGGACTGGGGAGACCGCTCGACCGGGTTCGGGGGCATCCGTCGTGCACCGAGTGGACGCTCTGATCGGCCAGCCGACGCCGTGCCGCATTCGAACGAAGTGGCTTACGGTCGTGGGCCGAAGGCTGGGAGGCAGATGTGGCTTGCGGACGGGTGCTTGCCCGCCGGGCCGCACTTTAGACTGCGACCGCGGCGACCCGACCGACACTGGCGAGGGCGGGCCGGGGTACGAGTACAAGGGCGAGGTGTCGGTGGACCTGCCGTCGGCACGAGCGATCCGACCGGTACCCGTCGCCTTTACGGGCGCGGTTTGCTGGCGATGGCCAACGCCGGACCGAACACGAACGGTTCGCAGTTCTTCGTCGTCTACGGCGACTCCGCCCTGCGCCAGAACTACACGGTGTTCGGCACAGTCGGTGCCGCCGGCCTGAAGACACTCGACAAGATCGCTGCTGGCGGAGTCGAGCCAACTACTAAGGACCCGGCGCCTGTCGATGGCACGCCCGTGCTGCGGACCGAACTGCTCAGCGTCCGGCCGTCCTGCCGGCCCTGATGAACTGCGGTGCGATCACCACGGGTCCAGCTACGTGCCTCGTACCACGGTGATCTGACGCCTCAAACGATATGCCGCCGGCGAGGTCTTCAACCTGATCAGGACGGTATCCACCGACCCTCCGTTATAGGGGCGTCTGTGACAGGGCCAGTGATAGACCGAGGCCCCACCGCGATGAAGGACTACCCGGACGAGTTCAAGGCCGATGCCGTGGCCCTGTACGAGTACACACCCGGGGCGACCTACAAGAGCATCGCTGCTGACCTGGGCATCAACCGGGCGGCCCTGTGCGAATGGGTGCTGCGGGACCGTGGATGCCGTGGCGTCACCGCCGCGGCTGTGAAGCCGGGTGCCCAACCTCAGGATGCGGTATCGTCCGCTGATCCGGACTGGCGGGTCCGGCAGCTGGAGGTCCGGGTGGCAGAACTCGAGGCGAGTGAGCGCAAATTCGCCACCGAGCGGGACATCATCCGCAAAGCGGCCTAGTATTTCGCCGGGGAGACGAACTGGTGATGAGCCGCTTTCAGTTCGTTGACGACCACCGGGACACCTACGAGGTGAAGCGGCTCTGCCAAGTTCCGAACGTGAACCGGTCCAGCTACTACAAGTGGCTCGCCGGAGCCGAGGCCCGGACCGCTCGGCAGTACAAGGGCCGGGTCCTGGCCGAGGAGGTCGGCGAGGTCCATGGATTGTCCGGCGGCGCCTACGGCTCCCCGCGGGTGACCGCCGAGCTCCGCGAGAAGGGGCGGCGGGTCAATGAGAAGCGGGAAGCCCGACTCATGCGGGCGTTCTCCCTCGTACACCTCGGTGTGCTCAGCCAACAGGTAGCGGGACAGGCCCGCGCCGAAGGTACCGGTGCCCTCCCTGGACACGGCGGAACACCGCCAGTCCCGGTACGCCACCCAGATGCGCTGCGGCAGCTCTCTGCCGCCGCCGTCGCCAACTACGACAACACCGTCGCCGAGGAGGCGATCCTTGCCCAGTGCGGGAGCGATCCGGGACCGCTCGCAGCGCATGCAGCGCTGGCTCGCGTCCGGCAAACGACTCAAGGGCACCTTCGGACAGTTCCTCGACCGTTCAGCAGACCACCCGCCGCACGATCGGGGATCCCGCGGTGGTGTTCACGCACCGAGGCATCTACGAGACGGTTGCGGCCGGCGACGCGGACGTTGCCGCCGCGGCGATGGGCCGCCACTTCGACAACACAGATCGCTATGTCACCGAGGTTATCCGGCCGACCAGTCGCCCTGACAAGGGCGGAGATGAGGGCTGAGCGAAGAGCGCTCGGCGTGCTTGAGCGGCTCCGAATGGACGAGCGGCCGCTGGCCGCCCTTCGACCGGACCGCGGACCCTGCTCAGTGCGGGTCTGGGCCCGCTCGTCCGTCACCGCAGACGCGCCGGCGGCCGCTCTGGATGAGGTCGAGGACGTCGTGAG
This sequence comes from Streptomyces sp. NPDC034099, assembly GCF_055575415.1. Classification (NCBI taxonomy): domain Bacteria; kingdom Bacillati; phylum Actinomycetota; class Actinomycetes; order Kitasatosporales; family Streptomycetaceae; genus Streptomyces; species Streptomyces sp. NPDC034099. Next base: position 183,083 of record NZ_JBVISR010000005.1, on the reverse strand, counting down.
AGCCGACCAACGAATCCCATAGGACCAGGGCCTCGTCCCTGAAGCCGTCGGGTCCGAGTTCCTCGGTGGTCTCACGAAGCAGCCCGGTGAGGACCTCGGACTGCGAGGCCGCTTCGTGCTCAAGCACGGTCGCCGCCAGTGGTGCTCCACCCGCCGCGGCGACCGTGCCCGCGCTGATTCACCTATGCCCGCCGCGCCCACACTCCTGCGGAGTAGGCCCGCGTATCGGTCCGTTGTTCAAGGCACCGTGTCGGGGGCGATGCTGTGGAGGGGCGTGCTCAGTCCCGCGTGGCCACGCGGGTGGAGCCGGAGCTTGGAAGGTTCACGTACTCGGCGGACGTGTTCCCGTCGAACTGTGTGGTGATTTTCTGCCCCGGCCGGTGCGTGACGGCGGACTTGCAACTGGCCTCACCGCGCTGGTCCGTGACGGCGACGCACCCAGCCTTCGAACCTAGGATGCTGAACTTGACCCTCTGGCCGGCGACAGGACCCCAAGGGCTCTCCACACGCGCTGAGAGCTGCTTGGTCAGCGGTATCCGCTGGGGGAGATGGACCGTGGTGACGCGCCAGACGGGAATCATTGCCGAGGGATCCGCCTCCGCTGCCTTCGCCGCAGCGCACTCCCGCCAGAGCGCCGCCGCCCGCAGGGTTCGCTCGGTCCCGAGAAGGAAGTCGGGGTCGAGCGTGCCGGTCGCCTGTACGGAATCGATGTTGCGCATCGACACATCGGAGAGCGGGTGGGTGTGGATCGTTCCCGTTGCGCCGAGCTTCTTGGCCGCCCAGTAGACCCGTTCGGTCCCCTGCAGGTACTGCCGGGAGCCGTCGGCGGTTGCGGGTATTCCTCCGCGGCCGTTGACCAGCAATCGCTCGCGATGCCCGTTGTGGTGGGCGGGGATGAACAAGACCAAGGAGCCGGGGGTGTGCCCCGGCACGGGCAGGGCCACGATCCGGGTCCCGCCGACGGTGATGGTCTGTGGCTTGGTGCCGGTGGTGTCGATGGGCGTGGGAGCGTAGGTCTTGCCGGTCGCGTCGGCGGAGCCCAGGTAGATCGGAAGGTCCGCGCCGAACCGGGCCCGCAGTTGGGCGGCACCCCCGTCGTGGTCACTGTGTCCGTGGGAGAGGATCACGGCCCTCAACTGGCTTGGCGCTGTCATCCCCAGGGCCCGCAGCGCAGGAAGCGTGTACTGCGTGACCTCGCTGCTGTTGTTCAGCGAGTCGATGAGCACGAAGCCGCCGTCGGCGGTCTTGAGGATGTACTGCCCGACGTAGCGGTCGCCGATGTACCACAGGTCGTCGAGCATGCGGGTCAGCGGGACGCGGGTGGCCGCTCCGGCGCGGTACTCGTCACGGATGGACGGGTCTTCGACCTCGAAGCAGGAGTACTTCCGGTAGGTGTCGAGCAGAGTTTGGTCTCCGGCCGCGTTGCGTGTCGCTGCGTCGAGATGCACCGCTGCCGATGCCGAGGGCCGTGCCGCATCGGCAGCGGCGGGAGTCGTCCCTCCTGTGGCTGAGAGCAGTGCCAACGTGAGAGCACCCGTTGTGAGCAGGGAGCCCGTGCGCATTCCTCTGTTCACTTTTTCGACCTTTCCCTGGATGGACCTGTGACGTGAGGCGAGGTGGCTCGCCGCAATCTGGTTCTCAACAGACGTGCTGATCGCAGGAACGGACCACAACCGGCTGGAGCAGCTGCGCGCTTGGGCCTCACTCCTGCGAGCCCGCTGGTAGTGGTTGGGTGGGCGCGCCCTCAATCGCGCCCCCCAACCCTGTCCACAGCGTGTTGCGGCCCACCTCTGTGCGGTGAAGGCGGGCGCGTGCCCAACCACGGTGTGGAGTTCTTCCTTCAGCCGTCAGCCTGCTGGACAGGGGGGAACTCGGCTGCCGGCGCCGCTCTGGTCAGGCGGCGTGGATGGCGTCGCGCATCTTCTGCTCGGCCTGCTCCTGGGCCTGGGTGTGTGCGAGGGTGGCTGCCAGGGCGTGTCGGGGGACGACGATGATGCCGTCGTTGTCGCCGATGATGGCGTCGCCGGGGCTGCAGACGACGTTTCCGCAGGCGACCGGGTAACCGATGCGGCCGGGGCCGTTCTTCCACGGGCCGGCCGGGGAGACGCCGCGGGCGTAGACGGCCAGGCCCTGGCCGGCGAGTTCGTCGACGTCGCGGACGGCGCCGTCGATGACGACCCCGGTGACGCCCTTGGCGAGGCAGATCTCGCCGAGCAGGTCTCCGAAGACGGCCCGGTTGGTCTCGGCGTTGGCGTTGACGACCAGGACGTCGCCGGGGCGGGCGTCGTCGAGGGCGCGGTGGATGGCGAGGTTGTCGCCTTCCCTGGCGTGGATGGGCAGCACCGTGCCCGCCAGGCGAGGGGAGGGCGTCACAGGGCGGATGGGGGATGCCATGATGCCCATGCGGGCCTGGACGTCACCGATCAGGGCCACCGGGTACTGGGCGAGCTTCTTCACCTCGTCGAGGTCGGCGCGCTGCCACTGCTCGGCGATGTCGATGTTGTCGGTGGAGGCGTTGATGAACAACGGAAGTCTCGATTCTGGTCGCGGATGGTGGAGGGTCAGGCTGCGGCGGCGGGGTTGTTGACGGCGTGCTGCGGGCTCTCGCCGGCGAGGGCCTGCTGGATGCAGTGCAGGGCCTGGGTGCCGGCGGCGAGCAAGGACTGGGTGGTCTGCCCGGCGATGTGCGGGGTCACGATGAGGTTGTCGAGGTGCCCGTTGCGTGCGGCGATCTCCGGGCTGTGGGGCAGGGGATCGTGCATGTCGGTCGACTCACCCTCGAGGACGTCGAGCGCGGCACCGCCCAACTGCCCGGACTCCAGAGCCAGAAGCACCGCTGACTCGTCGACGAGGGCTCCACGGGCGGTGTTGATGAGTACCGAGCCGGAACGCATACGGGCGATGGCATCGGCGTCGACGATCCGCTTGGTCGTCGCGGTGAGCGGCGCGTGCAGACTCAACACGTCTGACTGGGCGATGAGTTCGTCGAAGGAAACGAGCTCGGCTCCGTGCTGCCGGACGAACTCCGGTGCAACGTAGGGGTCGGATACGAGGACGGGCATGCCGAAGCCGCGTGCGATGTCGGCGGTCAGGGAGGCGATCCGGCCGAAACCGAACAGGCCCAGCGTACGGCCGTGCAGCTCGAACCCGGTCAGGTGCGGCTTGATCGATCCCCACTGCCCGGCAGCTGTGCCGGTGGCGGCGGCCGGGACGCGCCGGGCCAGGGCCAGGGCGAGGGCGAAGACGTGCTCGGCGACGGAGCGGGCGTTGCTGCCCGGTGTCACGGATACCCATACACCGGCCCGGGTGGCGGCGGGGATGTCGACGTTGTCGGTGCCTACCCCGTGCCGGGCGATGATCTTCAGGCGGGGGGATGCCTGGATCTTCTCGGCGGTGAACCGCTCGGCGCGCAGCATGACCGCGTCCACGCTGCTCTGGACGGCAGCGTAGGGGGTGGCAGTGGGGCCGTAGCCGAGGTGGACTTCGCCCATCTCGTACAGGATGTCCAGCACCTGGGGGTGGATGGCGTCGGAGACGTAGAACGACGGCATGCGTGTCTGGTCCGTTCGGTCGGGTCGTGCGGGTCAGGCGTAGAGGTGGTCGTGAGAGGCGCTGCGGCGTACCGCACCGAGAGCGATGCCGAGGCCGAACAGGCCGAAGAAGACAAGGATGTAGGCGGGCACGAAGGTGCTGCCGGTGGAGTCGATGAGCCAGGTACTGACGTAGGGTCCGGCTCCGCCGCCGATGACAGCGCCGATGCTGTGGCCGAAGGCGACACCGGTGTTACGGACCTGGACGGGGAAGAACTCCGGCATGACCGCGTAGGTGCCGGCCTGGCAGAGGGCGTACGGGACCATGCCGAGGATCAGGCCGACGATGGCCAGGCCCACCGAGCCGCGACCCATGAGCCAGAACGAGGGGATCGTGACGGCGATGTAGGCGATGTAGGAGACGATCAGGACGCGCTTGCCGCCCAGTCGTGAGCCGAGCTGGCCGCACAGGGGGATGAACACGGCGGCCGTGAGAACGGCGAGCAGCACGATGGTCGCGGCCTGGCTCTCGCTGAAGTCCAGGACGGTGCTCAGGTACGAGGCGACGAAGACGGTGCCGACGTATGTGCCGACGTTCTGCACCGTGGAGATCGCCATGACCTTGGCCAGTGGGCCGCGGTAGCCGGCTGTCAGTTCCTTCAGCGGCTTGCGGTCACTGCGGTCGGCGGGCCCGGCATCGCGGAACTCGGGGGTGTCCTCGATCTTCAGCCGCAAGTACAGACACAGCAGGCCCAGCGGGACCGCGAGAAGAAACGGCAGGCGCCAGCCCCATGCCTCCATCGACTCTTCCGGCACGAACGAGGCGGCCAGCGCGGCCATGCCCGCCGCGCACGCCTTGCCGAACACCGCGACGCCGGGGATGAACGAGATGTACAGCGAGCGCCGCTCTTTGGGCGCCCATTCCCGGATGTAGCTGGCCGCGCCGCCGATCTCGCCGCCGGTGGAGAAGCCCTGCAGCATGCGCAAAACGATCAACAGGATCGGCGCGGCGACGCCGATGGTGGCGTAGCCGGGAAGCAGTCCGGTCAAGGCGGCGGCCAGGCTCATCAGCCCGATGCTGGCGACCAGGCTGACCCGGCGACCGGCGCGGTCGCCGAGCCGACCGAAGAACAGGGCGCCCAGCGGACGGACGGCGAAGGCCGAGCCGAACACCAAGAAGGTGTTGAGCAGGCCGACGGTCGGGTTGTCACTGGGGAAGAAGACGATCGACAGGGTCGCGGCGACATAGCCGTAGACGCTGAAGTCGTAGTACTCGATGAACGTGCCGAAGGCGGCCACGGCGGTGGCCTTCTTGGCTTTGCGGCGGCGTTCGTCGGTGACGGGGGTCACCTCTGCAGTGTCTGCGGGGACTGACATCTCGCACCTCGCTGTGCAAAAAATGGGACAGTGTCCTGTAAACTGTTCAGGGAGTGTCTGGGGGAGATCCGCCTGGTGTCAACCCCTGCCTGCAACCAGGAAGAGACCTTGGCGAAACCGCCAAGGAGAGCACTGAGCAGCAGCAACAGCCCTCGCACCCGCAGGAGGCCCCGTAAGGTGACTGAACGCGGACACGGCAGGGGCGCGACGAGACGGAGAGGCCCGCCATGCTGACGTCGCCGAACAGTCCCCGACCGCGCACTGAAGGGGGCTCGATATGAGCAGCGGATCAGCCGCCAACGACCGACTCATCGCTACACTCGACGCCCTCACCCGCCGCACCGTGGACGAGCCGTGGGGTGTGCGTGAACTGGCCGAGGAGACGCGCCTGAGTCGCAGCACCGTGCACCGCGTCCTGCAGGCTCTTGCCGAGTGCGACCTGGCCGCCCAGACCGCCAATGCCACCTACACGTTCGGGCCCCGCCTGCGGGTCCTGATGGGCAGTGTCCATCGCGCCCACCCGCTGCTCAGCCAGGCCCGTCCGCTGACGGAAGAACTCGCGGCCACCTGCGATGCCACGATCCTGCTCGCGCTCTACGAGCCTGGGCGCACTCAGGTCTTCGTTGCGCTGGCCGCTGTGCCGGACGGACCGCTGCGCTACCGCCTCGATCCCGGCCGGATCATCCCGCTGCACGCCGGCGCGGCCGGCCGGGCCATCCTCGCCGAACTCGGTCCCGAGGTCCTCGACCGCCTCGACCTGGTCACGCACACCGCGGACACGGTCACCGACCGCGGCGAACTCGCCCGGCTGCTCCAGCAGTCACGCCAGGACGGCATCACCATCAGTATCGGCCAGCACGTCGCCCTGGCCTCAGGTGTGGCAGCGCCCCTCCACGCCGCCGGACTGATCGGCGCGATCTCGGCCACCCGCCTGCGTCACGAGACCACCACCGCGGACCTGGAGCGCTTCGCCGTCCATGTCCGTGACACCATCGACGAGATCGGCCGCCTCGTCGGCGGCGTCGATCCCGTCGCCCAACACGGCACAAGCCCGGACCCGTTGGCCGGCCGCCGCGGTGTGGAGGGGAAGGCATCGGCCGCCGACCGCCTGGAAGGACTGCTGACCGCTCTGGCCATCGGAGCACCCCTACCGACAGGGGGCCGTGCACTGGCCCGGCTCCTGGGCGGCAACCCTGCCACGACCGCCCGTCTCCTCGACGCCGCCTTCGCCACCGGACTCGCCGTCACCCGCGACGAACAGGCAGTGGCCGGGCCACTCCTCCTGCGCTGGGCCGCCTCTCTGGGGCCCCTGCCGTCCAACCGTGCGATCGCCGAGCCGGTACTCCGTGCCCTCGCGCAGGACACAGGCGAAACCGTCGCCCTCACCGAGTACGCCCCGCAGACCCGCTCCGCTCGCATGACCTGCGTGGTTCCGGGCCCCAAGCCGGTCCACTACAGCCTGCCGACGGACACCGAAATCCCCCTGGCCGCAGGCGCTGCCGGCAAGGCCATCCTGGCCCACCTGCCAGAAGACACACTGGCGCAGCTGCCCATGGTCAAGTACACCGACAACACCCCCCTCGACCGCGCGCACATCAGCAAGGATCTGCAGCGGGTTCGTGAACGGGGCTGGGCTCAGGGGGACGGTGAACGCATCCCCGACGCCTTCGGTATCGCCGTCCCGTACTTCGTCGGCCACGCGGTGGCCGGGTCCGTCACCGTCACGGTTCCGCGTCATCAAGCAGACCAACTCGACGTCGACGGCCTCACCCGCCGGCTCACCGACGTCGCTCATACCCTGACCCGTCTCCTCTCACTGCGGTAGGCCATTGGTGATGGGAGCCATGCAACGCCGCCGCATCGAGGCGATGTGCACGGTCGCGGCTCCGGCGAGCGGCACCAGGGCGACAGCGGGCAGGAGGTACGGGCCCACGGCGGGGAGCAGGGTGCCGCCGATGAGACCGCCCAGGCTCATTCCCAGGTAGACGGAGGTGGTGTTGAGCGGGATCAGCAGGCTGCTCCGTTCGGCGAACAGGTCGATGATGCGTACCTGCTGCGGAGCGATGAAGACCGGGTTGAACAGCCCCCAGAGTGCGAACAGTGCGATGCCGAAGGCCGGCTGGGCGGGCAGCAGGGCGACGCCGGTGAAGGCGAGGGCCACCCCCGCGATCGCCCCTGCGAGGGTCCACTCTCCGCCGAACCGGGTGTACGCGCGGGCCCCGAGTGCGTTGCCGCACAGGGCTACGGCACCGAAGGCCACCAGGATGACCAGGGCCGTAGTATCCGAGGCCCCAAAGCGTCGGGGGAGGTAGGCGGTCGCGGTGCCGTAGACGACGTACTGGGCGAGCAGGGCCAGGAAGGTGGTCCACAGGATCGGCTGTGCGCCAGGGGAGCGCACGACCGTGCCGAAGTCGCGCATGCGCAGGACGGTTCTGGGCGGCAGCGGTGGGAGCAGGGCCACCATCACGACCAGACCGATGAGGATCAGCGCTGCCAGCGCGGCGAGGGTCCAGCGCCATCCGACGAGCGCTCCGGCCGCAGAGGCGAGTGGTGCGCCGAGAACCATAGCGGTGATGGCGCCACTGCCCACGAGTGACAGCATCCGGGCGCGCCGTTCAGACGGAGCGATCATGGCGGCGGCGACCGCCGCGGTGGGTGCGAACACCGCGGCGCCGACACCCTGGATCGTGCGGGCGGCGACCATCAGCGGCAGTTGGGACGCCACCGCGCTGCCCAGGCCGCCGAGCACCATCAGTGTCAGGCCGATGAGCAGGACCTTCTTCCGGTCCACGCGTTGGAGCAGCACGGCGGCGACCGGCGCTCCCAGGGCGAAGACAAGGGTGTAGACGGTGCTCAGTGTCCCGGCCGCACCGGAACCGACGCCGAGACCGTCGGTGATCAGCGGACCGAGCCCGACGATGGCGACCGCGGCGGCCACCATGGCGAAGTAGGCGACGGTCAGGGCGAGAAGGGCAGGCATCGGTGAACGGGGAGGAGGCATGAGGTCCTTTTTACAATACGGTACGGTGCGTATTGAATAAAGGATACGCGCGGCACCGCGCGGGAATGACCCGGCCTCTGCTCCCCGGGGCGCCCGTGCACGCCGTGCCCACCCATCCGAGATCGGAGTCAGCACCGTGACCGACACGTACTACGACCTCGGCGACCATCGCCGCACCGTCACCACGTCCTCGCCGCAGGCGCAGGTGTGGTTCGACCGTGGCCTGCTGTGGGCGTACTGCTTCAACTTCGAGGAGGCCGCGAGCTGCTTCGAGAAGGCTGTCGTCGAGGACCCCGAGTGTGCGATGGCCCACTGGGGGATCGCCTTCGCCAAGGGCCCCAACTACAACAAGGCCTGGCGCTTCTTCGACGCCGCCGACCTGAAGGCCTCCGTCGACCGGGCCAACGGCGCCCTCGAGCGGGCGCGCGCCGCCTCCGCCTCGTGCACTTCCTTCGAGCGGGCCCTGATCGAGGCCATGGCGGCACGCTTCCCGCGCCACGGCCTCCCCGAAAGACCGGACGGGTTCGCCGCCCTCGACCGCGCGTACGCCGACGCCATGCGCGAGGTCCACCGGGCTCACCCGGAGGACCTGGACTCCGCGGCGCTGTTCGCCGACGCGCTGCTGTGTGTGAGTCCCCGCGCTCTGTGGGACCTGGACACGGGGGAGCCGGTCGGCTACGGCACTCTGGAGGCCCGCGGGGTCATCGAGTCCGCCTTCGCCCGGCCGGGCGGAGACCGGCATCCGGCTCTCAACCATCTCTACATCCACCTGATGGAGATGTCCCCGTTCCCGGAGACCGCTCTCCCCGCGGCCGACCGGCTGCGGAACCTGGCCCCCGACGGTGGGCACATGGCCCACATGTCCACGCACATCGACGCCGCCTGCGGCGACTGGCGCCGCGTGGTGGAGTCCAACGCCGTCGCGGTCGCGGCCGACGACCGCTTCTTCGGGCGCGAGGACGGCAGGCACTGGTACTCGCTCTACCGCGCGCACAACCTGTGCGTCCTGGCCTACGGCGCCATGATGTCCGGAAGGTCCCGCGAGGCGCTGGACGCCGCCCGCCGCATCGACGCACTCGTCACGCCGGAACTCCTGCGGATCGACAGCCCGCCCATGGCCGACCTGATGGAGAGCTACCGCACCACCCTGCCGCACGTCCTGATTCGCTTCGGCCGCTGGCAGGAGATCCTCGAGCTCGAACTCCCACAGGACCAGGAGCTGTTCTGCTCGACCACCGCGATGATCCACTACGCACGCGGTATCGCCTTCTCCGCGCTCGGCCGCATCGCCGAGGCCGAGGCGGCCCGAGAACAGTTCGCAACAGCTCGCGCCATGGTGCCCGGGACCCGGTGGAACGCCGTGCCGGCCAAGGAGGTCGACGTCCTCGATGTCGCCGACGGGATGCTGGAGGGCGAACTCGAGTACCGCAAGGGCAACTTCGAGGCAGCCTTCGCAGCCCTGGAGCGTGCCATCGAGGCGGAGGACGCGCTGCCTTACACCGATCCGCCGGCCTGGCTCCAGCCGGTCCGTCACGCTTACGGCGCGCTCTCCATGGAACAGGGCCGGATCGAAGAGGCCGCTGCGATCTACCGCGCGGACCTCTACCTGGACCGCACTCTCGCCCGTCGCCGCACCCACCCCAACAACGTCTGGAGCCTGCACGGACTCCACGAGTGCCTCACCCTCCTGGGGCGGCACGCGGAGGCCGGGCAGATCGCGCTGGCCCGCGACATCGCCGTCGCCTCGGCCGACGTCCCCGTCGCGGCCTCCTGCTTCTGCAGGCTGAGCGCCTTCGAGGACGGGTCGGCGTCCGGGTGTTGCGGCCCGCAGGGTGAACGGGGCGCGGACGGCGCCCAGAACGCCGATGACGCCCAGGATTCCGGCACGACCGCGTGCTCCTGTTGCGCACAGTGACGTGAACCCGGCCCGGCCGGGCCGCCCCGGGGTGCTCCACACCGCCGTGTGTGGAGCACCCCTTGCGTGTCCGGCACCGCACCGGATTCCCCTACGCACCGTTACGGCACTGCCGTAGGCTGATGACGTGCAAGGAAGACCAAGGGATCCGGCTCGCGACGAGGCGATCCGCAAAGCGGCCCTGGAGATCGTCACGGAACGTGGCTACCGGGGCATGAGCATGGAAGGCGTCGCGGCCCGCAGCGGCGTGTCCAAGCAGGCCGTCTACCGCCGCTACGCATCGAAGGGCGAGCTGCTGCTCGACGCCCTGGACTCGGTCGGACGTGAGGTGTTCCCGGTGCCGGACACCGGCAGCCTCAGGAGCGATCTGCTGCCGATGGTGCGGGCGGCCTTCGAACTGCATCGCTACAGCAACAAGGCCTTCAGCCAGGCCGTCGCCGCGGAGGCGGCCCAGGGACCGGACTTCGCGAGGCTGGCTGTCGAGTCCGTCATCAACCCCCGCCGGGATCTCTTCCGCGAGGTCATCGCGCGCGCCCGGGAGCGCGGCGAGGTCACCTGCCCCGACGACGACGTCCTCATCGACCTGATCTACGGGCCCATGTGGTACGCGCTGCTCTTCGACTTCGACCGGCTGACCGACGAGTACGCCGAGTCGATCACGGACGCGGTGCTCGCGGCGGCCCGTCCCACCTGAATCCCCTTGGGGCCCGCACGCCGGCGCAACCCCACTGCTCAGCGCACTCCCCGCACGCGCAGGATTGTGAGCGCGCCGAGCACGGTGAAGGCCGCGGCGACGTAGAAGAGGACGGAGTAGTCCCCGCTGCCCATGGCCAGGATCGCGGGTGCGACGGCCGGGGCGATCGACTGCGGCAGGGCGCTCGCGATGTTGAAGACGCCCAGGTCCTTCGCGGCGTTGCGCGGGTCGGGCAGGACATCGGCCACGAGGGCCAAGTCGATCGCGAAGTAGACGCCGATGCCGATCCCGGAGACGGCCATGGCCACCAGGAACGGGGTCATCTCCCCAGAGAACGCGACGAGCACAAGCCCTATCGAGTAGATGACGGCGGCGGCCAGGACGAAGGGCTTGCGCCGTCGCAGCACGTCGGAGAGGCGGCCGCCGGCGAGACTCGCCACGACCCAGAAGGCGGAGGAGACGAGGGTGGCGACGAAGACCTGCTCCGGAAGGTCCGCCTCCGCGACGCCGATCTTGTCGAGCAGGTAGAACGCCTGGTAGGTCATGAGGAAGGCCTGGCCCATGACGAACAGGAAACGGCTCAGCCAGGCCCAGCTGAAGTCGGGAGCCTTGACGGGATTGACATACAGGCTCGTGACCAGCTCCCGGAGGGACCACGCCGGCCGGTCGGCGGGGTCGAGCCTGCGGTCACGGAGCACGATCACGAACGTGACGATCGGCACCGCGGCCAGTGCCACAGGGAACAGGAACATCGCCGACTCACCCAGAGGAGCGACCAGTTGCACGATGTACGTGCCCAGTGCCATGGCGATCGGCATGCAGACGCCGAGGATCCCGGAGACCGTGCCGCGCTGTTGTGCGGGGATCTGGTCGGAGAGCACGGCGACGGTGGCGGCGAGCAGTGCGTTGAGCGAGAGCTGGGCGAGGGCCCATCCGGCGATGACGACCGGGAGGGCCGGGGCGAGCGCCACGACGAGCAGTCCGGCCGCGCCGCCGGCGAGGCCGATCACCATCCACGGGCGGCGCATGCCCATCCGGGAGACCGTCCGGTCGCTGAGCTTTCCGAAGACGGGGTTGCCGAACATCGCGAGCACAGCGCCGACGCCGGTGACGAGGCTGAGGGCGCCGGGCCCGTCCGCGGTGCCGACGAGATCGTTGATCTTGAGTGGCAGCGTCACCATGATCGGCGCCGTTAGGGCGAGCCAGAGGCCCAGGTACGCCAGGGTGAACAGGCTGATGAATCCCGCCCCGACGTGCGTGGTTCTCGTGGTGCGCGGGGTGGTCAGAGTCGGCATCTTCGTCGCTGCTTTCGGGTCAGAGCGCGGCGAGGCGGGCCAGGAGCCCGGCGCGTGCTTCGGGGGCGAGGTCGTCGGCGACCATGGTGATGACGGTGGCGACGTCCGTGCCGAGCGAGACGTTCAGCAGGGGGTGGGTGAACAGTTGCGGCAGTTCCTCGGCGAGGACGGCCTTGGCCTCCGGGTCCTTGAGGAGCAGGCCGACACTGGTGCGGTGCAGCCGGTAGCGTCCGCCGCGGGGGCGGGTCAGGGTGGTGGCGGCCCGCTCCGTGTCGGTGGGCTGTGGGCGCGGCGTCCAGCCGGCGTCGTAGCGCAGGCTGTGCCCGAACGCGAAGGCGGGCTCCGCGGTGTCGGAGGGAACGTCGGGGCGGCCGGCCTCCACCGCGGCCATCGAGGACGGCAGCTCGAAGGGCAACCGGCCGTGCGGGGCGGCCTCGCCGAACACGACGCGGGCCAGCGCCTCGTCGTCGGCGCCGAAGTCGGCGACAAGGGCGTCGGCGTGCGGGACGAGCGGGGATGCCCCCGGCGCGGGCCCAGCGGGGGTCGGTGGCCAGATCGATCTGCGGGTGCAGGCCGAGGGTGATGCCGACGGCGCGGTACTCACGGCGCACGGTGTCGGCGAAGCGCTCGGTGAGTCCGGGGTCGTCGAGAGCACCGAAACCGAGCGGCTCGGGCCACTGGGAGAAGGGGCCGGCGGCCAGGCCGGTGCCGAGGTTGTTGCCGAACGCGTGCCGGGGGTCGGAGGAGATGGTCGCGGGGACGGCGAGCGGCTGCTTCTGGATCTCGCGCTGCACCGCGTTCGCCCACTCGGCCATCTCGCGGGCGCTGTCGGCCTGGAGGGCGTTGAAGTGGTTGATGCGGCGATCGAGGATCGTGCGCGTGGACGGGTAGCCGATCGGGCCGGGGGCGTCGAAGTCCGCGAGCCCCACCAGGGGCTGGAACATCAGGCCCGCCTTGTCCTCGAGGGACATCCGGCCGAGCAGGTCCTCCGCGCGGTGAGCCGGGTCGATGCCGGAGTCCTGGTACGGGTACAGCGTGCCGTCGTGCATGGGGTGACACCCACTCGATCTCTCTTCCGGGAACGTGGGCATCAGCGGTGCGTCCGTGTGCGGGACCGCGTACAGGGATGGACGCCCTCGTCCTGAGCCACCGCGACCCGGGGCCCGAAGCGAATTGTTACACCAGTGCCACGTTTCAAGCCAGGGTCTCTTATGCTGGGCCTGTGGAGACCAGCCCCCGAACCGAGAGCCGCGCCGAGAGTCAGTCCGGAAGCAAGGGCGGGAAACCGGCCCGGGGCCGGACCGCGGCCGGCGGGTACGCCAACGGACGCGTCCGCCGCCGGGCCATCGTCCAGGTGGCCGCCGAACACTTCGCGGTGAGCGGCTTCAACGGGGCGACGGTCCGTGACATCGCCGCGGCCGTCGGGATCTCGCGGGCCGGCCTGATGCGCCACTTCGAGAGCAAAGAGGCTCTCCTGCAGCAGGTGCTGGAGGACCGGGACGAACGCGACCGCGAGCACTTCACCCCGTACGCGCGCATACCGGGCGGGATCGGAATCCTGCGCGGCATGATCGACCTGGCGGAACACAACGAGCGGACGCCGGGCATGATCAACCTGTTCCTCCGGCTGTCCGTCGAGGCCTCCGCCCCCGAACACCCGGCGCACGGCTACTTCCGGAAGCGGTACGCGGACATCCGCGACGGCACGGCCCGGACGCTGCGGTCGGCCGCCGCCAAGGGGTATCTGCGCCCCGGTGTCGACCCCGAGGGCGCCGCCATCCGGCTCACCGCGGTCATGGACGGCCTGCAGACGCAGTGGGTCCTCGACCCGGACATCGCGATGAGTTCCCAGGTCCGCGCGGCCATCACGGATCTCCTCACCGCCGAGGGGGTCGATGCGTTGGCACGGGTCACGCCCGCGGAATGAGCGGTCGGGGCGGTCGGCGCACGCGAGCGAAGGCGTGCTCGACAGGTGCCCGGTCTCCGCGAGGGGAGTCGACCGCCCCGCCAGTGCTCTCCGGCCGGGCGCGGGTGTCCGGGGTGCGAGACGTGCGCGGCGGTGCCGTTCTCGGCCGCTCCCGCCCGCTCGGTAGCCGTTCCCGCCCTCATGGTCTCCCTGTCACCTCGCCCCGAGGAGATACCCCCCTCCCGTATATGGTTACATACCAGTGGGGGGTATCCATCCGTGACCGTGGGGGCGATCAGACCCCGTGAAGCAGTGCGAGGGCTGGGGATCCTGCGGGCACCGAGTGAAGGAGACGACGTGACAACGACGGCGAGGCAGCGGGCAGGGATGGTCCCGCTGCTGGTCATCGCGACCGCCCAGCTGATGCTGGTGCTCGACGACTCGATCGTGAACATCGCGCTGCCGAGCATCCAGCGGGACTTCGGTGTGTCGGCGGAGCATCTGCCCTGGGTGGTCAACGCCTACATCCTCGCGTTCGGAGCGCTGCTCCTGCTCGGTGGCCGGATCGGCGACCTGTGGGGGCGCCGTCGCACCCTGCAACTCGGGATCGCGGTCTTCGTGATCGCGTCCCTGACGGGCGGTCTGGGACAGAACGTCACCATGCTCATCGTCGCCCGTGCCGTGCAGGGCATCGGAGCGGCGCTGACCGCCCCGAACGCACTGGCCCTGATCACGACCACGTTCCCCGACCGCAAGACGCGTGACCTGGCGCTGTCCCTCTACGGGGCGATGTCCGCACTCGGGATCGTCGTCGGACTGCTCCTCGGCGGTGTCCTGACCGACCTCCTCGATTGGCGGTGGGTGTTCTTCATCAACATCCCGTTCGGCCTGCTCGTTCTTCTGGGCAGCCGCACCCTGGTCGCAGCGGACCGGCACCCCGGCCGGGTCGGCACGGTGGGGGCGGTGCTGGGCACCGGCGGAATGGTCGCGCTCGTATACGCGATCACGCGGTTCGGTGAGGACGGCTTCACCGACCCGGTCGCACTGACCCTCCTGGCGGCGGCCGCCGTGCTGCTGGTCGCGTTCGTCCTCACTCAGGCCCGCAGTGCCGGCCCCCTGGTGCCGCTGAGCCTGTTCAGGGACCGCAACCGCTCCGGCGCCTACCTGATCATGCTGCTGCTGGCCATCGGCCCGATGGGCACGTTCTACGTCGTCACCCTCTACCTCCAGCAGGTGCAGCAGTTCAGCCCCCTTCGCACCGGGGTGGCATGGCTGCCGTTCGCCGCCGGACTCGTCCTCGGTGCCGGCGCCGCCCCGAAGCTCCTGGTGAAGATCGCCCCCCGTTTCGTCGCCGCTCTCGGCGCGCTGCTGAGTGCGCTGGCCGCGTTCTGGTTCTCCACGATCACCGTCGACACGGGCTACTGGCCGCACCTGGCACCGGCGATGTTCGTCCTAGCGCTCGGTTTCGGTTTCGGCGTCCTCGCCCTGACCCAGGCAGCGGTCTACCGCGTCGACGCGGACAAGGCCGGGATCGCCTCGGCCCTGCTCAACTCCGCCCAGCAGATCGGGGTCGCCCTCGGCCTGGCCGTACTCGCCGGGGTCGCCGCCACCGTCACCGCGCAGCCGGAGAAGGCCGCGCTGGGCACCCGAGAAGCGCTGGTCGTCGGCTACGGCACGGCCCTGACCGTCGCCGCAGGCATCCTCCTCGCCGCCGGCCTCCTCGCCCTCGCCACCCTCAGCGCGCGCCCGACCACGGAACAGGACGGGCCGCAGCCGGTGGAGACGAACACCGGGGCGGGAAACTGACCGGGGGCCGGGCGGTGCCTCCGGCAGGGCAGCGGGGGTGACGCTGTTCCCCCGCTGGGATCCCGCGGGCGCTCTCGGAGCGGGCGCTCTTCACGGCCCGTCGGCCAGTGGGACCGCGTCAGGGCGGTCGCCGCCTCGTGCCGACGCCGGCCACCTCCCTGAGGCCGCGAAGGCGCCTCCGGCACCACACGCTGAAACAGATCCCACAACTCATCCGGCACCAGCCGCTCAACGATCCCCACCACGGCCGACAGTTTACCCAGCCAAATGAGATGCCGTCTTGGTACACAACGGTCCAACTGTGCCGCGCTGCAGAGATGGTGGTTGTTACTCCTGCAGGCCCGCGTGCAGGTCAGTGAGTTTGTTGATGTCGGCGCGCAGTTGGTCCGCCCTCTCTCGGTAGGCGTTCACGGTGTCCATGGTCAATTGGTAGCTAGCCTGGCTGCGTCCGCCGGGGACTTGGGCTGCGTAGGGATCATTGACAATCGTGGTCACGTATCCCTCTGTGCGATCTTCGAGGGATTTGATGGATTCGGCGATGACCATCCATCGGGAGTCACCGGTGGAATGGTGCAGCCAGGTCGCGATGCTTGCGGGGGAGCGGACATGGAACGGTACTTGTAGGCGGCGGCGGACCGTCTTGAACTCTTTCTTCAGGTCCGCCCACGCTTGATCGAGCAGCCGTCGGTGCGCGTACTGCTGCTTGAAGTATGCATCGTCGCCGGGATAGGGGAGTTCGCTTTCGGGCCGCCATCGTCCGACCGGGGCAGGTCGCCAATCTGGCCCGGGTGCGCTGGCCGGGACGACAGACCGTACACCTTCACTATTCTTCTGCATCTGATCGATTTTGGTGGAGATGCCAGGCAATTCGGCGCTGTAGAGCTTGGCATCCTCGCTCACTCCAGCAGGCGCCGCCGCAGTGGCGGCACGGTTCGGGAAGCAGAGGGAGTCAGCCACCGTGTTTTGGGCGAACTGTTGGGGCGCCGGGCTTCCCCTTTCCAGCAGCCGCCTACGCACCCGCTGCCACGCAAGGGTGACGCTTAACTCCGGCCCGATGCCGGGGATTCCGCGCTCAAGGATCTTGATAAGTTCGCCTGTGGCCTCCGGATAGGTGGCGCCGGGCAGTACGAAGGACTCCCGGTTGTGCGGAGCGGACGTAAGTACTACGTCCCCGTAGTCCTCCGAAGGATCGCTGTCCAGAGTGGCCGGTTCGCCCAAGGCTCGGGCCAGTTCGTCGCGCGTGGCCCGGCCATGAGGACTCATCGCGCCGGCCAAGCCGCTGTAGCAGCAGTCCAGCACGGTCAGGCGGTAACGTGCCGACGCGCCGGCTGTCCGCAGAACACGACGCAGGTCCCGGTATGCGAGCGTTCCGACTTGCGGGTAGTTGGGGTCGGCGCCGGCCAGGCACAGGTAGAGGTTCTCCCCTTCCTGGTCGCGGAGGCCGTGTCCGGCAAAGTAGACGACCAGAGTGTCCCTCGTCGCTTCGGCGGCGTCGCGGACCGCGCTCAAGATGCCGCCTGCGGACGCTTCGGCACCGAGCACTGTGATGTGGCTTTTGGGAAGGCCCCAGAGGTCGAGCAGCAGCTTGGAGAGCCTCCGGGTTCCGTGGGCTGCGGCGGGAAGTGATGTCATGCCGGTGTAGGTGTCCAGTCCGACGAGCACTGCCCGGCTTGCCCGCGGGTCAGGAATCACCATCGGCTCCGCTGCTGGAAAGAGTGCCCCCCGCCGGCCCTTGCGCCTGGCCGGGGAGACCGGTGCCGGCTAGCAGGCCTGCGATCTGGACTGCTTCTTCGGCGGAACCCGCCTCGATCACAGTTCGCGAGTCGCCGTGTTCGACGACCAACCGCACCGCCGACTGGACACGGGGAGGCAGCGAAGCTCGGAACGATTTGTGTGAGTACACCAGCGATGCCACGGAGAACCCACTGTTCAGTACCAGACCGAGCCACTCGACCAGTCCGGCGGACATCGCGCCGTCATCTACTTCTGAGCGGATCCGACTGATCTCCACGTGCGGGCCCACCGTGCGGTCCTGGACAAGCCACCGCGCGAAGGCTTCCGTTAACTGTGAGGCATCCTGATTTTGAACACCGCCTACGACTTCGATACGAATGCGCACACATACCCCCACGTCGGGCTTCCGTCAAGCGAATGCCGCTTGAACTGTACTGGCTGATCAGTGCACGTTCTACCGGACGGCGCAAGGGCGTTTCCGTCGGCAGGGGGGGTGACGGTCGGAAGAGGGGCGGATCGGTCACGTCGACTTGGGCAGGGAGTCGAGAGAATCATCAGCGGAGAAGTGAGTCCGCCTCACGGGGAGGCACCTCCGTTTCCCACCCCGACATACAAGCTTCGATGACGTGACCACCTCCGCCGGGCGCCTTGGTTTGTGACGAGGGCCGAGCCGTCCTTCGTGAACATGGTCGCCCAGATCCGCTGAGTCGTGATCGCGACCTGGCTTTCCGCCACCGACCCAGCTCTGCCCACCTCGGACGAGAGGTCTCGCACGCCGGGGCCAGCACCGCGCACCCAACCGCATGGCCTACGAAACCCGCGGCCCTTGACAAACCTGATTCCACATAATCGGCAACGCCTACCTCACGGCTCCCGACGGCAAGGTCCGCCTCGGATACCTCCCCGAAGGCGAGACGACGGACTGTGGCGCGTCAACGCCTACAAGGACGCCTTCGGCCCGCCGGCCTGGGGCGTCTGCTTCAACGACGCCGCGCCCACGGAGTTCGTCACCGCCTTCACCACCGCCCTCGCCGAGGCGTACCGGCAGGGACCGGACCACTACCTCGCCCGGCCGGTCGCCGACAGCGCCGACCACAACCCGTTCCTGGCCGTCGCCCCCTCGTCAACCACGGTTGGCAGCTCGACCGCCCGCACCCGAGCGCCTTCGCGATCACCTCACCCGACGGGCTCGCCACGCTGGAGTACACCACCGGAGACCTCGACCCGGCGATCGAACTGGAAACCCGCGACGCCCGCTGCACCTGTGGGCCGGCACCTCCTCAGCCCGGCCCTTCTGGTACGCCACGGCCAGCACCGACACCCCAGCCGCCCTCCTGTGAGCCGTGACCGAAGCCGTGGCCGACCCCGCGCCCCTTCCTCGCCGGCGGGACGACACCTCCAGCTACGTCAAGGACCACGCCCAGCTCTCCCCGATCCTCCCGCCGAGTCCGCCGTCGCCCACCCCCCTTGACGTCCGGCGGGCCGCCCCGTCCCGCCGCCCGGCCGCGCCCCCCGCGGCCAGCGTCCCGCGCTGGAGTACCACGAGCCGACCTGCCTGCCCGGCCCACGCCGCTGACCCCAGCCCAACCCCGACCGTGACCTACCCCTCGTGTCCCTGCAGCCCCCGAATTCTTCAACGAACTGCGCCTCCCGTTCCACGACCACGCCGTCGTGGGTAACACCTACTACGCCGCTCCCGTCCCGGGCACGCCGCTACAGCTTCGGATCGACTTCACCCGCGCCGTCCACGCGGACACCTATGGCGGGCTGCGTGTCGCAGTCGTCCACCCGGAGCGCGGGGAGATTGACGCGGTGGCGCTCAGCTTTGTGGACCACGGAAGCCGACAGGCAAGCCGATGGAGAAGCCGAGCGACAATCCCTCCCCGGACCAGCACGACGAGGACGAGGATGTCCCGGCTCCGTCCCCCTCGGGCACCTCGACGGTACCCCGCCTACACCATGGGGCGGGCGGCCGAGATGCTCGGCACGACCCCCGCTTTCCTGCGGGCCGTCGGGGAGGCCCGGCTGATCACGCCGCTCCGCTCGGAGGGCGGCCACCGCCGCTACTCCCGCTACCAGTTGCGCATCGCGGCCCGCGCCCGCGAACTTGTCGACCAGGGCACCTCCGTGGAGGCGGCCTGCCGCATCGTCATCCTGGAAGACCAGCTCCAAGAAGCACGGCGTATCAACGAGGAAATGCAGAGGCACCCCGTCGGCCTGGCGGACAAGGCCGACGCCTGAGGCCGAGTCTGCCAGCCTGTCCTGTGAAGGTGGGAAGCTCATGCCGTAACTCGAAGAGGCAGCTGTCCGCACCGATGTGGGTGCACTTCGGTATGAGGGGTCCCGACGACTGCCGGGTGTGCAGGGGAGTGGGGAGCAACGCCTGGGCCGAGACTGGCTCTGTGATGACTACGCCAGCCCTCCATGCGAAGCGTTAAGACGGCGTCTGTGCGGCGCGTGCCGGACGGGCGGGCTGAGGCCGTGGACCGGAACGCGTCCGACTGCGACTTGGTTTCGGACGGCGGGGGCGCAGGGTCTGTGCCGCGGGATCAGGGCACTGGGGAGACGTGGAGGCGTTCGGCAACAGGGTTGGCCACAGGTCACATCAGCCGCCCTGCGGGGTGCCCGCCGGGATCGTCGGCCAGCACGATGGCGGCTTTGACGCGTTTACCCACCGGCTCGCGACGGATCTCGAAGGTGCGGCACACGGCCATCACGATCTCCACGCCGTGCTTGCCGACCCGGTCCGGGTCGGTCGCCTGGGGCACCGGCAGGCCCGGGTCGCTGTCCCAGACGCTGATCTCCACGGCACCGTCGTTGATCTCCAGGTCAAGCAGGCATGGGCCGGGCGCGTACTTGTGCGCGTTGGTCACCAGTTCACTGACCACCAGCTCCGCCAGGCCCATCGCGCGCTCCGATACCGGGACTCCGTGCGCGGCCTGTGCCCGGGCCATGAAACGGCGGGTCACATTCCGGGCCTCCCCGATGCGCTCTCCGCCCTCCAGGGCGATCGCGGACAGCACAGGTCGGCCGGCCAGCGACTGATTCGCGTCTTCGTGCACCACTGGCCCCATACCGCCACCCTTGTCCTGAGCAATCCGGCTTGTGGTCGCCCAACCGCACTGAAACCCCGACTACATGCAACCCTCGTGTCACGGTTGCATAAATCACTCAAGTGCGGCGGCCTCGGCGGGTGTGGGGAACGTCGGTGGGGGAGAGGCCGGGACGGGGCGATGCCAGTGCCGACGGCGGAGGTCGCGGGGACATCGATACCGACTTCCACCACCAGACCGGGTTCCACCAGCGTGACGTCCACCTGATCCAGGCTGCCTCCGTAAGCGCTCGACGTCAGGGGTGTACCGGCGCAGTTGTACCGTTCCGCCCGCAAGGAATACCCCGGAAGACCACCGTCGCGCCCGGCGCCGTCGCCGGTACGGCGCGATATGAAGGAGGCAAACCTCCTCGGGTGACGGGCCGGACTGTACGGCCAACGCCAGGGGTTAAGCGCGGCCATCGTGAGTTCCACGGGGCAGAAAGGGGCTCAGTGGGACGTCCTTGCCGGAACCGTGCTGCTGGGTGTCCGCCACATGGCAGGTGATCCCATGCTGTCTGCGACCCAGGGCTGTCCTCCGTCTGGGCGAGGGTCCTCGTCTTCTGGGCGGCATCCCTTTAACGTGGGCGGCAGCCGCCGAAGGGAGGCGCCATGTCGGACGATTCGACGGGCCCGTTGGGTACGGCAATGCGGGAGGTCACGTTCCCGGACCAGTCTCGCGGGATCATCTTAGTGCGGGCGGGGACACCGCAGGACGAGGCCGAGGCAATGGCCGCCCGGATGTGGGCCGATATGCCGGAAGGCTGATCTGCATGAATGCAGGTAACCCGTACTGCCCTCTCTCGCATTTGCCGAGCCGTCGGCCATGAACGGAACCAGCCGTACCGAGCCCGCGCCGGTGCATGGCGCCATCTGTACGCGTCGATTGCCTGGGGAGGATGCGCGGTGGCGGTCTCTGCGACGAGGCCGGGGCCACTCGGGGTGAGAGACGCCGCGCCGCGTTCCGCAGCATGGTGCGCCTGTTGGCTGTCCAGGAGAACACCGAGGGGAGAGTCGTCCGCCTCTAGCCCGGCGTGCTTGCCGGGCGAGGAGCAGGCGGTGAAGGACGGGCTTGCCGAAGGCGGCCGAGGAGACCTCGTCGGTCAGCCGACTTGCACGGCCTTCACTGACCCAGCGGCGGCAGGTCGCAGGCGTCGGAGGTTTCTCAATGGCAGCACTCGCCCCGCCTGGCGATGCCGGCCCGGCGGTGGAAGCTCGACCTTCCGCAGGGCTGTTTCGGGCATGCTTCTAGCATGATCGGATGGTTTTCGATGACGCCCATAGGACCAGGACGGCACGGGGAGTTGTGGAGGGGGAGGCTGTAGCCGGTCTTCCCGGCGGGGCACACCGTGGCGGTGCCGGGGAGAACTTTCATCCTGTGGCCGACCTGGCCGGGTGGGCGGCGGACCTGGTCGAGCCGGTCAAGCCGAAGCTGCGTGGCTGGCTCCACGCCGCTATGGTCCCGGCCTCGTTGAGTGCCGGCATCGTCTTGATCTGCCTGGCCCGGACGCCGGCGGTCTGGGCCTGCACCATGTACGCCGTGACCGCCTGGCTGCTGTTCGGAACGAGCGCCGTCTACCATCTTGGCACCTGGGGACCGCTGGGCGAGGCCGTTCTGCGTCGTCTCGACCACGCCAACATCTTTCTGATCATCGCCGGCACCTGCACGCCTCTGGCCGTGCTCCTCCCTGCTGACCGGCAGGCCCTGCTGCTGTGGATCGTATGGACGGGTGCACTGGCCGGCATCGCCTTCCGTGTCCTGTGGGTCAACGCTCCCCGCTGGCTGTACACCCCCTGCTACCTGGCCCTGGGCTGGGCACCGGTGCGCTACCTGCCCGACTTCCTGCACACCGGCGGAGCGGCCGTAGTCACCCTGATCGTGACCGGCGGTCTCCTCTACAGCGCAGGCGCGGTGGTCTACGCCGTCCAGCACCCCAACCCCTCGCCCCGCTGGTTCGGCTTCCACGAGGTGTTCCACGCTCTGACCGTGGCAGCCTTCACCGTGCACTACATCGCCATCTCCCTCGCCGTCTACTGACCCCAGCAGGAGGAATCGCTCCTGCGCCACGGTGCCGTCGCCCCACTCGCGCACCGACCGGAGAGTGCGGCATACGGTGAGGGCCCGACCAGTGCGCGCCCGTCGGCCCCTCACCGCTGTTCTGGTGTCAGCGCGCGCCTGTCGTCGGTCAGACGGACAAGGGGCGCCGAGCATCGCGGAAGTTCGCTGCAACGGACTTTCGATGCGCGCGGGATCGGCCTCGGGCAGGGTGCGGCAGGTGAAGCCGAGCCCGGCCATGGCCCTCATGACCTCGCCGGCGCTGAAATCGCGGCGGTCCTGACGGGTGATGACCTGGCCGACCTGCTTGACGGGGTAGTGACGCCGCCAGATGATCACAGACTCGCCGGTGACCGGTTCGGGCTTGACGCCCTTCATCGACTCCAGCACGCCGCTCTTGGTCAGGTCGAACGGGAAGCGGGCAATGACACAGCGCATGATGCCTCACAGGAAGAAGAGGAAGCGGGACTGGCCGCCGTCCGGCGGTTCAGCGGGAGAGCGCGAGGACGCCCAGGGCGCTGCCGTGTTCGTCGACCGCGGGGACCGGCCCGAGCCGCCCGCAAGGCACCGCGTCCTCGGCTTCGGCCCTCGTGGCCAACGGTGAGACGAAGTACTCGCTGCCGTCGGTGATGTCACCCAGGCGGAGCCGGTCGGTGTATCCGGAGCTGTCCCGGACGGCGGTGAGCCGGGCCTGGGTGACCAGGCCGACGCTCCGGGCATCATCGTCGCAAACCACCAGATGCTCGGCACGGGCGGCGGCCATCACGGACAGCGCCACCTCGACGGTCATGTCGTACCAGACCTGCGGCCCAGCCGCGTCCATGACATCGACCACCGTGCCGTGCAATGGGCGAGCGCTTACGGAGCGATTGCAACTGTCCCAGCGTCAAAGGGTGCTCCTGCGCAGACGGACGGGCAAAGTCCCGGACCAACGGCGGTTCTAAAGGCTGTCCCGTAAGTTGTGGTCGTTCGGGGTTCGGCGGTCAGTTGGGGATGGGGCGTGCTCCGCTCCGAGTGCCAGGAGAGGTGCCAAGCGCCGCCGAACCGCTCGAACGACAAACTCATCCCTTGATGAACTCGATGATCTGCGGGGCGATTTTTCGCGGGGCCATGACGACGGCGCCATGGTTGAGTCCGGGCAGAGTGCGGTGGTCGGCCTGCGGCAGGATCTGGGTGACGGCGAGGGCGGCGCGCTGGAACGCGGCCGCACTCTTGCCACCGGTCAACACTCGGGTGGGTACGGCCACCCCTTTCCACTCCTCGGCATCGAGCGGCTTGCCTTGCTGGGTATCGCCCATGACCGCGATGTCATAGGGCAGAGTGCCGGCCAGCTTGGTGAGGTTTGCCCACATCTTCGGCATGAGCTTCATGAAGAACACGGCCAAGCCGGGCATGCCCTGCACCCTCGTCATGAAGTACTTGACCGCGTCACTGTGCCGGCCTTCCGCAAGCATCACGGTGATCTGCTGCGCGAGATCCTTGGGCGGCCCGTCGTCTCCTTCGGCGACCACGAACGGCGGCTCATACAGAGCCAGGCGGTCGACGTTGACTCCGGCCGCGGCCGCGCGCAGGGCGAGGACCGCTCCGGAGGACGAGCCGAACAGCGATGCCGAACCGCCGAGGTGTTCGACCAACGCGGCGATGTCTTCAATCTCGCGGTCAGGGGAGTAATCATGGGTGTCCCCGCTGGCGCCCCGTCCGCGCCGGTCGTAGTTGATGACGGTGAAGTGCTGGGCGAGGAGGGCCGCGAGTTTGGTCGTGTCCGAGCGGTCTGCCAATGCCGAGGCGACCAGGACGACGGCCGGCCCGCTGCCCGACTGCTCGAACGCGATCTCGGTGCCGTCTGCGGAGGCGACTCGGGCCTCGGCTCCGGCCGACTGCTC
Source organism: Streptomyces sp. NPDC034099 (assembly GCF_055575415.1). NCBI lineage: Bacteria > Bacillati > Actinomycetota > Actinomycetes > Kitasatosporales > Streptomycetaceae > Streptomyces > Streptomyces sp. NPDC034099. The sequence continues at coordinate 158,795 of NZ_JBVISR010000005.1, read as the reverse complement.
TCGCGCTGTTGCCATGTTTGTCTCTCCGGTTCACGTAGGGGCCGTACCGCTGTGGTGTGCGTTGCTGCCAATAGGACGCCCGCAGTGCAGGAAACTCATCGGCGCGCCAGGCGTGCGGTGCCGAAGCCAACTGGGGTGATCCAGTTGTGACTGGTGTGATTACGGCATCGCAGCCGTCCTGGACAGCCCCGTTCACCGGGCTGAGCCTGCGTTCCTTCGGGAAGCTGGTGACGGTTCTGCGGCGCGAGGGTGCGGACGCCGTCGGTAGAGGGCGGCCGTGGAGCCTGTCTCTGGAGGACCGGACGCTGCTGGTCGCGGCTTATTGGCGAACGAAACTTGACGCTGCGGCAGCTCGCCCTGCTCTTCGGTGTGTCGAAGTCAGCCGTGGACCGGATCATCGGCCATCTCGGGCCGATGATCGCGCTCTGGCCCCGCAGGTCTTTCGACAAGGGCACCGTACTGATCGTGGACGGGACGCTCGTGCCCACCCGAGACCACACCATCGCGCCCCGACTCTGTCAGGAGGAGGTAATGGATCATCCTGTCCCGCTCTCCGGGTACCGTCAGGGTATGAGTCATCCACACCCCGAACTGAAAACCGCCCCTCCCCTTCCCGAAGGAGGGCTGCGGGTTATCGCCCTGGGCGGCCTGGGTGAGATCGGCCGCAACATGACCGTGTTCGAGCACGCGGGCAAGCTGCTCATCGTCGACTGCGGGGTGCTGTTCCCCGAGGAGACCCAGCCCGGCGTGGACGTGATCCTGCCGGACTTCACCTCGATCCGGGACCGGCTGGACGACATCGTGGCGGTGGTCCTCACCCACGGTCATGAGGACCACATCGGCGGCGTGCCGTACCTGCTGCGCGAGCGGAGGGACATCCCGGTCGTCGGCTCCAAGCTGACGCTGGCGTTCCTGGAGGCCAAGCTCAAGGAGCACGGCATCCGGCCGCGCTCGGTGCGGGTGCGGGAGGGAGACCGGCGTGGCTTCGGGCCCTTCGACTGCGAGTTCGTGGCGGTCAACCACTCCATCCCGGACAGCCTCGCGGTCGCGATCCGGACCCGGGCCGGGATGGTGCTGCACACCGGCGACTTCAAGATGGACCAGTTCCCTCTCGACGACCGCATCACCGATCTACGTGCCTTCGCCCGCCTCGGAGAGGAGGGTGTGGACCTGTTCCTCACCGACTCCACCAACGCCGAAGTACCCGGCTTCACCACTTCCGAGCGGGAGTTGAACCCGGCGATCGAGCAGGTGATGCGCACCGCGCCGCGCCGGGTCATCGTCTCCAGTTTCGCCAGCCATGTGCACCGCATCCAGCAGGTCCTGGACGCCGCCCACCAGCACGGCCGCAAGGTCGCCTTCGTCGGCCGGTCGATGGTCCGCAACATGGGCATCGCCCGGGACCTGGGCTATCTGAAGGTCCCCTCCGGTCTGGTCGTGAGCACGAAGGAGCTGGAGAAGCTCCCGGATCACAAGATCGCTCTGGTGTGCACCGGCTCCCAGGGTGAACCGATGGCCGCGCTGTCGCGGATGGCCAACCGGGACCACTTGATCCGCATCGGCAAGGACGACACCGTCCTGCTCGCCAGCTCCCTCATCCCCGGCAACGAGAACGCCATCTACCGGGTGATCAACGGACTCACCCGGTGGGGTGCCCACGTGGTCCACAAGGGCAACGCCAAGGTGCACGTCTCCGGGCATGCCAGCGCCGGCGAACTCGTCTACTGCTACAACATCGTCAAGCCCCGCAATGTCATGCCCGTGCATGGCGAATGGCGCCACCTGCGGGCCAACGGCGACCTCGCCATCCGCACCGGTGTGGACCCCGACCGGGTGGTCATCGCCGAGGACGGCGTCGTCGTCGACCTGGTCGACGGGCGGGCGTCCGTCAGTGGCAAGGTTCCCGCAGGCAACGTCTACGTGGACGGCATGGAGGTCGGCGGTGCCACCGAGGCGTCCCTCAAGGACCGTCTCACCCTCGCCGCCGAAGGCGTGGTCACGGTGGTGGCGATCGTCGACGCGGACACCGGCGCCCTCGCCGAGGCCCCCGACTTCCTGGCCCGGGGCTTCGTCCACGACGACGCCACCTTCGAGCCGGTCATCCCCGTCATCGAGAAGACGCTGGCCACCGCTGCCGAGGAAGGCGTCGGGGACGCGCGCCAGCTCGAACAGCTCGTGGCCCGCGCCGTGGCGAACTGGGCGTTCCGCACCCATCGCCGCAAGCCCCTCATCATCCCCGTCATCATCGACGCCTGAGCAACACCCGGGCAGGTGTCCGAGGCGGACGCCGATGTGCACGAGGTGAAACCCGGCGACGAGTCGGTCCGGATGTCCAGCCTCATCACCGGGCCCACCGGGTTGGCCCGGGCGGCCCGGTGACGAGCGCTGCGCCGGGCATCCCGCGGCTGACCTGCCGCAGATTCTCCTCCCGTCCACACACCTTGTGACGTCCGATGACGCATCACGTGGAGTGCGTGGCGATTCTGGAACCTGCGGACAAGGGCGCCTGACCTCGGGTTCGTGAGCCAGGCGCTTGCAACAATCAGGCGGCGACGAGCTCCAGCTCGCGGTCCGGCGTTCCGACCTCGGGCTTCTTGTTCGGCAGCGAGAGCCGGAAGACCTTGCGCCACGCGGAGAACACCTGCTTGGGCAGTGGCCCTGTGACGTACTCCAGCTCGTACTTCTCGAACAGGGCGCGCACCTTCACCGCGACCTCGGCGTACCGGTTGCTCGGCAGATCGGGGAACAGGTGGTGCTCGATCTGGTGCGACAGGTTGCCGGTCATGAAGTGCATGGCCTTGCTGCCGCTGATGTTCGCCGAGCCCATCATCTGGCGCAGGTACCACTGGCCGCGCGTCTCGTCCTTGATCGACCGGCGCTCGAAGACCTGTACGCCCTCCGGGAAGTGTCCGCACATGATCACCGAGTGGGACCAGATGTTGCGGACCAGGTTCGCGGTGAACGTGGCGGCGAGCGTGGGGAGGAACGACGGGCCCGACAGCAGCGGGTGGATCAGGTAGTCCTTGAGCACCTGCTTGCGGATCTTGCGGCCCACGGCCTTGGCCCGCGCGCGGAACTCCGGGTCCTTGCGGCGGCGCTTGTTCAGGTTCTTGCCGAGCTCCAGGTCGTACGCTGCGATGCCGTACTCGAAGAAGCAGGCGTTGAGGAAGTTCCACAGCGGCTGGCCTAGGTGGAACGGGTGCCACGTCTGGTCCTCGTCGACGCGCATGATGCCGTAGCCGAGGTCGTTGTCCTTGCCGATCACGTTGGTGTACGTGTGGTGCTGCTCGTTGTGCGAGTGCTTCCACTGGTCGGCTGGCGAGACGTGGTCCCACTCCCAGGTGGTGGAGTGGATCTTCGGGTCCCGCATCCAGTCCCACTGGCCGTGCAGGATGTTGTGGCCGATCTCCATGTTGTCCATGATCTTCGCCACGGACAGACCGGCGGTGCCGATCAGCCACGCGGGCGGGAACATCGAGAACAGCAGCACGCCCCTGCTGACCAGCTCCAGCTTGCGCTGGGCGGCGATGACCTTCCGGATGTAGGCGGCGTCCTTTTCGCCTCGGCTGGCAATCACCTCGTCGCGGATCGCGTCCAGCTCGCGGCCCAGCTCCTCGATCTGCTCCGCAGTCAGGTGGGCGGTGGGGTCGATAGCGGTCAAGGTTCTCCTACCGTTCGATGTCGCAGGGGCCCGCGGCGGCGGACACGCAGGTCTGGATGAGGACGCCTGGCTCGGCCTCGGTGATCTCGCCGGTGCGTAGGTCGCGGACGGCGCCCGCCTTGAGCGGCGTGACGCAGCCGAAGCAGATGCCCATGCGGCACCCGGAGGGCATGAGCACGCCCGCCTCTTCGCCGATGTCGAGCAACGGCGTGGCGCCGTCCGCGTCGACGGTCTTGCCGGTGGCGCTGAAGGTGACCTCGCCGCCATCTCCGGCGACGACGATGCTGGGGCGGAACCGCTCGGTGTGTAGACGGTCCTGGAGGCCGTGTGTGCTCCAGTGCTCTTCGGCGGCGTCGAGCAGGCCCGCGGGCCCGCAGGCCCAGGTCTCGCGCTCGGCCCAGTCGGGCACGAGTTCGTCGAGACGGGCGATGTCGAGCATGCCGTCCCTGGCGGTGTGCACCTCGGTGAGCCGCAGCTTCTTGTCCGCGACCAGGTTGTGCAGTTCGTTGCGGAAGATCACGTCTTGCGGCTGTGGCGCGCAGTGGACCATGACGACGTCGTCGGGCTCGGTGTCGCGCAGCATGCCCATCACGGGTGTGATGCCGCTGCCGGCCGTCAGGTAGAGCACCTTGGCGGGCTTGGCCTGCGGCAGCACGAAGTCGCCGGTCGCCTGGTCGAGCTCGATCAGCGTGCCCGGTTTCGCCCTGCGGACCAGGTGGTTGCTGACCTTGCCGTCCGGGATAGCCTTCACGGTGATCGTGAGGCGGCCGTCCTGGCGGTTCGTCGGCGAGGTGATGGAGTAGGCACGCCACAGGCGCACCCCGTCGACATCGACCCCGATCCGCACGTACTGACCGGCTGTGTGGCCGCGCCAGCCCCGTCCCGGCCTGATCACGATGGTCGCGGCGTCACCCGTCTCGGGGTGCACGGCCTCGATGCGACCACGCAGGTCTGCGCCCGCACGCAGTGGGCTGACCAGGTCGAGGTAGTCCGACGGCAGCAGCGGCGTTGTGACCATCTCCAGCAATTTCCACGCCCTGCTGCGAAGGGCTGCACTCGTCATGGCTCCAGCTTGCTGCGCCTCAGGGCGTAAAGTCCTGACCGCAGGACGTGAATCTGGTGGGTGGAATTGTTCGCAGGGAACAAAGACGTGAGCCATGCAATCCGGAGGGCCAGCAAACTGGCCCTGGATGAGACGACGGTCACCGCACTGCGGGCCGCGCTGAAGACCACCGCCGACGAGGTCGTCCAGGCGATCATCGACGAAGTCCCCTCCTACGCCAACGCCCTGTCGGGCCATATGGGCGCCACCATCCGCCGGGCCGTCCGCACCGCCCTGGGGCACTACCTGGACCTCGCGAGCGGGAACGCCACAGGCGGCGACGCCGGCGATGCAGCCTACGAGCTGGGCCGCGGCGAGGTGCGCGACGGCCGTTCGATGGACGCCCTGCTCAGCGCCTACCGCGTCGGCGCGCGCGTGGCCTGGCGACGCCTGGCCGCAGGCGCCGTGTCCGCAGGTCTGCCCGCCGCCGAGGTCGCCAAGTTCGCCGAGCTGACCTTCGCCTACATCGACGAGCTCTCCGCCGCGAGCGCTGCGGGCCACGCCGACGAACTGGCCGCCCGGGGCAGGGCCCACGAGCGCCACCTGGAACACCTGGCCCGCGATCTCCTCGCCGGCGCGAGCCCGGACGTGCTGCTGGCCTCTGCTCAACGGGCCGGATGGCAGCCTCCGGATTCGCTGACGGCGGTCCTGCTGCCCGCCGCCCAGGCCCGGCCTGCCTATCGCGCGCTCGACCCGAGCACCCTCGTCCTCGACGATCTGCCGGACGCCACCGGTGTGCTGCTCGTCCCCGATGCCGACCGATCACATCTCTTGCGGCAGCTGACCGACCATACGGCCGTGGTCGGCCCGGCCCGCCCATGGACCCGTGCGTCCGCTTCGTACGGACGAGCCGTACGCGCCCGCTCCCTCTCCTCTGATATCCGCGACACCGAGGACCACCTGCCCGAGCTGGTGCTGACCGCCGATGTGGACGCGTTCGCAGACCTGCGTGCCCGAGCCCTCGCCCCGCTCAGGACCTTGCCTGTCACGACCGCACGGCGGCTGGAGGAAACGTTGCGGGCGTGGCTGCTGCACCAGGGCAGGCGGGACGAGGTGGCGGCGGCGTTGTTCGTCCATCCCCAGACCGTCCGGTACCGGATGTCGCAGCTGCGGGAGCTGTTTCCGGATCTCGCATCGCCACACCGGGTCCTTGAACTGACGCTGGCGCTCGGTCTTCGGGCCAGTTGACACGTACTTCGACCGTCCACGAACTCCTGGCGGGTTCCGGCATCGTGCTCGTGGCCACCGCTGATGCTGCACGCGTGACGGACCCGGACTTGGTCGTACGTGCCGGACGTCTGCGGTGAGAGGGCACAACAGTCCGCACGCGGTGGCTGGGGGAGCGCGGCTCTGGGGAGGGGCATCGTGAAGTGCAGAAAGCGAACGCCGGAAATGGTCGGCGACTTCATTTGCGGGAACCTCGGTGCGGCTGATCCTCAAGGTGACGCCGAGCCTGCTTACTTCCCGTACCGCTCGAGCATGTACATCACCGAGTTCTTTGCGGAACTCGACATGGACTGGGAGCACGACGGTTCGAGGCGGCACCGCTGGGTTGCGAGGGTGCTGGAACAATTGTTGGCGGCGCCGCACGAGGGGGCTGCGCACCCGCCCGAGCCCTTCTGCAGGTGGATCGACCGCTTGATGAACCCGGCGGATGCCCTCAACGAGGGGTTAAGGGCTGTCCCGTAACCGCTGGTCGAGTGCCATGATCTCGCCGTGTCTGGTGTGATCACGGCGTCAGAGCCGTCTTGGATAACCCCGTTCACCGGACTGAGCCCACAGCAGTTCGCCAAGTTGGTCACCGCGCTACGGCGCGAACGTGTGGCCACGGCCTGCAAGGGCAGGCCGTGGAGCCTGCCGCTGCAGGACCGGGTTCTGCTGGCCACCTCGTACTGGCGGACGAACCTGACGCTGCGGCAGCTCGTACCGCTCTTCGGAGGCCCAAGTCTGCTGCCGCCCGGATCATCGATCATCTCGGGCCATTACTTGCCCTTCGACAACGCAAGCGGTTCCGCAAGGAGACCGTGCTGATCGTGGACGGCACCCTGATCCCCACCCGCGATCACACGGTCGCCGAGCGGTCAAAGAACTATCGGTACTCCACCAACCACCAGGTCGTCATCGACGCCGACACCCGTCTCGTCGTCGCCGTGGGCAAACCAGTCCCCGGCAACCGCAACGACTGCAAGGCGTGGGAGCTGTCCGGTGCCGCGGCCGCCGTCGGCCGCACCACGGTGATAGCCGACGGCGGCTACCGAGGCATCGGCCTGATCATCCCGCACCGACGCGAACCAGGTCAGGACGACCTCCCGGCCTGGAGAGAGGACCACAACGCCTCCCACCGCAAAGTCCGCGCGCGGACCGAGCACACCTTCGCCCGCATGAAGACCTGGAAGGTCTTGCGCGACTGCCGCCTCAAAGACGCCGGCGTCCACCACGCCGTGCTCGGGATCGCTCGCCTGCACAACCTCACTCTCGCTGGGTGACTGGCAGGAAACAGCCAGGACACCCAGTACGACCGAGACCCAGGAGCAGGTTGGCTACGACTGCTCTCTCAGTCGCGTCCAGGTATGAGTGTCCAGGCTGTCATGGGGGCCCATGCGGGAGAGTTCGGCGCCGTTATGTCCCCGGGCCACGATGACGGGACGGGCTCCACGGCTGCTCTGAGGCGACGCCCAGACAGCAACGAGACTGCGCTGCTCGGGAACCTCGATACGGCGGGCGCCGATAAGGACCTGCCCCACGTCCTGCCCGAGCCGTACTTTGACGCAACTGATCCATGGGGCCGCGGCGAGGGAGTGCGGAGGGTCAAGGCTGCGGGTGAGGCTGAGCACGCCCCCGCCATTGCACACGTCGAGCACCTCAACGTCGACAGGATCGTTTCCGGAGCCGCTGCTGCCCCCGACGTACCGCCACTGCCTGCCGAACCACTCCAGGAACGCAATGCGCTCACGCGTCCGCGATGACTTCGGACGCCGCAGGATCCAGATCGCCCCGACACCGGCAGTGTCGTCGACATCCGTCGACACCACGGTCAGCACGCGCCGCGACACCCACCACGGCTGCGGCTCATCTCCCGCCAGCGCCCGCTTCACCATGCCCCGCAGGAAACTTTCCCACCGGGGTCCCGCCCACACGGTCTCTCCCCATGCCCGCATGCGCCTGCGATACCCGGCGCGCGAGGGCATCAAGCGCGATGCTGCTGAGGCAACACCTCACTACCTCCAACCAAAAGATCTTTACGGACAGAACTTAGGCGGCCGCACCGGCCGTGGACTGGAGCGCGCCGCGGCGGGTCGCTGAGGCGGGGCGGCGTCGGCCGCGTGAGGTGGCACCGCGCTTCTTGGACCGTTCGGCCACCGGGGCGGTGATGACGACCGGGATACCGGTCGGGGCCTGGGCTCCGGTGATCCGGCTGAGGGATTCGTCGCCCGAGCTGACCTGGGTGGTCTGCGGCATGATCCCGGCGTCCGACATGAGGCGGACCATGCCGCGACGCTGGCTCGGTGTGACGAGCGTGACGACGCTGCCGGACTCACCGGCGCGGGCCGTGCGCCCGCCCCGGTGGAGGTAGTCCTTGTGGTCGGTCGGCGGGTCGACGTTGACGACGAGGTCGAGGTTGTCGACGTGGATGCCACGGGCCGCTGCTTTGTTGAAATCTCAGCCCCCGGGCGCAAATACTGACCCATCGCGCGACGCCATATTTTGGGTGCCGCGCTTGCTTGATCCAGCCCCCGCACCACGCCCTCGAATCTGGCTCTGTCAGCGTCGATCCCAGATCGGTCCCTGACGGCTCGCTTCTTCCCGCAGCGAGCCGTCACCAAGGCCAGTGCGCACTGCCTGCATGCGGATGGGGCGCGGCCAGCGCAGGAACGACAGGGTCGTGTCCTTCGACAGCGAAGTTGGTCGCGCGCAGCGCGCTGACCTGCGTCGACTGGATTGGATGTCAACACGGCGGGCGATAGCGTGGAACATCGTGTCGGAGGGGGACGCTGGGTGCGGATTGTGCGCGACATCTGCCGTGTGCACATTCTGTGCGCTGCCCACGCGTCCGCGTCAGCCGCTGCGTCGGCGAGCGCGGAGGGCGGCCCAGTGGCGTAGCCGTTCGCTGATCTGGGCTTCGTAGCCGTTGCGTGTGGGCTGGTAATAGGTCTCGCGGTCCATGTCGTCGGGGAAGTAGTCGGCGCCGGAGAAGCCGCCGGTGGTGTCGGGGTCGTACTGGTAATCCTTGCCGTAGCCGAGGTCCTTCATCAGCCGGGTCGGGGCGTTGATGATGTGGGCGGGCGGCATGAGCGAGCCGGTTCGGCGGGCGGATCGGTGGGCCGCGTTGAAGCCGCGGTAGACGGCGATGGACTTGGGGGCCGTGGCGAGGTACAGAACGGCCTGGGCGATCGCCAACTCGCCCTCGGGGGAGCCGAGTCGCTCGTACACGTCCCAAGCGGCGAGGACCTGCTGGATGGCGTACGGGTCGGCGATGCCGATGTCTTCGTTCGCGAAGCGGACCAGGCGGCGGGCCACGAACAGGGGGTCCTCGCCGCCGTCGAGCATGCGGGCGAGCCAGTACAGGGCCGCGTCCGGGTCGGAGCCACGCATCGACTTGTGGAGCGCGGAGATCAGGTTGTAGTGGCTCTCCCGCGCCTTGTCGTATAGCGGGGCGCGCTGCTGGATGTGGTGGGCGAGGGCGGCGGTGTCCAGGGGGGTGCCGGGGTTCGGGAGGGCTTGGAGCTGTTCGGCCATGTTGAGGAGGTAGCGGCCGTCGCCGTCGGCCATGGTGATCAGGGCGCGGCGGGCGTCGTCGTCCAGGGGCAGCCGGTGGCCGGTGAGGCCCTCGGCACGGTCGAGGAGTGTGGACAGGGCGGCTTCGTCGAGGCGTTTGAGGACGAGGACCTGGGTGCGGGAGAGGAGGGCGCCGTTGAGTTCGAAGCTCGGGTTCTCCGTGGTGGCGCCGATCAGGGTGATCGTGCCGTCCTCGACGTAGGGCAGGAAGCTGTCCTGCTGGGCGCGGTTGAAGCGGTGGATCTCGTCGACGAACAGCAGGGTGCCCTGGCCGATGGCGCGCCGGCTGCGGGCGGCGGCGAAGACCTTGCGCAGGTCGGCCACGCCGGAGAAGGTGGCCGACACCGGTTCGAAGGCCAGGTTGCTGCCGTCCGCGAGCAGGCGGGCGATGGTCGTCTTCCCGACGCCGGGCGGACCCCACAGGATGGCGGAGCCGAGGCGGTGCTGAGCGACCATGCGACCCAGCGGGGCGTCCGGGGCCAGGAGGTGGTCCTGCCCGACGACCTCATCCAGCTGGGTGGGGCGTAGGCGGTCGGCGAGGGGCCGGGCGGGCTCCTCGTCGAAGAGCGGCAGGGTCGCTTCGGTCGGTTCCATTGGTCTCTCGGATCGCAGGCAAAGGTGTGCGGGCGTGGCGAGCCTTGCACGGGGCACTGACAGACGTGGGCTCAGCCGCTCGTGGGCGCGCTGGTGGTGCTCATCGGTTACGGGGGCGGTCGCGCCTGGGCAGCCGCTCGACGACCAGGTCGTAGGAATCCTCGACCGCGTCGGTGACCAGCCGCTCGGTGATGCCGGGGCCCGGCCCGAGCGAGATCCAGTGGTGTTTGTCGAGGTAGCGGCCCGGTGTGATCGAGGCATGACCGTGCACGCGCGCGCGGGCGTGTTCGGGTTCGCACTTGACCGTGATGATCTGGTCGTCCGGGTCGTCGGTGACGATCAGGAACACCTTGCTCGCGACCTTGTACACCTCGAGTGCGGGGGTGAAGGGGCGGCCGTGGGTGACGCCGGACAGGGCGAGCGCCGCCCGGCGGGCGGTGTCCTGGAGCCGGTCGCCGGCCGCGCTCACCGGGCCGCCCGCGCGCTGGTGCCGTAGGTGTGCGGGTCGACGGGCTGCTCGGCCTTGGGCAGGTGAGCGACGACGAGCCGGTAGGAGTCGGTGACGAGCTCCTCGACCAGCTTCTTGTTGACGTCGTCCCCGCCTTCCAGGGTGATCCAGTGCTTCTTGTTCATGTGGTAGCCGGGGGTGATGTGGCTGTACTGCTCCCGCAGGGCGTGGGCCTCGCCGGGGTCCGCCTTGAGGATCACGACGGGGCGCCCCGGGACCTCTGTCATCAGCATGAACACCTTCCCGCGCACCTTGAAGACCTCCCAGTCGTCGCCGAAGGGATGTTCCAGCTGGGCTCCGGGAAGCTCCTCGGCGCAGTCGGCGGCGGTCTTGTGCAGGGTCGTTCCGTTCATGGGGCGTTGCCTTCCTCACGAGGTGGTCCCGGCGGCATACGCCATTCTTCCTTTCAAGCTGACAAATAGGGCAGTAGACTGCGGACACGTGATGGTCGACAAGCGACACCTCACCGCGAGCGGAACCGCGGCCGGACCGGCCGAGGTTCGGCTGTACGGTTTCCAGCCCCCGGTCGGTACTCCCTACGGCCTCGAGGTGAGCACCGTCGAGGACTTCTTCGCCCACCACGACGACTGGCCGTGGAACCCGCCCCGTCCGGGCCGCGCCACCTTCCACTACCTCATCGCCGTCACCGAGGGTGAGCTGTGGCACGACGTCGACCACGTCACGCGGACCGTCGCCCCCGGCCAGTGGCTGTGGGTGCGTCCCGGACACGCACAGTGCTGGCATCTGCCCGGCGCGGCCCGCGGCCCGTTCATCCTGTTCGAACCTGACGTACTGCGGCCCGACCTCGCCCGTCTCCTGGCCCCGCTCACCGCGCACGGGGCACCTGCCGTGCTCAGCCCGCACCCCGACGACACCGCCTGGCTCCAGCAGACGGCACTCCAACTCCTGGACGAACACCGCGCACTGGGGTGCCGCCCCCTCGACATCCACCACGCCCTGCGGCGCAGCCTGCTCGAATCACTGCTGCTGCGCCTGGCCAACTCCCCGGGCATCGCCCCCACCGGGACAGTCGCGGCCGGCGCGGGCCGCGCCGACAGATACCGACACTTCCTGGACGCCTTGGAGCTGCACTTTCGCGAGCTGCACCAAGCCGCGGACTACGCCGAGTTGCTCGGCTGCTCGGTCCGCACCCTCAGCCGTGCCGCCCAGGATGCCGCCGGCAAGGGAGTACGTGAACTCATCGACGAGCGGCGCCTCCTGGAGGCCCGGCGCCTGCTGGGAAGCGCCGGTTGGGACGCCCGGGCCGTGGCCGTACACCTCGGCTTCACCGACCCCGCGAACTTCGGCCGCTTCTTCCGCGACCGCACCGGCCTCACCCCGGCCGCCTTCGCGGCCCGCGCAGCCGGGACCGACGCGTGACGGAAACGCGGCGCAGGCCCCTTGCCCGTCAGGAGGAGATGGCTCCCGGCGCGGTCAGTCTGTGGTGAAGCTGGACAGTACCGCGGCCGGGAGGCGGCTGCCTGCCGAGCCGTGGGGAAGGATCTCGGCGATGCGGGCGAGATCGGCGGCCGAGAGCTGGACGTCGACGGCGCCGGCGTTCTCCTCGATGCGCTTGGTGCTGCGGGTGCCGGGAATGGGCGCGATGTCCTCACCCTGGACGAGCAGCCACGCCAGCGCGAGCTGGGCGGTGGTGATGCCCTTGGTGTCGGCCAGGTTCTTGAGCTGTTTGGTGGCGCGCACGTTGTACGTGTAGTTCTCGCCCTGCCAACGCTCGTCCCAGCTGCGCATGTCGTCCGCGGGGTACTCGCTGGCGGGCTTGACCTGGCCGGTGAGGAAGCCGCGGCCGAGCGGGGAGTAGGGCACCAGGCCGATGCCGAGTTCCCGCAGGACGGGAAGGACCTTCTCCTCGACCTCCCGCTCGAAGAGCGAGTACTCGTACTGGAGCACGGAGACCGGGGTGACGGCGTGGGCACGGCGGATGTACCGGGGGCCGACGTTGCTCAGGCCGAAGTACTTCACCTTGCCCTCGGCGATCAGTTCGCCGACCACGCCGGCGACCTCCTCGACCGGAACGGCGGGGTCGGAGATGTGCTGGTAGAAGAGATCGATGTGGTCGCTCTGCAGGTAGCGCAGGCTGTTCTCGGCGACCTTGCGGATGTTCTCCGGACGGCTGTTGAAGGCGGAGCCGATCGGCTCGGCGGTCAGGTCGAAGCCGAACTTGGTGGCGAGGACCACCTCGTCGCGGAAGCCCTTGACCGCCTCGCCGAGGAGGATCTCGTTGCTGCCGGTACCGGCGCCGTACAGCTCGGCGGTGTCGAAGAAGTCGATCCCGACTTCGTGGGCGCGGCGGATGGTGGCGATGCCCTCGTCGTCGTTCGAGGCGCCGTAAGCCATGGACATGCCCATGATCCCTAGGCCGAGCGCCGAGACGCGCAGACCCTGAGAGCCCAGATTGCGGTGCTGCATGAGTTCACTCCTCAGTGTTTCGCCGGCTTCACCTGCACAGGCCAAACCGAACTGTTCTGTTTGACTCTATGTGCCGATCGCCCGGATGCCAAACCGAACGGTTCGGTGTCTTATCCTCGGGTCATGTCCCAGTCCCGCGACTCAGGCCAGACCGCAGCGCCCGCCTCCGGCGGCGACACGCGCGAGCGCATCCTCACCGCTGCCATGGAGGAGTTCGCCCGCCACGGCATCGCCGGCGCCCGCGTGGACCGCATCGCCAAGCTCGCCAGGACCAGCAAGGAACGCGTCTACGCCTACTTCCGCGGCAAAGAAGCGCTCTATGCCGCCGTGGCTGCACGGGAGTACCTCGTCATCGCCGAGGCCACTCAGATGGACCCGTACGACCTGCCTGGCTACGCGGGCCGCCTGTTCGACTACTTCGTCGCCCGTCCGGACCACCACCGTCTGATCACCTGGGGCCGCCTCGAACTGCCGGGCACCGCAGCCGTTGCCGACGATCCCACCCAGGCAGTGATCGCCCGCAAAATCGACCAGCTTTGCCGGGTGCAGCAGACTGGACAGCTCGACCCCGCCTGGGACCCGGCCGACGTCCTCGCCCTGGTCAACCAGATCGCCACGACCTGGGCGGCACAACCCGAACTCAGCGAGGCCGCCGCCGCACACGCCGTGGACCCCACCACCGCCGCACGCCGCGCCGCGGTGGTGACAGCAGTCGAGCAGCTTTTCCCTCGAGCGCGCTGAGGCCCCGGACTGGCGGCCGCCCAGCGCGAACAATACGTGACGGCCCCGATCGCTCTTGCCGCTCAAGTCGAGGGATCCGGGCTCAGTCGTCCAGGACGACGACGTGCTTGCCCGGCATGGCGCCGGACTCGAGGTCGGCCTGGGCGTCACAGACCTGTTCCAGGCCGTGGTAGACCTTCGCGACCGGGACCTTGAGGCGTCCTGCGGCGATGGCCTGGAGCTGGTGGGCGAATGCGTCGGCCGGCAGGTCGGCGGCCTCGCCCGCATAGCTAGTCAGCCGCACCCCGCTGGGGATCATGAACGGGGTGAAGTCGGGGATCGTCCATTGCCCCGCCAGGGCTCCGGTGAAGCAGACGGTGCCGTGGCGGTGGGCGGTGCGGAGGGTGTCGGCGAGGGCCGAGCAGCCCACAAGTTCCAGTGCGGCGTCCACGCCGTCCGGCAGCAGCGCGCGCACCTGGTCGGCGAGGGTGCCGTCGTCGACAAGGGGATGGTCAACGTCCGCCGCCCGCAGTTCCCCGGCCCGGCCGGGGCTGCGGGTGGTGGACAGGACGGTGGCTCCGAGGTCCTTCGCGATGGTGGCCGCGCTCAGCCCGACCGTGGAGGTGCCGCCGCGGATCAGCAGCGTCTGCCCGGCGTTGAGATCCAGGCCGGTAGTCAGCGATCCGTAGGCGGTCTGGAACATCTCCGGCAGCGCACCGACGACCTCCCACGGCAGACTGGTCTCGAACGGGATGACCTGCCCGGCTGGGACGCTCACGTACTGGGCGTACGCGCCGTCGTACGAGCGGCCCATGTTGCCCATCATGGTCGCCACCTGCTGTCCCGGCCGCAGTCCGCTGTCCTCGTCGGTCTCGTCGACCACGCCGACGCCCTCGATGCCGGGAACGCGCGGGTAGGTGACCTCCGTGTCCGACTCGCCCTTGCGGGTGGTGATCTCGGACTCGTTGACGCCGAACGCCTTCACTCTGATCCGCACCCAGCCGGGCTTGCGTATGGGCACCGGCACGTCCTTGATCTCCAGTGCGTCGAGGCCGCCGGGCCGGGTGACGACGACGGCCCGCATCGTCGCCGGTGCGGCGTCGCCGGCTGCTGTCCCTTGGCTCATACCCCGCTCCTTTACCGTGTTCGTCCCCGAATGGCTCTGTGCTGTTCCGCATGTCCGTATTTGCCTGATGGCCGTCAGGGGCGGTCGATGCCCTCCCACAGGTCGAGGGCCGCCTGGTAGTGGGCGCTCGCCTCGAAGGGAGGGTTGCCGACCCTTTCCGAGGTCGGACGGTCCGTGACGGCGGGCCACAGACGGGACTGCTCGCCGGTTACGAAGTCGAGCAGGATGTCGCGGATACGCGTGTCACGCTCGTCCTGCTCGGCACGGCGGCCCGGCTTTTCCTGGCCGACCAGGGCGTACATCTCGGTGCCGTGCACGGCGGGCGCGCCCTCGGCGGGGCCGATCACCAGGAGATGGGCGTTGCCGCCCGCGGCGGCGTGGGCCAGGGCGCCGCGGGCGGCGGGGAGCGCGAAGAGGTAGTCCGCCATGAGCGCGGCGCGAACCTCGGCCGGGGTACGGCCGCCCTGGTCGTAGGCATGGACGATCTTCTTGGCGCGGGAGCGGGAGATGCGCCAGCCCGCGACCTCGTCGGTGACGCGGTCGAGCGTGTGCGGGTCGAACCGGTCGAGGTCGTTCGCCACCCACCAGCCCATGTCGTCGCTGGCCATGCTCAGCAGCACGTCGACACCGCGGTGCGCGCCCGAGGCGAGGACGTCCATGGGGTGGGCGTGCACCACCGCGCCGGGCTGTCCGATGTCCAGGACGACGCCGGTGGCCTGGTTGTCCACCCCGCCACGGACGCCGAGATCCGTCGGGACGACCTTGTTCAGGGCGGCCACCAGGGAGGCCGTGTCGAGGTCGATCAGCTTGTCGGGGTTGTCTGCGACCCCGAGTTCCGTGACGAACCGGTGCGCGAGCTCCTCGGCCCACCAGGCCGGGATGGAGCGGGCGGGCCCGCCGGAGAACCCGGCCAGGCGTCGGTACAGGCCGTTGGCGGAGGAGGCACTGAGCAGCCCGAAGGTGGTGTAGGCGCCGCCGCTGTGGCCGTAGACGGTGACGTTGTCGGGATCGCCGCCGAAGTGGGCGATGTTCCGCTGGATCCAGGTGAGCGCGGCGATGGCGTCCTGCAGGAAGAGGTTGCTGGCCTCGGCGAGCCGCCCGCCGTACTGCGAGAGTGAGAGCGCGCCCAGGGCGCCGAGCCGGTAGTTGATCGACACGCCCACCACGCGCCCCGTCGCGGCGAGGCCGGCGGCGTTCGAGGTGATCTGCGTGTTCGCGCCGTACTCGAATCCGCCGCCGTGGATGTACACGGCCACCGGCAGCGCCTCCCTGGCCGGCTGCTCGGGAGCCCACACGTTCAGGTTCAGGCAGTCCTCGCCCATCCCGCTGTCCGCTTCGAGCCAGTCACCGCTGTCGGGCTGGACGGAGACGACGCCCTTGCGGTCATACGGGAGGTCCGGATCGAACTCCGCGACCACGGGGCGGCGGTACCGCTCGGCGGTGGCATACGGGATCCCCCACCAGGACCGTACCCCTGGTGCAGTCGGAGCCTTGGGTGTGGCGGCGGCCATGACATGTCCTTCCGGCGCGGTTCGGGTGATGTGGGAGGGTGCGTCGGCGGCTGATTGCTCGCCGTGGCGCCCTCCCATCCTTCCCCGGGATCCGGCAAATCGCCCGGCGGAAAGCGGTCACGTGATGGTCGCCAGGTGACACCTTGGCGCTCCTCTTCTTCGTCATCCACGCCCCCTCCGTCCCTGCCGCCCCGGACGCCACTCCGCTGCCCCTCCGCCGGTGGCCCTTCCGAGTCGCCGGACCACGCCTGCGCGCTTGCCTCCCCGGAGCGTCGCCGCCCCGTGCAAACTCGGTGGCGTCGCTGTCTACGACGGCCGTGACCTATGCATGCGGCTCTGGCATGGGGCCTCGTACTTCACCGCTGTCAGGGAAAGGCAGTTGGGGCCGCTGTATGCGCCTCTGGGTTCCCTACGCGTGCTGACGCTGTTCGGGATCGTGTGTATCGGATGTAGTGGCGGATGCTGTCGTATGTGACCAAGTAGTCGTGGTGGTCCATGAGTTCGGTCCAGATCTGCCTTCCGTTGAGCTCTCTGCCGATCATGCCCTCGACCAGGTCGGCGAGTTCCCCTGTGATGGGTTCGGTCAGCGGACTCATCTCTGCGGTGGTCAGGCGTGGGACCTCCAGGGCGAAGCGGATGTCCGAGCAGCGGTCATCCAGCAGGTCCTGCAGCTCGGGCAAGGACCACAACGGCCCGTCTCCCACACGCCGGCCACGGCGCTCCACCGAGCGGCCGGTGTACCCCGCGACGAACTGCGCGAACAGCGTCGCCACCGATCCCAGCGTCTTCTCGATCACGCCCTTCTCGAAGGGCGACGCCTTGTGCGTCGGCTGCAGCGAGACGCCCAAGAAGCGGCAGGAGGTACGGAAGTTGTGTGAGATGAACACTTTGCCGTGATCGCAGACGATCGTCTCTGGAACGATCACTGGCCGCGCCGCCGCCTGCTCCAGCCGCTCGTCCAGGGTCAGCAGCCGCTGGTGCGGCAGGATCGACCGGGACATCCGCAGCGCCTGTGGCCAGCCCGGCCGCATCGTCTCCGGTGTGATGCTGCGGGCCAGGAGGGCGGAGGCGTCGGCCGCCTTCGTCGTCGGACGCAGCACTGCCGCCGTGATCGACCTGGACGCGATGTCGACCAGCGCGGTCAACTCGACCTTCTCCGCGATGCCGTCATCCAGCCGTACCAAGACGTCCAACGGAGTTGAGTCGATCTGCATCAGCTCGCCCGGCGCGATAGCCGGGACCTCCCCGAACGGACCGGCCGGACGCGCCTGCAACGAGCGGCGTGTCCTCGCCGAACCGGTCGCGTGTGTGCCGACCGCCAACTTGTCGAACAGCCCATAAAGCGTGCGCTCCGTAGGCAGTTCGATGCCGTCGGCATCCTCGCGGGACTCCAGGATCTCCTTCGTCCGCCAGATGGTGAAACGGACCGTCCTCGATCAGGGGCCCTCGCACGGCACGGACACCTCGACGCGGTCGTTGCCAACGCCGGCATCGGCGTGCACGCTCCGCTCGGCGCGATCACAGAAGAGCAGTTCGACCTGACCTTCGGTGTGAACGCGAAGGGCGTCCAGTTCACCGTCCAAGCGGCGATCCCGCTCTTGCCGACCGGCGGCACGATCGTCATCATCGGCTCGACCGCGTCCATCCAGCACCCAGCCGGAATGGGCCTGTACGGCGGCGCCAAGGCCGCGGTGCGCGCCTTCAGTGCGCGTGACGGGCGGGTGTCCATGCGCCCCTCAAGCTCATCTCATTGTCCTTTTATCGCGTATCCGGGGCGCACAGTACCGGCGCAGGTTGTAGTCCTTTGGGCGGCAGCCTTCAGGACGTCCCGGGGAGAGAGGCTACGTTGCCGCCAGCCTGGTGCAGAGCTTCGCGCAGGGCGGCGTTCTCCGCTACGAAGGAGGCAGTTGACGGGACCGAATCCGACCGACCGCGACAAGAAAGGATCGAAATCCACCTCATCGTCGACCGCCGCCGTCTCCCTCTGTCGATCGGCATCTCCACCGCCGGCCTCCACGACAGCCAGGCCCTCATCCCGCGCGCCCGAGGCATCCCGCCCGTCCGCTCCCGCCGCGGCCCGCGACACCGACGGTCCGGCAAGCTGACGGTGACAAGGGGTACGACTACCGCCATCCCCGGCGATGGCTCTCTTACCGCGGCATCCGGCACCGCCTCGCCCGCGAGGGCATCGAGTCATCCCGCCGCCTGGGCCCGCACCGCTTGGGGCGTCGAGCGGACCGTTTCCTGGCTGTCCGCCTGCCGACGCCTCCACCGCCGCTACGAACGCAAGCCGGAACACGTCCTCGCCCGCACCGCCATCGCGGCGACCTCATATGCCGCCGCAGGTCCACATCGATACCTGACCCGGGGCCAGGGCAGCGGAACAGGCCGTCTCTGCGAGTTCACCGGCGCCACGGGGCATCCCGATCCGCCGATGCCGAGAGAAGGGCCGCCCTGGGCAGCTGCAGGGTGTCAGCAGCACGCGCTGCCCGGCGCGGACGGTGGCGGCGATCAGACGGGGTCGGCTCACCGCACGTCCAGCAGCGATTTCCCGTGGGCCCGGCGCTGGTCGAGTTCGAGCAGCGCCTGCGATCCCTGATCGAGAGGGAAGCATCGCCCCAGCACGGGCGAGGAGAATGCGCAGTTGATCAGAG
Source organism: Streptomyces sp. NPDC034099 (assembly GCF_055575415.1). Lineage (NCBI taxonomy): Bacteria > Bacillati > Actinomycetota > Actinomycetes > Kitasatosporales > Streptomycetaceae > Streptomyces > Streptomyces sp. NPDC034099. Next base: position 139,716 of record NZ_JBVISR010000005.1, on the reverse strand, counting down.
TCTGGTGGGCGGAGGCACCCGGTGACCGCACCCCACCCCGCCCCTCTCCTCGCCTGCGCGATGGTGAAGGGTCCTGCGAGGCGCGAGCGTCGATGATTCGCGTCAAAATCGGCACTCCACAGGCAAGCCGCGAGGCGCACGGGTACTTCCACAACTCGTCACTGCAGCCAGGGGCGATCGATCCGCCTTCACGAGGGAACGATCTTCCTGTTGGTGGGAATAGATCTTGGAACTCAGCGGGCGGCGTCGCAGCTCATACCCACTCGTGAACACCCCGAGCGCGGGTGCGAAAAGTCATGCTGCGGCCGGGAGGTAGGGGCCGGGGCCCTTCAGAGTGCGGTGGACGGGCGCGGTCGCCGTATGACGCAGACCCGGCAGGGCGGCCACCGACCCGGTGAGGTAGCGGTAGAACTCCTGCGCGCTCGTGACAGCCACGCTGGCGTACAGGTTGGCCGTGCCCGTCACGGCGGCGGCGAAAGAGACCTCAGGATGGGCGGCCAGCGCTCTGCCCGCCTCGGCGAGACGGGCCGGGTCGATCTCCAGCCACAGCGCCGCCCGGAAGTTCTGCTGGAGAACGTCCAGGTGGTACTCGACGTCGAAGTAGAGGACACCGGCCGCTCTGAGCTCGGTGACCCGTCGGCGCACCGTCGACTGCGAAAGCCCCGTCGCGGCAGCCAGTTCCCCCGGCGCCGCCCTGCCGTCGCGGGCCAGCAGATCGAGCAGATGCCGGTCGCAGTCGTCCAGCTTCACGGGCGCCGCGTCCATGGCCCGCTCCGGTACGGCCGGCGGCGTGAGCGCCGCGGCCTGAGCGGGCGTCAGCGGCCCACTCTTGTTGATCGTGCTGAGGTCCCTGCCGAAGAAGACGTGTAGCAGGCTGTGCGCCGAGACGTCCATCACCTGCGGTGTGCGCGGCAGCTTCTGCAGAAGCAGCGGCTCCCGCAGTCCGGGACCCCGGGTCCGTACCACACAGACTAGTTCGGTGCCGCCGGAGCTGAGGCTGACCCAGTTGGTGTCCGTGCGCCGTGCCAGCGCCTCCCCGATGGAGGCGGCCGCGTCGGGCGTGCACCGGATACGCACGATCCAGGAGGAGTCGCCGAGCCGCAGCGGATCGGTCAGGCCCAGGACCCGGAGCTTCCCTGCGGAGCGAAGCCGTGACCAGCGGCGCGCGGCGGTCTGGTCGGACACCCCCAGGACCTCTGCGATCTCCTTGAACGAGGCCCGTCCGTTGATCTGAAGGGCGTGCGCGAGTGCCGTCTCCTCGTCCGACAGCGCACGACCGGCATCATCAGGTGTGTCGAGATACGTCTTCATGACCTCCATTGTGTCGGATCTGCACAGTCGGGCACCTCTGACTCATTGGATCGTCCGAAAGGGTTCCACACTCCATGGAAGGGACGGCACCAGGGCGACGCGCTCACCGGTCGTCCCGGACAGCACGTACGATCCGAACGGAGAACGACATGCGCAAATGGTGGCCCTTGCTGGCTGTCTGCCTCGGCGCCTTCGTCTTGCTGGTGGACGTGACCATCGTGAACGTCGCCCTGCCCAGCATGGCCGACGATCTCGGCGCCTCCTTCACCTCATTGCAATGGGTGATCGACGGATACGCCCTGGCCCTCGCCGCTCTGCTCCTGGCCTCCGGTTCCCTGGCCGACCGGTTCGGGCACCGGCGGTTCTACGTTTACGGCCTGGGAATTTTCGGCCTGGCCTCCCTCCTGTGCGGCCTCGCTCCCGATGCCAACGTACTGATCGCCGCCCGCGTGGTGCAGGGCGCCGGTGGCGCCGCCATGTTCGCCACGGCCCCTGCCCTGCTGATCTCCTCCTACCAGGGCAGGGACCGGGGGACCGCCTTCGGCGTATGGGGCGCCGCCAACGGCGCCGCCGCCGCCGCGGGTCCGCTGCTCGGTGGCCTGCTCACCGAGCATTTCACCTGGCAGGCAATCTTCTGGGTCAACCTGCCCATCGCGGCCGTCGCCATCGCCATGTCGCTGCGGATGGTACGCGCCGACCAGCCCGGCAGGCCTTCCGGCACCGACGCACCGGCCCGCATTGACCTCCCCGGCGCGACGGCCTTCACCGTCGCGGCCACCACCCTCACCTACGGGCTCATCCGTGGCCCCGAGGCGGGCTGGACCTCGGCCGAGATCCTGGCGTCCTTCGCCCTCACCACCGTGGCCCTGGCCGCGTTCGTGGTGATCGAGCACCGCACCGCACGGCACGGCGGTACCCCGATGCTCGATCTGGCACTGCTGCGACGCCCGTCGTTCGCGGGGCTGATGAGCGCCGCGCCGCTGCTCCAGGGCGGCGCCTTCGGCGCTCTGGTGCTGGTCTCCGTGTGGCTGCAGTCCATACTCGGCCTCAGCCCGGTCGCAGCGGGCCTCGCCCTGACCCCATTGGCCGGAGCGTCGTTCCTGGTGGCCGCCGGGGCCGGCCGCCACATCCAGCGGCTCGTCCCGCGTCTGCCAATCGGCTTGGGCCTTCTTTCCATCGCGGCCGGCATGCTCCTCCTACGCGCGGAGATGACGGCCGACGCTGGGGCAGCCGCCCTGACCGGGGGCTTCGTGGTCACCGGGATCGGCGTGGGTCTGGCCACCCCGGTGTTGCTCTCGGCCGCTACCTCCGCCGTACCTCCGCAACGGGCGGGGATGGCCGGCGGGGCCGTCAACACCTTCCGCCAGCTGGGCATGACCCTGGCCATCGCCGTTCTCGGCGCGGTCTTCACCAGCCGGACGGCCGAGGCACTCGCCGCGTCCGGTGCGGTTCCGGACCCCGACCAGGCTGCCGCCACCCTCGCCGCGGGCCAGGCACAGCAGCTGGTACAGGCGGTGCCCGCCGCCCGCGGCGCGGAGGCACAACACCTGGTGCACCAGGCATTCGCCGACGGCCTCGACAGTGTGTTCCTGCTCTCGGCCCTTGCGGCGGCCCTCGGCGGACTGATCGTCCTGGCCTTGGTACGACCGCCGAGCCGGACGGCCGCACCGGCCCCCGAGGGCAGCCCGGCCAGCCCCGCGGCCACCAGGGTTGCCCCGGCGCGGGCACGGGCCGCCGACCCACAGCCCTGGTGACGAACCACCACTGACCCACCACCCACCACCAAGGAGCACCGCCATGCCCACGACCGCAGTACGCCCTTCCTTCCTCCTCGTCCATGGCGCCTGGCACCGCTCGGAGTGCTGGACCGATCTCCAGGACGCCCTCGCCGCCGACGGTCATCACTCCCGCACGGTCGATCTGCCCAGCGCGGGACGCGCGCCAAATGCCGGTATGTACGACGACGCCGAGGAAATAGCCACGCACCTTGAGCAGATGGAAGGTCCCGTGATCGTCGTCGCGCACTCCTATGGCGGTTTCCCGGCCACACAGGCCGTCACCCTCCCGGGCCTCGCCCACCTCGTCTACCTCGCGGCCTACATGCCGGCCGAGGGCGAATCGGTCGGCGGCGTCCACGGCCACGCCATCGGCAAGGACGAAGAGCTAAGCGGCATCGCTCCCGTCGTCTTCGAAGATCCCCGCTCAGCTCTGTACGGGGATATGCCCGGCCACCGCGCCGAGCACGCCATGAGTCAACTCGTCGAGCAGAGCCGGCGGTCCTTCGGAGAGCACGTCACTCGCGCCGCGTGGCGGGCCGTGCCCTCCACCTACGTGCTCTGCGAACGCGACCAGGCCCTCCCGCCCGCGCTGCAGGCGAAGATGTCCCTACGGGCCACGCGCGTCGAACGGCTCGACACCGGCCACTGCCCCTTCCTGTCCGCACCCGCCCGGCTGGCCGCGCTCCTTAGCGACATCTCCTCCTACGTCGCCAAGGTCTGACCCCCCCCGACCTCAGCGGAGTCCGTGTGAAGCCGAAGCGACCGGGCCGCGCAGAGCCGGCCGCGGCCCTCCGTAGCAGCCGGGGACTTCAACTTTTGGAACGCCGAGTGCCTGCCGTCGCCCTCGTCCAGCGGTGGTCACTGGGACAGCGTGGCTTGCAACGTCTCAGGCCCCCGGGCACGCCGGACTCGCGCATGGTGATGGCCCTCCAGGTCGGCCGAGGAACGTGAACCACTTCCGACGGCAAAGGTGCCGGCCACTTTGGGGGTACCAGCAGGGGACAGATTCGCCCCAAGGCCGAAGCCCAGCGCTGCCGTCCGTGAGACCCTAGTAGTTGCTCTCGTGTTCGTGAGGCGGGATGTCTCCGGTCGCTGTGTGAAGACGCTGGTTGTTGAACCAGTCGACCCATTCCGCGGTGCCGAGTTCGATGTCGGCCAGGCCGTGCCAGACCGTGCGGGGCTTGAGCAGCTCCGTCCTGTGAAGGCCGGGCGGGGACTCCATGAGCGCGTTGTCCAGGGCGTCACCGACGGTGCCGAGCGAGGCGTCGATGCTGGCCTCGAGCAAGTGGGCGGTGACGCGACAGACCTGTACTGCTCAGATTCAAGGGGGTGTTGCAACACAAGTTCGTTGGAGCGAGAGTAGTTGCTCGTCGAGTGCCTCGGCCGTGGCCCTCCAACTGAGTGTCTTGCGGGGCCTGGCGTTCAGCGCGTGAGCGACGGCTTCGATGCCTTTGGCGGACCGGCGCGAGCGAGAGGTCGGTGCCCTTCGGGAGGTATTGGCGCAGGAGCTCGTTGCAAGGTACTGGTCACGCGCGCCATGCCGACAGCGGACCAGACTTACACGATTGACGCGGCCCCGGCCGGATTGATCATCGGAGGTGTCTCGGTCTCCGAAGGTGCGGCCGCGTCCGCGGAAGATCGCGCGAACCTGCTCGGACGTAGCGTCGCGGCAGCAGTCGAACCCTCTGCCCCCGTGGACGAGGAGACGGTCCGGGCGGCCGCTGGCGAGGTCGCAGACCTGCTGACCGCGGCCGGACTGGCGCTTACCTCCAATCCTTCGTGAGGCGGGTCGAGCCGCCGATAGCGAGTACGGAAGAGAACTATCCGCGTTTTCGCCGTCCACCCTCTCGCCCCCAAGCAAGAGGGGCGTGATCGCCGGCCGGCACCAGCCAGGCCCTCAGCCGCGCCACGCGGCCCTGCGCCACGGGCATGGAGCACCGGTGGCGCCGCGCCGGGGCGCGAGTGGCTCTTTGGAGTGATGAAGGCCGGAGTGTGAGGTCGTAATGTCGGCGGGATGAGAGTGATGGACGGCAAGTGGCCCGGTTGGGGCGCCGATGCCGGGTTGGTCGTGCTGACGCTTCTGCCGCCGCTGCTGTCGCAGCCGTACGTGGACACCTCCGGGGCTGCCTGGGCGTCGCTCATGGTGTACGAGACGGTGGGCGTGGTGGTCCTGCTGTTGCGGCGGCGGCTGCCGGCCACCACCTTCGTCGTGGGGTTCGGGGGCCTGCTGGCGGCGCTGGTGGGGAGCGCGGGCGAAGGGGCCAAGCTGTCGCCACTCGTCTTTCTGCCGCTGGCGGTGCTGCTCTACAACCTGGGCAACTGCTGCGCGAGCTGGAGGCGGACCGTGTCGGCGGTCCTGGGCGTGACCGTGCTGAGCGTGGCAGGTCTGTGGCTGAACCGGTTGACGACCGACTCCGGTGACTTCCAGGGCGGTCTGGACGTCTTCGCCGCGCTGGCTCCCATGCCGCTGGCGTGGGCGATGGGGTTCGCCGCGCGGACCCGGCAGGCGCTGCTGGCCGCGGCGGAGCGGCGGGCGGCCGACGCGCGCCGGGCACAGGCCCTGGAGGCGGCGCAGGCCACACAACGCGAGCGGACACGGATCGCTGGTGAGATGCACGATGTGGTCGCGCACTCCTTGACCCTGCTCGTCGTGCACGCGGAGACCTTGAGGGCCCGCGGTGGCGAACTGCCCGACTGGGCCCGTGCCCAGGTCGACGGGCTGGCGGCGGCGGGCCGGCAGAGCAGCGGTGAGCTGCGTGACCTGCTGCGGATGCTGCGCGATCCCGCGGACGCGGTCCCGCTCCAGCCCGTACCGGGCCTCGGTGAGCTGGAGACCTTGCTGGAGAGTCACCGTGCCGCGGGAGGAACGGTCGAGCTGACGACGGGCAGCGCGTTGGAGTCCGTGCCGGGGCCCGTGCAGGTGACGGGATACCGCGTCGTGCAGAAAGCACTGGTCAACGCTCGCCGTCACGCGCCCGGGGCACCGGTCCGGGTGAGTGTCGATGGCTCCGCGGGAGAGCTGCGGTGCGAGGTCGTGAACGGCCGCGCGGCGCGGCGCGGCGCGGCCGACGCGGGCATCGGGCTCGGCCTGGTCAGCATGGAGGAACGGGTGGGCGCGCTGGACGGCAATCTCACCGTGGGCTCGACCAGTGACGGTGGCTTTCGCGTCGTTGCCACGATGCCGTTGGAGCGTGCGGGTGTCTGAGCAGATCAGCGTGCTCGTCGTGGACGACGAGCCGATCATCCGCGCCGGGCTGAGCGCGATCCTGGACACCCAGGCGGACATCACCGTGGCGGGCACCGCGGACGACGGTGAGCAAGCCGTCGAGGCGTGCGCGCGGCTGCGGCCGGACGTGCTGCTGATGGACATCCGCATGCCGCGCCACAACGGCCTGTGGGCACTGGCCGAGCTGGGCCGCAGGGGACTGCTCGGGCCGGGACACAGCCGGGTACTGATGCTGACAACGTTCGACCTGGACGAATACGTCGACGACGCGCTGGCCGCCGGGGCCTCAGGCTTCCTGCTGAAGCACAGTTCATACGAGGAGCTGACCGGAGCCGTCCGCGCTGCGGCGGCCGGGCACAGCGCGCTGAGCCCCACGGTCACCCAGCGGATCATCGAAGGCCATCTCAGCGGCCGACGACGGCCCAGTGACCAGGACCTGGCCCGACTGAGAGACCTCACCGAGCGAGAGGTCGACGTACTGCGCCTAATCCGGGACGGGCTGAGCAACGCCGAGATCGCCGACCGGCTCGTCGTCAGCCTGCACACGGTCAAGACGCACGTCAGCCGCGTGCTCACGAAGACCGGCTGCCAGAGCAGAGCACAGGCGGCGGTGCTGGCCAGAAACACCCTGTCCTGAGCACCCGGGCCGACGGGGCTACATACCCCGCGAGGTCATTCCTTGGAGTGACCCCAAGCCGGTGGGAAGCCCGCCATCGAGCGATGTACCCGGTGCGCGCCACTGACTGAATGGTTGCTGTGCGCGGGACCCACCGGAAGGCCGCTCGACGGCTGTATGCCAGGTTCCTCGACGCACGCGTCAACTGCCACGCGCCGAAAGGAACTTGCCATGTCCGTACAGACGCTGTTTCGCCGTCACCGGATCCGCCGGGGGGCGCTGACCATGGCGTTGGCGACCTGCATGGGCGCGGTGCTCGTGAGCTGCTCGGACGAGGGGCCGGACGGGGCTGGGGCGGCGGCCGGACGGAGCGCGGCGAGCCCGTCGGCCGACGCGCGGCTGGCCGGCCTCGCTCAGAAGGCGGCGGACTCCGGCTCCCTGGGCGTCATCGTCCGGGTCGACTCCGGCGACGGGAAGCCCGTCGAGATCGCGAAGCAGGCCGCCTGGACGAAGGACGACCACCGCATCGCCGCCGACGACCGGTTCCGGGTCGGCTCCAACACCAAAACGGTCACCGCGACCCTCGTCCTGCAACAGGTCGCCAAGAAGACGATCAGCCTCGACGACACGGTCGAGAAGTGGCTGCCCGGCCTCGTCGAGGGCGGCGCGGACATCACCGTCCGGATGCTGCTCAACCACACCAGCGGCCTGGGCGACTTCTTGCTGACCCCGGAGTTCCTGCCTTCCCTCACCGGCCAGGAGGAGCGCACCTGGACACCCGAGGAGTTGCTCGCCATCACGCCCGAGCAGAACCCGCCAGCCGATCCCGGCGAGACGAACTCCTACAGCAACGCCAACTACGAGGCACTCGGACTCATTCTGGAGAAGGCCACCGGCACCGGCCTGGCCGAGCTGATCGAGAAGAAGATAACCGGGCCGCTCGGCATGAAGGACTCGTTCCTGGCCATGAACGCCGACTGGGACACCGCTGGGGCCACCGGGAAGCGGCACGTGACCGGCTACGAGCCGGACGCCCAGCGCCTGAAGGCCATCCTCTCCGGTACCGTGGACCTGCCCGAAGGCGTCGGATTCACCGGTCCCGAACGCCCCGAGGACAACATCGACACCTCTGCCATCGACCCGAGCTGGTCCTGGGCAGCAGGCGGCATGGTCAGCACAGCACAGGACTGGCAGCGTTTCCTGACCGCGCTCATGTCCGGCGAGCTGCTGCCCGAGGCACAGATGAAGCAGATGCGCACCACAGTCGATGCTCCTGAGGAGGGCGGTGGCTATGGACTTGGCCTGATGCGGGTGGATACCTCCTGCGGCACCGTCTGGGGGCACACCGGCGGCCTGCCCGGCTACTCCAGCGAGATCTACACCGACGCGGCGGGCAAGCGCAGCGTCGCTGTTCTGACCAGCACGAACTTCGGCATCAAGGACAAAGCCGCCGCGACTGCGAACAAGGCCCTCGTCGACGCGGCCGCCTGCCAGATGCTCGGTGAGCCGCATCCCTCGGACAGCCCGACCGGATGACAGCCGCGGACACCGGCCGGCACGCCTCCGCCGATGACCGTAGGACGCGGTCCGCGCTCGTGGCCGGGGCCTGGACGCGCTTTTCGCGAACGCTGGGACCGTGCAGGAGCAGGGCACCGAGGAGGGCCTCGCCCGAGCTCATGGACAGAGATGCGGAAATCTTGGACTACATGAAGTGACCGGCGTGCTCTGCATCGAGACCGACGAGGGTCTGGCTATCACTCGCCCGGTCAATGGTACCGAGCACAGCGTACGTGACATGGGCCTTGTGATGGGCGACCGAACGGCCCCGGGCCAACGTGTTCGGGGCCGAGTTGTATTCCACGTTGCACGGGAATGCGGCGGCACTGCTGCATCCCGTTGCCCCGGAACCATGCGCTGACGACGGGAACAAGCGCACCGCTTGGCTCGTCATGTGCGTTTTCCTGCGCTTCAACGGCATCGACGCCGGGGCAGTTCCGCCCGCCCGTCTGCGTGGCCGGCCCATTCGTCGAGGAAGCCGCTCAGGACGACATTGACCTGCCGGTCGGTCCGGCCTCATCGTCAATAGTGGAATTTTACCTGCCAGTTCGTATTCCCGTCCCTACGGGCTCATGCGCCCGTGCCGTAGGACTCAGGGGCGGTGGGGCGGAGATCACGGAAGAACTCAGTGATGTCGCCGGCGAGCAGGGCGGGTTCCTCGTGAGCGGCGAAGTGTCCGCCGCGGGGCATGTGGGTGTAGCGCGTGAGGTGGTAGGTGCGCTCGACCCAGCTTCTTGGTGGTCGGGCGAGATCCGCGGGGAAAAGGGCGAGGGCGGTGGGGACGTCCACTCGCCGTACACGCCGGGTCAGTTCGTGCGCGTGCTCGTAGTACGGCCGGAAGGACGTGGAGATCGTGCCGGTGAACCAGTAGAGGGACGCCTGAGTGAGGAGGAAGTCGTCACTGAAGCGGGTGGACAGGTCGCCTCCGCAGTCGCTCCACGCCCGGTACTTCTCCAGGATCCAGGAGAGCAGTCCGGCGGGTGAGTCGCTGAGCGCGGGGGCGAGGGTGAGGGGACGGGTGTTCTGCTGGTGCAGGTAGCCGCCCTCCTCCGCCTGCCAGGCCGCGATGGAGGCGAGGTATGTCTCCTCCTCGGGCGTCAGCGAGGCCGGGTCGTGGGAGGCAGGCGCCGCAGCGGCGAGCAGGTGGATGCCCACGACGGACTCGGGGTGGGCCTCGGCGAGCCGTGAGGTGATGCCGGCGCCCAGGTCGCCGCCGTGGGCCGCGTAGCGCTGGAAGCCGAGGTGGTCGTGCATCAGCCGGTGCCAGAGGTCGTGGGTCTGCTCGGTGCCGTCGAGGGTGGGCCGCTGAGGGGAGAAGGCGAAGCCGGGTAGTGAGGGGACGATAACGGTGAACGCGTCCCGGGCGTCGCCTCCGTGGCGCGACGGGGTGGCCAGTCGTTCGGCGAGGACGGTGAGTTCCAGGACGGTGCTCGGCCAGCCGTGGGTGAGCACGATCGGCAGAGCGTCGGGGTGCTCGGCTTCGTAGCGGAGGTAGTGCACGGGCGCGCCGTCGATGTCGGCGAAGTGGGAGGGCATGGCGTTGACGGCAGCCTCGTGGGTCCGCCAGTCATACTCCGAGGCCCAGTACGCGACGAGGCGGCGGAGTTCGGCAACGTCGGTGCCCGCTTCCCAGCCGTCGACGGGCCAGGGCTCGGGCCACCGGGTCGCGCGCAGTCGGACGCGGAGGTCCTCCAGGTCGGCGTCACCGACGCTGATGACAGGGGTGGCGGTCGGCACGATGTTCTCCTCGGTGGGTGTGTTCAGGTGGTTGTGGCGGTTGGGGTGTCGGCCGCTTCCCCGCGCGGGGCACGCGGGGCGACACGGACGGCGCCGGTGAGGGTGCGTGACGCGGCCATGGCGGCCGTGACCATCAGCAGACCGGGGCGAGACCGGTCGGCGAGGGCCCCGATCAGCGGTGGGCCGCAGACGAAGCCGCCGTAGCCGATCGAGGTGACCACCCCGACCCGGGCGGCCGCGTGGGCGGGAGCGTCCGAGCCGGCGCTCAGGCTGAGGGGGAAGCCGAGGGCGTCGCCCGCTCTCCACAGCAGTGCGCCGGCGACTCTCTTCACAGGCGGGGGCCGGTCGCGAACAGAGTGGCACCGAGACAGGTGGTGCAGACCGCCGCCCGCAGGGCGCCGGGTCTGCCCAGGCAGTCGACGATCAGCGGTCCGAGCCAGCGGCCCAGGGTGACGGCCGTGAGGAAGGCGGCGTAGGCGAGCGTGCCGACGGTCGCCGTGGTGTGGTGGCGGTCGGTGACGGCGGGGCTGATCAGGTTGCTGCCCGTTCCTTCCACCAGCGCGAAGGCACGTGCGATGAGGCCGAGGAGTACGGTGCGCGGGTCGCGCCGGGCGGGTGCCCCTAACCCGCGCACGCTGCCCGGTGACGTGGGGGCGGGCAAGGGCAGGAAGTGCCGGACGGTCGCCGGTGTCACCAGGGCGATGAGCAGGGCGACCGCGCCGATGTGCAGGCTCACCGGGACACGCAGAACCGTCATCAGTGGGCCGAGGCAGGCGCCCGCCACGGTGCCGACGCTGAGTCCCGCGAAGAAGCGGGGCATCAGGAGCCCGGCCGAGTCGTCGTTCCGGGGCCGCGGTGTGCACGCTCACCGCGTTCAACTCGCCATCGACGGGCCCACTTGTGGGCGTACGGGAGATGCCCATTCCGTCGGCGACGTGGGGACCGGCCTGCTGGATCGGACTCGGTCGACCATGAGCCGCCTGCCTTGGGACGGTCAGTCGGCATTGGGGTGAGACATGAAGATCCCCGGGGGACGTTGGAAGCTGGCGTCGACGTATATCGGCGGACGAGGGACGGAGTATGTGGGTGTCACCGAGTCAGGCAGGTTCGGGGGCGGCCTACGGCCGGCGCACGGCTCGCAGGACGGTGTCGTGGGTGTGGTGTGTGCCGGCCGGGGCGGGCCCGGGGCGCGGGCGGGTCCCGTTGACCAGGACGTTCCAGGTGGGGGCAAGGAGTGGGGCGATGTCGTCGGGCTGGTAATAGTCGGCGGGATCGAAGTCGCCGGACGAGGTGAGGCCGGTGCGGGCGTGGGTGGTGAAGAGCAGGGTGCCGCCGGGGGCGACCGCGTCGAGCAGGCGGTACAGCGTGGTGTGGCCGGACTGACGGCGGAGCGGGAAGTACTGCAGCGACACCAGGTCGAAGCTATGCGCCGGGGGCGGTGTGACGGTGAGGTCGGCCCGCGCCCAGGCCACCCGGGCTTGGAGGTCGGGGGCGGCGGCTGCGGCGCGTCGTAGGGCGGTGGCAGAGATGTCGACGGCGGTGACCTGCCAGCCTCGCCGGGCCAGCCAGAGTGCGTCGGCCCCTTCGCCGCATCCGACTTCGAGAGCCTGGCCCGGTGTCAGGGCGGCGATCTCACTGACGAGTACGGGGTTGGGTTCGCCGCTGAACACGTGATCTCGACTGCGGTACATCTCGTCCCAATGCTGGGCGTCCATGGGTTCGAGCCTCCTCGGTCTCTCGAGTGGTCGGTGTGCCGGCGGGCTCAGATCGCTGCCGGAGCTGCGATGTCGTCGCCCTGCGGCTCCAGCTGCCTACCGGGCCGGACGAGGAGTCCACAGGTGAGAGCGCCGAGGACGAACACCGCGATGGTCACCCAGAAGGCGACGCTGTTGCCGTGCACGGACGCCTGCGCAGCGGCGTCGGGGGCCTTGGGGTGGGTGGTGAGGTAACTGGTAGTGGCGCTGACCGCGATGGTGTTGAGCAGAGCGGTGCCGATGGCCGCTCCGATCTGCTGGCCGGCGTTGACCAGCGCGGAGGCGGCGCCTGCGTCGGCGGCATCGACCCGGTCGGTGGCGAGGTTCATCGCCGGTCCGAAGATCAGGCCGAAGCCGGAGCCGGTGATCAGCAGGCCCGGCAGAATGCCGGCGGCGTATCCGCTGTGCACGCTCAGCCCGGTGAACAGGGCGGTGCCCACGGCGGTGAGCAGAAAGCCGCCGATGACGATGGGGCGCGGGCCGGTGCGGGGCAACAGGACGCCTCCGGTCACGATGGCCATCACCACCATGGAGATGACCATGGGCAGGAACGCGACGCCCGTCATCAGCGCCGAGAAGCCGAGCACCTCCTGCAAGTGGTAGGCGAGGAAGAGGAAGACGCCGAACATGCCGATACCGGCGACCGCGACCATGAGGTACGCGGCCCCGCGGTTGCGGTCGCGTACGACCCGCATCGGCAGCAGAGGCTGGGAGACCCGGGTCTGGATGAGGACGAACAGCCCCAGGAGCAGTACGCCCGCAGCGAGGGAGCCCAGCGTCACCGGGCTGGTCCACCCGCCGCGCTCCGCCGTCGAGCAGCCGTAGACCAGGGCGAGGATACCCAGCACGGACGTGATCACACCGGGCAGGTCCATGCGCGGGCGCGACGAGACCGGAACCTGTGCGGGCAGCAGGGCCGCTGCCGCCGCGAGGATCACCGCGCCGGCAACGACGTTGACAAGCAGACACCAGCGCCAGTCCAGGTACTGGGTCAGTGCCCCGCCCAGTAGCAGGCCGACTGCGGCGCCGCTGCTGGAGACCGCGCCGAAGACGCCGAACGCCCTACCGCGGGTGGACCGGTCGGTGAAGATGGTGGCCATGAGCGACAGGGTCGCCGGTGCCAGCAGGGCCCCGAAGAAGCCCTGCAGGCCCCGCGCGGTGACCAGCATGCCGAAGCCGTTCGCGAGGCCGCCCAGTACGGATGCGAGGACAAAGCCGGACGTGGCCGTCAGCAGCATGCGCTTGCGGCCGAGCATGTCGCTCAACCGGCCTCCGGCCAGGAGCGTGCCGCCGAAGACGAGGGCGTAGGCGGTGACGACCCACTGCCGGTCCGCGCTGCTGAAGCCCAGGTCCGCCTGTACGGAGGGGAGGGCGACGTTCATGACGGTGGAGTCGAGCACCAGCAGCAGCTGGGTCAGGCTCAGTACGGTGAGGATCCACCAGTGACGGGATCCGGAGGGGCTCGTGCTTTCAGCACTCATGGTGGCTGTTGGTTCGCTCATGACGATCCTGCCTGAAAAGTGGTCATCGATGTCGGGTACGGGCTGCGAGTCACAGGCCGTGGCGCCGGTCGCCCACGACCTGTTCGCAGACACGGGCCTCGGACGCGGGTGAGAAGGGAGCGCGGTGGGCCCGGACCGCGTGGCGGGTGTCCTCGGCGATGAGGTCGCCGTTGATCGCTCCGGCGGCCGTGGAGCCGGATGCGGCCGAGGCGAGGACGTTGGCGTTCGGGTCGGCGAGGTTGCCCGCGACCCACACACCGGGAACCGCGGTGAGGCCGGTCATGTCAGCGGCGATGTAGGCGCCGAGCCCGCTGGGGTGTGCCGTCGGGACGAGCCCGAGCCCGGTCAGGAAAGCTGCCCGCGGGTACGGCTGGGGCGCGACGGCCAAGGCCCGTAGCGGGATCTGCGCGCCGGACGCCAGGCGGACCCCGGTCAGCTGGTCCCCGGCGACTTCCAGGCCGGTGACCTCGCCGTCCACCACCGTGATCCGGCGGGCAGTCAGCTGCTCCGCCTCCTCTTCCGTGGGACGGGGGGCGGTGTGCAGCAGCAGAGTCAGCCGGTCGGTCCACTGCCGGAACAGCAGGGCCTGCTTCGCCCCCAGCGGGCCGGTGGCCAAAACCCCGATCGGCTGGTCCCGGATCTCCCACCCGTGGCAATACGGGCAGTGCACCACATCGCGCCCCCACCGCGGAGCGAGCCCCGGCACGTCAGGCAGTTCGTCGACGACTCCTGCGGTGGCCAGCAGCCGCCGCGCCCACACCGTGCGGCCGATGTCGAGCTCGATCGCGAACCCGTCGCCGTCACGCACTACGCTCACCGCCTGCCCTGCCTGCACGGTGCCGCCGTAACCCTCTACCTCGCGCCGCCCCGCCTGCAGTAGGTCACCGGGCGCCATCCCGTCACGGGACAGGAAGCCGTACATGTGCGCCGCGGGTGCGTTGCGGGGCCGGCCTTCGTCGATCACCAGCACCGACCTGCGGGCGCGCCCGAGCATGAGCGCTGCGCTCAAGCCTGCCGGGCCTGCGCCGACCACCACGACGTCGTACCGCTCGCTGTTGACCTGGGCATTTTCGGTCATTGTGACCACCTCCGATCGTCACAGTGCCCCTGCTTTGACGATCGAGCAAAGCTCTTTGCGGAAAGTGAAAAGGGCAGGCAGGGTGGACGCATGAGCGACGACCTCAAGGCAGTGCTAGCTGCCGTCGGCCCCCGGCTGCGCGAGCTGCGCCGCCATCGCGGCGCCACCCTGACCGCCCTGTCGGAGACCACCGGCATCTCGATCAGCATCCTGTCCCGGCTCGAATCCGGGCGGCGCAAACCGGGCCTGGAACTCTTGCTGCCGCTGGCCCGGGCCTACCAGATGCCTGTCGAGGAGCTGATCGGAGCCCCCACCAATCTGGATCCCCGGCTGTATCCGCAGCCCTTCACCCGGAACGGCATGACCGTCGTCCCGCTCTCGCGCACCCCCGGCGGGCTGCAGGCGTTCAAGCACATCCTGCCCGCCGGCCTGACCGCCGGTCGCGAACCCGACCCTCGCTCCCACGAGGGCTACCACTGGCTTTATGTCCTGCGAGGCCGCCTACGCATCGTTCTCGGCGACAACGACTTCATCCTCACCGAGGGCGAGGTCGCCGACTTCGACACCCACCTCCCCCACTGGTTCGGCAACGCCGACCAACATCCCGTGGAGTTCCTCAGCATTCTCGGTCCGCAAGGTGAACGCGTCCACATCAAGGCCAGCTACCGCCCCGACGAAACCCGTCCACGCTGAACCGGCCTACCGGCACGAGCACGGTGCGTGGGACGTCTTCCACCCCGTCACCTCGCCCGCCCATGCGAGCTAGCGTTCCGCGAGGCGTCCAACGCTCTTCGGGGCCTCATGCGATCCGCGTTCCCGCGACGGGCCACGTCTCTCACGGCAGGTCACGCTGGCGATTCCAGGCGGGCGGTCGCTGCGGACGTGGTGGCCGTGATGTGCCGCCTTGCATGGCACACCCCCGTCGCTTCGGAGGGCACGGCCCTATCCCAGCGACCTGTCCGACGCCCGCTGGGAACTCATCCGTCCCACCCCCGAAGCATGGCGCCAGGCCCGAACAGTCAGTGGCCCAGGGTCACGGCATGACGCGCTGAGGACCTCGTCGTCAGACGTGCAGTTCGGGGGGAAAGCCCGTCCAGCGCAGTTCGGCGGGGAGGTGCCGCATGTCGTTGGAGAGGAGGACGGAGGCCGCTCGGCCGGGCGCGTAGCGGATGACGGTGAGCGCCGCGTTGCCGTGGTTGAGGCCGAGCCACCGCCACTTCGGCGCGTGCAGGGCGTCGCGGACGAGCCAGGCGATGAGGAAGTTGTGGGTGACGACCAGTTCGTGCCGGTCCTGAGCGCCGTCTGTCACCGCCCCCGTGAAGCGACGCAGCGCCTGACGGGCGAGTTCGGGTCCGCGCCTGCGTTCCTCATCCGTGGCACCGGCGAGGAAGTCGAGGTAGAAGTCCGCCGACTCGGCCGGGAGTTCGTCGCGTTCCGGTAGGTGGGGCACGTAGTCACCGGCGCTCTCCGCAACGCGCGGGGTGACACCCTCCAGTTCGTCCGTGATCAGGCGCGCCGTCTCTTCCGCCCGTGGCAGGGGGCCGTGGTGGACGGCGGTCAGGGGAAGGTCGCGGAGGCGTCGGCCGAGCAGGGTGGCCTGTCGCCGGCCGGCGTCCGTCAGACCGCTCCCGTCCGGCGCGGCCTCGCCGTGCCGCGCGAGACAGAGGTAGCGGGTGGCCGTGCCGGTCATCTCGAATTCCTCGGGGCGCTGGGGGTCTCGTGCTTCCACGGACGCCGGCGCCCGGCGCCCCGGTTCCCTTCACCCCGGTTCCCTTCACCCCGGTTCCCTTCACCCCGGGAACGTCGTGAACGACGTACGGTCCCGCCGGCGTGTCAGCGCACGACCTCGGCCCAGACCACCTTGCCGGTGTCCGTCCACCGCACCCCCCACCGGCTGGTGAGCCGGTGCACCACGTGCAGGCCGCGGCCCGTGTCGTCGAGGAGCCGACCCCGGCCCAGCCGGGGTCGGCCGTTGCCGGTGTCGCCGACCTCGCACAGCAGGCCGGGACCGGCCCTGATCAGCCGTACCGTGATGGGGCCGCCGGCGAACCGGACCGCGTTGGTGACCAGCTCGCTGACCAGGAGCAGCACACTGTCCCGGGTGCCGTCCCTGATGCGCCACTGCCGCAGCAGCGCGGAGACCAGCGCGCGGGCCCGGGCGGCCGCGTCGTCGCGGGCGGGCAGCCGCCAGGTGGCGGTGTCCCCCTTGCGGTAGCCGATCAGGCGCGCGAGCAGCAGGGCCACGTCGTCGCGCTGACGCGTCGGCATCACCTCGGAGACCACCCGCCGCGCCGCCTGCTGCAGCGTGTCCCAGGGGTGCACCGCGGCCACGGCCTCCGCCAGCCTGCCGATGCCCTCGTCGATCGGCACGGCCGGGTCCTCGACCAGGCCGTCGGTGTAGAGGGCGAGCAGGGAGCCCGGGGGTGCGACGAACGTGTGCACGCCGAACGGCTCCCGCAGCGCGAACTCGGCGCCCAGGCCGGGGTGCGGGTGGACCGGCAGTGGGCCGGCTCGCCCGTCCGGCGACACCAGGATCGGAGGCAGGTGGCCCGCGCTGGACAGCGCCACACGGTGGCTGACGGGGTCGTAGACGGCGATGCAGCAGGTCGAGCCCAGGGCGCTGTAGCCGGCCGCCAGTCCGGACTCCGAGTCGTCCAGCAGCGTCACGGTCTCGTCCAGGTGCTCCAGCACCTCGTCGGGCGCCAGACCGGCGGACAGCAGCGCGCGGGCCTCCATGCTCAGCTGGCCCATGGTCGCCGCGGCACCCAGGCCGTGCCCGACGACATCGCCGACGACCAGCGCGGTACGGCCGTCCGGCAGCGGAAAGCTGTTCACCCAGTCACCGCCGACGCCCGCGCTGTCGGGGGTGGTGGGCTGGTAGACGCTGGCGGTCTGGACGGTCTTGCCGCCGGAGCGCGGCAGCAGTCGGCGCTGCAGGGCCAGCACCTGGGTGTGCTCGCGCTGGTGCTGGCGGGCCAGGTCCACGTGGTGGGAGGTCCTGGCCACCAGTTCCTGGAGGTCGAACAGCTCGCTGTCGGCGAAGGGGCGGTCCGCCCGCCGCCAGACTTCCGCGACGCCCAGGACGACGGGCGGATCGCCCTCCAGGACCAGCGGTACGCACGCCACCCCCGCCGACCGGTCTCCGGGGACCAGGGCACGCACCAGCCGCGGGCTGCCGAGCACCCGCTCGATCGCCTCGCGGTCGGGCAGGACGATGGACTGCGGGGCGTCGGCGCGCCGTATCGCCTGCGACAGCAGGCGGCTCGCGTCGCTGGGAAGATCCTGGCCGAGGGTCACATAGCCCTCGGGCCACGCCCGGTCCGGCACCAGGGCCGCCCGCCGCAGCCGGATGCGGCCCTGTGCCCGCTCGGTGACCCCCTCGCCCGTCCAGACGGCGAAGTCGAGATCGACGGCGGCCACGTCCCCCCAGGCCAGCAGGGACTCCGCCAGCGACTGCGCCGTCTCGCCGATGTCCAGCGACGTGCCGATCGCGGTCTCGGCGGCGTACAGGTGCAGCCTCCTGGCCATGGCGATCACGGAGACGGTCAGGCCCTCCTGGGGCGCCGCCGCGGGCAGGATGCTCATCGAGACCACCAGCTCCGACCCGTCGCGGCGGCGCAGGCGCTGGACCCGGGCCACATGTGCCTCGCCGGTCTCGAGGACCTGGCGCAACCGCCGGGTGACCGTCGGCACGTCACCCTGGGGCAGGAGATCGACGAACGGGCTCCCGATCGCGGCGTCCAGTCCCGCGAAGACGGGGGCTTCGAGATTGCGGTGGGTGACTCTCAGCTCCCGGTCCAGATTGACCGCGCCGAGGATCTGCTCCGGCCGGCCCACTGCCGGATGATCGTGCTCCGGTTGCTGCCCGGCGGGGTCGCCCGGCGACTCGGCAGGACCGGCCGCCGCCGCTCCGCCACGCGGGATGTACCGTCCCAGAGCACTGCTGACCAGGTCGAACGGCGACGAGGACGAAGGGGAGGGTGTGGAGTCCATGCGGCTCCCTCAGCTCGCTCGCCAACCCCGGCACACTGCCGGGGCCGTACTCGAACCCGTGCGGAAGAGCCCCCGAGGATCCCGACCGCACACCCCATTCAATAACACCGGCGGACGCTTCGCCCACACCAGCGGACCGCACGACGACCACGGAAGGTGACCGCGGGGCCTAGAGCCACTCCCCTTCCAGGGCGGTGGCCGTGAGGCCGGGGGCGGCCGCGTAGAGGACGGCACGGCTGCCGGCCTGCTGCCCGGCGTCGTGCGCCCGCCGCAGGATGTCGAACACGGCGGCGCCCCCGCGGTTGCCGCTGGTGTAGCTGTCCCGGCTGTACTCCAGGAGCCCCGACGGCCACTCGTCGGGCATCGTCTGCTCCATGTACTCCAGCACCCGGGTCCCGCCGGGGTGCGCGAGCAGGACGTCGGGGTGCCAGGAGGCGGGGTCGTCCTCGTAGCGGACGCGGAGCCACTCCCACATCGCGGTGACCGTGTCCTGCACCGCCCGCGGCCCGCGCCGGTCCATCACGAAGTGGGTGCCGTCCGCCCGCGTCTCCAGACGGTGCAGGTCCTGTGTGCCCGGCAGGGTGTGGTGCCAGGCGGCGTCCAGCCGGAGCACCGACTCGCGCCTCGGGCGGCCGGTGACCACCGCGGCGACCGCGGTGTCCGCGAACAGCAGCCGGACGATCAGGGACTCCAGGGTGTCGTCCGCGGGCTGGTAGGTCGTACTCAGCGCCTCGGAGATCACCACCAGGACCACCCGGTCGGGGTCCGCCGCCACCAGGTCCGCCGCCAGTGCCAGGGAACGGGTCCCGGCCACGCAGGCCCACTGGGTGGCCGGCAGCAGCGTGGCGTCGCCGCGCAGCGGCAGCCGGTTCGCCAGGGCCACGTCCAGTCCGGGCAGCGCCGGGGTGGTGGAGTTGCTGGTGATCAGGCAGTCGACGTCCGCGGCGTCCAGCCCGGCGATCTGCAGGGCCCCGCGCGCCGCACGTTCCCCGTAGGACTGGACGGCCTCCCAGGCCGGGGCGGTGCGTTCCTGGACGGTCTGCGGCGCGGGTGCCGCCCCGAGGGCGGCGATCACGCGGTCCGCGTCCTGCTCGGTGAACCCGTCGCGGGCCAGCGCCGCCCGGGCGGCCCCGAGGTCGGCGGTCCCCAGGGCGCCGCCGTTGCCGGGCGCGACGGCGGCCTCCAACGGAAGCATCCAGCCGCGGGTCCCGATGCCCGTACTGGCCGCTATGCCGTCGATCCGCGGCGCCCACGCCGCGTCCGGGTGCCGGTCGCGCACTTCCGCCACGATCTCGCTGGTCTTCACGGAGTGCTCGCCGTGTATCACGGCGGGAGCGCACAGGTAAGCGGCCACGATCGGCACCTTTCTACGGGGTCTGCGGTGAGCGGGGGGGCAGGTGGAGAAGGGGAACGGTGGGGGAGGAGGGGGCTGCGTCACGAGCGCTGTGGCATGGCTCACTTGACTGCGACGCGACCAAGTCGACGGCGGTACGCGCGACTTCGCGCGGCGCCTCTCTCATCGAGCATGGATGCGAAAAGGGCATTTCCGCAGTGACCCACGCAACTTGGTCAGGCGTGGGATGCGTGAGACGGCGCACACGCCGAAGGCCGCCCGGCGGCGGCGGTCGTGCCCGGTGCTACCGGCCGGGCCGGTGAAGTGCCGTGATACCGGCCAGGACGAGGGTGATCCCGGAGAGGAACTGCTCGCGGTCGTCATGGCCGCGTACCTGGTCCGCCACGGCCCGGGTGAACGGGTACTCGTCCGGGTCGAGCCCTTCCCATGCCGTCGACACGGTGTCCAGGAACTCGTCCCGGTCCACGTCGCGCCCCGACGGGGCGGCGCCCGCGGAGTTCGCCGCGTTCTGGCCGGCGGCGCCGAGGATGTAGTGCATCAGCGCCGAGGACGCCGTGAACCAGTCGGCCTCGGGGACGCCCATCGCCCGGACCTGGCGGCCGAGGCTCTCGAAGATCCGCGGCGCCACCGTCCCCCATGGGGTGCGGGAGAGCTGCGTCGCGAGCTGCGTGGCCAGCCACGGGTGCGCTTCGGTCGCGTCGAACAGACCGAGCGCGACGGCGCGGACCGCGTCCTCGGGCGAGTCGGCGGGGTCGGCGGGGTCGACGGTGACGGCGGCGGCGACGACCGCGTCCGTGGCGGCGGCGAGCAGTTCGGCCTTTCCCGTGATGTGCCAGTAGATCGCCCCGGGGCCGGTCGAGAGGCGCTCGGCCAGCGCGCGGAAGGTGAGGCCGCGCTCTCCCGCGGTGTCGAGGAGTTCGACGGCGGCCGCGACGATGCGCTCCCGCGAGAGGGGTTCCTGCCGCCGTTCCGGACGGCGCGACCTGGTTGCCATGCCCCACATCCTAGACCGCCTGGAACGCCGTTCCAGCTTGACAAGCTGTGGAACGGCGTTCCACACTGGACGTGCTGGAACACCGTTCCAGTCCGGGTCGGACCCGTCGGCTCGCAGGCCCCGGGGACCGTGATCAGGAGGTATGCACCATGGCCACGCACGTCACGATCGTCGGCGCCGGACTCGGCGGTCTCACGCTCGCCCGCGTTCTGCACGTCCACGGAATCCCGGCCACCGTCTACGAGGCCGAGACCTCCCCGACGGCCCGCGCCCAGGGCGGGATGCTCGACATACACGACCACAACGGCCAGCCCGCCCTGCGGACCGCGGGGCTGTTCGAGGAGTTCCGCGGTCTCGTCCTGGAGGGCCGTCAGGCGAGCCGGGCCCTCGCCCCGGACGGGACGGTCCTGTATGAGGAGGGCGACGACGGCACGGGCGGCCGCCCCGAGGTGATGCGCGGCGAACTGCGGCGCATGCTGCTCGACTCACTCCCGGCCGGCACCGTCCGCTGGGGCCACAAGGTCCGTGCCGCCCGCTCCCTCGGCGACGGCCGCCACGAGGTGGCGTTCGCCGACGGCACCTCCGTCGTCACGAGCCTGCTGGTCGGCGCGGACGGCGCGTGGTCCCGGGTGCGACCGCTGCTGTCCGACGCCGCACCCGAGTACGTCGGCATGTCGTTCGTCGAGACCTATCTGTCCGACGCCGACGTCAGGCACCCGGCCGCCGCGAAGGCGGTCGGCGACGGTGCGATGTTCGCCCTCGCACCCGGGAAGGCGATCCAGGCCCACCGGGAGAGCGGCGGGACCCTGCACGCCTACGTGGCCCTGCGCAAGCCGCGGGAGTGGTTCGACGGCGTCGATCTCGCCGGGGCGGCGGGCGCGGCTCGGGTGGCGCGGGAGTTCGCCGGATGGGCACCGGAGCTGACCGCGCTGATCACCGACGCCGACGCCGCACCGGTCCTGCGTCCGCTCCACACCCTTCCCGCCGCGCACCGGTGGGAACGGGTGCCGGGAGCGACCCTGCTCGGTGACGCGGCCCACCTCATGCCCCCGTCCGGCGAAGGCGCCAACCTGGCCATGTACGACGGCGCCGAACTCGGCAGGGCGCTGGCCGCGCACCCCGGTGACGCGGAGGCCGCGCTCGCCGCGTACGAACGTGACCTGTTCCCGCGCGGCGCGGCCGAGGCCGCCGACGCCTCCCGGCTGCACGCGCTGATGTACGGCGACGACGCACCGTACGGCCTGATCGGCATGTTCGCCGGGCAGGAGTAGCGGGCGGTGCGGTGGCCCCGGGGGGACCACCGCTCGGCCACGGTCGGGCCCGCCGGGTTTCAGGCGGACGTCGGCGTGTCCGTGGGCATCGTCCGGGTGGCCCGTTCGCCGTCGTCACCGCGCCGTGGGCGGAGGCGGGAGGCCAGGCTCCAGCGGCCCGGACCGACGGCGGCGACCAGGAGGAAGGACCAGCAGAACATGGCCGCCGACTCCCCGCCGTTCTGGATGGGGAAGAGCCCGTCGGGCTGATGCTCCACGAAGTAGGCGTACGCCATGGACCCGGAGCACAGGATGGCCGCGGTGCGGGTGGCGAGGCCGCACACAACCAGTGTGCCGCCGGCGAGTTGCACCACGGCGGCCCACCAGCCGGGCCATGCGGCGAAGCCGGGCGCTGCTCCGTGCGGTCCGCCCAGGACGTCGAACAGGGTGGCCGCTCCGTGGCAGGCGAACAGCAGGCCCACGACGATGCGGAACAGCGCGATCACGTGCTCCCTGCGTTTTTCCAGCGCTTCCAACGGTGGTGCTCCTCTCTTGCGCAGCGGCCGCGGGTGGGGACCGGGCGGCCGGTGGGGATGGTGCGCAGCACGGGGGCTGGGTCCGAGGGCGTCCCGAGGGAGAGGGGAGACGCGCGACCCATTCGACCTTTCACCATCGCGGGCACGCTTGTCTAGACCAATAGCGCAACGAGTTGCGCGCCGGGGTCGCCGCGCCAAGTGGGCTCTGTCTCTTGGTAGTTGATGTTGCGCAGACCCTTGACCGGACCGGCTCCGCAGCTTTGATCCGACCGCCGACCTCGGAGCCTGCGCGGCCGCCTGACCGCGGCGCGCGCCGCCCCCCGTCCGTCCCCGGTGCTGGCCGGTGACGGACAGGTCCCGTTTTCCGGAAAGCCGGTAAAATAATTGAAACGCGGAAAGGGGGCCGTGATGGATCCGTGGCTGATCTGGCTGATCGTTTCTGCGGTCCTGATCGTGGCGGAGATCTTCACCCTGACCGCCGCGCTCGGAATGCTGGGAGTGGCCGCACTGATCACGTCCGCATCCGCGGCGGCCGGCCTTTCCACGCCTTTTCAATTCCTCGTGTTCACGGTCGTCTCCGCGGTCACGCTTCTCTTCCTCCGCCCCGTCGCGCTGCGCCACCTCGTCCAGCCCCAGACCCAGCGGTTCGGAGTGGACGCCCTGATCGGCCAGGCCGCCTACGTCGTCTCCGACGTGACCGGAAGGGACGGCCGGGTCCGCATCGGCGGTGAGGAATGGACGGCCCGTTCCTACGACGAGACGCTGGTGATTCCCCGGGGTGCGACCGTCGACGTCCTGGAGATCAGCGGCACCACCGCATTCGTCTATCCCCGGGAGTGACCATGGAAGCCACGGCTTTCCTCATCGCCGGTGTGATCGTCGCGCTTCTCGCCGTTTTCACCGTGATACGGGCGGTGCGCATCGTGCCGCAGGCCCGCGCCCGCAACGTCGAACGGCTCGGCCGCTATCACCGCACGCTGAAACCCGGACTCAGCGTGGTCATCCCGTACATCGACCGCGTCTACCCGGTCATCGACCTGCGCGAACAGGTGGTCTCCTTCAAGCCCCAGCCGGTCATCACCGAGGACAACCTGGTCGTCGAGATCGACACCGTGCTGTATTTCCAGGTCACGGACCCGCGCGCGGCCTTCTACGAGATCGCGAACTTCCTCCAGGCGGTCGAGCAGCTCACCGTCACCACCCTGCGCAACGTCGTGGGCTCCATGGACCTGGAGAAGACCCTCACCTCGCGCGACACCATCAACAGCCAATTGCGCGGGGTGCTCGACGAGGCCACCGGAAAATGGGGGCTGCGGGTGAACCGGGTGGAGATCAAGGCGATCGACCCGCCGCAGTCCATCAAGGACGCCATGCAGAAGCAGATGCGCGCCGAGCGGGACAAGCGGGCCGCGATCCTCGGCGCGGAGGGCCAGCGCCAGTCGCAGATCCTCACCGCCGAGGGCGACAAGCAGGCCGCCGTCCTGCGCGCCGAGGGCAACCGCACCGCCGAGATCCTCAAGGCGGAGGGGCAGTCCCGGGCCATCGACGAGGTCTTCCAGGCCGTGCACCGCAACGACCCCGACCCCAAGCTCCTCGCCTACCAGTACCTCCAGGTGCTGCCCCAGCTGGCGCAGGGTTCGGGCAGCACGTTCTGGGTCATCCCCAGCGAGGTCACCTCCGCGCTCCAGGGGGTGTCCCGCGCCTTCACCGAAGCGCTGCCGCAGTCGCCGGCCACCCGGGAGAGCCCGGCGGCGGACGAGGGGGCCGCCCAGGCGGCCAACGACACGGCACAGGCCGCGGAGGCCGCCGCCCAGGCACTCGCCGACGCGGCCAGGGCCAACGGCGTGCCCACCGAGGCGATGCGGCCCACCCCGGTGACCGAGGACCGCTGAGCCCGTGACCCGTCGTGAGCCGCGGGGTACGGGGCGCCGTAAAGTAGAGGTACAGGCATGCGGAAGCTCTCACGAGCGTGGGTGTGGGCGTCATGAACAGTCAGACGCAGAAGACGACAACGACGCGGACCGCCACCCGGCAGGTCGACGCGACGTACGAGGACACCTGCCCGGTCTGCGGCCACCGTGTCCCCGCCGAGATCCACCGGCACAAGACGCTGGGGATCTACGTACCGGCCTGGGGCCCCGGCACCTGCCGCAACCCGGACTGCGGAAAGCCCGACGGCGACACCGTCAGCCGACCGCCGGGCCGGTGACGGCACGGCCCTCGGCGTCGTAGGGCCAGACGTTGGTGCGGCAGCCGTGCAGGCCCTTGATCTGCTGCATCATCACCGGCGCCGGACGTCCCGCCCCGGGGCAGCCCTCATGGCCGTGGCCGAGGAAGTGCCCCACCTCGTGGTTGATGATCAGCGCCCGGTACGACGTCACGTCGTCCGCGTAGTACTGCGTGGCCAGCAGCCACCGTTTGAGGTTGACCATGACGTCCTGGCCCACGTTGCAGTTGACCTCGCCACCGGTGTCCAGGCCGTACTGACCGCATATGTCGTCCACCGTCCCCGCCGTGGCGAGCCGTACCCGGAAGTCGGACGCGCCCCCGGACACCCGGCGGAACCCGACCTTCCCGTCGGCCGTCCAGCCCCGCTCGTCGGCCAGGACGCGCTCCACCTCGGCCGCGACGTCCTGCGCCGGGATCCCGATGCCGTCCTCGACCTGCACCACGTACGTCAGCGTCCGCTCGCTCCCGCCGACCCGGTCACCGCCGCCGCCCGCGGTGGCGAAGGTCCCGGGCCCGGACGCCGGAATCGAGTCGGGGTCCGGCTTCTCCTCCTTCCCCTTCGCGTCCCCTTCCTCCTCGCTTTCCTTCTGCCTCTTCTTCTCCTTCTCCTTCGCCGACGTGGCCGTGGGCCCGTCCTTCGGCGCCTCCTCCGTCCCGCCGGCCGTGGGCGACTCGGGCCGCTGGGACGCCGAGGACGCACCGGCCGTGTCGGTGGAGCCGCCGGAGGGCTCCGTGGCCCCCTTGAAGGCCAGACCACCGGCGAGCACCAGGACGGCCCCGGCCGCGAGCCCCGGCCACAGCAGGCGGGGGCGGCCGCGGCCCCGGCGAGGGGAGCGGCTGCCGCCTCGGCGTCGGGAGCGGCTGCCGCCTCGGCGGCGGCCCGTGGCGGAGGACGGCGGGGGAGTCGGTCGACGGCGCTCGTTCATGATCACCAAGGGTGCCCGGGGCGTGTGATCGTCCGTGGACGGCTTTTGGACCGCTGTGTAACAGCCGTCACCCGCACGTGGTCTCCCATCCGTACGCACGCATACTGAGCTGCATGCCACGGGTCCTGATCATCGAAGACGACCGCGCCGTCCGGGACGGCGTGCGACTGGCCCTGCGCCGGCAGGGGCACGAGGTCGCCGCGGCCGCGACCGGCGAGGACGGACTGGAGCAGCTCCGGTCGTTCCGTCCGGACGCGGTGGTCCTCGACCTGATGCTGCCGGGCATGTCCGGCCTGGAGGTGTGCCGTCGCATACGCACCCACGACCAGGTGCCGATCATCATGGCCACCGCCCGCGGCGACGACACCGACATCGTCGTCGGACTGGAGTCCGGAGCCGACGACTACGTCGTCAAACCGGTCCGCGCCCGCGTACTGGACGCACGTATACGCGCCGTGCTGCGCCGCGTGGGCGGCACGGCGGACGACCAGGGCCCCGCGCGCACCGAACACCACGGCGACCTGGTCATCGACCGGGCCGGACTGACCGTCACCCACCAGGGACGGCCCGTCGCCCTCGGCCCCTCCGAACTGCGGCTGCTGCTCACCCTGTCCGCCTCGGCCGGGCAGGTGTTCAGCCGCCAGCAGCTCCTGGAGGCCGTGTGGGAGCACAACTACCACGGGGACGCGCGGCTCGTGGACGCCTGTGTCAAGCGACTGCGAGCCAAGATCGGTGAACCGCCGGGCAGCCCGCGTTACGTCCACACCGTGCGCGGCTTCGGCTACCGGTTCGGACCCCGGTGAGCATTCCCCGGGTGCTGCGGGCGCTGATGGGGCTGCGCCTGCGGCTGGTGGTGACCTTCACCCTCGTCGCGGTCGTGGCCACGGTGACCACCGGTGCGCTGACCTTCCGTGAGGCACGGACCGGAGTCCTGCAACAGAGCCAGGACACGGTGATCGAGGAGTTCCGGCACCGCGTCAACACGCTGGTCCCCAACTACCGGTTCCCGCCCGACGCGGCCGGTCTGGAGTCGTTCGCCGGCGACGTGTCCAGGGGCGGGCGGTCACAGCCGTGGCGGGTGCTGGTCGCCTACCGGGAGGCGAGCGCGACGTCCGTCCCCGGGGACGCCTTCGGGGAACTGTCCCCGGCCATGCGCGAGTCGGTGCGCTCCCGCCGGGCCACCGTGTTCCAGCGGGTCTCGCACGACGGCCACTCCTCGCTGGTCGTCGGCATGCCCGTCACCTTCGCCGGCCAGTACACCACCGAGCGGCGCGCCTCCGGCCTCGAGGTCTACCTCACGGTGCCGCAGCGGGAGGAGCAGGGGTACGTCGACGCGCTGGTCACCGCCATCGAACGCGCCACCGTGCCGGCCCTGGCCCTGGCCGTCCTGATCGCCCTCCTGGCCGCCCGCGGCGTGCTGCGTCCGGTGCGGGCGCTGCGCCGGGCGACCCGGAGCATCGCCGAGGGGCGGCTGGACACCCGGCTCGCCGTGCACGGCTCCGACGAACTCGCCGATCTCTCCCGCACCTTCAACGAGACCGCCGCGGCACTGGAGGGCTCGGTGGCGGAACTGCGGCGCATGGAGGCAGGCGCCCGCCGCTTCGCCGCGGACGTCTCCCACGAACTGCGCACCCCGCTGGCGGCGATGTCGGCGGTCACGGACGTGCTGGACGAGGACGCGGCCGGACTCGACGAGGACACCGCGACGGCCGTACGCCTGATCAGCGCGGAGACCACCAAGCTGGCCGCGCTGGTGGACGACCTGATGGAGGTCTCCCGGTTCGACGCGGGCGCGGCCGCCCTGCACCTGGACGAGATCGATCTCGCCGAGTCCCTGCGCCGCACCCTCGCCTCCCGCGGCTGGCAGGACACCGTGGAGACCGGCCTGCCGGAACCGGGCGCGCTGCGCGGCCGCGTCGACCCGCGCCGCCTCGACGTGATCGTGGCGAACCTCGTCGCCAACGCCCTGCGGCACGGCGCACCCCCGGTCCGCCTGGACCTCCACGCCCAGGACGACCCCCACGCCGGAAGGCAGGCCGTCGTCACGGTCCGCGACGGCGGGGACGGCATCCCCGAGAGCGTCCTGCCCCATGTCTTCGACCGCTTCTACAAGTCGGCCGACGCCCGCGCCCGGAGCGAGGGCAGCGGCCTCGGCCTGTCCATCACCACGGAGAACGTACGCCTGCACGGCGGTACCGTCCGGGCGGCCAACCACCCCGAGGGCGGCGCCGTCTTCACGGTCGTCCTGCCGCTGACCCCGGACGCCACGGAGGACCCGACGCCGCCCCCGGCGAAGGAGGACCGCACATGAACCCGTCCGCGCGCGCCGTCCCGCTGCTGCTCGCGGCGCTGCTGCCGCTCTCCGCGTGCGGCATCCCCGAGACCGGAGTGGTCGAGGCGGGCGAACCCGCGACCGGCGTCCTGGACCCGGGCGTCACCTCCGTGCCGTCGGAGTCCGCGCCCGAGGCGGTGCCCCTGGTCAAGATCCCGCTCTACTTCGTCGAGCACGGGTCCCTGGTCGCGGTGGACCGCACGGTGCCGGGCGCGACCGACCTCGGCAGCACCCTGCTCATGCTGTTCAAGGGCCCCGACGACAAGGAGCGCAGGAGCGGGCTGACCACCGAACTGCCGCCCGCCGCCGAGGCGCCCACCATCCGCACCGACGGCACCGGCGTCAGCGTCCGGCTGCCGCGGAGCGCCGGGAGCCTCAGCGGCACCGCCGTCGACCAACTGGCCTGCACCGTCGCCGTCGCCCGGCTGCGCCAGGACCCGGCACTGGGCAGCGCGCAGGTGACCGTGGAGCAGCCCGGCGGCCGACTGGCCGGCCGCTCCAGCGACGACTGTCCGCTCGGCGCTGCTCCCCTCAGGAACGCCCCGGCCCCCGGGACCGGCACAAGCGGCGGCGCGACCGCCGACGGGGCCGGCGACTGACGGCTCGGCTCTGCTCGGGTCGACTCACAGGCAACCCCAAGGATCTTCCTCCCCTCCTCCAACCGGGGGCGTCCACAAGGACGTTGCCCCGGTCCGAGGTAGCACCGAGGTGTTGAGGAGCGGATTCTTGATACGTGCTCGAACGATATGGGCCGCCGCGACAGCGGCCCTGACACTGGTGGGCGTCGCGCCCGCCGCGGCCCACGCCGCACCGGAACCGCCCGGCGGCGCCGCATCCCTGCGGGCGGCACCGGACGGCACCGCCGACCTGCCGCCCGGCTGGCGGATCACCGGCACCGGTACGGCGAGAGCCCTTCAGTGGCGCTCCCCGCGGCCCGTCCGGCCCGGTGACGCACGGGTGGAGTTCCACTCCGGCGGCCGCCTGCTCGGCGTACCCGAACCGGACCGCGACGGCAGGACCTTCCGCCTGCCCCTGGACGAGACCCGGCCGGACGCACCGCACGGGCTCACCGACCTCCAGGTCCGCGCCGCCGGCCGCCGGCTGGACCGGGAACCGGGAGCCGCCGCCCGACAGCGCCGCCCCGCCGAAGCGCCCCCGGCGAAACTCCCGCCCCTCCTCCCCGCCGCCACCGTCGACCCGGGCACGCCCGGCCGGTTCGCCACGACCACCGGCGAGTACACGCTCGACCCGGTGCGGCTGCCGGGCCTGTCCGCCCCGGTCGAGATGCGCGGCCTGGTCGTCGCGCCGAAGGGCAGCACCGGCAAGCGCCCCCTCGCGCTCTTCCTGCACGGCCGGCACGCCACCTGCTACGTGCCCGGCCAGGGGGAGGAGGCCGTCACGATCGACTGGCCCTGCACCGACGGCACCGAGCCCATCCCCAGCCACCGCGGCTACCTCCAGGACCAGAAACTGCTGGCCTCCCAGGGCTATGTGACCGTCTCGATCTCCGCCAACGGCATCAACGGCCAGGACGGCGACCTCGAGGACGGCGGCGCCCAGGCCCGCTCGTCACTGGTCCGCTCGCACCTGGCCCGCTGGGCCGACTGGGCCGCTGGGACCTCCGCCGCCCCGGACGCCGTACGCCGCGGCCCGAAGGCCGACCTGTCCCGGGTCCTGCTCGTCGGCCACTCCCGCGGCGGCGAAGGCGTCGACCGGGCGGCGATGGACAGTCTGTACCCGCCGCCCGCGGCCCAGGACGGCCACCGGGGACGGGCCCGCTGGAACATCCGCGGCACCGTCCTCATCGGCCCCACCGCCTTCGGCCAGAACCCGGTGCCCGACGTGCCGTCCCTGACGATCCTGCCGGGCTGCGACGGCGACGTCTCCGACCTCCAGGGGCAGCTCTACGTCGACGGCACCCGTGGCGTGAGCCGGGGCCGCGCGCTGCACAGCGCGGTGCACATCACGGGCGCCAACCACAACTACTTCAACAGCGAATGGACGCCCGGCCAGGCCGCGGCACCCGCCTCCGACGACTTCTGGGCGGACCCCGAGGCACCCGACCCGGTCTGCTCGACGGGCAGCCCCACCCGGCTCACCGCCGGGCAGCAGCACCGGGCCGGCGCGACCTACATCGCCGCCGCCGCCCGGCTGTTCGTCGCCGGTGACGACCGGGTGCGCGAGCTGGTCGACGGCACCGGCCGCCGCGCCCCCTCGGCCGACCCGGCCCGGGTGCTGACCCACGCGGTCGGCGCCGGACGCGGCGCCGGGTTCCTGCCGGACGGCGGCGTGAAGGTGACCGGCGGCGGACGCCTGTGCTCGGCGGTCGACCCCGACCCCGGCGTCGCCTGCCTCGGCGAGGACGCGCGCGGCTCCTCACCGCACTTCGCCTACTGGCAGCCGGAACGCGAGACCGGCCGCGGCGCGGTCGCCCTGGACTGGTCCGCCCCCGGCACCGCGACCCGGGTCCGACCCGGCACCCCCGTCTCCCTGAAGGGTGCCAAGAGCCTCGCCCTGCGCGTCATCGTGCCGCCGGGCAGCACCGGCACCCGGCTCGACGTGGCCGTCACCGACGCCACCGGCCGGCGTGCCACCCTGGGCGCCGTCCGCGCCGACGGACTCCCGGGCAGCGAACGCACCGCGTCCTACTGGGCGCAGGAACTGCGCGTACCGCTCACCGCCGCCACCCGCGCCGGAATAGACCTGCGCCGCGTCACCGCGCTGGAACTGACACCCCGCTCCCGGGCGGGCAAGGCATGGCTGATGGACGCCTACGCCTGGCAGCCGGGCACGCCCCGGGTGCGCCCGGCCCCGCTGGCCCGCGTCGACGTCGGCCGGACGACGGTCGAGGAGGGCGAC
The DNA here is from genome assembly GCF_055575415.1 of Streptomyces sp. NPDC034099. Lineage (NCBI taxonomy): Bacteria > Bacillati > Actinomycetota > Actinomycetes > Kitasatosporales > Streptomycetaceae > Streptomyces > Streptomyces sp. NPDC034099. The sequence goes on along the minus strand of NZ_JBVISR010000005.1, from coordinate 108,684 downwards.
TCGGGCGTGCGCACCTACCACGTCCCGGTGCGGGTCTCCGGCAAGGGCACCGGCACGGTCCGGATGTACGTCATGGAAGGGTTCGGCACGGCGGTCGAGGAGCGCCTGGTCACCGTGCGCTCCGGCAAGCCCTTCGTCGACGTGAGCGTGAAGGTGACGGGCAACAAGCGCTACGGCGGCGACGCGAACCACGACCTGTTGGTCAAGGCGGTACACGGCTCGGTCGTCGGCTCCTACGCGGGCGGCGTGACGGTGCGGGAGGACGACCCGATGCCGGAGATCAGCGTGACGCCCGTCACCGACAAGGTCACCGAGGGGGAGCCGCTGCGCTGGCGGGTCTCGCTCTCGGAGCCCGCCGACGCGGACCTGTACACGGTACTGCTACCGGTCCCCGACGACACCCGTCCCGAGCTGTCCACCAAGGACGTCGACCACGACTGGCTCCTCGAGACGGTGGGCGAGGTCCCGGCGGGGGAGGTCCCGCTCTCCCGGCTGGACTACTTCGCGCTCTGGGTCTCCGTCCCGTCCGGTGAGACGGAGACCGAGATGACGGTGCCCACCATCGGCGACGAGGTCGCGGAGCCCACGGAGTACATCGGATTCCAGAACACCGACGACGACGGTGAGCCACAGGGTCCGGTGCTGACCGGCACCGTGCTCGACGCCCCTTAACCCGAGCGCCGCAGACGGGTGCGGGTCCGGAACCGTCCGGTCCGCACCCGCGTGCGCCAGGTGGCCCATCCGCCGGACGCCCGGTCCCGGCCTCGGCGTGGTCGTGGGGCTGAGCCCACGGCGCCTGGGTACTCTCCGCCGCATGGCGGTGGACAGAAGAACCGAGTCGCCGCGCCGGACACCGGCCCGGCGGCGGACGAACCGCACACTGGGCCGGGCACTGGTGCGGTGGGCCACGACGACCGATCACAAGGTGATCGGCCATCTCTACCTGGCGACGTCGTTCGGCTTCTTCCTCTTCGGCGGCGTCCTGGCCATGCTGATGCGCAGTGAACTCGCCCGGCCGGGACTGCAGTTGTTCAGCAACGAGCAGTACAACCAGCTGTTCACCGTGCACGGCACCATCATGATGCTGCTGTTCGCGACCCCGCTGTTCGCCGGGTTCACCAACGTCATCATGCCCTTGCAGATCGGTGCCCCCGACCTGGCGTTCCCCCGGCTCAACGCGCTGTCGTACTGGATGTACCTGTTCGGCGGCCTGATGGTGGTGGCGGGGTTCCTGACGCCCGGGGGAGCGGCCTCGTTCGGCTGGTTCGCCTACGCACCGCTGAACAGCGCCACCTTCAGTCCGGGCCCGGGCGGTGACCTGTGGACGATGGGCCTGGTGGTGAGCGGCGTGTCGACCACGCTCAGCGCCGTCAACTTCATCAGCACCATCATCTGCCTGCGCGCCCCCGGCATGACCATGTTCCGGATGCCGATCTTCACCTGGAACATCCTGTTCACGTCGATCCTGGTGCTGCCCGCCTTTCCCGTGCTCACGGCCGCGCTGCTGATGCTGGAGGCCGACCGGAAGTTCGGCGCGCACGTCTTCGACGCGGCGGGCGGCGGGGCGCTGTTGTGGCAGCACCTGTTCTGGTTCTTCGGCCATCCCGAGGTGTACATCGTCGCGCTGCCGTTCTTCGGCATCGTCACCGAGATCATCCCGGTCTTCAGCCGCAAGCCGATCTTCGGCTACGTCAGCCTGGTCGGCGCCACCATCGCCATCACCATGCTCTCCGCGGTGGTGTGGGCCCACCACATGTTCGCCACCGGCGCCGTGCTGCTCCCGTTCTTCTCCCTGATGTCGTTCCTCATCGCCGTGCCGACCGGGGTGAAGTTCTTCAACTGGATCGGCACGATGATGCGCGGCTCGCTCTCCTTCGAGACCCCCATGCTGTGGGCGTGCGGGTTCCTGGTGACGTTCCTGCTCGGCGGCATGAGCGGCGTCCTCATCGCCTCACCGCCCCTGGACTTCCATCTGACGGACTCGTACTTCATCGTCGCCCACCTGCACTACGTGCTGTTCGGCACGGTCGTCTTCGCGATGTTCGCCGGTTTCTACTTCTGGTGGCCGAAGTTCACCGGCAAGATGCTCGACGAACGCATCGGGAAGATCCACTTCTGGACCCTCTTCGTCGGCTTCCAGACCACCTTCCTCGTCCAGCACTGGCTCGGTGAGCAGGGCATGCCGCGCCGCTACGCCGACTACCTCGCCGCGGACGGCTTCACCACGCTGAACACCATCAGCTCCATCGGTGCCTTCCTCCTCGGGCTGTCCACCCTGCCGTTCCTCTACAACGTGTGGCGCACCCACCAGTACGGCGAGAAGGTCGAGCAGGACGACCCCTGGGGCTACGGCCGTTCCCTCGAATGGGCCACCAGCAACCCGCCGCCGCGCCACAACTTCACGTCGCTGCCCCGGATCCGCTCCGAGTCCCCGGCGTTCGACCTGCACCACCCCGACGTCTCCCGACACGATCAGAGGCATGTGCAGTGAGGACCGAATCCCGTCTCTTCACCGGTGTGGCGGTCTTCTTCGGCGTCGAGGCGGCGCTCTACGGCTGGTGGTCGCGCGAGCCCGCCGGCACCGCCGCGCTCGTCATCGCCTTCCTCATGGCCTCGCTCGTCGCGTTCTTCCTGCGCGTGCAGTACCGCAAGCGCGGTCTGAGGGCGCAGGACCGCGGTGAGGGCGAGGTCGTGGACACCGCGGGCCCGCTCGACTTCTTCCCGCCGCGCAGCGCCTGGCCGATCACGACCGCGCTGGCCGCCGTGGTGCTCGCGCTCGGCATCGTCTTCGGCCTGTGGCTGGCGCTGATCGGCTTCGGCCTGCTCGCCATGGGGGCCAGCGGGCTGGTCTTCCAGTACGCCGACCGGGGCGTTCAGCGCTCCGGCTCGCCCGAGTAGGCGTCCCGTTCCGGCGCTTTTGCCGGTGCCGCCGCCTCCGGTGCCGACCCCCGCTCCGGCTCCGCCTCCTCGACGTCGACCCGGTCGCCGTAGTACCACTCGCTGAGCGTCGCCCGCAGTCGGCCCACGTGCGGGGCGTCGCCCTCCTTCGCGGACGGCGCGAGCGGCTCGGGCTGCCTGCGGGCCCGCAGCACGTAACGCTCCTCGGGGTCGAGGGGCCCGTGGCTCTCGGCGTAGCCGCCCGCGAGGGTCTGGTGCACCTCGCCCGTCTCCTCTCCCTCCGTCAGACGCTCGCGGTCGCGCTCCTGAAGTGCCAGGCAGACGCGCTTGGCCACGACGAAGGCCAGCGGCGGCGCCAGCACCAGGGAGACGCGGAAGATCCAGGTGAGCAGGTTCAGCGAGACGTGGAAGGTGTGGGCGAGGATGTCGTTGCCGCCCGCCAGCAGCAGCACACCGTAGAAGACGATCGCGGCGACGCCCAGTCCGGTGCGTACCGGCTTGTCCCGGGGCCGGTCGCACAGGTGGTGTTCCTCGTGGTCGCCCGTCACCCACCGCTCGAAGAACGGGTAGGCGTAGAGCACCGCGAACAGGGCGCCCGGCAGCAGAACCGCCGGCACCAGCACGTTCCACATGACGGTGTGGCCCGCCACCGCCGTCTCGAAGGGCGGCATCAGCCGCAGCGAGCCCTCCAGGAAACCGACGTACCAGTCCGGCTGCGAGCCCGTGGAGACGACGTCGGGGCGGTAGGGGCCGTACGTCCAGATCGGGTTGATCTCGGCCACCGCCGCCAGCACCGTCAGGAGACCGAAGACCATGAGGAACAGACCGGTGGAGTTCGTCATGAACTGCGGGAACAACGGCTTGCCCACCGCGTTGCGGTTGGTGCGCCCGCGGCCCGCCCACTGGGTGTGCTTCAGGTAGAACACCAGGATCAGATGGAGCGTGACCAGCGCGACCAGCAGCGCGGGGAGCAGCAGGATGTGCACCGAGTACAGCCGCGGCACGATGTCGTGGCCGGGGTACTCGCCGCCGAACACGAACATGCTGATGTACGTCCCCACCACCGGGATGGACAGCATGATCCCCTGCGCGATGCGCAGCCCCGTCCCGGACAGCAGGTCGTCCGGGAGCGAGTAGCCGGCGAAGCCCTCGGCGAGCGCCAGCACGAAGAGCGTGACGCCGATCAGCCAGTTGACCTCACGCGGTCGGCGGAACGCCCCGGTGAAGAAAATACGCAGCAGATGCACCCCGATGGCCGACAGGAACACCAAGGACGACCAGTGGTGAACCTGCCGGATCAGCAGCCCGCCGTGCACGTCGAAACTGATGTCCAGGGTCGAGCGGTACGCCTCCGACATGCTCATGCCCAGCAGGGGTTCGTACGAGCCGTCGTAGACGACCTCCGTCATCGAGGGCTTGAAGAACAGCGTCAGCCAGACCCCGGTCAGCAACAGCACGACGAAGCTGTACAGGGCGATCTCGCCCAGCAGGAACGACCAGTGTTCCGGGAAGGCCTTGCGCAGCAGCCCCCCGCCCTCGGAGACGGGGAGGCGCCCGTCGGCCCAGTTGACGGTGTGTTCGCCCGCACGGCGGGCCCGCGCACCGGCGCGGGCCCTTCTCCTCTGCAACAGCACGGCGCATGGGTTCCCCACGGCCGGTGCCGGAAACTACGCTCCGACTAGGTACGGTCACCCTCGGCTTGCCCCACTCGTCCCGGAGTGCCGTGCGACACGGTCAGCGTCCGCCCGGGCCGCCGCTGCCGAAGGAGCCGCTGCTGCCCTCGTCCCAGCGGGGCCGCTCCTGGTCGGAGGCGGTACGGCTGCCCTGGTGCCCCATCTCGTGCGGCAGCGTGCGTTCGTCGCTCCGCGGCATCTCGTTCGGCTCCCGACGCTCCCGCTCCTCGTGGACGGGACCGTCGTCGGGCATACGGGGCTGTTCCTCGGGACGCGGGGGCGGCGACTCCCGGCGCTTCTGCCGACTGCCGAAGGCGAACGCGCCGATCAGTACGGCCACCACCACCACGGCCGCGACGATCAGCCAGACGGGAAAACCGCCGGAGCCGCTCGCGGCCAGATCCATCCATGCGTTGGTCATGGAGCGCGGGTACCCCCGGCCCGCGCGACCAACCAGCTCACCGCGACCGCGACGGTCCGGACCCCTGGGAAACAGCGGGTCCGGCGGTTTGGCGCGGCAACCGGCGGCAACCCGCGCGGTGTGACATCGACGACGACTTCCCAGCAGGAACTGTTCCGCTTCCTCGAGGACCGCTTCGCCTGCGCCCAGGCGTGCACCGAGTGCGCCCGGGCCTGCGCCCTGCGGGCGAGCCTCGTGGACCCGGACGGGACCGAGAACCAGGAACTCGTACGGCGCAGGGGCATCATGTGCGCGGAGGTCTGCGACGCGACCTGCCGGGTGCTGTCCGAACAGAACCAGGTGGACGAGTCCGCCATCCGCGCCCAGCTGGAGTGGTGCCGCCAGGTGTGCCTGGAGAGCGCGCACGTCTTCGACGGCCACCCGGGCGCCGAGGAGAGCGCGCGGGCCTGCCGCGACTGCGCCCGCGCCTGCGGAGAGTTCCTCGCCACCCTGCGCTGAGGCCCTGGGAGCACGCGGCGCGACGCGTTAGCCTGCCCGTATGGCGGCGACGGACGGCGACCCGGGACTTTTCGGTCCGAGCTCCGTGACCTGGCAGGCGCACGGCGACCCGATGATGTGGGTGGCCGGCGTCCGCGCCCTCTACCTCCAGGCCCTGCACCCGCGCGCCGTGCGCGGCGTGATGCAGAACAGCGACTTCCGGCGCGACGCCTGGGGCCGCCTGATGCGCACCGCGGGCTTCGTCGGCACCACGACGTACGGCACCACCGAGGCCGCCGAGCGGGCCGGGGCCCGGGTACGGAAGATCCACCGCATGCTCGGCGCCACGGACCCGGAGACGGGGGAGCGCTACGGCGTCGACGAGCCCGCCCTGCTGCTGTGGGTGCACTGCGCCGAGATCGGCTCCTACCTGCACGTCCTGCGCCGCTCCGGATTCCCGCTCACCGACGCCCACGCCGACCGCTACCTCGCCGAACACCGGCACAGCGCCCGTCTCGTCGGCCTCGACCCCGCCTCCGTACCCGGGAACCGGGCCGAACTGGCCGCCTACTTCGCGCGGGTACGGCCCGAACTCGAAGCGGGAGCGGAGGCGCACGAGGTGGACGACTTCCTGCTCCGCCCGCCCGTCCACCCCCTCCTGGTCCCCGCCCGCGAGCTGCTGTGGCGGCGGGTCGCCTCACTCGCGTACGACTCACTACCGCCTTACGCGCACGAGCTCTACGGCCGGCCCGCGCCCCCGCCCGCGACCGTCACCCGCCGACTGCGGGCCACAGGCACCCTGCTGCGCCGGGTTCCGGCACGTCTGCGCTGGCAGCTGCCGCCCAAACACATCCTGCGCGCCATGGCACGGCTCGGTCCGGCCGCGCGCCCGGCGCCATACAAAATCGGACGACAAGCGGCCATACTGGACCGGCCAGGGGAGGGCGCGGCGGACTGAACCACGGGGGCGGGGCGAAGTCATGGGGGACGACACGCTGATCCAGGGCCGGTACCGGCTGCTCGAAAGGATCGGGCGCGGTGGCATGGGTGAGGTGTGGCGGGCGCGGGACGAGTCACTGGGCCGCCGCATAGCCGTCAAGTGCCTCAAACCACTGGGCACGCGGCACGACCACTCCCTCACCCGCGTCCTGCGGGAGAGATTCCGGCGCGAGGCCCGGGTGGCCGCCGCGCTCCAGCACCGCGGCGTGACCGTCGTCCACGACTTCGGCGAGTGGGACGGCGTGCTCTTCCTCGTCATGGAACTGCTGGAGGGGAACGACCTGAGCCGGCTCCTGGAGAAGAACAAGGGCCATCCGCTGCCGGTCGCCGACGTCGTCGACATCGCCGAACAGGTCGCCTCCGCGCTCGCCTACACCCACGAGCAGGGCATCGTCCACCGCGACCTCAAGCCCGCGAACATCGTGCGGACCGCCGACGGCACCGTGAAGATCTGCGACTTCGGCATCGCCCGGCTCGGACACGACGGGGGCTTCACCGCCCGGCTGACCGGCACCGGCATCGCCATGGGCACCCCGCACTACATGTCGCCCGAACAGATCGGCGGCGACGAGGTCGACCGGCGCAGCGACCTGTACTCCCTGGGCTGCGTGCTCTACGAGATCGCCACCGGCGTCCCGCCGTTCGACCTCGACGACGCCTGGGCGATCCTCGTCGGCCACCGCGACACCGAGCCCGCACCGCCCCGGACCCGCCGCGCCGAACTGCCCGGCTACCTGGAACGGATCATCCTGGACCTGCTGGCCAAGCGGCCCGAGCAGCGCCCGGACGACGCCCGCGAACTGGGCCGCCGGATCACCGCCGGACGCGCGGCACCCGCGCCGGTGCCGGCCCTGGCGACCACCCGGCCGCGGACGCCCCAGCCGGTCGGGGTCCGCACCGCGCTGCCGTCCTGGACCCGCGGCATGACCACCGGCCACAAGGCGACCGGCACCGCCCTGCGCGCCACGCCCCCGGACCCCGGGGCGGGCCTGTCCGGCGCGTGGCTCCCGCGGCCCGCCGGTGACCGGCCCGTCGGCGCCCGCACCACCGAGGACGCCCCGGGCGAGCCGCCGGACCCGGCGCCCGAGACCGTCGCCGGGCTGGCCGCGCGCCACCGGACGGGACTGAGCCTGGGCCGGCTCGGCCGCTGGGAGGAGGCCGGCGGGATACACCGCGCGGTCGCCGCCGAGCGCGAGCGCCTGCTGGGCCCCGACCACCCCGACACGCTCGCCAGCCGCTACGAGGCCGCCTTCACCCTCGGCCGCACCGGTCACCCCGCCGAGGCGCTGCGCGCGTACAAGGGCGTCGCCGAGGCCAGGATCAGGACGCTGGGAGCCGATCACGCCGACACCCTCGCCGTCCGTCAGGAGATGGCCTACACCCTGGGCCGACTGGGCCGCCACACCGACGCCCACAAGGTGTACACATCGGTCCTGACAGCCCGCGAGCGCACCATGGGGGCCGACCATCCCGACACCCTGCGCTGCCGGCACAACCTGGCCTTCAACCTCGGGCGGCTCGGCCGCACCGAGGACGCCCACCGGACGGCCCGCGAGGTGGCGGCGGCCCGGGCCCGCGTGCTCGGCCCCGACCACCCCGACACCCTCGTCACCCGCTACGAGGTGGCCTACGAACTCGGGCGGCTGGACCGCTGGCAGGAGGCCCTGGCGACCTACCGCGACGTCGCCGGCGCCCGCGCGCGAGCCCTCGGCCCCGACCACCCCGACACGCTCGCCGCCCGCTACGAGACGGGCGTCGCCCTGGGCCGCCTCGGCCGCTGCGCCGAAGCGCTGGCCGTGTACCGGGAGCTGATCGACGACCGCGCCCGCGCCCAGGGACCCGAGCACCCCGAGACCCTGCGCGCCCGGCACGGCCTGGGCGTCAACCTCGGCAGGCTGGGCCGCTGGGAGGAGGCCCTGGCCGAGGCCCGCGAGGTGTGCGCGGTCCGCGCCCGCGTCCTGGGCCCGGACCACCCGGACACCCTGGTCAGCCACCGCGAGGTCGCCGTCGCCCTGGGCTGGCTCGGCCGCTGGTCTCCCGCCCTCACCGAGTACCGCCTGGTCGCCGCCGCCCGCGAGCGGGCCCTGGGCCCCGACCACCCCGACACCCTCGTCGCCCGCGACGACGAGGCGCACTGCCTGGAAAGGCTCGGCCGCGCCGCCGAGGCCGTGGACCTGTACCGCAGGGTCGCGGCGCTGCGCGGGGCGGCACGCTGAGCGCGGACGGTGCCCGACGGCGGGCTGGCCGCCCCCGATCGGGCCGTGTTACCAAGAGCCATGACGACCCCGCCCCGCACCTCCCGCACCTTTGACGCCGTCATCGTCGGCGGCGGCCACAACGGCCTGGTCGCCGCCGCCTACCTGGCCCGGGCCGGGCGCTCCGTACTGGTCCTCGAACGGCTGGACCACACCGGCGGAGCGGCCGTGTCCACGCGGCCGTTCGCCGGGGTCGACGCACGGCTGTCGCGCTACTCGTACCTGGTCAGCCTGCTCCCCAGGAAGATCGTGCGGGACCTCGGCCTGGACTTCCGGGTGCGTGCGCGCACCGTCTCCTCGTACACGCCCGTGGAGCGCGCCGGGCGGAACACCGGGCTCCTCGTCGGCGGGGGCGAGCGCCGCACCCGCGAGTCCTTCGCCCGGCTCACCGGTTCGGAGCGGGAGTACGCCGCATGGCAGCGCTTCTACGCCATGACCGGCCACGTGGCCCAGCGGGTCTTCCCGACCCTCACCGAACCGCTGTCCACCCGGGACGAACTGCGCCGCCGGGTCGACGACGAGACGGCCTGGCGGGCCCTGTTCGAGGAGCCGGTCGGGGTCGCCATCGAGGAGCACTTCGCCGACGACCTGGTCCGGGGCGTGGCCCTCACCGACGCGCTGATCGGCACCTTCGCCGACGCCCACGACCCCTCGCTGGTCCAGAACCGCTGCTTCCTCTACCACGTGATCGGCGGCGGCACCGGCGCCTGGGACGTGCCGGTCGGCGGCATGGGCGCCCTCACCGACGCGCTGGCCGACGCGGCCCGCGCCGCCGGTGCCGTGCTCGCCACCGGTCACGAGGCGGTGCGGATCGACGCGGACGGGCACACCGCCGAGGTCACCTACCGCTCGGCCGACGGCGAGTACGTCGCCGCCGCCCGCCACGTCCTGGTCAACGCCTCCCCGCAGGACCTGGCGGCGCTCACGGGCCAGGCGCCGCCCCCGCCCGCCGAGGGCGCCCAGCTCAAGGTGAACATGCTGCTGACCCGGCTTCCGCGGCTGCGCGACCCCGAGGCCGACCCGCGCGAGGCCTTCGCCGGAACCTTCCACATCGCCGAGGGCTACGGCCAACTGGCCGCCGCGCACGCCCGGGCGGCCGCCGGTGAGCTGCCCGACGCGCCGCCCTCCGAGATCTACTGCCACTCGCTGACCGACCCCACGATCCTCGCCCCCGACCTGGCCGCCAGGGGCATGCACACCCTCACCCTGTTCGGCCTGCACACACCGGCCCGCCTCTTCGCCCGGGACAACGACGCCGTACGCGAGGAACTGCTGAAGTCGACCCTCGCCCAGCTCGACGCCCACCTCGCCGAGCCCCTGGCGGACTGCCTGGCGACCGACGCCGACGGGCGGCCCTGCATCGAGGCCAGGTCGCCGCTCGACCTGGAACGCGACCTGCGGCTGCCCGGCGGGAACATCTTCCACCGCGAGCTGTCCTGGCCCCACGCCCAGGAGGGCACCGGCCACTGGGGAGTGGAGACCGGGCAGGCGAACGTCCTGCTGTGCGGCGCGGGCGCCGTGCGCGGGGGAGGGGTGAGCGGGGTGCCGGGACACAACGCGGCGATGGCGGTGCTGGACGGCACCGGGGGCTGAGGGCGCGTGCGCGGGGCGATGCAGAAAGCCGTCTTCAACGGCTGGCGGACCCGCCCGGTCCCCGTGACCCGCCCGGTCCCACGGGACCAGGACCGGCTAGTCGGCCGACGCCGTCCATCCCACCGTGTCCACGCGTGCCGCGTCCGCCGGGCGCGCGTCGTGGAACAGGACGTCGCCGGCCGCCTCCACGCGCAGCCCGTCGACGTATGCCCCGCGGCCCACGTACAGCCGGTCCGTCGTGTACCGCCAGCGCAGGGCGAGGCCGCGCGCCGCCGGGAGTCCGGCGTTCAGCCGGTGCCAGACGCGCCCCGACCAGCCGGTGGCCGAGCCCTCCGGATGTTCCCGGGGCGCCTCGCCGGGACGCGTGGTGGTGAACGGCACGGGCCGCCACCCGGCGCCGCCGTCGGTCGACGCCTCCAGGACCAGGGTGTCCGACCCGGGCTCGGTGTCCCACCACAGCGCGCAGCGCAGCCGGGCCCGGCCGGCCGACGTGTCCAGGGCGGGCAGCGTGAGCGTGGCCGTGACGGAACCCGCCGTCCCCGAGAACCACGCCGTGCGCCCGTGGGCCGGACGGACCGGCACCGCCCGTGCCAGGTTGGTGCCCGCCGCCACCCGGGGAGCCGACCCGGAACGCCAACCGCGCACCGGGTGGACGGAGTTGCCGAGCACGACGAGGAACGAGTCGGTCGTCGGGTCCAGCACCAGCGAGGTGCCCGTGAAACCGGTGTGCCCCGCCGTGCGCGGTGTCGCCATCGCGCCCATGTACCAGTGCTGGTACAGCTCGAAGCCGAGGCCGTGCTCGTCGCCCGGGAAGTCGGTGTTGAAGTCGGTGAACATCAGCTCCACCGACTCCGGCCGCAGGATGCGGGCCCGCCCGTAGGCGCCGCCGTTGAGCAGCGTACGGCCGAGGACCGCGAGGTCCCACGCCGAGGAGAACACCCCGGCGTGACCGGCGACGCCGCCCAGGCTGAAGGCGTTCTCGTCGTGCACCTCGCCCCACACCAGACCGCGGTCCAGGCCGGACCACGGCTTGCGGGCGTCCTCGGTGGCGGCGATCCCCGGCCGCCAGGAGGCGGGCGGGTTGTAGCGGGTGCGGGTGAGACCGAGCGGCTTCGTGATCTCGTCGCGCAGCAGCACATCCAGGGCGCGGCCCGTGACCCTCTCCAGCACCAGCTGGAGCGAGATCATGTTCAGGTCCGAGTACAGGTACGCCGTGCCGGGGGCGTTCACCGGCGCCTCGTCGTAGACGAGCTGGACCTTCTCCTCGTACGTCGGCGCGCTGTACAGGGGGATCCACGCCCGGAAGCCCGAGGTGTGCGTGAGCAGATGACGGACCGTCACGGTCTGCTTGCCCGCCCGGCCGAAGTCGGGCAGGTACGAGGCGACCGGCGCCTCCAGCTCCAGCGCGCCCCGCTCCAACTGCTGCACGGCGAGGATCGAGGTGAACAGCTTGGAGATCGACGCGAGGTCGAACACCGTGTCCCGGGCCATCGGGATCTGCTCACCCGCCGGGAACTCCACGCCGGTGTCGGTCGCCTCGTCGTAGGACCGGTAACGGACCGCCATGCCGATCGGTTCGTGCAGCGCCACCGTGCCGCCCCGCCCGGCGAGGAGCACGGCGCCCGCGTACCACGGGTGCACGGGCGACGGGCCGAGGAACGTCTCGGCGTCGGTGACGAGCTGACGCAGATGGCCCGGGAGCAGTCCGGCGCGTTCCGCCGTGCCGTGCCGCAGAGTGGGGCGGCGGCCCCGGCCGGACGCGGCCTCGGCCGGCCCGGCCGCGAACGGAGCGATGGCCAGGGCACCCCCCAGGGCCAGGGCACCGGCGCCCAGTTGACGCCGTGTGAATCCGTTCGTCGCCTGACCGGCCATCGAAGAGTCTCCCGCCGCCGAAGCTGAAAGTATCTTTCCCGGATCGCCGTGCGGAGTGAAACTTTCCTGTCAGTGACGGGTCGTGTCAATGGGGCGTACGGAGCGGACGCGATGAGCCGGCGGGCCGGACGCACCGCTTGACCCGTCCCCGCCACCGGCCGAGGATCAGGTCATGACGCCCGGACACGGCAGCACCGGCAGCACCGTTGACGGGACGCTGCGGCGCAGCGCCCGACGCACCCCGGCACGCGTCGCGGTGGAGTACCGCGACCGCTCCTGGACCTACGAGGAGCTGGACACCGCGGTCTCCCGCGCGGCGAGCGTCCTGCGGGCCGAGGGACTGTCCCCCGGCGACCGGGTCGGTGCCTACGGCCACAACTCCGACGCCTACCTGATCGCGTTCCTGGCCTGCGCCCGCGCGGGCCTGGTGCACGTCCCGGTCAACCAGAACCTCACCGGCGACGACCTCGCCTACCTCGTCGGCCAGTCCGGCAGCACCCTGGTCCTCGCCGACCCCGGCCTCGCCGCCCGGCTCCCCGGCGGGACCCGCACCCTGCCGCTGCGCGACACCGACGACTCGCTCCTGGCCCGCCTCGCGTCGGCGCCCGCGTACGACGGCCCCGAACCGGGGGCCGAGGACCTGGTGCAGCTGCTCTACACCTCCGGCACCACCGCGCTGCCCAAGGGCGCGATGATGACCCACCGTGCGCTGGTGCACGAGTACGTGAGCGCCATCACCGCCCTGGACCTCGGCGCCGGAGACCGCCCCGCGCACGCGCTCCCGCTCTACCACTCGGCGCAGACCCACGTCTTCCTGCTGCCCTACCTCGCGGTCGGCGCGACCAACATCCTCCTGGACGCGCCCGACGGCGACCGGCTCTTCGACCTGATCGAAGCGGGCCGCGTGGACAGCCTCTTCGCACCGCCGACCGTGTGGATCGGCCTCGCGAACCGCGCCGACTTCGCCACCCGCGACCTGGACGGCCTGCGCAAGGCCTACTACGGCGCGTCGATCATGCCGGTGCCCGTGCTGGAGCGGCTGCGCGCCCGCCTGCCGCACCTCGCCTTCTACAACTGCTTCGGCCAGAGCGAGATCGGCCCCCTCGCCACCGTCCTCGGCCCGGACGAGCACGAGGGCCGCATGGACTCCTGCGGCCGCCCCGTCCTGTTCGTCGACGCGCGCGTGGTCGACGAGGACGGCAAGGACGTGCCCGACGGCACACCCGGCGAAGTCGTCTACCGCTCCCCGCAGCTGTGCGACGGCTACTGGGACAAGCCCGAGGAGACCGAGGCCGCCTTCCGCGACGGCTGGTTCCACTCCGGCGACCTCGCCGTACGGGACGCGGACGGCTACTACACGATCGTCGACCGCGTGAAGGACGTCATCAACTCCGGCGGCGTCCTGGTGGCCTCCCGCCAGGTCGAGGACGCCCTCTACACGCACGACGCCGTCGCCGAGGCGGCCGTGATCGGCCTGCCCGACGAGCGGTGGATCGAGGCGGTCACGGCCGTCGTCGTCCCGCGCGGCGAGGTCACCGAGGACGAACTCATCGCCCACGCCCGTGAGAGGCTCACCGCGTTCAAGGCACCCAAACGCGTGCGGTTCGTGGACGCCCTGCCGCGCAACGCCAGCGGAAAGATCCTCAAAAGGGAACTGCGGGACCGCTTCGCCGGCTCCTGACCCGACAACTCCGTTGCGCGGCGCGGCGGCGGCCGGTGAGGATCGGCGCCATGCAGACCTTCACCGCGTACGACGGGACCCGCCTCGCCTTCCACGTGCGGGGCGAGGGCATCCCGCTGGTCGTGCTGCCGGGCGGGCCGATGCGCGCCTCCACCTACCTGGGCGACCTCGGCGGTCTCGCCGAACACCGCCGGCTGGTTCTCCTCGACCTGCGCGGCACCGGCGACTCCGCCGTCCCCGACGACCCGGCGACGTACCGCTGCGACCGGCTCGTGGACGACGTGGAGGCACTGCGCGAGCACCTCGGCCTCGAACGCGTGGACCTCCTCGCGCACTCGGCCGGGGGCAGCCTCGCGATGCTGTACGCCGCCCGCCACCCGGCACGGGTGTCCCGCCTCGTGCTGGTCACCACCACCCCCTGGGCCCTGGACATGCCGCCGACGGCCGAGGACCGGCTCCGAGCGGCGCTCCTGCGCGCGGACGAGCCCTGGTTCGAGGAGGCCATCGGGCCCTTCCGGGCCTGGCTGGCCGGGACCGGCGACTTCGATCCGGCGTTCGCCCCCTTCTTCTTCGGCCGCTGGGACGACACGGCCCGCGAACATGACGCGCGTGCCTACGAGGAGAGCAACGACGAGGCCGGCGACGTCTACCTGTCCCCGGAGGCCTTCGACCCGCCCGCCACCCGCGCCGCCCTCGCCCGCTGCCCCGCCCGGGTCCTCGTCCTCGCCGGTGAGCGCGACGGCAGCCCCGCCCCGGACCTCGCTGGCCGCCTGGCCGAGGTGTTCCCGCACGCCGAACTCGCCGTCCAGCCCGGTGCCGGGCACTATCCGTGGCTGGACGATCCGGGGTGGTTCGCCCAGCGGGTCGCCGCCTTCCTCGAGCCGGACGGGCCTCCCTCGCATTTCTTCGCAAAGCACTCCCCACGTGGCCTGTCGGCGGTCCGACCCGATCGCTAGGCTGGCCGCGCACGACGCAACCGGGAGGAGCACGGACGTGGCCGAGAGCACCACCCACCAGCGCCCGCTCATGGGCTGGGACAAGCCCGAGCTGGATCTCAGCAACGCGCAGTGGCAGTCCAGCAGCCGGGGCCTGGGGGATGTCCAGATCGCCTTCGTCGAGGGGTTCATCGCCATGCGGAACAGCGGCAGCCCGCAGAGCCCCTCCCTGATCTTCACCCCGGCGGAGTGGGGCGCGTTCGTGTCGGGAGCGCGGGAAGGGGAGTTCGACCTCACGTAGACGCCGCGGGGTGCGCCGACCGGCCGAACCCGGGTGTTCGGTCCGCCGCCGGGGGGAAGTCCGTACTCCGGAGGTGAGGACCCATGAGCACCCTGCCGGTCATCGCGGCGGTCGACGGTTCCGACGACGGCCTGCGCGCCCTGGACTGGGCGCTCGACGCCGCCCACCGGCGCGAGGCACCCCTGCGGGTGGTGCACGTCCGCCAGTACGCCGCCTGGGCCCAGACCGACGTCCTCGTCGCGGGCCCGCCGGACACCGCCGAGGACCCGGCGCTCGACCAGGCACGCGCGCACCTTCAGGGGCGGGCCTTCGCCGTGCCGACGGAGTACGTGGGCATGGAAGGCGTACCGGGCGCCCTGCTGCCGGAACTGGGCGCCGACGCGCAGCTGCTGGTCCTCGGCTCCCGCGGCAGGGGCGGCTTCACCGGCCTGCTGCTCGGCTCCAACGGCATGGCCGCCGCCCGCGACGCCGAGTGCCCCGTCGTCGTGGTGCCCCGCCCCGGACGCGAGGGCCCCGGCAAGACACCCGCCGAACCCGGTCCGCGCGTGGTGGTCGGCCTCCACGTGGACAGCCCCGACGACGCCACGCTGACCTTCGCCTTCACCGAGGCCGAGCTGCGCGGCGCCCGCCTCCAGGTGGTCGCCGCCTACCCGTGGCCGGTGCAGACCTGGGCCGCGGCGGGCCAGATGATGCCCCTGGTGATCGACGAGGTCTCCGTCGAGAGCGAGACGCGGGTCCTGGCCGACGGCCTGCTCGCCCCCTACCGCGGACGCCACCCCGACGTCCGGGCCGACACCCACGTCGTGCCCGGCGACGCCGCCGGAAACCTCGTCGCGTCCGCCAGGGACGCCGACCTGGTCGTCGTCGGCCGTCACCGCCGGCGCCTGCTGGCCCCCGCCCGCATGATGGGCTCGGTCACCCACGCCGTGCTGCTGCACGCGGCGGCCCCCATCGCGGTGGTGCCACCGGCTCCCCCGGAGGAGTGACACCCGGCCCGTGCGGCGTGCCTATCATCGGCCCCATGCAGGACTCGCCCGGCACGGACGCCCGGATCGCGCTCGACCTCGCGCTGACCGTACGGCACGACGGACACGGCGGGATCGCCGACGACCTGGCCGACCCCGCCGGACTCACCGCCTGGGTCTCCGCGCACCCCGGCGTCCTGCCCGACGCCGCGGACTTCGCGGCCGACGCGTCCGCCCTGGCCGCCGTACGCGACGTACGGGCCGCCACCCGCGCCCTCTTCGCCCTCGCCGTGCGCCCCGGCGAGCCGAGCCCCGCCGACGCCGCCCGGCTGCTGCCCGTACCCCAGGCCCTGCGGCTCCTGAACGAGGCCGCCGCCCGTACCCCCACGGTCCCCGTCCTGGCCTGGGCCGACGCCGCCGAGCCCGTCGTGCGCGCCGCGCCCGCCGAGGGCACGCGGGCCGACCTGGCCGCCGCCCTCGCGCGGGCCGTGATCGGCTTCCTCGCGGGACCCGACCGGCAGCGGCTGCGGGCCTGCCACGCACCGCGCTGCGTGCGCTACTTCCTCAAGGAGCACCCGCGTCAGGAGTGGTGCAAGCCCTCCTGCGGCAACCGGGCCAGGGTGGCCCGCCACCAGGACCGGCACCGGCGGACCGCGTAGCCCGGCCGGGCGGCCGCCCGCACGTCGCCCGGGGCCCCCGGCCACGTACCATTGCGGCATGTCGTTCCTCCGCCGCCGCAGCGCCACACCCGCCGGGCCCGACTTCGACGTACTGGCCATGGACCCGGGCGACTGGCCCGGCAACCTCGGCGCCGGTCTGCTGCCCGCGCCCGACGGCAGCTGCCAGGGCGTCTTCCTGCGCTACGACCTGTTCGGCGGCCGCGGCCCCGCGATGATCATCGGCAACCTCCCGGACGGCTCCCCGGCCCGCGAGGTCCCCGAGGGCGAGATCCCCTTCGAGGTGGCCCAGCTGCTGCTCGCGCTGGAGAACGACGAGGAGATCACGGTCGTCGGTGCCGAGGACGTCCCCGTGATGCAGGGCGACAACCTGCTCATCGTGCGCCGCCTCAAGCTCTCCGAGAGCCGGATCTCCTGCGTGCAGTTCGACCGCAGCGACGGCGTCCTGGTGACCATCGCCGCCTGGGACCGCCCCATCACCGACGACCTGTACGCCCTGCTGAAGCCACTCCCGGCGGAGCTTTTCCAGCAGGGCTGAGACCCGGCTCCCCGACCAGGCGCTACCGCACGGCCGAGACCGTCACATCGGCTGCGCGCACGTACGCGACCCGGTGGCCGTACTGGATCTCGTAGTACTGGTCCTTGCCGGTCACCACCCGGTGGGAGGCCTCGTCGAAGGTGACCGCGTAGTAGTACTCGCCGGGCACCTTCTCACCGACCACGTACTTCTGCCCGGCGGGCAGGGTGTACGGCAGCGGCGACACCGCCTGGGCGGGCACGTCCGCCGGGTAGGCGGCCTTCTCCGGGTACGCGCGCCCGTACACCGGGACGCTCTCCAGACCCTTCCTCGGAGTGAGCAGCCGTCCCGACGCGGGCACCGCCGCCGGGCTCCCGGCCGGGTTGTGGAACCACGCCTTCTGACCCAGGTACCAGATGGCCGTCCATTCGCCCCAGCGGTCGGCCACCGCGTACTGCTGGCCCGTGGAGACCCGGGAGGACAGGTCGTTCACTCCGGTCGTGGGGGTGGTGCCGAGACCGATGTCCTTGATCAGCGGCGCGTTCACGTCGTGGTCGGAGTACAGCCGCACCTCGCTGGAGCCATGCTCCGGGCAGGGCACTCCCGCCGTCTCGCAGCCGGTGTACGCGGGCCGGTTGGCGTCGTAGTCGGGGCGGATCGTCACCAGGGCGGACTTCTTGCCGGCGGTCGGCTCGAAGGGGCGGCCGAGCAGCTGGAAGTAGTGCCGCCAGTCCCAGTACGGGCCCGGGTCGGTGTGCATGCCCGGGATCGTCGCCGTGGTGGTGCCGGGCACGTTGTCGTGGCCGAGGACGTGCTGCCGGTCCAGCGGGATGTCGTACTTCTTCGCCAGGTACTTCACCAGCCGCGCCGACGACCGGTACATCGCCTCGGTGTACCAGGCGTCCGGTTCCGCCAGGAAGCCCTCGTGCTCCAGGCCGATCGACCCCGCGTTGACGTACCAGTTGCCCGCGTGCCAGGCCACGTCCTTGGCCTTCACATGCTGGGCGATGTGGCCGTCGGTGGAGCGCAAGGTGTAGTTCCAGGACACATAGGTGGGGTCCTGGACCATGTTGAGGACGCCGTTCCAGGTGCCCTCCGTGTCGTGCACGACGATGTAGCGGATGCGCTGGGAGGCCGGCCGGCTGCCCAGGTCGTGGTTGCCGTAGTCGCCGTCGCCGAACTCCTCGTACGGCGCGGGGACCCACTCGCAGGACACCGACGTCGGGCACTCCGTGCCGGCCGCGGACGCGGCGCGCAGGCCCGCGTCGCCCAACTGAGAGACGTCCGGTGCCACGTCGGGGCGGGCGGCCAGGGAGACCCGCTGGCCGGCGTCCGTGGTGCGCCGCTCACCTGTACGGATGATGTCGTACACGTCGTTCGCGTACGCCGCCGCCGTCGCGGAGTCCTCGGCACCCGAGAACCGGGCCACCGCCGCGTACCAGTGGGCCGGGTCGGCACTGAGCGGCTCACCCAGTTCCCGCTGTGCGGCGGCGAGCAGCGCGGCACCGCCGGACACGTTCGCGGCCGGGTCCGTGCGCAGCGCCTCGGCGCTCAGTCCGGTCAGCTCGGCGGCCCTCGGCAGTGTGGTCAGCCTGGCCGGCAGGTCGGCGGACGGCGCGGCGGCACCGGCCTTCGGGTGCAGCGCGGCGCGTGCGTCGTCGCCGCGCGGGTCCTCGGAGTCCTCGCCGTGGAGCGACGTCCCGGCCAGGGCGGTGCGGGCGTCGGTGAGGTGCAGCGGACCGTAGCCGCCGGTCACACTCGGCGCGCCGCCGTGCGCGTCCCAGCGGGACTGCAGGTAGGAGACGCCGAGCAGGACGCTCTGGGGCACGTGGTACTCGGCCGCCGCGGTGGCGAACGCCCGCTGGAGGCGGTCCGGGGCGGGTGGTGCGCCCGGTGGTGCGGCGGCGGACGGTGCCGCGCCGAGCAGCGGCAGCAGCAGAGCCGCGGTGGCCAGGGCGGGCACGACGGGGGATCCTCGCAAAGCGGCCTCCTGTGACGGTCGGGCAGGACGGGGCGTGGCGGGGTGCGGGGCCGGGCGTGGGTCAGTGGTACCCGGCGGTCGGACGATCCGTCAATCATGCCGTCATGGCGGCGATTTCCCACGTCAGCAAGGGGTTCGGCGAGTTTCGTGGCGGCGGCCCACCGGCCTGCGCGGCGTCAGTGGCGTACACCAATGGCCCCTGCAGACACCCGGGCGGCGCACATACGAAAACCGCGGTGCGCCCCACCCGGGGGGCGCACCGCGGACCGTCGTCTTCCTCTCGTCCCCGTCGTCAGCGCGTGCCGACCGCTGCCCGCACGGCCCGCCGGGCCATCTGGCAGTCGTCGTGCAGTCGGCGCAGCAGCAGCCGCTGCTCCTCGCCGGTCGGCGCGGCACCCGGATGGGCCGGCGCCGACGGCGCAGGGACCGTGTCGTGCATCGAACGCTGCACGGCCGTCTCGTACGTGCGGATCTCCCTGGTCAGTACGAGCATCAGGTTCACCAGGAAGGCGTCACGTGCCGCCGTGCCCGACGACTGGGCGATCTGGCTGATCTGACGGCGGGCCACCGGGGCGTCGCCGAGGACCGCCCACAGGGTCGCGAGGTCGTAGCCCGGCAGGTACCAGCCCGCGTGCTCCCAGTCCACCAGCACCGGACCGGCCGGTGACATGAGAATGTTGGACAGCAGCGCGTCACCGTGACAGAACTGGCCCATGCCCTGGCGGCCGCCCGCGTGGGCGATGCCGTGCAGCAGCTTCTGCAGGTCGCCCAGGTCCCGGTCGGTGAGCAGCCCCAGCTCGTGGTAGCGGGAGATCCGGGCCGCGTAGTCCAGCGGCGCGTCGAAGGTGCCGGCCGGCGGCCGCCACGCGTTGAGTCGGCAGACCGCCCCGATGGCCGCCCTGATGTCGGCCCGGGGCGGGGCCTCCAAGGGGTGCCGCTGCAGCGCCGCCACCCGTCCGGGCATCCGCTCGATGACCAGCGTGCCGTTGTCCGGGTCCGCCGCGATCAGTCTCGGCACCCGCACCGGGGGGCGCTGCCGGACGAACGAGCGGTATGCCCCTATCTCGTGCCGGCTGCGTTCCGCCCATGCGGGGGAGTGGTCCACTAAGCACTTGGCCACCGCCGTGCTGCGCCCGGTCGTGCCGACCAGGAGCACGGACCGCCCGCTGCGTCGCAGTACCTGCACGGGGGAGAACTCGGGGCAGATCCGGTGCACGGCGGCGATCGCCGTGCGCAGTTGGGCCCCCTGGGGGCCGGACAGGTCGATTCTTCCGCTGAGCGGCTGGGTGCCGGGCCCCGCGCCGAGCCGCGCCCTGCCGGCCCCGAGCACCGGGGCCGCCGGACGGGCGGGGGCGAGATAGGGGCCGCCACCCGCCGTCGGGCGGGGGTGCAGCGAGCGCTGCGGGGCGGACACGGAGGACGATGCTGCGTACATGGGCGAGACAGATCCCTTCGTGTGCCTGCTGTGCCTGTCTGAAGAGGTACCGGTCCGGTCCGGCCCGTTCGCCGGCGGAGGGCGCCTCTTCCGAAAGCCGTCGCGCCGCCCGACCGGCCGTCCGGGGCCACCCTGGGGAGTACCCCCACGGCGACCGGGTCGGGGTGGCGCATTCCTACCTGACACCCGGCCGCCCGTGGCACACCATCTGGCGCACCCTGGCGAACGGTGGCGAATAGTCGCCCGGCAACCCGCACGGGGCTACTGTCAACTCAGCCGAGAACCTGGGGGCTTGACGTGAGCGGAGAACCCAACACCCGTCTTTCGGACCTGTTCGGCCTGGCCGGCTGGTCCAAGGGCGAACTCGCGAGGCTGGTCAACCGGCAGGCGGCGGCCATGGGCCACCCCCAGCTGGCGACCGACACCTCGCGGGTGCGGCGGTGGATCGACATGGGAGAGATCCCGCGCGATCCGGTGCCGCGGGTGCTGGCGGCCCTGTTCACCGAGCGTCTCGGCCGTGTCGTGACCATCGAGGACCTCGGTCTGGTCCGGCACGGGCGTGCGGGGAAACGGCCACCCGGCGGGAGCGAAGAACATCCCGACGGCGTGCCGTGGGCGCCCGAGCGGACTGCGGCGGTCCTCACCGAATTCACGGGAATGGACCTCATGCTCAACCGACGCGGCTTGGTGGGCGCGGGCGCCGCGCTCGCCGCGGGCTCCGCACTCAGCAGCGCCATGCACGACTGGCTGCACACCGATCCGGCCCTGGCGGCCGACGCTCCCGTCCCCCACCGACCCCTGCACGCCGACCCCGCCGGGTTCGACCGTTACGAGGCCGCCCCCATCGGGTCGCAGGAAGTGGAGGAACTGGAGCGCTCGGTCGAGGTGTTCCGTGCCTGGGACGCCGCCCGCGGCGGCGGTCTCCAGCGCAAGGCCGTGGTGGGCCAGCTCAACGAGGTGGGCGGCATGCTCGCCTACCACCACCCACCCCATCTCCAGCGGCGCCTGTGGGGCGTTGCCGCCAACCTCGCCGTCCTCGCGGGCTGGATGTCGCACGACGTCGGCCTGGAACCCACGGCCCAGAAGTACTTCGTCATCGCCGCGCACGCCGCGCGCGAGGGCGGCGACCGGCCCCGGGCGGGCGAGGCGCTCTCCCGGGCGGCCCGTCAGATGGTGCACCTGGGGCGTCCCGACGAGGCCCTGGACCTCATGAAGCTTGCCCAGTCCGGCTCCGGCGAGCAGGTACTGCCACGCACCAAGGCCATGCTGTACACCATCGAGGCCTGGGCGCAGGCGTCCATGGGCAAGGGCCAGGCGATGCGCCGCACCCTGGGACGGGCCGAGGACCTCTTCGTCTCCGACAAGGCGGACGTGCCGACCCCGGACTGGATGCAGACGTTCAAGGAGGAGGACCTGTACGGCATGCAGGCCCTGGCCTACCGGACGCTCGCCGAGTTCGAACCGGGAGCCGCCGCGCACGCCCAGCACTACGCGGACAAGGCCCTGGCCCTCAGGATCGACGGCCGGCAGCGGTCGAAGATCTTCGACTACCTGTCGATGGCCTCCGCCTGCTTCATCGCCGACGACCCCGAACAGGCGGACCGGTACGCGCGTCTGGCCCTGGTGTCGATGGGGTCCAACTCCTCCCAGCGGACCTGGGACCGACTGCGCCAGATGTACCGGCTCACCGCCGAGTACGCCGGTTACCCGAAGATCCAGAAGCTGCGGGAGGAGATCAAGGTGGCCCTGCCGAAGGTCAAGTCACCCGGCAGGTCACCCAGGGGGAAGGGGCCGGGCGGCACCGTCGCGCCTGCGTAGGCGCCGACGCCCTTCACGCGGGACTCCCGCAGCTCTTACGGCGTCACCCGGGCCATCAGCACACAGGCGTCCCCACGGCCCGGAAACCCGCCGAGCTCCCGTGTCACGATCCGTACGCCGTCCTGGGCGGAGCCCGCCCCGGTCAGGCGGGGGGCCAGCGAGAGGAGGAGCTCCACGGCCGCCGGCTCGAGTGCCCCGGTGTGCAGGAGCAGCAGGTCGCCCGCTTCCAGGGTCGCCTCGGCCTGCCCGGACGGCCCGTCCCGTCCGGTCAGCCCACGCCCCGTTCCGCCGCGGAAGAGCAGCGGGGCGGGGCCTGAGGCGCGGGCCCAGGTCAGGGTGCGGGTGTCCGGCCGGAAGCCGCAGTACACGGCGTCGTGCACCGGCGGCAGGGCCGTGGTCCGGAGCAGTTCGGCCAGCCGGTCCCGGAGCCGCGCGGGCCTGGTACCGGCCAGCGCCAGGCCGCGCAGGGCGCCGATCAGCACCGACGGGCCGTGCGCTTCGGTCTCCGGGCGACCGAGGTCGCCGACGGTGAGCAGGGTTTCGTCGCCGGCTCCGAGCGGACACGCGTCGTACCACCCGTCGCACCGGAGCCGCAGAGCCGTCGCGGACGTCGGCGGGAGGTGAGCGGCGGCCAGGTCCAGGCCGGGCCGTCCCGCCTCCGGGAACCGCAGCAGACCGTGCCAGGGCGGCGGCGGAGGGTGCCGGAGCGAGTCATGGGTCTCGCTCACCGCCCGCTGGCTGCGGCGCAGTTCGCTCACGTCCCGGAGAACCGCCCACATCGAGGCGGTGCTGCCGTCGGCGTCCAGGACGGGCTCGCCCATCATGTGCACCGTGCGTACCGTTCCGTCGGGGCGCACCACGCGGAACTCGCCGTCGATGGGCCGGGCGTCGACGAGACAGTCCGTGACCATCGCGGTCAGCTTCGGGCGGTCCTCGGTGAGTACCAGGGACGGGAGCTCGTCGAGGCTGAGCGGGACGGACGCGGGGTCGCGGCCCAGGATGCGGAAGAGTTCCCCGGACCACTCGGCCTCGTCCGTCAGCAGGTTCCACTCCGCGCTGCCGACCCGGCTGAGCAGGGAACCGGCGCGGGGCGCGGGTGCGGGGCCGTCCCGCAGTTGCGCCAAGTGCGCGTCGAGATCGGTGAGTTGGTGCAGCGCCAGATCGTACAGGGCACGCTGCCAGCGTCCCCGGGAGTCCGTCGCGTCGTCCTGGCTGTCCCGCCGTACCGCGTCCACGTCGCCCCGCAGCCGCCGGGCCTGCGATATGAGCGCCTCGACCGAGCCGGGTCCCGGTGGCTGGGCGGCCGGGTGGTCCGCGGAGAGATGGGACGACATGACGCACTCCGATGTGCTGACGGTACGACCAAGGGGAACCGAGGCTGACGGAAGGACCGTTACGACTGTTGCACAGCCCGCCATGCCCCGTAAGGGATTCGGCAACACACGATACGGTGGTGCTTCCGGCATATGCCACAGTCTTCCCGGGGGGACTCGGCTACGCGCTCGGCGTACCCGTGGTCCGGGGCAAGTCGTAGGGTCACTACGGGACTTGGATGGGTTCGGAATCCCGAGGCGTCGTCGCTCTGACGTTCGCCGGACCCTTGTTCTATGCCGGGCCGTGGAGGGCTGGACGGGGCGCCAGTTCGACGGGCGTACGGGCGCCCGTCTCCAGCGCCCGCACCCCGGCCTCGGCGACCGCCGCCGCCGCGTACCCGTCCCAGGCGCCCGGCCCGGTGACCCGGCCCCGACGGGCGGCGTCCACCCAGCTCCGCACCTCGCGGTCGTAGGCGTCCGCGAACCGTACGAGGTAGTCCTGCGCCACCTCCTCCCGCGCGCCGCCCGCGGCCGTCACCACCATGGTGTGCGCCGCGCCGATCCGGGCGCTGCCCGCCTCGCAGACGGCCTCGCAGCGCACCTCGTAGCCGAAGCCGCAGTTGACGAAGACCTCCACGTCCACCACGGCGCCGCCCTCGGTCTCGAGGAGCACGAACTGCGGATCGAGCAGGCCCTCGGGCGCACCGGCCGACGGCCGCGGACGCAACACGGTCACCGCGCTCACCTCCTGGCCGAGCAGCCAGCGGGCCGCGTCGATCTCGTGCGAGACGGAGCTGTTGACCAGCATCGCCGAGGTGAAGTGCGGCGGGGAGGAGACGTTGCGGTGCACGCAGTGCAGCATCAGGGGCCGGCCGAGGCGTCCGCCGTCCAGGAGAGACTTCAGGCCCTGGTACTCGGCGTCGTACCGCCGCATGAACCCGATCTGCGCCAGCCTCCGGCCGAGGCGCGCCTCCGCCTCCACCACCCGCAGCGCACCCGCGGAGTCCGGCGCCATGGGCTTCTCGCACAGCACCGGCAGCCCCCGCGCGAAGGCGGCCAGCAGGGCCTGCTCGTGCGCCTCGCCGGGCGAGGCGATCAAGACCGCCTCGACGCCCGGCGCGTCCAAGGCGGCCTCGGCGTCCGTGTGCACGACGACCCCGGCGATGCCGCCCACGGCCTCCTTCGCCCGCTCGGCGTCGGGGTCCGCCACCGCGACGACCCGGGCGCCACTCACCACCCGGTCGAGACGTCGTATGTGGTCGGCACCCATGTGTCCCGCACCCAGGACCGCCACGCCCAGAAGTTCACTCACGCCGCGCCCGCTCCTTCGCCGTCCGCCGCGCACCCGCGAGCAGCGGGTGCGTGTACGGCGAACAGGCTTTCACGCGCGTCAAGAGCCACGGGCGGTGAGCGGTCGCCGGGCAGGGGGCGGCGTCAGTACCGCAGCACCCCCGCGATGCCGTCCGCGTCCCCGAGCGCCCCGTCCGGCACGAAGCGGACGTCGGCACCGGTCTCCAGGCACTGCTCGACGATCTCGTCCACGATGTCCTCGCGGGCGTCGAGGTCGCCGTCGCCCGCCGGGAGCAGGTGCTCGCCGTCGTCGCGCATCGTCACCTTGAAGCCCTCCTCGACGGCCAGCAGCCGGACGCGGCCCGTGTGGGCGCTCTCCCACAGTTCGTCCACCCCGGCCGCGAAGTCCTTGCGGCCGCGGGCCGCGTCCAGTTCCCTGGCCACGGCCTCGACCTGCCCGCGCGCCTCGTCCTCGAGCACCGGCCGCACCGCCTGCCACACCGCCTCGGCGGTGCCGTGCGCGAGCCCGCCGTGCGGGACGAGCACCGCGCCGGCGGCCAGAGTGCCCGCGTCGTCGAACAGGGACAGCGCCGGCTCGGGGCCGGTGATGTACAGCGGCCGGGGATGCGCGCGCAGCACCCTGCCCATCGCGGCGTCGGCGTCGCGCAGGAACCTGCGGGTGCCCTCGTCCCGGAAGGTGCTCGGCGCGTCACCGATCCGCTCCTGGCGCTCGGGGTCGAAGTCCTCCGCTGGCCGGTCCAGCGGGAAGCCGCCGAGGTGTTCCTCCACGACCCGGTCCGCGCCCCCGTTCCACAGCTTGACGCGGTCGGCGGCGACCGACAGCACCCAGAACGGCCGCTCGGCGGCCTGTGCGGCGACGAGGTTGCGGGTCAGGAAGGTGTCCGAGAGGACCACGCGCTCGGGCACGGAACGGCTGAGCGTCCAGACCTGGTGCTCACCGGGGGCGGCGAAGATCGCCAGACCGTCCTCGGCGTACGTCAGGTCGACCTCGGCCAGTGCCCGGTCGAGTTCCCGGGACACCTCCGTGCGCCGGTCGCGGCTGACCGCCGGATCCTCCTCCAGCTGCTTCTTGGCCGCGGCGACCGCGTTGCGCAGCCGGACGCGGTCCTGGGCGTTGTCCGGCTCGCGGCGGTGCGTCGGCGTCAGGACGGACACGGCCGGATACGGGCGGGGGCGCCGCAGTTCGGCGAGGGTGGCGGGACTCAGATCGTGCTCCATGTCAGCACGATAGGCCCCACGGACATATCAGGCATTCGGAGCAGATCGCCGCTCAGTCGGACCCGGTGCCGACGGCGGACTCGGGGCCGCAGGAGCTGCCGTCCGGCGGCAGGGAGCCGTACAGCAGGAAGTCGTCGACCTTGCGGTGCACGCACTCGGAGGACGCGTAGCCGGTGTGTCCCTCGCCCCGGTTGTCCAGGACCACGGCGGAGGGGCCGAGCCGGTCGGCCGTCTCCACGGTCCACCGGTACGGCGTGGCCGGGTCGCCGCGGGTGCCGACCAGGAGCATCTTCGCGGTGTCGAGGTCCTTCACGCCGTCCCGGATGTAGTCCGTGCCCTTGGGGCGGCCGTAACACATGAGCACCTGGGTGAGCCGGTACCGGCCGAAGACCGGTGAGGCCTCCTCGTAGCGTGCGCGCAGCCGGCCGAGGGACGCGGTGACCTGGGCGGCGGTGGGACGGTCCGGGTCGTCCGCGCAGTTGATCGCCATCAGGGCGGCCGGGAGGTTGTCCATGGGGACGTCCTCCTCGTCGGTGAGGCCGGCCCCCCTGTCCCCGCGCACCGGGAAGGTGACGCCGCCCGACGAGAAGCCCTCCAGGCCGCGGGTGTCGCCGTCCTCGAGCAACTGCGCGAGTGCCCGCTCCAGCGACGGCCACAGTTCCCGGCTGTACAGCGCCTGTCCGATCGCGCCGACCATGTCCTGCCCGGTGAAGGGCTCGCCGAAGGCCGACGGCACCGGGTCGGAGTCGAGCGAGGCGACCAGGCGCTCGACCTGGTCGCGGGCGTTGCGCGCGTCCTGGCCGAACGGGCAGGCGATGTCCTCGACGCACCAGTCGAGGAAGTTCTCCAGCGCGGTCTGCTGCCCCCGGGCCCCGGCCAGCCCCTGCTCGGTCAGCGGTTCCGTCAGCGTGTCCACCCCGTCGAGGACCATCCGGCCGACCTTGTCCGGGAACCGGGCCGCGTACACCGCCCCGAGCCGGGTCCCGTAGGAGAACCCCAGGTAGTTGAGCCGGTCGTCGCCCAGTGCCCGGCGCATCACCTCCATGTCGCGGGCGGCGTCGACCGTGCCTATGTGGGGCAGTACGGGGCCCGAGTACTTGGCGCACTCGGCAGCCGCGTCCCGCAGCCGCTTCAGCACGTCCTCGGGGTCGCTCATCCCCCCGTCCCCGTCCGTCGCCTCCACGATCTTCAGGGTGGCCGGTCCGCAGGACACGGGGGAGGAGCGGCCGACGCCGCGGGGGTCGAAGGTCACCACGTCGTAGCCGTTGGTGAGGTGCATGAACTCCTTGCCGCCCACGGCGAGTTCACTGACGCCGGAGCCGCCGGGCCCGCCGAAGTTCAGCAGGACCGAGCCCCGCGAGTCACCGGTCGCCCGGTACCGGGCCAGGGCCACGTCGAGGGTCCGCCCCTCGGGCCGCGCGTAGTCGAGGGGGACGGTGACCTTGCCGCACTGCAGGTCATTCGGCATGTCCATGCCCTCGCATGCCGACCATGTGACCTTCTGGTCGTAGAACCGGGACATGCCGGGTCGGGCGTCCCGCGTGGTCGCGGTGGTCGCGGTGGTCGCGGTGGTCGCGGTGGTCGCGGTGGCTGCGGCGTCGGCCGCGGGCAGTCCCGCGCCCAGCAGGGCCAACCCGAGTGCCCCGGTGACCGCGCGGCGCCGGACCGAGGGCCGAGTCTCCAGCTTGGCCTGCATCGATGCCTCCCGGGCGCCCCGTCGCGGACCGGTGGTCGGCGCCCTCGCTCACCATAAGCGGGCTTCCCGGCCGGCGCCTCCGGGCGACAGCGCACCGGACGACGCACCGCTTGTTCGATGAAAGGCCCACTCGATGGGGTGAAAGGCCGATAAGCCATAACTCGGATGGTGCGCCCGCGTTTTAACCGGTGCGGGCGACTGCCCGCGACCATGTCTGGAAGGCAGGGAACCTCATGAGAAGGGTTACCCGAAACGGTGTGCTCGCCGCCGCCGCCTCAGGCGCGCTGGCCGTGACGATGCCGGCGTGCGCGGCGTTCGCGTCCGACGGTGCCGGCGCCGACGGGTCCGCGGCCGGTTCGCCCGGGCTGATCTCCGGCAACACCGTCCAGCTCCCGGTGGACGTGCCGGTCAACGTGTGCGGCAACACCGTGAACGTGGCGGGGCTCCTCAACCCGGCCGCGGGCAACAGCTGCGCCAACACCGGGGAGACGGGTGCGTCCCACACGGGTGGGTCCCACACAGGGACGCCGCACACAGGGGCGTCGCACCACGGGGCGGGCGCCTCGGGCGGTACGTCCGGCGGCGCGGTCGCCGAAGGGGGCGGAAAGGATTCGCCCGGCGTGCTCTCCGGCAACGGCGTGCAGCTGCCGGTGCACCTCCCGGTGAACGTCAGCGGCAACAGCGTCAACGTGGTCGGCATCGGCAACCCGGCCGTCGGCAACGAGTCGACGAACGACTCCGGTGACCGGCCGGAACCCGCACGGCCCCCGGCGGAGCCGGAGCCGTCCGCCCCCGAGGAGGAGCGTGCCGGGCCCGAACCGTCCCCGCACGCTGCCCCGCCCCGGGAAGAGGTGTCTCTCGCCCACACAGGGGCGGACCATACGGCGCCCGCCCTCGCCGGTGGCGCCGCACTCGTGCTGGGGGGAGCGGCCCTCTACCGACGCTTCCGGCCGGGCACCGAGAGCTGACCGCGGCCGGGGCACCCGCCCGCCGTCCGGACGGGAGGGCGCCCCGGCTCAGACGCGTCCGGCGTGGAAGCGCCGGTGCAACGCGCGGATCTCCTCCGTGAGTTGCGGCACCGGACCCTCCACGGTCATTCCGGGCGCCACCTCCCGCACCGGGAGCGGCCGCACCGGTGGTGCCGGGACGCCCCACTCCCTCAGCCACGCCACCAGTTGCTCCGACGAGGCGACGTACACGATGCGCCCCAGGCCCACCCACGCGTGTGCGGCGGCGCACATCGGGCAGTGCTCGCCCGACGTGTACACCGTGGCCGCGGCCCGTTCCCCGGCGGTCAGCCGGGCGGCGGCCCAGCGCGCGAGCTCGAACTCCGGGTGACGGGTCCGGTCACCGGAGGCCACCCGGTTGTGGTCCTCGGCCAGCACCGTGCCGTCCCCGCCCACCAGCACCGACCCGAACGGCTCGTCGCCGGCCTCCAGTGCCTCGGCCGCCAGCTCCACACAACGGCGCAGGTGTGGCAGTTCGGCGTCCTTCACGGCCATGGCGCACCACCCTCCTCGTGAATCGATCATTCCCGCCCAGCCTAGGTCCGTCCCCATCTCTCCCTGGCCCGAGTGCCTTGCTATGAGCAATCACGCGCGTTAGAGTCTCTAACGAAATCGAGTAATAGTAGCGTAGCGATCGAGACCAGAGGAGCGCCATGTCCACCGCCACCCCGCAGCCGCCCGCCCCGCACGTCGTCCTGGGATCCGGCCCCGCCGGCACCGCACTCGCCCGTGAGCTGGTGCGCAGGGGGCAGCCCGTCCGCCTGGTGGACCGCGCGGGCACCGGCCCCGCGATCGAGGGCGTCGAGCGGGCCGCCGCCGACGTCGGCACCGCCGACGGTGCCCGCACCGCCATACGGGACGCCGCCGTCGTCTACCACTGCGTCAACGTCGCCTACCACCTCCAGGTCGAGGTGATGCCCCGTGTCCAGGAGGCCGTCCTGGCCGCCGTCGAGGCGAGCGGCGCCCGACTGGTGGTGCTCGACACGCTCTACCCGTACGGCGAGACCGGGGGAGCGGTGATGACCGAGGACAGCCCCTGGAAGGCGACCAGCCGCAAGGGGCGGATGCGCGCCGAACTGGACGAGCGGTACCTCGCCGCGCACCGGTCCGGCCGGGCCCGCGTGGTCCTCGGCCGCAGCGCCGACTTCGTCGGGCCCGGTGTCCTCAACTCGTCCCTGGGCGCCGCCGTCTTCCCCGGCGCGCTCACCGGCGGGGACGTCGTGGCGATGGGCGACATCGATCTGCCGCACAGCTACACCGGCATCCAGGACGTGGCGGCCGGTCTCGCGACCCTCGGCGAGCGTCCTGACGGCGACGGCCGCGTCTGGCACCTGCCGACCGCGCCGGCCGTCAGCACGCGCGAGATCCACGCGACGATCGAGAAGCGGGTGGGCAGCCCGCTGAATGTCGTCGTGCTGGACCGGCCCCGCCCCTTCGGTCCCTTCGACGAGCGGTTGATGGCCGAGTACGAGGAGATGTTCTACCAGCACACGGAGCCGCAGATCATGGACTCCAGCGCCTTCGAGCGGTTCTTCGAGGCGGCTCCGACGCCGCTCACGGACACCCTGGACGCGACCGTCACCTGGTACGAGGCGTGGCTCCGCAGCCGGTGACGGTCAGCCCCTCATCGGCCCGGACGTGACCGGGCCCGGTCCAGCGCGGCCACGCCGACCGCGGCCAGGCCGATCTGGATGAGCCACTCGACCCAGTCGACACCGTCGGTGTCGGCCACGTCGAACGCCGAAGCGATCCCCGAGCCGACGAGCGCCGCCACGATGCCGACGAGGATCGTCCACAGGACGCCGATGCGCTGCCGGCCCGGAACGACCAGCCGGCCCAGCACCCCGATGACGACACCGATGACGATGGCGCTGATTATGCCGTCGATCTCCATCTCCACCCCTTTTCTCGTCAGGATCCCCGCTGCAGTGCGTCTGCCCGCTGCGGTCCGGTGCAGTCCGCGCCGGGCGGACGAGGCACGGGCGACGGGCCGGCCCGCGAGTGCGGGGCCGGCCCGTGCCGTTTCCTTCCTGTGCGTCTAGGGCCTGCGTGGCGCGCTCCGCGCCGCCGTACCGGCGCAGACCATGCCCAGAATCAAGGCCAGGGCGCCGATGACGATGTTGTTCCAGATGACACCGGCGTCCGGGCTCGTGCCGACGATCCAGGGCGAGATGATCATCCAGACTCCGATCGCGCACATGGCCCAGCTGAGGCCGTACATGCGCTCCGGGGCGCGGGTGAATCCAAGGGCCAGTAGACCGATGGCGATGCCCACGATCAGATTGTGGGCCACGAGTGAGGGCTGGCTGGTGGTGAAGTGGAGTATCCACGGGGACACGGCACAGTAGAGGCCGAGCAGGAACACCGGCCCGTCCACGAGTGCCACGTCGCGACCACCGAGCACGCGCGCGTAGCGCGCCTGCATCTCCGGGGCGTCCGGGTGGCTGGTGATGTCACCTCGGGAGTGCGAGACGTTGGCCATGAGTCGTCTCCTTTGACTTGCAGGGCCGACCGCTTCTGGTGCGGTGTGCGGTAGCGCCGCATAAGAGCATTCTGCTCTTATTTCTCCCTTATGTGTAGGGGTGGGCAGGTCAGAATCCTGACGGCCCGCTCTGTCACACCCGTGTGAATTCCCGGACCGGGACGTGAGACGGCTGCGGTACTCCTTGACCGTCCTCGAGCGCGGCTGCCACGATCGTCGGCATGCCAACGCGACCGGATCTCACGCGGCGACGCCACGTCGACCTCGCGCGCGTCTCCAGCGCCTCCTGTCGCACCGCGGCCTGATCCCGCCGATCCGCCGCCTCGTCGCTCCCTCGCCGCACCGGCCCGGCACCGTCCTGCGCGCGACTTCCCGCATCACCTGAACCCGGCCGCACCGCGGCCCGGTTGGGCCCGCTGCCCGCCCATGTCCCGGTCGACGTACTCCCGCAGGGGGAACCGCCGGGCATGCCGACGCGCCCGCCCACCGCGGACCCCCGAAAAGAGGACCCATGGCCACCGTCCTGTCCGTCTCCGGCAGCCCCTCCGCCTCCTCCCGCACCAACCGGCTGCTGCGCCACCTCGACGACCGCCTCACCGCGCGGGGGCACGAGGTGATACCGCTCGACGTCCGCACCGTCCCCGCCGAGGCCCTGCTCGGTGCGGACTTCGGTCATCCCGCGATCACCAAGGCCGCCGAACTGTTCGCCCGGGCCGATGGAGTCGTCGTCGGGACGCCCGTTTACAAGGCGTCGTACTCCGGGGTTCTGAAGGCCCTGCTCGACCTCCTCCCGCAGTACGCCCTCACCGGCAAGACGGTGCTGCCGCTCGCCACCGGGGGTTCCATCGCCCACGTCCTGGCCATCGACTACGCGCTCCGCCCGGTGCTCAACTCCATGGGCGCGGCGCACGTGGTGCAGGGCTGGTTCACCCTGGACCGGGACATCACGGCCCACGCGGACGGCACGGTCACCGTCGCCCCGGGTGCCGCGGAGGCCCTCGCCCACGTGGTCGACCAGTTCTCGGCGGCCCTGGCCGCCCGCCCGGCCGTCCCCGTGCCGCCGCTCCCCGCGCTGGCCGCGGCGAGCTGAGCGACCCGCGAAGCCCTCGCGGACAGGGCCGGGCCATGACGCCCGAGGCCCGCCCTCCCGCACCTCGCCGCACCCACGGGGCCGTCCCGCGCCCCGCACCGACCACACCCCGAACGGAGACCCGTGTCGAGCCTGACCTTCCACTGGTTCCTGCCCACCAGCGGCGACAGCCGCGATGTCGTCGGGGGCGGCCACGGCGCCCCGGCCACCGACTCCGGGCGCAACCGGCCGCCGACCGTGGCCTATCTGACCCAGATCGCCCGCGCCGCCGAGGACCTCGGCTTCGTCGCCGCGCTCACCCCCACCGGTGCCTGGTGCGAGGACGCGTGGCTGACCACCGCGATGGTCTCCCAGGCGACCGAACGCCTGAAGTTCCTGGTCGCGTTCCGCCCCGGCTCCGTCTCGCCCACGCTGGCCGCGCAGATGGCGTCCACCTTCCAGCGACAGACCGGCGGACGGCTCCTGCTCAACGTCGTCACGGGCGGCGAGAGCCGCGAGCAGCGGGCCTACGGGGACTTCCTGGACAAGGACGCCCGTTACCGCC
This sequence comes from Streptomyces sp. NPDC034099, assembly GCF_055575415.1. NCBI lineage: Bacteria > Bacillati > Actinomycetota > Actinomycetes > Kitasatosporales > Streptomycetaceae > Streptomyces > Streptomyces sp. NPDC034099. Next base: position 75,525 of record NZ_JBVISR010000005.1, on the reverse strand, counting down.
GTACCGGCGAATTCCTGCACGTCGTACGGGAGTTGTGGGCGGGCCGGACGGTGGACCTGAGCGGCGAGCACCTCCGTGTGGAGGACGCGAAGCTCGTGCGGGTGCCCGATCCCGTGCCCGAGGTGTACTTCGGCGGCTCCTCCGCCGTCGCCGGAGAGGTCGCCGCGCGGTACGCCGACGTGTACCTCACCTGGGGCGAACCGCCCGAGCAGGTGGCCGCCAAGATCGCCCGGCAGCGGGCCCTGGCCGCGAAGGAGGGCCGTACGCTGCGGTTCGGCATCCGGCTGCACGTCATCACCCGAGACACCGCGGAGCGGGCCTGGGCCGAGGCGCACCGGCTGCTCGACGGCTTCGACCCGGAGACCGTACGGGCCGTGCAGGCCGGCCTCGCCCGCAGCGAGTCCGAGGGGCAGCGCCGCATGCTCGCGCTGCACGGTGGATCCAGTGACGCCCTGGAGATCCACCCCAACCTGTGGGCCGGTATCGGCCTGGTGCGCGGCGGCGCGGGCACCGCCCTGGTCGGCAGCCACGAGGAGGTCGCGGACCGGATCGCCGAGTACCACGCCCTGGGCATCGACGAGTTCGTCCTCTCCGGCTATCCGCACCTGGAGGAGGCCTACTGGTTCGGCGAGGGCGTCCTGCCGCGCCTCGCCCGCCGGGGACTGTGGCGCCACCCGGCCCGGGGGGCGGCCGACCGCGACGCGGCGCCGTTGCCGGTCGCCGTCTAGGGCGGGGCGCGACGGGGTGCGACAGGGCGCGGGGGCGACCCGTCGGCCCCGCACGCCCCTGTGTCAACTCCGCGACAGAGCAGTCGGATTGGATTGGTCTACACCCTTGACTGGTACAGACCAACGCGGTTGAGTGTGCCCCACACCCCCCTCCACGGCCGCCCCCACGCCGTGGCCGGTCCGACCGGCACGTGCGCACAAGGTTCCGCTCCGCCCTGCCCCGGCACGGGAGCGGCCGTGCTCCGCAGAAGGAGACAGACCTGTGTCGAGGCGCCGTATATCCGCCGTGCTGACCGCACTCGCGCTCGCGGGCGCAGTGCCGTTGCTCATGCCCGCCGACGAGGCCTCCGCCGCCGCGTGTTCGAGCTACCCCGCCTGGTCGGCCGACGCGAACTACAACACCGGCGACATCGTCCGCTACACCGACGGCAAGGCCTACATCGCCGAGCACGCCAACCCGGGCTACGACCCGCTCATCAGCACCTGGTACTGGGAGCCGTACGCCTGTGGCGGCGGTTCGCAGACGCCGGTCGGCAACTTCGTGGTCAGCGAGGCCCAGTTCAACCAGATGTTCCCGGGCCGGAACTCCTTCTACACCTACAGCGGCCTCACCGCCGCGCTCAGCGCCTACCCCGGCTTCGCCAACACCGGCAGCGACACCACCAAGAAGCAGGAGGCCGCGGCCTTCCTCGCCAACGTCAGCCACGAGACCGGCGGCCTGGTGCACATCGTCGAGCAGAACACCGCCAACTACCCGCACTACTGCGACTGGAACCAGCCCTACGGCTGCCCGGCCGGCCAGGCCGCCTACTACGGGCGGGGGCCGATCCAGCTCAGCTGGAACTTCAACTACAAGGCCGCGGGCGACGCGCTCGGCATCGACCTGCTGGGCAACCCCTGGCTGGTGCAGAACGACGCGGCCGTGGCCTGGAAGACCGGCCTGTGGTACTGGAACACCCAGTCCGGGCCCGGCACCATGACCCCGCACAACGCGATGGTCAACGGCGCCGGATTCGGCCAGACCATCCGCTCCATCAACGGCTCCCTGGAGTGCGACGGCAGGAACCCCGCGCAGGTCCAGAGCCGGGTCACCAAGTACCAGCAGTTCGGCCAGATCCTCGGCGTCTCCCCGGGCGGGAACCTGTACTGCTGACCCCTGCCGGGTGTGCGAAACTCCGCCGACGACCTCGCAAACGATCACCGCGGAGTCCGCGGGCACCTGGCACCTCGGCGACCTGCCCGTCCGGCGCGTCGGCTTCGGCGCGATGCGGCTGACGGGCAGCGCCGCCTTCCACCTCGGCACCCCGAGCGAACGCGGGCGCTCCCTCGCCGTGCTGCGCCGGGCCGTCGAACTCGGCGTCAACCACATCGACACCGCCGCCTTCTACTTCTCCTCCCTGCGCTCCGCCAACGAACTGATCAACAGCGCGCTCGCGCCCTACGCCGACGACCTGGTCGTCGCCACCAAGGTCGGCCCGTACCGCGACTGGTCGGGGGAGTGGGGCACCTCCGCCCGCCCCGAGGACCTGCGCGCCCACGTCGAGGAGAACCTGCGCCAGCTCGGCCGGGACCACCTCGACGTCGTCTACCTGCGCCGCATGCGCCAGGACTCGATCGCCGAGCACTTCGGCGCCCTGGCCGGGCTGCGCGAGGCGGGACTGATCCGCCACCTCGCCCTGTCCGACGTGGAGCCCCGGCACCTGGCCGAGGCGCAGGCCATCGCGCCGGTGGTGAGCGTCCAGAACCGGTACGGACTCGGCTTCCACGACCCCGCCACCGACGCGCTCCTCGCCCAGTGCCGCGCCCAGGGCATCGCCTTCGTGCCGTTCTACGCCATCGCCGGCGAGGCCGGACCCCGGGGCGCCGGCACCGCCCACGAGGAGGAGGTGCGCGCGGTGGCCCGGGCGCACGGCGCGACCCCCGCGCAGGTGAGGATCGCCTGGACCCTGCACCAGGGCCCGAACGTCCTGGCCATCCCCGGCACCGGCAACCCGGACCACCTCGCGGAGAACGTCGCCGCGGGCGGGCTGCGCCTCAGCGACGCGGACCTGGCGCGGCTCGACGGCGCCCGCAAGGGCTGACGCCCGCCGCACGCCCGCCGGCACGGCCGCCGGTCTCGGGCGGGACTTGGCGTCCGGAGAGTTTTACGTATAACCTCTCCCGTCAATCGCCCGTCCCGGAAGGTACCGATGACACGCATCGCCCTGGTCGCCCTCGTCGTCGACGACTACGACGAGGCGATCCGCTTCTACACCGAGGCCCTGGGCTTCCGCCTCGCCGAGGACACGCCCCGGCACGACGGCTCCCGCTGGGTCGTCGTCGAACCCGGAGGTCCGGGCGCGGGCACCGCCCTGCTGCTGGCCCGTGCCAAGGGGGAGGCCCAGCGCGGCCGGATCGGAGACCAGACGGGCGGGCGCGTCGGGTTCTTCCTGCACACCGACGACTTCGCCCGCGACCACGCCCGCATGGCCGCGGCCGGCGTGACCTTCCTGGAAGAGCCCCGGCACGAGCCCTACGGCTCGGTCGCCGTCTTCCAGGACCTCTACGGCAACCGCTGGGACCTGCTCCAGCCCGCCATCCGCTGACCGGCCCGGCAACTTCACCCGCCCGTCCCCGCAACATTCACGCCCAGAACCGCCGAGGAACCACCGCACATGTCATCTACGCGCATAGACACCGAGACCCTCCGCCGCCTCCCCAAGGCGGTCCTCCACGACCACCTCGACGGCGGGCTGCGCCCGGCGACCGTCGTCGAGCTGGCCGGGAGCGTCGGCCACACGCTCCCCACCACCGACCCCGACGAGCTGGCCGCCTGGTACTACGAGGCCGCCAACTCCGGTGACCTGGTGCGCTACATCGCCACCTTCGAGCACACCCTCGCCGTGATGCAGAACCGCGAGGGCCTGCTGCGCACCGCCGAGGAGTACGTCCTGGACCTCGCCGCCGACGGCGTCGTCTACGGCGAGGTCCGCTACGCCCCCGAGCTGAACACCAGGGGCGGGCTGTCGATGAGGGAGGTCGTGGAGACCGTCCAGGAAGGACTCGCCGCGGGCATGGCCAAGGCCGCCGCCGCCGGGACGCCCGTCCGGGTCGGCACCCTGCTCTGCGGCATGCGGATGTTCGACCGGGTCCGCGAGGCCGCCGACCTCGCCGTCGCCTTCCGGGACGCCGGTGTCGTCGGCTTCGACATCGCCGGCGCCGAGGACGGCTTCCCGCCCGCCGACCACCTCGACGCCTTCGAGCACCTGCGCCGCGAGAACGTGCCCTTCACCATCCACGCCGGCGAGGCGCACGGACTGCCCAGCATCCACCAGGCCCTCCAGGTGTGCGGCGCCCAGCGCATCGGCCACGGGGTCCGCATCACCGACGACATCCCCGACCTCGCGGCGGGCAAGCTCGGCCGGCTCGCGGCCTGGGTGCGCGACCGCCGCGTCGCCCTGGAGATGTGCCCGACCTCCAACCTCCAGACCGGTGCCGCCACCTCCATCGCCGAGCACCCGATCACGGCGCTCAAGGACCTCGGCTTCCGCGTCACCCTCAACACCGACAACCGCCTCGTGTCGGGCACGACGATGACGCGCGAGATGTCCCTGCTGGTCGAGCAGGCGGGCTGGAGCGTCGAAGACCTGCGCACGGTCACCGTGAACGCCCTCAAGAGCGCCTTCGTCCCCTTCGACGAGCGCAGGGCCCTCATCGAGGACGTGGTCCTGCCGGGCTACGCGTCCGCGCTCTGAACGAGCCCGCGCACATAGGCCGCCTGTCCGACGTGCTGGAGATCGTCGGACAGGACGCTGACCAGCCGCACGGCGAGCGTGACCGGCGGGTCCCAGTTGTCGTCCACGACCCGCTCCAGGTCCTTGGCGGTCAGTGAGGCGAGGGCCGTGCGGGTCTGCTCGTGCACGGCGTCGTAGTAGCCGGTCAGCAGGTCGCCCGAGCCGACCCGCACCTTCGCGACCTCGGCGGAGCTGTGCCCGTACCCGGTGTCGCGGCGGGGCAGCCCCAGTCCGAAACGCTTCTCCCACTCGCCGGTGAGCCACACCTGGTCCAGCCCGAAGGCGTCCGCGACGTGGTCGTCCTGGACCCGGGTGAGGTGCCAGACCAGCCAGGCGACGGAGTTGGCGTCGGCGCCGGGCCGGGCGTTCAGGCCGTCGAGGTCCAGGCCCTCGACGGCGGCGTGGACTTCTTCCTGGATACGGCCGTAGCCCTCGATGAGGATGTCCTTCGCATGCATGCGTCCACCATCGCGCAGTCCGGCCGCCCGCGCCCCCCGTTCACGCGCTTCCCGTCTCCAGCAGCCCCATCAGCGCCCGCGCCGCCGGACTGGTGGCCTGCGCGGGCGGGAGCAGCGCGATGGTCTCGTACTCCGTCCCGGCCGCGTCCTTGAGCGGCAGCGAGGTGAGGGCGGCCCGCTTGTGCCTGAAGTGCCGCGGCACGACCGCGATGCCCAGATTCTCGTCGATCAGGTCCAGCAGCCCGTGCACGTCGTTGACCTCCAGCGGCACGGTCCGGCGGACGCCCGCCGCGGCGAAGACGGCGTCGGTCACGCGGCGCGGACCCCAGTCCGGGTGGAAGTCCACGAAGACCTCGTCGGCCAGGTCGTGCGGGGTGAGCACCGCGCCGTCCGCCGCGAGCCGGTGGTCGGGGTGGCACAGCACCGTCATCGGCTCGCCGGCCAGCGCCACCGAGCGCAGCTGGTCCGTGTCCGCCTGGGTGCGGTAGGCGAAGGCGAGGTCGAGCCGCCCCGCCGCGACCTCCTCCGCCAGCTCCCCGGAGCCCGCCTGCCGCAGCCGGATCTCCACGTCCGGGTGGCGCCGCCGGAACGCCGCCAGCAGCCCGGCCACCGGCACCCCGGCGATGCACTGCTCCGCGCCCAGCGAGAGCGTCCCGCGCAACACCCCCTGCACCGCGGCGACCGCCTCGTGCGCCGACCGCACCTGGGCCAGGATGCGCTGCGCCTCGCCCAGCAGTGCCCGCCCCGCCTCCGTCAGCGTCACCCGGCGGGTCGTACGCACGAACAGCGGCGCCCGCAGCTCCCGCTCCAGCGCCCGGATCGACGCCGACAGGCCGGACTGGGACACCAGCAGCCGTTCCGCCGCGCGGGTGAAGTGCTGGTCCTCGGCGACCGCCACGAAGTGCTGGAGATGACGCAGTTCCATGATTGAGAAGCGTAACCGCGCAATCCCATCGGATTCTTCTGTTGGACCACTGCCCGCAGGTCACGCCAGAGTGGAGGACGGTTCCACCCAAGCCCCGAACCTCGGGGGCCAACCCCTCTGGAGTCGCGTTGTACACCGCACACCCCGACCGCTACGCGGAGATGCCCTACCGGCGCACCGGACGCAGCGGCCTGAAGCTCCCCGCGCTCTCGCTCGGCCTGTGGCACAACTTCGGCCCGGACCGCCCCGTCGAGACCCAGCGCGCCATCCTGCGCCGCGCCTTCGACCTCGGCGTCACCCACTTCGACCTCGCCAACAACTACGGCCCGCCGCGCGGCTCTGCCGAGTCCGCGCTCGGTGAGGCACTCAAGGCCGACTTCGGGGCGTACCGGGACGAGCTGGTCGTCTCGACCAAGGCCGGCTACCTGATGTGGCCCGGCCCGTACGGCGAGTGGGGCTCACGCAAGTACCTGCTGTCGTCCCTGGACCAGAGCCTTTCCCGGATGGGCCTGGAGTACGTCGACATCTTCTACTCGCACCGCCCCGACCCTCAGACTCCGCTGGAGGAGACGATGGGCGCGCTGCACACGGCGGTACAGCAGGGCAAGGCGCTGTACGTCGGCGTCTCCAACTACTCGCCGGAGCAGACCCGTGAGGCCGCCCGCATCCTCGCCGAGCTGGGCACCCCGCTGCTGATCCACCAGCCGCGCTACTCCATGCTCGACCGCCGTCCCGAGACCAGCGGGCTGCTGGACGCCCTCGACGAGCTGGAGGTGGGCTCCATCGCCTACTCCCCGCTGGAGCAGGGCCTGCTGACCGGCCGCTACCTCGACGGCATCCCCGAGGACTCCCGGGCCGCGAGCGACAGCCCCTTCCTGAACTCCGACGCCGTCACCGAGGAGCTGGTCGGCAAGCTGCGCGCCCTGAGCGACATCGCAGGGTCCCGTGGCCAGTCGCTGGCCCAGCTGGCCCTCGCCTGGGTGCTGCGGCAGGGCAGGGTGACCTCCGCCCTGGTCGGCGCGAGCAGCCCGCGGCAGCTGGAGGACAGCGTCGCGGCCATCGGCAACCTCGACTTCGACGCCGACGAACTGGCCCGCATCGACAAGGTGGTCAAGGGCTAGGCGGTCGCTCGAACGGATGCGAGCCGGGTCGGGAGGCGGTACACCGCCTCCCGACCCGGCTCGCGTACGTGCCCCGGCCTCCTCACGCCCCCGCGGGCACCCGGTCCAGGAAGCCGAGCACCGACCGGATGCGGTCCTCGCCGTCCAGGGTGATGACGTCGAACCCGGCCACCGGCGCCGAGCCGTCGGCCTCGCTCACCAGCTCCCAGGAGAAGCGCGCCGTGTCGTGGTGCCCGTCGACCGCACCCGACAGCCGGAAGGAGAAGCCGGGGAACTGCTCGTGCGCCGCCGCCATCACGGCCGCGATCTGCTCGTGGCCGCGCACGTCGGCCAGGGGGTCGGTGTAGCCGCCGCCCTCCGTCCAGGCCGCGGCGACCGCCTTGGCCACCGCGTCCGGGCCCGCGTTCCAGGCTTCGAAGTAGCGGGCGACGGCGTCCTCGTAACGACGGGTGGGTGCGGACATGGCGATCAGCCTCCAATGAGGTGGGTGCGCTGGTCAGGGGCCGGATCCCGGTCTCGGTGACCCGGCAGGACCACCCTGCCCGCGGCCGACGGCACCGTCGATTACCCGCGGGGTCATGCACACGGTGCTGCGGTGGTGCGGCGTTTCGGCCAACCGCCGCCGCGAATATGCCAGGAGACTGGCCGGAAATTCATGGTGACAGTGGTTAAGGAGTGAACATACTCACCACTAGGGCCTCTCACACCATGCGACAGCGCCCTCACGCACAGCACACGAGCCGCACGGACGCGCCGCCCGACCGGCAGGCGGGCGTGACGGGGAGGGCAGCAGTGCACGACGAGTTCCTGTGCCACGTCACCGCCTACGGTGTCTGTGACGGCCGACGCATCGGTGTCCCCCTGGGCACCTACCGGGCGCCCACCCTCGCCCTGGCCCTGTGGTGGCTGCGGGACCGGGCGTCGTGGATCGCCGAGCGGCTGGACCCGCAGCCCGACACCCCCCACTTACCGCGCGGCGCCCTGACTCCCGTCGCCGACGACGCGCCCGACGTGCCGCGCATGCTGCGCGCCTGGTGTGCCGACGACGTACAGCAGGAGCTGGTCGCCGACGAGTTGGCCGCGGGGCACCTGGTGCGCGTCGCGACCAGTGACGAGACCACCGAGTACGAGCTGATGGCCGAGTCCGTGGACGCGCTGCGCATGCAGCGGGCCGCACCGCTCCTGGTCGTCCCCGTCGCCTGAGTCTCCCGGTGCGCCGCACCCGCCCGCTTCAGGACCGGGCCCGGCCCGACCGCCCGCCCAGCCACCGCGCGAGCAGCGCGCCCAGGAACCCGGCGACCAGGCCCCACAGCAGCGCGAGACCCACCGCACCCCACAGCCGCGGCCGCAGGAACAACTGCCCGGAGAGCCCGCCGCCCAGGTCGCCGATGCCGAGCACCGACAGTCCGTAGTGGGCGGAGATCCGGCCGATCAGGCCGATCACGAGCACCGTGAGGGCCAGCGCGACGGCCATGCGCACGGCGTGCAGCCAGGCCGGCAGCCGGGCCGGGGAGCGGGACGCCATGAGGAATCCGGCCGCCAGGACCAGGACCACCGCGGCGACCAGGAGCCACCACATCCGCCCGTCGCGCTCGGCGAGCGTGCCCACGTTCACGGTCGAGACGTCCGGGGTGCGCAGCACCTCGTCGAGCACCCGCGGCATCGGGAGCCCGAACGGCCCCTCCACGCGTCCGTTCCAGGTCGCCCCGAGGCCGATCGTGAGCGCGGGCCAGGCCAGGTTCGGCAGTCCGAGCAGCAGCACGGCGAAGGTGTCCGCCGGACGGCCCCGCGTCCCGGCGACGACCAGGGCGACGACGACGCCGACGACCACGTAGGCGAGCAGCAGCGCGACCATCGCGTACGCGGCCGGCCGCACCGACGTCCGCAGCCGCAGCAGCCGCCCGGGCAGCGGCGCCCGGCGCGAGGCCAACAGGGCGAGGACGAGCACCCCCGCCAGCCACAGCAGACCGAAGAGGACGGTCAGCGGCACGTCCGTGGTGAAACCGACCGTCGGGCTGACGCCGAACAGGTCGCCGAGGTCGTTCAGCAGGCCCTCCCCGAGCGAGACCTCGAAGGTCTGCCGCGCGGCGAACGCCGTCCCGAGGAGGGCGAGCAGCCACAGGACGGCGATCCGCCCGGCCCAGCCGGCCAGTTCCGGGACGCCGGTCACGGCCCGGTGGCGCAGCGGCCGCAGGAAGCCGCGGGCGATCACCAGCGCACCGGTCAGGGTGACGGACAGCGGCATCACGGTCAGCCCCGCGTCGGTGGCCGCCAGCTCGCCCGCGTCGCCCGACATCTCCAACGCGCCGCCCACGGCGGTGACGACGGTCGCCACCACGACCCGGGGGAAGGCGTTGTCGGGCAGGTCCGCGGCACCCGCCGCCCACAGTCCGAGCGCGGCCACGGCCCCCATGGCGACCAGCCCCGCCAGCACCGTGCCCAGCGCCTGCGCCCAGCCGTGCCGGGCGACCGCCCGGTCGGAGGTTCCGGGAGACCCGGGGGGTACGGGCGGCAGGGGAGGTACGGGAGGTACTGCGGGGGGCTGCGGACTCACGGTGCCACGCTAAGCAGCCCCCGCCGGGCACGCCCGCCGACAGAGCCGTCCGCGTCGGACGGCGGGCGCGGGCTCCGCCCCGCACCGGCCGGTGTTCAGGCCGCCCGCACGACCAGGGCGTAGTCGCCGAGGCCCAGCAGCCGGTCGGCCGGCAGTTCGCCGCGGGTGGTGAAGAGCGCGAGGAGACGGGCGGTGCGGGTGTCGAACGCGACGTCCAGCACCGTGCCCTGCCCGGTGCCCGTGTCGGTGAGTATCCGGCGGCCCAGCAGGTCGTGGTGAGGCGGCTCCCACTCGGGGGCGGCCGCGGACCGTACCCGGACGGCGCCCGGTCCGACCGCGCCCACCGCGTCCCAGGGCAGCGCCGTCTCCGGGCCGAACCGGCTGCCGCGCCACCGGACATGGCTGACGGACCCGGTGGCGACGTCGACGGTCAGGGACGTCACGGTGCCCAGCGGTCCGGCTCCGTCCGGCGGCACCACCGGCAGTCCGCGCACCTCGGTGAACAGCATCACGGCAGCGATCCTCGCCACGGGCCCGGCACCCGCCCGACCAGGGCGGTGAAGCCGGGCAGGTCGTCCGCGACGTGCCGGACGGTGTCCTCGGGAAGCACCAGCGCCCGGCCGGTGACCGTGAGCGTCTCGCCGCGCGGCACGTACACCCGGCGCCGGTGCCGGGCGGGTCCGGGCACGAACCGCCGGCTCGCCGCCACCCGGAAGCCGACCACCCCGCCACCGGTGCCGCCCTCCACCACGACGTCCAGTACCGTGCCGATCTCCGCTCCCGCCTCGGTCAGCACTCTCGCCCCCAGCAGACGGGACCGCAGGTTCGTCCGGTGCTCCGTCATCGCCGCCGCGGCCACCAGGCCCCGCCGGTCCCGGATCATCACCGCGTCGTGGCCCAGCGCGTACACGGCCGACCACGGCAGGCCTTCCTTCATCGGGCCGGACAGCAGGCCCCGTCCCGTCAGGGTGAAACCGGTGATCCGGGCCGCGGCGGCGTCGCATACGGTGTCCTTGACCTGGGCGACGGCATCGCCGCCGAGCGTGACCACCGGCCGGGTGGTGAGGCTTCGTGCGGCCATCAGTTCGTTCATCGCACACCCTTCCCCACCCGCTCGCACACGCTTCCCACACCCACGGGTTCCCCGCACGAGTGTGACGATGCCCGCACTGCGAAGAGAGGGGGACTGCGATGCGCGGTTCGGGGTACGAGGACGGGTGCAGCAGAGTCCGGCCAGTCCGGCTTCCGAGAGAGACACGCATGACCGAGTACCTGGACGGGGCAGTGATACCGACTGGCTTCGACGTACCCGTCGAACCGCTGAGGCGGGCGGCGCACTACTCCGGTGAGCCGGGATGCATAGCGCAGGCGCGTTCCTTCGCCTCGCTCTTCCTCGACCAGCTGAGGACCGAGTGGTGCGCCACGATCGGCCCCCGCGCCGACGGAGCGGTGCTCCTGGTGGTCAGCGAGCTGGTCACCAATGCCGACCGGCACAGCAGGGGGCCGTACATCCTGGAGCTGGAGGGCACCGGCAGCTCGGTGGTGGTGACCGTGTACGACAGCAGCGGCGCCGTGCCGGAGCGCTTCCCCCGGGACCCCGAGCGGGTCGGCCGGCACGGCCTGGAGATCGTGCACGCCCTGGTGGAGACGGTCGTCGTCGAACGCGTCCCGGTCGGCAAGCGCGTACGCGCCGTGGTGCCCCTCAGCGAGGGGTGAAGGGCACCGTCGTCGTCGCGGGACGGGGGCTCAGGCGCAGCCGAGTTCGCCCAGCATGCCCTCGCGCAGCCGGGTGATGATCCGCTTGATCAGCCGGGACACGTGCATCTGCGAGCAGCCGAGCCGTTCGCCGATCTCCGCCTGGGTGGCCTCCTCCACGAACCGCAGGTGGATGATCTGCCGGTCCCGCTCGCTCAGCTCGGCCATCAGCGGGGCCAGCGAGTGGAAGTCCTCGACGAGCCGCAGCCCGTCCTCCTCCACGCCGATGAAGTCGGCCAGGACCGACTCGCCGTTCTCGGGGCCGTCGCCGGTCAGGGCGGCGTCCAGCGAGGAGGAGTTGTAGCCGTTGGACGCGATCTGGCCCTCGATCACCTCGCTCTCGCCGATGTTCATCAGCGTGGCGAGTTCGGCGACGGTGGGCTCGCGGTCCAGGCGGGAGGAGAGCTCCTCACGGGCCTTGGCCAGCTCCACGCGCAGCTCCTGGAGCCGCCGCGGCACGTGCACCGCCCAGGTGGTGTCCCGGAAGAAGCGCTTGATCTCGCCGACGATGTACGGCAGCGCGAACGACGTGAACTCGACCTCGCGCGCCAGCTCGAAGCGGTCGATGGCCTTGATCAGACCGATCATGCCGGTCTGGACGATGTCCTCCATGTCGTCCCCGCGACCGCGGAAGCGGCCCGCCGCGAACCGCACGAGCGACATGTTCATCTCGATCAGCGTGTTGCGCGCGTACTGGTACTCCTGCGTGCCCTCTTCGAGTTCCGCCAGGCGCCGGAAGAACTGGCGGGACAACTGCCGCGCGTCGCGCGGGGCCACGGTGCGGGGGTCCACGACACCGCGCGGTGATCCCTCACCCGTCCCGCTCCCGGCGGCCTCCTCGACAAGCTGCGCCTGCGGCCGGACCACGACGGTCTCCATTGCCTCTCCCACGAAAGTCACGGTGCGACGTCTCCCTAGGCTTTTCCCGCTTGCGGGTACCCGGGCCGCGACGGCACATGCCACCCGTTTCCACAGGTGGCGCGATACGTGTGCCGCGGCGCCTTCGCGGGGTGGTGCGTCCCCTTTCAGGGTAGTGCGGCGGGCCGCACCCGGCACCCCGCAAACGCGTCGTGATTTCCCTGAGGGCGGAACGCCGCCCCCTTCCGTGACACGGCCGGGACCCTAGGCTGAGGAGGTGACCAGCCACGTGCCGAACGAAGCCCGCGTCATCGCGCTGCGCCCACGGGCCCAGCGCCCCGAAGCGCGTCCCGCCGCCGCACCGGTTCCCCCGGAGCGAAGGCCGCCCACCGTGCGAGAGCCCCTGTGGCGCGATCTGGTCGGCGACGTCCTGCGGCGCGAACGCCTGGAGCAGGAGCGCACGCTGAAGGAGGTCGCGGAGGCCGCCCGGATCTCCATGCCCTACCTGTCGGAGGTGGAGCGCGGCCGCAAGGAGGCGTCCTCGGAAGTGCTGGCCGCCGCCGCGGGCGCCCTCGGACTCGGCCTGGGCGACCTGCTGGCCCGCGCGCAGGGCGAGCTGGTCCGCCTCACCTCCCGGCACACCGGCGCGGGAGCGGGCCGCGGCACCTCCGGAGCGCGGTTCGACGGGATGTGCCTGGCCGCCTGAGACCGCGCACGGGCCGGCGCCCCGCACGGGGCGGGACGCCGGCCCGGCCGCTCACACCCGCGCCCGGCGCCGGGCGAGCACCTCGTCGGCCAGCCCGTACGCCACCGCCTCCTGGGCGGTGAACACCTTGTCGCGGTCCATGTCCGCGCGCAGGGTCGCCACGTCGTGGTGGGTGTGGCGGGCCAGCACCTCCTCCACCTGGGAGCGGATCCGCACCATCTCCTTGGCCTGCAGCGCCAGGTCGGAGACCGTCCCCTGCCGGCCGCCGCTGGCCGGCTGCCCCAGCAGGACCCGCGCGTGTTCGAGCACGAACCGCCGCCCGGGGTCCCCGCCCGCCAGCAGCACGGCCGCCGTGGACGCCGCCTGCCCGACACAGAAGGTCGAGATCGGGGCCTGCACGAAGGTCATCGTGTCGTAGATCGCCATCAGCGACGTGAACGAGCCACCGGGGGAGTTGATGTAGACGGCGATCTCGCTCTCCGGGGCCGACGACTCCAGGTGCAGCAGCTGCGCGATCACGACATTGGCCACGCCGTCGTCGATCTCGGTGCCCAGGAAGATGATCCGCTCCGACAGCAGCCGGCTGAACACGTCGTAGGACCGCTCGCCCTGCGGGGTACGCTCGACGACGTTCGGAATCGTGTAGCTCCCCATGTCACAGCCCCATCCGTCGCTTGGCGGCGGCCGGGCGCACGTCCGCGAGGGACTGCACGACCTGGTCCACCATTCCGTACTCCCTGGCCTCCTCGGCCGTGAACCAGCGGTCGCGGTCGCCGTCCCGGGAGATGGTCTCCGGGCTCTGGCCGGTGTGCTCGGCGGTGATCCGCTCGATGGTCCGCTTGGTGAACTCCAGGTTGTCCGCCTGGATCTCGATGTCCGCGGTGGTGCCGCCGATGCCCGCCGACGGCTGGTGCATCATGATCCGCGCGTTCGGCAGCGCGTAGCGCTTGCCGGCCGTGCCGACGCTCAGCAGGAACTGCCCCATGCTGGCGGCGAACCCCATGGCGAGCGTCGAGACGTCGTTGGGGATCAGCCGCATCGTGTCGTAGATGGCGAGCCCCGCGTGCACCGAGCCGCCGGGGCTGTTGACGTACAGGCTGATGTCGGTGCGCGGGTCCTGCGCGGACAGGATCAGCAGCTGGGCGCAGACCCGGTTCGCGGAGACCTCGTCGACCTGGGTGCCCAGCAGCACGATCCGCTGGTCGAGCAGCTGCTCGGCGAGCCGGTCGTCGAACCGGGTCGCGGGGGTGTCGCCCTCCTCGGCCCTCGGGTGTCGGGCCGGGGCCGGTCCGGCGATGAGTGGAGACATCGGCGCTCCTTGTCGAGTCGTGGTCAGCGGGAGAGGTGGTCGGGCCGCGGCCGATGGCGCCGCGGTTCCTCCACTCTCCGCCCGCCACGGCTCCCGCCGGGGCCTTCTCTGCCCGCGGCAGATTCGCCACCGGCAGAGCGATGAGTTCCGCGGTCCGGGCCGGTCGACAGTGGTGACCGAGTTCCGCTCCCTGGAGGTACTCATGAGCACCGACGGATTCACCACCTGCCTGTGGTTCGACGGCGACGCCGAGGACGCCGCCCACTTCTACGTCTCCGTCTTCAAGAACTCCGGCATCGGCGCCGTCACCCGCTACCCCGAGGGAGCACCCCAGCCCGCCGGCTCGGTGCTCACCGTCGAGTTCACCGCCAACGGCCAGAAGTTCGTCGGCCTCAACGGCGGCCCGCAGTTCACGTTCAACGAGGCGATCTCCTTCCAGATCACCTGCGAGGACCAGGACGAGGTCGACCACTACTGGACCAGGCTCACCGAGGGCGGCGGCGAGGACGGCCCCTGCGGCTGGCTCAAGGACCGGTTCGGCGTCTCCTGGCAGGTCGTCCCGCGCCGGCTCGAGGAGATGTTCCGGGACCCCGATCCCGCCAAGGTGGCGCGCGCCAACAAGGCCATGATGTCGATGCGCAAGCTCGACATCGCCGCGCTGGAGCAGGCGTACGCCGGTCAGTGACGCGCCGTCGGCGCGCGGGGCGCGGACGGGATGACTAGCGTGAGGAACCAGACCGTATCCGGTCATCTCGTCCCCCCACCGTTCGAACCACTCGTCCGCACAGGAGGCGGCAGCCATGGCCGTGCAACCCGAAGGGGCCCCTTGCTGGGCCGACGCGATGTTCACCGACGTCGAGGGAGCCAAGAGCTTCTACGGCGACGTCCTCGGCTGGACCTTCGGCGAGTCGTCGTCGGAGTTCGGCAACTACACCCAGTGCTACGCGAACGGCAAGGCGGTGGCCGCCGTGG
Source organism: Streptomyces sp. NPDC034099 (assembly GCF_055575415.1). NCBI lineage: Bacteria > Bacillati > Actinomycetota > Actinomycetes > Kitasatosporales > Streptomycetaceae > Streptomyces > Streptomyces sp. NPDC034099. The sequence continues at coordinate 60,366 of NZ_JBVISR010000005.1, read as the reverse complement.
TCCCGCCCCCGCCCGGCCACGAGGACCAGTCCCAGTGGTGCCTCTACTTCGCCTCCCCGGACGCGGCGGCGACCGCCGGGCGGATCCGCGAGGCCGGCGGGGAGCTGCTCCTGGATCCGATGCGGGTCGGCGACTTCGGCACCATGTGCCTGGCCCGGGACCCCAGCGGGGTCGTCTTCGGCGTCTGGCAGGGCGGCACCCACGAGGGCTTCGAGGCGACGGCCGTGCCCGGCGCCTACTGCTGGGCCGAGGTCTTCACCCGCGAGCCCGCGAAGTCGGACGCCTTCTTCCCCGCGGTCTTCTCCTACCGGGCCAAGCAGATGGAGGACGACCAGGTGGACTTCCGCCTCTTCGACCTCGGCGACCGCACCGTCCTGGGCCGCATGGCCATGACGGAGGACTTCCCGCCCGAGGTCCCGCCCTACATCAACGTCTACTTCACCGTCGGTGACTGCGACGACGCCGTGGCCCGCGCCACCAAGCTCGGCGGCATCCTGCGGTTCGGTCCGATGACGACCCCGTTCGGCCGGTTCGCGGCGCTGAGCGACCCGCAGGGCGCGAGCTTCTCGGTGATCGACATCACGACCACCGAGGGGGAGATGCCCAAGGTCGCGGACGTGTCCTGAACCCCGTCCGGACGCCCCGCCGGGCCATGGCATGATCGGACGCATGCGTGAACGTGCAGTGGCCGCGTGCGACGGGGCTTCGAAGGGAAACCCGGGTCCGGCCGGCTGGGCCTGGGTACTGGCCGACGCGTCGGAGAACCCGGTCCGCTGGGAGGCCGGCCCGCTCGGCAGAACCACCAACAACGTCGCCGAACTCACGGCCCTCGAGCGCCTGCTGGCGTCGACCGACCCCGGCGTACCGCTGGAGGTCCGCATGGACTCGCAGTACGCCATGAAGGCCGTCACCACCTGGCTGCCCGGCTGGAAGCGCAACGGCTGGAAGACCGCCGCCGGCAAACCGGTCGCCAACCAGGAGCTGGTCGTGCGCATCGACGAGTTGCTCGACGGCCGCTCGGTCGAGTTCCGTTACGTACCCGCCCACCAGGTCGACGGCGACCGGCTCAACGACTTCGCCGACCGTGCGGCCAGTCAGGCGGCCGTGGTCCAGGAAGCCGCGGGCAGCGGTCTCGGTTCGCCGGAGCCGCCGCCCGCACCGGACGTTCCGGCGGCCCGCAAGGCGCCGCGCCGGGCGTCGGGCGCGGTCCGCAAGGGCGGCGGCTCCTCGGCGCGCACCATCAAGGCGAAGTTCGCCGGGCGCTGCCTGTGCGGCCGCCCGTACGCGGCCGGCGAGCCCATCGCCAAGAACGACCAGGGCTGGGGCCACCCGGAGTGCCGCACGGTGGCCGCCGGATAAACCGCGCCCGCCCACGGCCGCGCGGCACCGGCCCGCGGCTCATCCCTTGTTACTCTGCGGTCCCGAATGACCGTTTTGAGTGCATACCAGGGGTGTGTGTGAAGGTCGCCTGTGTCGGCGGTGGGCCCGCCGGACTGTATCTGTCGATCCTGCTGAAGCGGCGGGACCCGTCCCACGACGTCACCGTCATCGAGCGCGACCCGGAGGGCTCCACCTACGGCTGGGGCGTCACCTACTGGCGCGGGCTGCTCGACCGGCTCCAGGAGCACGACCCCGAGTCCGCCCGCGCCGTCGAGGAGCACTCCGTGCGCTGGCGGGACGGCGTCGCCCACGTGGGCGACCTGGCCACCCGCCACCAGGGTGACGAGGGCTTCGGCATCGGCCGCCACCGGCTCCTCGCGATCCTCGCCGCCCGCGCCCGCGAGCTGGGCGTACGCCTGGAGTACGAGCACCCGGTCACCGGCGCGAACCCGCCCGCCGCCGACCTGGTGGTGGCGGCCGACGGTGCGGGCAGCGCGCTGCGCAACCGGCACGCCGAACACTTCGGCACCGAGATCACCGGCGGCCGCAACCCCTATGTGTGGCTCGGCACCACCAAGGTCTTCGACGCCTTCACCTTCGCCTTCGTCGAGACCCGCCACGGCTGGATCTGGGCGTACGGCTACGGCTTCGGCCCCGAGGGCAGCACCTGCGTCGTGGAGTGCGCGCCGGAGACCTGGACCGGACTCGGCCTGGACCGGGCCGACGAGGCCGAGGCACTGGTCCTGCTGGAGAAGCTCTTCGCCGACGTGCTGGACGGACACCCGCTCACCGCGCGGTCCGCCGGCCGGGCCGGCGCCCCGTGGCGCACCTTCCGCACCGTCACCAACCGCACCTGGTCCCGGGACAACCTCGTCCTGCTCGGCGACGCCGCCCACACCACGCACTACTCCGTCGGCGCGGGCACCACGCTCGCCCTGGAGGACGCCATGACACTGTCGGCGGCGCTGCACGAGCGGGACACCCTCCCGGACGCCCTCGCCCACTACGAACGCGCGCGCAGGGCGGCCCTGCTGCCGGTGCAGAGCGCGGCCCGGCTCAGCGCCCAGTGGTACGAGAACCTGCCCCGCTACATCCGTCTGCCGCCAGAGGAGATGTTCGCCCTGCTCGGCCAGCGCCACTCGCCGCTGCTGCCGTACCTGCCGCCCCGCCTGTACTACCGGATCGACCGGGCGGCCGGACGGCTGGAGACGCTGCGCCGGATCAAGCGCCGGCTGGGGCCCGCGATCGCGCGCACGGCCCAGGCACGCAGGCTCGCCACCGACGGGGAACCGGGCCGCTCCCGGCGTCCCGACGCGGTGCCCGCGCACCGCGGATGACACACTGACGCCATGGACGAGCGCACTTTCGGCAGGTCGGATCAGCACGCGTCGGTCGTCGGCCTCGGCACCTGGCAACTGGGCGCCGACTGGGGAGACGTCGACGACAAGGAAGCCCTCGCGGTCCTGGAGGCGGCGGCCGAGTCGGGGGTGACCTTCTTCGACACGGCGGACGTCTACGGCGACGGCCGCAGCGAGCAGACCATCGCGACCTTCCTCGCGAGCAGGCCCGACCTGCACGTGCTCGTCGCCACCAAGATGGGCCGCCGGGTCGACCAGATCCCGCAGAACTACGTCCTGGACAACTTCCGGGAGTGGAACGACCGCTCCCGCCGCAACCTCGGCGTCGACCGCCTCGACCTGGTGCAGCTGCACTGCCCGCCGACGCCGGTCTACTCCAGCGACGAGGTGTTCGACGCTCTGGACACCCTGGTCGAGGAGGAGCGCGTCGCCGCCTACGGCGTCAGCGTGGAGACCTGCGCGGAGGCGCTCACCGCGATCGCCAGGCCGCACGTGGCGAGCGTGCAGATCATCCTCAACCCGTTCCGCATGAAGCCCCTGCGTGAAGTCCTGCCCGCGGCCCGGGAGGCGGGCGTCGGCATCATCGCCCGGGTGCCGCTCGCGTCCGGCCTGCTGACGGGCAAGTACACCAAGGACACCGTCTTCGCGGCGAACGACCACCGGAACTTCAACCGGCACGGCGAGGCCTTCGACCAGGGCGAGACCTTCTCCGGCGTCGACTACGCCACCGGGGTGGAGGCCGCCGCCGAGTTCGCCGCGCTCGCCCCCGAGGGATACACCCCGGCCCAGCTGGCGCTGCGCTGGATCGTCCAGCAGCCCGGCGTGACGACCGTGATCCCGGGCGCCCGTTCGCCCGAGCAGGCCCGCGCCAACACGGACGCCGCCCGGCTGCCGGAACTGTCCGACGACACCCTCGCCGCGGTCCGCGACCTCTACGACCGCCGCGTCAAGGACCAGGTCGAGGGCCGCTGGTAGACGGCCGACGGGCGACGGGGCCTCGCCTCACGGCACCAGGAGCAACTGCCGTTCCCGCTCCTGGTCGCCCGAGGCCACTCCGTCGTCGCGTGCGGTGAAGGCGCGGGACAGCGTCTCGCTCGCCGCCTCCACGGCCTGCGGAGTGCCCTGGACGGTGACCGTCACGGGCGCGGACAGCGTGCCGTCCGCTGCCCGCGGGGGCGCGTCCGCGGCCTGCGGGGTGCCGGGGGAGCCGAAGGTCGCGGTGCGCACCGTCGCCCCCTCGTCGGAGGGCGGGCCGTCGGGAGCCCCGAAGACCCCCTCCAGGGCGCGGACGATCGCCCGCGCGTCGTCGATGCCGCCGCCGTCGAGCGTCACGGTGAGCTGAGTGTCGGACATCCTTCGCCTTCCTTGCCACGCGTCGGTCGGTCCCGGCCCGTGTAACCCTCCCCCGATCAGCCAAACCGGCGGTCGCCGCGCCGGCCCGGCGCCTGAGTGGAGGGATCCCGGGAACAGGGAAGGGGACGCAGGCGATGGCCCACGGGAGGAAGACGTGACGCACTCGGACTCGGAACCGGCCGAGGGACAGGTTCGCCGCAGGGGCCGCAACGAGACCGAGGAGGAGCGGGCGGACCGGATGTGGACGGAGCTGATCCAGGAGGTCCGCGTCGCGCAGATGGGCGTGCAGATCCTGTTCGGCTTCCTGCTGACGGTCGTGTTCCAGCCGAAGTACGAGAGCCTCTCGGACACCGATCAGATGATCTACCTGATCACGGTGGTCCTCGGCGCCGTGACGACCGGTGCCCTGATCGGCCCGGTGTCCCTGCACCGCCTGGTCTCCGGACGGCGGGTGAAGCCCCAGGCCGTGCGGTGGGCGTCGCGGCTGACCGTGCTCGGCCTGGTGCTGCTGCTCGCCACGACGGCCTGCTCGCTGCTGCTGATCCTGCGCGTCGCGACCCACGACGGTTTCGTGCCCTACCTCGTCACCGGAGTGGTGCTCTGGTATCTGCTGTGCTGGTTCGGGATCCCGCTGTGGACCCGGCACCGCCACACCCGCTGAGCAGCCGCGGTCCGCGGTCCCGCGGCTGTCACCCCTCCGCCGTCACCCCTCCGCCGTCAGCTCGGCGAGGAAGTCGTCGACGTGTACGCGTTCCCGCCCCGGCCGGACCACCGTGTGCGTCTCGCGCAGGAAGGCGTCGACGGCCGCGGCCCACGCGAACACCACGGCACGGTGGCGGCCTCCGTCGGCCCGGTCGTCGCCCAGGAGTTCGATGCGCAGCTCGTCCCACATCCCCCGGGACTCCGGCCGCAGCCGCACGTCGCCCACGCCCACCGGACGGGTGAGCCCCTCGGCGACCATCTCCCGGTCCAGCGCCCAGCGGGCCAGCACCCGGCCGTCGTGGCTGAAGACCACGGTGAGGGCGAACGGGTCCGCCGCGTCGTACCCGAAGTGCGCGAGCACGGGGAACCGGTGGGCGGTGTCGCCCGCCTGGAGCTGCACGACCAGGGTCTTGTGCACGGCGGTGTTCACGAGGGCCTCCAGGAGGACGGACGTAAAGCCTCCTAGTACCCCGCACAGCGGCAAGATGCTCAGCCATCCGGGTGATTCGCCTGTCCCGGGGTTTCAGTCGCGGCCGAACTCCTCGCGCAGCGCGGGCAGCAGGGTCTTCTCCGACCAGTCCAGGAAGGCGGGTTGCGACTCGCCGCCGATCTGCACCAGGGCGATCTCGGTGAACCCGGCCTCGACGTAGGGGCGCACGGCTGCCACGAAGGCGTCCGGGTCGTCGCCGCACGGGATGGACTCGGCGACGTCGTCGGGCGTCACGAACTGCGTGGCCGCCTCGAAGGAGTCCGGGTGCGGCAGTTCGGAGTTGACCTTCCAGCCGCTGCCGAACCACCGGAACTGCGCGTGGGCCCGCTTGATCGCCGTGTCCCGGTCGGGGTCGTAGGAGACGGGCAGTTGGCCCACGCGCGGCTTGCCCGTTCCGCCGTGCCGGTCGAAGGACTCCAGCAGCCCCGCCTTCGGTTCGGTGGCGATCACCAGGTCGGCGGACTCGCCCGCCAGCTTGCAGGAACGCTCGCCGGAGACGGCGATGCCGATGGGCGGCGCGCTCTCCGGCAGGTCCCACAGCCGGGCCGACTCCACGTCGAAGTGCGTGCCGCGGTGGTTGACGTGACCGCCCGCGAACAGTCCGCGGATGATCTCCACGGCCTCCTGGAGCATCTCGTGCCGTACGTCGACGGACGGCCAGCCGCCGCCCACCACGTGCTCGTTGAGGTTCTCGCCCGATCCGAGACCCAGCCGGAACCGGCCCCCGGACAGCAACTGAAGCGTCGCCGCCTTCTGCGCCACCACCGCCGGGTGGTAGCGGAACGTCGGACACGTCACGTACGTCATCAGCGGGATGCGGGAGGTCGCCTGCGCCGCGGCGCCCAGCACGCTCCACGCGTAGGGGGCGTGGCCCTGTGAGCGCAGCCAGGGGAAGTAGTGGTCCGAGGTCACCGAGAAGTCGAAGCCCGCCTCCTCGGCCCGCACCAGATGGCCGACGAGTTCCCGCGGGCCGGCCTGCTCGGTCATCATCGTGTATCCGATGTGTGCCATGGCGGCCGAGTCCCCGCACGGGCCGAGGGAAAACAGGTGGAAACGGCGCGGAAGGGGTCAGCTCGCATCCTCCCGGAAGGTCGCCAGGAAGGCGGCGAGCGCCCGCTCGTTCGCGGTGTCGTCCCAGTCGCCCGCCGGAGTCGTCCAGCGCAGCGAGAAGCTGCGTCCGCCGCCGAGCAGGAAGCCGCGGCCGAAGGTGTGGACCCGGGTGCCGTCGCCCCCGGCCAGCCACTCCATGTCGGCCGCCGCACGCCCCCGGTAGGTGGTCGCGCGGATCTCGCCGATCCGTCGGTAGTCGTCCGAGCGTGCGAGGTCCGGCTCGACGTCGTCGCGCCAGACGGCCACCGGGTCCGTGCCCGCGCTCCTGCTGTAGGTGACGGCGAGGGTGCGCGGGTCGCCGGACGCGCCGAAGACCACCCGGTACGCGCCGTCCGGCACCCGCGAGGTGTCCAGTCGGCGCCAGCTGCCGGGAAGGGCGACGGAGAAGCCCTCCGGCGCCTCGTAGCGGCGGAACCCGGCCGGAACGGGGACATCCGGCCGCGACGGTGAGGCGCTCGGGCTCGGGCTGACGGCGGGGGAGGAGGGCGGCGCGGAACCGGAACCGGGGCCGGGACCGGAGTCGGAGTCGGAGCCGGTGGGCGGGGCGGCGGGCGACGAGGAGCGCTGCCGGGCGTCCGGGGCGGCGCCGTCGTCCGTGCCGGGGAGCCCGTCGGTGACGGTGAGGACCGCCAGGACGGCGACCGCGACGGTCACGAGGGCCAGGGCCGTCCCGGCCGCCATGGCCCGCCGCGACCGGTCGCGGCCGGCCCGCCGGGCGGCGGCGTACACACCGCGCAGCCCCGGCCGGGTGGCCACCTCGGTCACGGGGGTGCCGGGTTCCTCCGTCAGCGCCCGGGTGAGGGCCGCGCGCACCACCGGGCGGGTCAGCCGCTCCCGGGAGTTCTTGCGCAGCAGTCCCTGCACGGCCCGGGCGAGCGGACCGGCGCGCACCGGCGTGCGCAGCGGCAGCCGGTCCACCCCCCGCAGCGTGGCCTCCGGCCGGCCCCGGTCCCGGAACGGCGGCCGGCCCTCGACCATCGTGTAGAGGATCGCGCCCAGCGTCCACAGGTCGGCCGCGGGCCCGATCCGCTCGTCGCGGGCCTGCTCGGGCGAGGCGTACGCGGGTGCGGTCAGCCGCGGGGCGAGGGTGGCGCCGGCCAGCCCGAAACCGGTGACGACGACGGAGCCCTCCTCGCGCACGAACACCTGCCCCGGGCTCAGCTCGCCGTGCGTCACGCCGTGGGTGTGCGCCGCCTCCAGCACCGCCAGCAGCTCCAGGCCGACGCGCGCGGCCCGGGCGTGGTCGAACGCGCCCCGGCGGTCGAGGAGGTCACCGAGCGGAACACCGGCGACCCATTCGGTCACCGTCCACAGCATGCCGTCCGCGACCACCGCGTCGAGCACCACGGCGATCCGCCCGGGGCACAGCGAGGCCATGGTCCCGCCGGTGCGGATCACCCGGTCCGGGGCCCGGCGGACGGCCTCACCGGGCCCTGCCTCCGGCAGCGCGATCTGCGTGACCAGGCACGGGCGGCCCGTCGTCGCGTCCTCCCCGGACCAGCAGACACGGTTCGTCTCGCGCTGGACGACCTCGAACAGGCGGTAGCGCCCGGCGACCAGCTCGTGTGGGGAGACGTGCGCCCTGCCCATGGCCCTCCCTCGTTCGCACCGCCGGCTCTCTGCTCGACCAGAGGTACGTCGGGGGGACGGGGATGCGTTCAGCGAACGCGCCCGGCGGCCCCGTTTCTGACCCTTCTTCAAAAACGGGGCCCGCCGGGGCCGCACCAGGTCCCGCGTCAGCGCAGTCCGAAACGGTCCGCCCACACCGCCATGTCGGCCACCGTGGCATTGCCCCCGCACACCACGAGCCCGATCCGGGCGTCGCCGCCCACCCGCTCCACGACCCGCCGGGCCGCCGGGAGCAGACAGCCGGCGGCGGGCTCGGTCCACACCTTCGCGTGCTCGGCGAGTGCCAGCGAACCCCGCACCGCCTCCCGGTCCGGCACCACGAGCACCTCGCTGACCAGCTCCGCCACATGGTCGTACGTCACCTGGGAGACGGCCGGCGCGCTGAGCGTGGTGACGACCGAGGACAGGGGCACCGCGAGCGGCCCGCCCGCCGCGAGCGCCCGGGACATGGCCTCGGCGCCCTCGGTCTCCACGCCCCAGATCCGCACCCCCGGCCGCAGCGCCCGCAGCGCCGCCGCCACGCCCGCGATCAGCCCACCGCCGCCGATGCTCACCAGCACGTCGGTGAGGTCCGGGGCGTCCTCGGCGAACTCCAGTCCCACGGTGCCCTGTCCGGCGATCACCACGGGGTCGTCGAAGGGGTGGACCAGGGTCAGCCCCTCCTCACGGAGCCGGGCGACGAGCGCGAAGGCACTGTCCATGCCGTCGGTGAGCCGCACCATCGCGCCCGCCTCCTCCGCGATCTCCACGGAACGGGCCGGAGCCGTACGCGGCATGACCACCGTGGCCTTCACGTCGAGGGCGGCGGACATCACCGCCACCGCGATGCCGTGGTTGCCGCCGCTGACCGCGACGACACCGGCGGCCCGCTCGGCCTCGGTCAGCGACAGCAGCTTCGCCGTGGCACCGCGCGCCTTGAACGAGCCGGTGCGCTGGAGCAGCTCCAGCTTCGCGGTGACCGGGACGCCGAGCAGCGCGGACAGCCCCGGGCTGGGCACGGTCGGGGTGCGTACGACATGTCCGGCGATCCGCTCGGCCGCGGCTTCGATCTCCGTGATCCCGATCAAGGCACTCTTCCTTCCGGCGCGGGCGGTGATCCGCGCCCCCTCGCACCCTTTCGCGCGACGCACCCAAGGTCAACACGGATCCCGGGGGAGGAAGAAGGGGTCAGTGCTGCTGCGTCTTCTGCGGCGTCGCCTCACTCGGCCGCACGACGACGAAGCCCTCGCCCTGGAGCAGCAGCTGGACCGCCTCGCCCGAACCGCCGCGCAGCATCGAGCCGATCGACTGCGAACGGTGCAGGGAGGTCGAGAGCCCCGCGGACCAGCCGACGATCGCGTCCGTGTCGACGTAGACCGGGTACTGGTGCGAGACCGGGATGACGAGCGGATTGCCCTCGCACACCAGGCCCAGCCGGCCGTGTCCGGTGAAAACGCTGTTGAACAGTCCGCCACCGGCGATGCCCGATCCCTTGACGGTGGCGATGCGGTAGGACAACGAGGCGTCGAAGCACAGGACGTTGCGGCCGTTGACGGTGAACTCGTCTCCCGGCTCCACCTCGACGATGAAACAGTTCTGGGCCTCGTTCGCGAACCAGGCCTCGCCCTGTCCGCGCACCGCCATCAGCGGCAGCCCCTCGCCGGTGACCCGCGCGCTTGAGCATGCCGCCCACGCCCTGACCCTTGCGTTCGAACTGGAGATCGCCCCGGTAGGCGATCATCGCGCCCTGCCGGGCGAGCATCTCGCCGTTCACCGCGTAACGGATGCACTTGGAGTTCTGGACGGTCATGCCCGGCGCTGTGGCGGGCTGCACCATGTGCTCGCTGGAAAAGAGGTCACCCTTCATGACGGCATCCTGTCCCGGAGTGTCCCGTTCCGCCAAGATCCGGGGCCGGTGGACGCGTTCAGCCCCCGAAGAGCTGGGTCCAGTACGTGCCCGCCCGGCCGCCGCCGGCCAGCCCGACACCGATGTGGGTGAAGTCGGCCTTGAGGATGTTGGCCCGGTGCCCCGGGCTGTTCATCCAGCCCTCGACCACGTCGGCGGGGGAGCGCTGGCCGCAGGCGATGTTCTCGCCGACCGTGCGCCGGGCGGCGCCCGCGGCGGCGGCCCGGTCCCAGGGCCTGCCGCCGTCCGGATCGGTGTGGGAGTAGAAGTCGCGGGCCATCATGTCCGCGCTGTGCGCCTGCGCCGCGGCGGTCAGCCGGGCGTCGGCGGACAGGGCGGGCAGCCCCGCCCCCGCCCGCGCCCGGTTGGTGAGGGCGACGACTTCCGACGTCGTACGGGCCAGGCCGTCCGGGGTGAGCGGCACCGCCCACACCGCCGTCCAGTACGTGTCGCCCGCGGGCCCGCCGGTGGCGTGCGCCCACCCGGCGTGCGTGAAGCGGCCGTCGTGCAGCGTGCGCCGGGTGCGCTCGGTGCGCAGGCAGTACGCGACGAACTCGGCGGGCGTGCGCGGGCCCGAGACCAGGTGCTCGCCGACGGTGAGATACGCGAACCCGGCCGAGACGACACGCTGGTGGACCGAGACGCCGTCCCGCGTCTCGACACTCAGGGTGCCCGCGGCGGCCATGGCGGCGGCGTGCGCCCGGGCCGCGGCGAGCAGCCGGGAGTCGGCCCGCACCGAGGGCGAACCGGCTGCGGCGCGGGCCGGGTTGACCAGCCCCAGGAAGCCGTCGGACTCGGCCCCCGGCGTGACCGGGTCCGGCCCCGCGGCGGACTCCGGGGGCGCCTCGTCGGTCACCTCCACGCCGAAGTCCCGGGCGAGTCCGGCGAGTCCGTCCGCGTACCCCTGCCCCAGGGCGCGCACCTTCCAGCCCTCGCCGCGCCGGTAGAACTCCACGAGCAGCAGCACGGTCTCCTGCCCGGCACGCGCGGGGGTGAACCGGGTGACGGCCCGGCCGCGGGCGTCGGTGACATGGGCGGTGGGGGAGGGGAGCGCGCTCAGGGCGGTGCCGGGGTCCGACGGGCCGACCGCCACCGTCACCCGGGTGGCGCCCGGCCGCAGCCGCGCCGGATCGACGGTGAGCGTGTCCCCCCGCAGCCTCGCGCCGGGCGCCTCCGGCTGGTTGTAGAAGACGAAGTCCTCGTCGCTCCCGACCTTGCCGTCGTCGTCCGTGACGAGCGCCGACACGTCGAAGCCGGCGGGCACCCGTATGCTCACGGGGCCGCCCGGCAGAGGGACGTTGCCCCCGGGGACCAAGTCGCTCATCGTGCCGTCCTGTGTCGTGGTGCGCGCTCCGGGTACCGGTGCCGGGTCAACGTCCGCCCGGCGGCGGGGGTTCCCGGGGCCGGCCTCAGTGCGACGACGTCGGCTCCGGGGCGATCAGGCCCTGCCGGTGGGCGACCGCGACCGCCTCCGTGCGGCTGGCCGCGTTCAGCTTGGCGAGGATGTTGGACACGTGCACGCTGGCGGTCTTGGCGCTGATGAACAGCTCCTCCCCGATCCGGCGGTTGCTGTGCCCCAGCGCGAGCAGCCGCAGCACGTCCTGCTCACGGGCGGTCAGCGCCGCGGCGCCCGCTCCGGCCGGTGCCGGGCCCGTGAGCCGGCCCCGGCGGGCCAGGTCGTCGAGCCGCTCGCGCAGCACCGTCGCGCCGAGCCGGTCGGCCTCCCGGCGTACGGCGTCGGCCTCGGCGGCCGCCTCCTCGCGGCGGTCGGCGGCCAGCAGGGTCTCGGCCAGCCGCAGCCTGCACCGCGCCCGTTCGTAGGCGTCGCCGTACGTGAACGCGGCCACCGCCTTCTCCCACGCCGCCGGGTCCGGAGCGGCGTCGGCGACCCGGGACCACTCGGCCTCCGCGCGCGCCAGCCACGCCTGGCCCTCCGGGCCCTGCGGGTCGTCGTCGTAGCCGTGCGCGGCGGACCAGCGGGCGTCGGCCAGCAGTTCGGCCGCCGTCTCCTTCCAGCGGGCCACCCCGGCGTCGTCCCCGGCCCGGCGCAGCTCGCTCACGGTGTCGGCGACGGCGGACAGCGCGAGGGTGGCGAGGCGGAGGGTCACGGTGGGCCGGGTGCCCGCCTCGGTGAGCGTCTCGACGCTGGACCGCATCCACCGCACGGCGTCCTCCGCGTCCCCGCGCAGCGCCGCCGCGTCGGTCAGCACGATGCCCGCGACCATCCGCGCCATCCAGTCGAACGGCCCGCTCAACAGGGCGCGTGCCCGGTCGGCCGCCCCCGAGTCACCGCGCGCCAGCGCCACGTACAGCCCGGGCCCGAGGGCGTGGCCGTCCAGGGCCGGCCGCTCCCCGGCGTCCCCGGCGGACTCGCGCAGCACCTCGTCCCAGTGGCCCAGCGTGTACCGCACCAGCAGCCGCAGATACCGCATCTCCCGCGGGTACGGCGAGGACAGCAGCCCGGAGCGGCGGGCCCGGTCCAGTCCCTCCGACGCCCAGGGCAGGCACTCCTCCAGGTCGCCGGACTCGAAGCAGCCGATGGCGAGGTTGAACAGCGCCCGCAGCTCCACGGGCGCGTTGCCCGCCCGCCGCGCCAGCTCGCGTGCCTCCAGGAGCCGCTCCCGGCCCTCGGGGGTGGCGCGGTTGTGGCCCTCCAGGCTCGTCAGGGAGATCAGCAGATCGGCGCGGGCGTCGGTGACCCCCAGCTCCTCGGCGGCCCCCAGCGCCCGGCGGGCCACCCGCAGCGCCGTCTCGTTCTCACCGACCTGGCGGGCCGCCGTCACATGCGTGGCCGCCGCCCACACCCACGTCGACGAGGGCGGCTCGGCGGGGATCAGGCCCAGCGCCTCGCTGCTGTGGGCGTACGCGGACTCCAGGTTGTCGACGCTCAGCAGATTGCCGGCCAGGGTGTAGCGGACGCGGGCGGCCAGCTCCAGGTCCGCGTCCTGGCCGAGGCCCGCCAGCGCGGAGCGGGTGAGGGAGACCGCGCGGTGCAGTTCACCGGCGTGCACGGCGGCCGCCGAGGCGCGCAGCGTCAGCGTCACCGCGTCGGGTCCGGCGGGACGCGCGGCGGCGTCGACCACCGTCCACAGGTCGAGCGCCGCCTCGACGTGCCGCAGCTCCTCGGCGGGCGCGCCGACCCGCTGGGCGTGGTCGGCGGCCTCCAGGGACGCGGCGAGCGCCTCCGGCAGGTCGTGGCTCTCGCGGGAGTGGTGCGCGCGTTCGGCCGCGTGGTCCGACCGGCGGTCCGGACCGGCGAGCAGCCGGGCGAACGCGCCGTGCAGCCGGGCCCGTTCACCGGGCAGCAGGTCCGCGTAGACCGCCTCCCGGGCGAGGGCGTGCCGGAAGGAGTAGGCGCCCCCGTCGCCGGAGACCAGCAACTGCCGCTCCACCGCCTCGCGCAGTGCCGACTCCAGCTCCTCCTCGGGCAGCCCGACGGCGTCCCGCAGCAGGTCGTGCCCCACCCGGCGGCCCGCCACGGCGGCGGTGCGCAGCACCTGCTGGGCGGTCTCGGACAACTGCTCGAAGCGGATGAGCAGGACGTCGGCCAGCCCGCTGGGGACGCCACCGGCCGGCGCGTCCGTGGCGGCGACCAGCTCCTCGGCGTAGAAGGCGTTGCCCTCGGCCCGTTCGACGATCCGGCGCACGGTGGTGTCCGGCAGCCGCCGCTGCCGCAGCGAGCGCACCAGCCGGGCCACGTCGGCGTCCGGCAGCGGACGCAGCTCCAGCCGCTCCACGCCGGGCAGGCGCACCAGCTCGGCCAGCAGCGGGCGCAGCGGGTGGCGGCGGTGCAGGTCGTCCGCCCGGTAGGAGGCGAACAGCGCGAGCCGGTGGCCGGGCGCCCCGCCCGCCGGACGCTGCAGGACTCCCCGGCTGAGCAGGAACCTCAGCAGGTCCCGGGAGGACTGGTCGGCCCAGTGCAGGTCCTCCAGGACCAGCAGCAGCGGTGCGACGTCCGCCAGGTCGGTCAGCAGGGCGGCCACGCCCTCGAAGAGCCGCAGCCGCGAGGGCGCGGCGTCGGTCCCGTCGTCCGGGCCGCCGCCGAGCAGCCGGTCGGCCACCGGATGCCCGGCCAGCACGGCGGCGAACCGCTCGTCGGCGGCGAGCAGGCCCAGGATCTCGGTGAACGGCAGATACGGCAGACCCACGTCGCCCAGGTCCACGCAGTGACCGGTGAGCACGGTCGTCCCGGCCGCGGCGGCCCGCCCGGCGACCTCGTCCAGGGTCCGGGTCTTGCCGACCCCGGCGTCCCCGGCGACCAGGACCGCGCGGGCCTCGCCGGCGCGGGCGCGCTCCAGTACGCCGGTGAGACGCGCGAGTTCGTCCTCGCGGCCGACGAGCGGGCTGGTGAGTGAGGTCTGCGACACGCCGCCCATCCTGACACGCGGGCCGGGCGGCGAGCCTCCCCGTTCCCCGGCCCCGCGGCCGGGTCAGCGGTGGAGGGCGGCCGCCCAGTTGGCCGGGACCCGGCCCGCCGGGCCGGGCGACGGCTGGTCGGCCGGGTGGCTGCCGGGCGGGGCGAGGTCCGGGCCCGACTCGCGGACCTCGTTGGTCGCGTAGTCCCAGTACCAGTCCTCGCCCGGCTCGAAGCTCTGCACCACCGGATGCCCGGTGGACCGGTAGTGGCCGGTCGCGTGCTGTCCCGGCGAGCTGTCGCAGCAGCCGACGTGGCCGCAGCTCGCGCAGCGCCGCAGGTGGAACCACCAGCCGCCGGCCGCGTCGCACTCGGCGCAGCCGGTGCCGCTCGGCGGAACGGTGGGGTCGATTCCGGTGTCGCTGGTCATACCGGCTCCTCGGTCGGATCGGCTGGATCGGTCGGATCGGCTTCCGCGGCGGTGAGCGGCAGGAGCACCTGGAAACGGGTGTCGCCCGGCACGGACTCGACCTGGAGGCTGCCGTGGTGCTTGTTGACCACGATCCGCCAGGAGATGTCCAGACCGAGCCCGGTGCCCTCGCCCACCGGTTTGGTGGTGAAGAACGGGTCGAAGATGCGCTCCCGGATCTCCGGCGCGATCCCGGTGCCGGTGTCCCGGAACTCCACCAGCAGCCGGTCGTGGTGGAGCGCCGTCCGCACGGTCAGTGTCCCCTCACCGCCCGCGCCGTTCACCGCGGCGACCGCGTTGTCGATCAGGTTGGTCCACACCTGGTTCAGCTCCGCCGGATACGCCGGGACCGGGGGCACCGTACGGTCGTACTCCTTGACGACCTCGATCCGCGGGCCGATCTTCCCGGAGAGCATCAGCAGGGTGCTGTCGAGGAGTTCGTGGACGTCGACCGTGCGGTGGGGTGCCCGGTCGAGCTGCGCGTACTGCTTGGCCGCGTCCACCAGGTGCGAGATGCGGGCGGTGGAGTCCGCGATCTCGTTCATCAGCAGCTCGGTCTCGACCGTGTAGTTGAGCCAGCCGACCGCTCCCGGCAGGATCTCCGCGTCCACGGCCGCCGCGACCTGCTCCAGCCACTCGGTGTCCAGACCGGCCTGCACGAAGGTCGGCGCCAGCTGCCAGCCCTGCTCGATCCCGTGGTCCTCCAGCCAGTCGCCGAGGGCGTCCTCCCGGTCGGCGGCCTCCAGCGGGCTGAGCGAGGGCGCCTTGGCGACTCGCTCCGCCGTGCGCTCCTGTATCTCGATGAGCCCCGCGAGCGCGTCGCGGGAGAACGGGCCCTCGGCGATCACGGCGAGCTTGTGCCGCATCTTCGCCACCCGCTCCCGCAGCGTCGAGGTGGCCCGCACCGCGGCCGCCGCAGGGTTGTTCAGCTCGTGGGTGAGACCCGCGGACAGCGATCCCAGCGCCAGCAGCCGCTCGCGCTGGCCGATGGCGCGCTGGGTGTTCTTGGACCCGAAGAACAGCCCCTCCAGCAGATGCACCGCCATCGGGAACCACTCCCGCATGACGGCCGCGAAGGTGTCGGCAGGGAGCACGAAGAACCGCGTCGGCTCGGTGACCCGCATCGAGTTGTTGTAGACCTGCGGCACCCGGTCGCCGACGTACGCCTGCATCGCGCCCGCGTACACCCCGCGCTGCGAGGTGCGGTTGGTCTCCACCTCGTCCCCGCCGACCCGGCGGGTCAGCACGACCGTCCCCTCCAGCATCACGTAGAAGCAGGTGGCGTCCTCGCCCTCCGCGTACACGGGGCCCGGGTCGAACAGCTCCACCCGGCCCTCGGCGCACAGCCGGCCCAGCTGCTCGGGCGTCAGCCCCTCGAACAGGAACAGCTTCCCGATCTTCTCGGGGCTGCACGGCATCGGCCGCCCGCTCACGACTGCTCCAGGTACCGGTGGACGAGCATCACGGCCATGGCTCCCTCTCCGACGGCGGACGCGACCCGCTTGGCGGACTCCGCGCGGGCGTCGCCCGCCACGAACACGCCCGGGACGCTGGTCTCCAGGTGGTACGGCGGCCGGTCCAGCTCCCAGTCGGCCGGTGGCCGCCCGTCCGGCGTGAGGTCCGGCCCGGCGAGGATGAAGCCGCGCTCGTCCCGCAGCACCGTGCCGTCCAGCCAGTCGGTCAGCGGGGCCGCGCCGATGAACACGAACAGCCACTGCGCGTCGACGAGTTCGGTGCCGCCGCCGACCGCGTCGCGCAGGGTCAGACGCTCCAGGTGGCCGTCGCCGTGCGCGCTCTCGACGACGGTGCCGCAGCGCACGTGGATGTTGGGCGTCTCCTCGATCTGCTGGATCAGGTAGTACGACATCGACGCCGCCAGGGAGTCGCCGCGCACCAGCAGCGTCACGGACTTGGCGCCCCTGGCCAGGTACATCGCCGCCTGCCCGGCCGAGTTGGCACCGCCGACGATGTACACGTCGTGGCCCTGGCAGGAGGCCGCCTCGGTCAGCGCCGAGCCGTAGAACACCCCGCAGCCGGCCAGGTCGTGGGTGCCCGGCGCGGTCAGCTGCCGGTAGGACACGCCGGTCGCCAGGATGACGCTGTGCGCGGCGATCTCCGAGCCGTCCGAGAACCGGACCACCCGCGCCGCGCCGTTCGCCTCCAGGCCGGTCACCTCCCGTGCGGTGAGGATCTCGGCGCCGAACTTCGCCGCCTGCCGCCGGGCCCGCTCGGTGAGCTGGCCGCCGGAGACACCGTCGGGGAAGCCCAGGTAGTTCTCGATGCGGGAGCTCTGCCCGGCCTGCCCGCCCGTCGCCGACCGCTCCACCAGGACCGTCCGCAGCCCCTCCGAGGCCCCGTACACGGCCGCGCCGAGCCCCGCCGGGCCGCCGCCGATCACCACCAGGTCGTAGAAGTCGGCCGTCGGCGTGGTCGCCAGGCCCACCCGCGCGGCCAGGTCGGGCGCCTCCGGCTCCACCAGCGGGGTCCCGTCCGGCGTGATCACCACCGGAAGCCGCTGTCCGTCCTGCCCGGCCGCCGACAGCAGCCGCCGCCCCTCCGGCTCGTCCGCGGAGTACCAGCGGTAGGGCACCTGGTTGCGGGCCAGGAACTCCCGGACCTCCGAGGACCGCGCCGACCAGCGGTGCCCGACGACCTTGGTGCTGGGCACCGGACGGTGGTCGCCGGTGCGCCAGGCCTGCAGCAGGTCGTCCAGGACCGGGTAGAGCTTCTCCTCGGGCGGGTCCCAGGGCTTGAGCAGGTAGTGGTCCAGATCGACGACGTTGATCGCGTCGATCGCCGCGTTGGTGTCCGCGTACGCGGTCAGCAGCACCCGCCGGGCGCCCGGATACACGTCCAGGGCCTGTTCCAGGAACTCGATGCCGTTCATCTGCGGCATCCGGTAGTCGGCGAGGATCACGGCCACCAGGTCGCCGCGCAGTTTCAGTTCCCGCAGTGCGCCGAGCGCCGACTCGCCGGACTCCGCGCGCACGATCCGGTACGTGGCCCCGTAGCGCCGCCGCAGGTCGCGGGCGACGGCACGGGAGACCCCCGGATCGTCGTCCACGGTCATGATGACGGTCCGTGTCTCCCCGTCGGCCTGTGCCATACGTCCCCCACGTCGAGCGGCCGGATTCACGGCACGGCGTCCCCGTCACCGCACCGGCCTGCGGCCATCGTATGTTCGATCGCCGGTCCTCGCTCGGGCGGCGGGGGGACACCACCGGCGTGCGTCCGCTCCCCCCGTGCGGCCGTGCGGAGGGCTTGGGGAAGACTGGGCCGCGAGAACGACGTTCCCGCGACCCAGGGAGGGACCCGTATGACGCGCCCGATCACGGCAGGCTCGGACGGTTCGGAGGAGAGCCTGGCCGCACTGGCCTGGGCGGCGAGGGAGGCGGTCCGCCGCCGGGCCCCGCTGCACGTCGTGCACGCCTGGCGGTTCCAGGGGCAGGGCGCGGCCGGCACGGTGGACCGGGAGACGCAGGAGGCCTGGGCGCGCGATGCCCTCGCCCAGGCGGTCGGGACGGTCACCGAACGGCACCCCGACCTCACGGTGACCACCGACGTCCGCGAGGGCGACGCCGTCGCGGCGCTGCTCGCCGCCGCGGCCGGGGCCGAGACGCTGGTCCTCGGCTCGCGCGGCCACGGGGCGGTCGTCGGCTTCCTGCTCGGCTCGGTCGGCCGGCAGGTGATCGCCGAGGCGACCCGGCCGGTCGTCCTCGTGCGGGCCGGTGACGAGGCCGCCGCCGAGGCCGCGGGCCGCGAGGTCGTCGTGGGCCAGCAGGGCGAGCCGGAGGACAGCGCCGACGTCATCGGATTCGCCTTCGAGGCGGCCGCCGCGCGGGGGGCCACCGTGCGCGCCGTGCGGGCCTGGGCCCTGCCGACGGTCTTCACCTACAGCCCCGGCTCGATGGCGCTGGCCGACGAGGCCGGGGGCCTGGAGCAGTACGAGTACAAGGCGCTCGGCGAGGCGCTCGCACCGTGGCGCGAGCGCTTCCCCGACGTCCCGGTGGTCGAACACGTGGAGATGGGCAGCGCGGGCCAGGTGCTGCTGTCGGTGTCCGCGAACGCCCAGCTGATGGTCGTCGGCCGCCGCGCCCGCCGTACGGCCGTCGGCGCCCGGATCGGCTCGGTGGCGCACGGCGTGCTGCACCACGCGGGGTGCCCGGTGGCGGTGGTCCCGCACACCTGAGCCCTGGCCGCGCCGCTCAGTCCGCCGTGGGCCGCAGGGTCTCCCGGGCCGTGGGCAGGATGTTGACGAGGTAGTCCTCGACGGCCGTGTCCAGGCCGATGTCGTGCTGGGCCCGCTCGGACAGGTACCAGCGGTGCTCCAGCAGCTCGTGGTAGATCTCCGCCGGGTCCATCGCCCCGCGCAGCTCCAGCGGCACGGCGCGCACGGTGGGCCTGAAGACCTCGCGCACCCAGCGGTGGGCGAGTACCTCCGGGCGGGCGCCGAGGGGATCGCCCGGGGCGTAGTCGTCCTGGGTGGCCATCCAGCTCTCCAGGTCGTTCAGCAGCCGCCTGGCCTGGTTCTCCTCGGCGTCCAGGCCGGTCAGGCGCAGCAGCTGGCGCTGGTGGTGACCGGCGTCGACGACCTTGGGCACGAAGGTGACGGTGTCGCCGTTGGAGGCGTGCTCGATCTGCATCTCGGCCACGTCGAAACCGAGGTCGTTCAGGCGCCGGATCCGGCGCTCGATGTAGTGGTACTTGCCCGCCGGATAGACGGAGGTGCGGGTCAGCTCCTCCCACAGGCTCCGGTAGCGGGCGCAGATCTCGGTGCCGAAGTCGACGGGGTCGACGGAGGGGTGCAGCGCCCCCGAGGCCTCCAGGTCGAGCAGTTCCCCGCTGATGTTCACCCGGGCGAGGTCGAGGTCGTAGTCGCGCTGGCCCTCGCTCAGCCGCGGGTGCAGTTCCCCGGTCTCGGCGTCGACCAGGTAGGCGGCGTAGGCGCCCGCGTCGCGCCGGAAGAGGGTGTTGGACAGCGAGCAGTCCCCCCAGGCGAACCCGGCCAGGTGCAGCCGGACCAGCAGCACCGCGAGGGCGTCCATCAGCCGGTGCATGGTCGCCGGGCGCAGCGTCGTCTCGAACATCGACCGGTACGGCTGCGAGCCGCCCAGGTGCCGGGTGACCAGCACCGGTTCCAGCGCCTCACCGGCGGCGTCGGAGCGGCCGGTGACCACGGCCAGCGCGTCCACCGCCGGGATGGCGAGCCGGTCCAGGTCGCGCAGCAGCTGGTACTCGCGCAGCGCGGGCCGCTCGGCCAGCTCCTTGACGGCGATCACCTCGTCCCCGGCGCGCGCGTAGCGGACCACGTGCCGGGAGATGCCGCGGGGCAGGGGCACGAGGCACTCCTCGGGCCACTGCTCCAGCGGCAGCTGCCAGGGCAGTTCGAGCAGGAGCGCGGGGTGCTCCGGATTGGTGGCGCTGATCTGCAAGGCCATGCCCCGACTCTAGAACGCCCGTTCCCGGGCCAGGTCCGCGGCGTCCTTCACCGGCCCCCGGTGGACCGGACCGTGGCCCGGCAGCAGCACGTCCCCCGCCAGCCCGGCGATGACGTCGAGCGAGGCGATCGCGCGCGTCCGGTCGTGGTGGAACAGGTCGGGCAGCAGCTGCGGTCCCTCGATCCGGGAGATGGCGTGCCCGCTCACCAGCGCGTCGCCGGAGATCACCACCCCCGCGTCGGGGAGGTGGTAGACGCAGTGGCCGTCGGTGTGCCCGGGGGTGTGCACCGGCACGGGCCGGCCGGGCAGGTCGAGGGCACCGTCCGCCGGGAAGGGCGCGGGAGCGGTCACCGGGTGCTGTTCGGTGCCGCCGGTGCGCAGCACGTGCGCCATCCACGGCAGTACGCCGGGGCGCCAGGCGTTGCGCAGCACCGTGCCGACCGACACCTGCTGGAGGAAGTCCCGCCGCGCGTGCGGCACCTCGGCCTCGTGCAGCAGGACCGGGGTGCCGTGGGTGGCGCGCAGGTACTCGGCCGAGCCCAGGTGGTCGTTGTGGGCGTGGGTGATCAGCACGGCCACCACCGCCTCGGGTGAACTCCCGACGGCGGCCAGTGAGTCGAGCAGTGCCCGGCGGTCGCCGGGGTAGCCGGTGTCGACGAGGGTCACCGCGTCGCCGTCGGTGAGGATGACCCAGTTGGTGTTGCCGCCGTGCACCAGGTAGGTGCCGTCGGCCACTTGCCGTACGTCCGCGCTCATGGTCTCCCGCGTTCCAGGTCGGATGCCCCCGCGCGGAACAGCCAACCAGAAACCGTGCGCGGGCGGTCGACCGGCCCTCAGCGCACGCCGTGCGGGCGGAACTGGACGCTGATGCGGGGCCCGGCGGCGCGGGTGCTCTTGGGGACGCAGTGCTCCCAGGTGCGCTGGCAGGAGCCGCCCATCACGATCAGGTCGCCGTGGCCCAGCGGGCGGCGCACGGTCCGCCCGCCGCCGCCGCCCGCCGGGCGCAGCAGCAGGTCCCGGGGCGCGCCCACCGAGAGGATGGCGACCATCGTGTCCTGGCGGGCGCCGCGCCCGGTCCGGTCCCCGTGCCAGGCGACGCTGTCCCGGCCGTCGCGGTAGTGGCACAGGCCCGCGGTGGTGAAGGGCTCGCCCAGCTCCTCGGCGTAGTGGGCCGACAGCGCGTCGCGCGCCTCGGCCAGCAGGGGGTCCGGCAGCGGGTCGGCCGCGCCGTAGAACGCCAGCAGCCGGGGCACGTCGACGACGCGCTCGTACATCTCCCGCCGCTCCGCGCGCCAGGGGACCTCGGCGGACAACCGCTCGAACAGCGCGTCGGCGCCGCTCAGCCACCCGGGGAGCAGGTCGATCCAGGCTCCGGCGCCGAGGTGGGTGCGGCGCAGTCCGTCGAGCGGGCCCAGCCGGACCTCGTCGGTCTGGTCGAAGAGCGAGCCCTGGAGGTGCGTGGTCATGGGACCAGCCTACTCCTTGTTCGAAAATGTGTTCTAACCGCTCGTGAGCCTCTCTTCCGTGGCCGCCTCTTTCGATACGCCGATGTATCCGATACATTCGCGCATCGCACCGAGCGAAGGGGCCGGACATGACGGCGAAGGCGACCACCGGGCGGGTGACCAGGCGGCGCGTGCGCACCCGCGCGAACCTCCTGGACGCCGCGTTCGCGGTGTTCGCCGCCAAGGGCTTCGGGCGGGTGTCGATCGAGGAGGTCTGCGAGGCCGCCGGGTACAGCCGGGGCGCCTTCTACTCCAACTTCGACAGCCTCGACGAGCTGTTCTTCGCCCTCTACGAGCAACGGGCCGACCTGATCGCCGAACAGGTGACCGCCGCCCTCGCCGCCGACGGACCCGACCTGGACGTGCCCGCCGCCGTGGAGCGCGTCACCGAGGTGCTGCTCCTCGACCGCGACTGGCTCCTGGTGAAGACGGACTTCCTGGTGCACGCCGCCCGCGACCCGGAGGTCGCCCGGGTCCTGCTGGAGCACCGGGCCCGCCTCAGGCGCGCGATCGCCGACCGGCTCGCCCGGGCCCGCGGACACACCGCGCTGCCCGCCGTCCTCGGCGACGCCGGGGAAGCCGCGCACGCCGTGGTCGCCGCCTACGACGGGGTCACCACCCGACTGCTCCTGGACCGGGACGTGGCAGGCGCCCGGGTCTGGCTGGGACAGCTGCTCACCGCGCTGCTCGCCGACGGCAGCACGCGTCAATGACAGAACAGGAAGGGACGGTCGCCATGGATGCCGACGTCATCGTGGTCGGAGCGGGTCTGGCGGGCCTGGTCGCGGCCCACGAGCTGACCAGCCGGGGCAGGAGGGTCGCCCTGGTGGACCAGGAGAACGCGGCCAATCTCGGCGGGCAGGCCTTCTGGTCCTTCGGCGGCCTCTTCCTCGTCGACTCCCCGGAGCAGCGCCGGCTCGGCGTCAAGGACTCCTTCGACCTGGCCTGGAACGACTGGCAGGGCAGCGCCGGCTTCGACCGGACCGAGGACGAGGACTCCTGGGCGGTGCGCTGGGCGCGGGCGTACGTCGAGTGGGCGGCGGGGGAGAAGCGGTCCTGGCTGGCCGGGCACGGCATCACCTTCCTGCCCACCGTCGGCTGGGCCGAGCGCGGTGACCTGAGGGCGGGCGGGCACGGCAACTCGGTACCCCGCTTCCACATCGCCTGGGGCACCGGCACGGGGGTCGTCGAGCCCTTCGTGCGATACGCGAAGCAGGCCGTGCGGGACGGGCTGCTCACCGTTCACCACCGCCACCGCGTCGACCACCTGGTCGTCGAGGGCGGCACCGCGCGCGGGGTGCGCGGCACGGTCCTCGCGCCGGACGACTCACCGCGCGGCGTCGCCTCCAGCCGCGAGGCGGCCGGTGAGTTCGAACTCACCGCCCAGGCCGTCGTCGTCACCTCCGGCGGCATCGGCGCCGACCACGACATCGTCCGCCGCCACTGGCCCGAGCGTCTGGGCACCCCGCCCGCCGAGATGGTCACCGGCGTCCCCGCCTACGTCGACGGGCGGATGCTCGACATCAGCGCCGAGGCGGGCGCCCGCCTGGTCAACCGGGACCGGATGTGGCACTACACGGAGGGCGTGCGCAACTGGGACCCGATCTGGCCCGGTCACGGCATCCGCATCCTGCCCGGGCCGTCCTCCATGTGGTTCGACGCGCTCGGCCGCCGGCTGCCCGAGCCGTACCTGCCCGGCTACGACACCCTGGGCACCCTGCGCCATCTGCGCACGGCCGAGGGTCTCGCGGAACACGACCACTCCTGGTTCGTCCTCACCCGGAGGATCATCGAGAAGGAGTTCGCGCTCTCCGGCTCCGAGCAGAACCCCGACATCACCGCCAAGGACCGCGCCGGCTTCCTGCGCGAACGCGTGCTGGGCCGGGGGGCACCGGGCCCGGTGGACGCGTTCCTGCGCAACGGCGCCGACTTCGTGACCGCGCCGGACCTGGAGCAACTGGTCGAGAAGATGAACCGGTTGACCGACGAGCCGCTCCTGGACGCCGCGGCGCTCCGGCGCCAGATCGAGGCCCGCGACCTGCAGTTGGCCAACCCCTACGCCAAGGACGCCCAGGTGCAGGGCATCCGCAACGCCCGCCGCTACATCGGTGACCGCCTCGGCCGGGTCGCCACCCCGCACCGCATCCTCGATCCCGCGGCGGGTCCGCTGATCGGCGTCAAACTGCACATCCTCACCCGCAAGACCCTCGGCGGCATCCAGACCGACCTCGACTCCCGTGCCCTGGGCGCCGACGGCACCCCGGTCGAGGGCCTGTACGCGGCCGGTGAGGTGGCCGGATTCGGCGGGGGAGGGGTGCACGGGTACAACGCGCTGGAGGGCACCTTCCTCGGCGGCTGCCTGTTCTCCGGACGGGCGGCGGGCCGGGCCGCGGCACGGCAGACCGCCTGAGCGACGCGCGCCCGTCGGCCGCTCCGCGCCCCTCAGCCCTCGTCGAGGAGGCGGAGCAGCACGGCGGCGTGGCTCTCGCCGGGCGACTTGGCCGCGGTCAGCAGCGTCACATCGCCCGCCCCGGCCATGTCCCGTACGCGGTCGAGGAGTTCGCTCGCCTCCGGGGCGGTCAGCTCCGCCTCGTACCGGCGCGCGAACTCCTCGTACGAGCCCTCGCCCGCGTGGTACCAGCGGCGCAGCCCGGTCGACGGGGTGAGCCCCTTGGGCCACTCGTCCACCCGCGCCGCGTCCTTCGACACGCCCCGGGGCCACAGCCGGTCCACCAGGACCCGCACGCCGTCGTCCGGCTCCGGCGGGTCGTAGACGCGTCGTACGCGCACGCTCATGGCGGTCCTCCCACGGCCGACGATGCTGCTGCCGGGCTGTGTCCGGCGAGGGCGCCGGGGATCAGCCGGACCTGCGCCGCGATGCCTCGCGCCGCTTGAGCGCCCGGCGTTCCAATTCGCCGGTGCCGCCCCAGACTCCGATGGTCTGTCCGGTGTCGAGCGCCCAGCGCAGGCACTGCTCCTGGACCGGACAGGTCCGGCAGACCGCCTTCGCCTGCTCGGTCTGCAATGCGGCCGGGCCGGTGGTGCCGATCGGGAAGAAGAGGTCGGGATCCTCCGTCCGGCATGCGGCGTGCTCTCGCCAGTTGTCCATCAAAGTCACCTGCGATCGGTATCGTTCGCGTCTTCGGGCATGGCCTACTCCGTTGCGGGTGACCGGTCGACAGCGGTGCGAAACCGGCGAGACCGCCCCGGGTCGCCGTGCCGGTGCCGGGCGCCTACCGGCGCAGCGCCCGCGCGGCCGCCGTCACCACGGCGTCCGCCACCGCGGCCAGCGCGGGGGAGTCGAGCCTCCACTGCTGCCAGTACAGCGTGACGTCCACCGCCAGGTCCGGGGCGAAGCAGACGAGCCGGCCGGTGCCCAGCAGTGGATCCGCCTGCGGCTGCGGCACCATGCCCCAGCCGAGACCGGCGGCGACGGCCTCGGCGAAACCCTCCGAGGTCGGCACGTGGTGCCGCACGGCACTCGCGCCCTCGTGGCCGAGCCGCCGCGCGAAGGCGTCCTGGAAGTCGTCCCGCCGGTCGAAGACCACCACGGGGACGTCGGCGACGGACTCCCGCGGCGGCCCCGCCAGATGCCGGGCGGCGAATTCGGGAGCGGCGCAGGGGAGATAGCGCATCCGGCCCAGCTCCCGGACCGTGCAGCCCGGCACCGGTTCGGGCGACGACGTCACCGCCGCCATCACCACGCCCTCCCGCAGCAGCGTCGCCGTGCGGCCCTCGTCCTCGCGGCGCAGTTCGAAGCAGAGGGCGGGATCCCGGGGCAGGCGGGTCAGGGCGGGCAGGAACCAGGTCGCCAGCGAGTCCGCGTTCACCGCCACCGACACCCGGGTCGGCTCGCCCTCCCCCCGCAGGCCCAGCTCGGCCGAGGCGTCCCGCTCCAGCCGCGCCACCTGGCGGGCCAGCCGCACCAGCACGGCACCGGAGTCGGTCGCCCGCACCGGCTTGGTGCGCAGCAGCAGCACCCGGCCGGTGCGCCGCTCCAGCGCCTTCACCCGCTGGCTGACCGCGGACGGCGTCACGTGCAGGGCGGCTGCGGCCGCGTCGAACGTGCCCTCGTCCACCACGGCCAGCAGGGTGCGCACGTGGTCCAGCGGCAGATCCGCGAAGGTCGGCGCGTAGGCCGGCGTCACGTCGTCATCACAGTGGCTAATGATACGTAAGAATCCTTAGCTGTACGTCCTGTGATCGTCCGCTTAGCGTCGAGGGCATGAACAACGCCCTCACGGCGGCCGCCGCCGGCTTCGGCACCGGACTCTCGCTCATCGTCGCCATCGGCGCCCAGAACGCCTTCGTCCTGCGGCAGGGGGTCCGCCGCGACGCGGTCCTCGCCGTGGTCGGGATCTGCGCGCTGTCCGACGCCGTGCTCATCGCCCTCGGCGTCGGCGGGGTCGGTGCCGTGGTGGTGGCCTGGCCGGGCGCGCTGACCGCCGTCGGCTGGATCGGCGGTGCCTTCCTGCTCTGCTACGGCGCCCTGGCCGCCCGGCGGGTGTTCCGTCCGTCCGGCGCGCTGCGGACGGACGGCGACGCCGCGGGCTCGCGCCGCCGGGCCGTGCTCACCTGCCTGGCGCTGACCTGGCTCAACCCGCACGTCTACCTCGACACGGTCTTCCTGCTGGGCTCCGTCGCCGCCGACCGGGGGCCGCTGCGCTGGACCTTCGGCCTCGGGGCCGCGGTCGCCAGCCTGGTCTGGTTCGCCGCGCTCGGCTTCGGCGCCCGCTACCTCGGCCGCTTCCTGGCCCGGCCCGCGGCCTGGCGGGTCCTGGACGGCCTGGTGGCCGCCACCATGATCGTCCTCGGCCTCTCCCTCGTCGCCGGGGCCTGAGCCGGACCGGGCCCGGCTCAGGCCCCCGGCCGCTCCGGTGTGCTCGAACGGAGCTGCGATAGTGATCCCCGCAACCGGAAGATGTACCGAGCACGTAGGAAGCGCGTGGACACCAGCGAGAGCAGCGGCGAGAGCGCCACCGAACCGGACACGAAGGTCCCGGCGCCGGACGGAGCACGGCAGCGGGGGTGGCGCCGCTGGGCCATGGACACCCGCCCGCTGCGCCGCCCGGCCTACCGCAGACTGTGGTCCTCGACCATCGTCACGGCCGTCGGCAGCCAGCTCACCGCGGTCGCCGTACCGAAGCAGATCTACGACATCACCGGCTCCTCGGCCTGGGTCGGCGCCGCGAGCCTCGCCGGTCTGCTGCCGCTCGTCGTGTTCGCGCTGTGGGGCGGTGCGGTGGCCGACACCATGGACCGCCGCAAGCTGCTGCTGATCACCAACACCGGCATCGCGGTGACCTCGCTGCTCTTCTGGACACAGGCGGTCGCCGGCCTGGAGTCGGTGGCCGCGCTGATGCTGCTGCTCGCGCTGCAACAGGCCTTCTGGGGCCTCAACGCCCCGGCCCGCAACGCCTCCATCGCCCGCCTGGTGCCCGAGGACGAGCTGCCCGCCGCCAACGCCCTCGGCTCGACCGTCATGCAGACCGGGCAGGTGGTCGGCCCGCTGCTCGCCGGTGCGCTGATACCGGTGATCGGACTGCCCGAGCTGTACCTGATCGACGCCCTGGCCCTGTGCGTCACCGTGTGGGCCGTCTACAAGCTGCCTTCCCTGCCGCCGTCGGCGGGCACGGCGGTGCGGCGCGCGGGCGTGCGCGAGGTCGTGGCCGGCTTCCGCTACATCGCCGGGCACAAGGTGCTGCTGCTGTCCTTCCTGGCCGACATCGTCGCCATGGTCCTCGGCATGCCCCGGGCCCTGTTCCCGCAACTCGCCGCCGAGACGTACGCGCCCTACGGCGAGGGGCTCGCGCTCGGCCTGCTGTTCGCGGCGATCCCCATCGGCGCGGTGGCCGGCGGACTGTTCTCCGGCACCTTCTCGCGGGCCCGCCGGCACGGCTGGATGGTGATCGGCGCGGTCGTCGTCTGGGGGGCCGCCATCACCGGTTTCGGCCTGAGCGGCAGCCTGTGGCTCGCGGTGGCGTTCCTGGCCGTGGCCGGCGTCGCCGACATGGTCTCCATGGTGTTCCGCGGGGCGATCCTGCTGTCCGCCGCCACCGACGAGATGCGCGGGCGCATGCAGGGTGTGTTCACCGTCGTCGTGGCGGGCGGTCCCCGACTGGCCGACGTCCTGCACGGCGGCGCGGGCTCCGCCTTCGGTGCGCGCGAGGCCGTGGCCGGCGGCGGGCTGCTCGTCGTGGCGGTGATGCTGGCCCTGGCCGTCGCGGTGCCGGCGCTGCGCCGCTACCGCGTCTGACCGCCCCTCACAGGGAGCCGCGCCCGTGCATCGCGTAGTGCTCCATGAGCCGGCCCCTGGTGGACTCCAGCCGGTGGGCGAGGATCTCCGCGACCGACCGCACCAGCACGATGCCCAGCGACGGGTCCTCCTCGCACAGGTCGAGCACCGCGGCCGCGTCGAACTCGTAGGCGCGCACCGGGCTGAACGCCTCGGCGCCGAAGTCCCACTCGTAGGGCGGGAACAGCCAGGACCAGCCGAGCAGGTCGCCGACGCCGAGACTGGCGACCGTGACCCGCTGCAGGGACGTCACCTGCTGGGTCAGGGAGACCGCGCCGGAGCGGATGACCCAGAAGCGGTCCGCCCTGCCCCCCGCCTCGAAGATCCGGTCGTCCTCCGGGAAGGAGACCTCCCGGGCGAGCCTCATCAGCCGCTCACGCTGGGGGAGGGGCAGGGCGGTCAGGAGTTTGATCGCTTTGGTCATGGCAGGGGACTCCTCGCCGGCGATTCGGTTCCGGGTCTTTCCCTCTGCCCATTTCAGTCGCTGTCGCCGCACTGAGCACCTCGGCGGACGGCGGGATCCCGTACGGATTCCGTGCCGGAACCGGGGACGGGAGTGCGAGGACATGAAAAAGCCCTGGCCGGACGGGGGAGGCCGGCCAGGGCCGTAAGCGGTGACCGCGGAGGACGTTTCGGTCGACTCCGTCGCCACGTATGGATGAACGCTAAACCATCTTGGTCCGTTCCGCGAAACCGGCCCGCCGTCACGTGATCCGTCTCACTCGCCGTGCTCCGCGGCGACCCGGACCGTCTCCAGCGCCGGATCGGTCGGGTCGGGGAGGTACATCCCGGCCTCCAGGCCGCTGCGCAGATAGCGCAGGACCGGCCCGGCCAGCCGCTCACCCGGCAGCACGGCCGGAATGCCCGGCGGATACGGCGTGATCATCTCCGCAGCGATCCGCCCGGCGGCCCGGTCCAGGGGCACGTCCTCGGTGGGCCCGAAGAACGCGTCCCGGGGCAGGCACACCTGCGGCATCCGCAGCTCGGCCGGCGACGGCACCTCGACCCGCGGAGCGGGGGCGAGGCCGGGGGCGGCGCGGGCGAGGTCCTTGAGCGCGGTGAGCAGTTCGTCGGCGGTCTCCCGGTCGTCGCCGTGGGTGATCTGAGCGCCGATGCGGCGGTGGTCGGTGATGTGGGCGATCACGCCGCGGTTCTCCCGCAGCCAGTCCGCCGCCCGGAAGCCCGAGATGCCGAGCCCGTCGAGGTCGATGACGACCGGCAGCGGATCGAAGCCGTGGGCCGCCCCGGGGCCGCAGAAGTCGTCCCGGTCGTTGACGTGCATGCCGTCGATCTCCTCG
This sequence comes from Streptomyces sp. NPDC034099, assembly GCF_055575415.1. NCBI lineage: Bacteria > Bacillati > Actinomycetota > Actinomycetes > Kitasatosporales > Streptomycetaceae > Streptomyces > Streptomyces sp. NPDC034099. Next base: position 31,100 of record NZ_JBVISR010000005.1, on the reverse strand, counting down.
ATCGCCGCGCGCACGTCGGCCGCCAGTTCCAGCGCCCCGCCCATCAGCTCCTGTCCGCCGAGCGCCATCTGCCGGCGCCAGCCGTCGAGACCGGCGAAGATCAGCACCGAGGGGCTCGTGGTGCTCAGCAGGTCGGCGCGCATGCCGAGGAGCTTCGGCTGCACCAGGTCGCCGCGCAGATGGAACACCGAGCCCTGCTCCAGACCGCTGCCCATCTTGTGGATGCTGGTCACGCAGACGTCGGCGCCCGCGTCCATCGCCCAGGACGGCAGATCGGGGTGGAAGGGCAGGTGCGCCCCCCACGCCTCGTCCACGATCAGCGGCACCGAACGCCGGTGGCAGACCTGGGCGACGGCCCGCAGGTCGGCGCTCGCGCCGTACGGCGTCGGACTGGTGACCAGGGCGCCCTTGGCGTCGGGGTGGGCGGCGAAGGCCTCCTCGAACGCCTTGGCGGACGGCGGATGGGCCAGATGCCGCTCCGCGTCCCAGCGCGGTTCCACCCACACCGGCTCGATGCCGGACAGGATCAGCCCCGAGACCACGGACTTGTGGGCGTCCCGGCCGATCAGTAGCTTCTCGTGCGGCCCCGCGACCGCCAGCATCGCCGCCTTCACCGACAGGGAACTCCCGCACGTCGAGAAGAACGTGTGATCGGCGTGGACGGCGTCCGCCATCAGCTCCTGGGCGCGCTGCAGCACCCGGCCCCGGGTGAGCCGGTCGTCGAGTCCGGCCGTCGCCAGCACGTCGCCGTGGAACACGGCGTCGCCCAGCACCTCGCGCACCGCGGGGTCCGCCCCGCGCGCCTGCTTGTGCCCCGGCGGCGTGAACGACAGCCGTCCCTCGCGGCGGTACTCGACGAGGGCTTCCAGGACCGGTGCTCGGCTGTGATCGGCTGTCATGCCCGACCGGTTTCCCGTCCGGCGCCGCGTCAATCCGTCCCGCGGCCCCTCACCGGGCGTTCCGCCCCGGGGTCAGCACCTCGTCGAGCACCCGCAGGACGGCCTCGTACGCCACCGTCCGCACGGCCGCCTCCCGCGAGGCCTCCGGGTCGGTCGACCGCAGCTCCTCGCTGCGCGCCCGCCAGCTCCGCCCCTCCTCCAGCGCGCAGGTCCTCGCGCGGTGCATCCGGCGCAGCAGTTCGTCCGAGTCCACAACATCCGTCATGCACTCCGCGTACCCCCGCTGGGCGCCCGGATGGCTCCCGGGCCGCACGGAGGGCCGGAGGTTTGCCCGTACCGGCAGAGGTCAGCCGACAAAGACGAGGCCGCGGCGCGCACACGGCCCGACCGGACCGTCCCACCGACCAGGGAGCTGACGGATGCGTGACAGGGACACGACTCAACCCGCTGTCGAACAGCGCGGCGGGGGCACCCGCCGCCGGAACCGGCCCTGCAGGCCGGCCGACGCGCGCAGGGCGGTCGAACGGGCCGTCACCGACTGCCCCGGCACCCACGGCGGCGCGTCGTGCGACGCGGGCGCCCTGTCGGACGCCGTGCTCGTCGCCTCGGAGCTGACCACCAACGCCATCCTGCACGGCGGCGGCGTCACCGACTTCCGGGTCGACGTCGTGGGGCCCGGCGTGCGACCGGGCGTGCGCCTGTCGGTGTGCGACCGCAGCCACGACCTGCCGGTGGCGGTGCCCGCCACGGACGACCGGGGCCGCCGACGCCTCGGCGGCCGGGGCTGGCCGATCGTCTGCCGGCTGGCCCGCGAGGTGCGGGTGGCAGATCTTCCCTCCGGAGGCAAGTGCATCACCGTGGTCGTTCCGCTGTCCTGATGACTTTTCGAAAAGCGGAGTTTGTTCCACCGGGGCAGGGGCAGTCGCAGATTCGTGCTTCGGACCGGAGGCGCAGCAGCGGGAGCGGTACGGCTGCTTCGGTGCCCCGGGTGTGCCCGGGCGCCCCGGACAGCACCGTTCCCGCGGAAGTCCCCTGAGACCACCGTTCAGGAGCGGATCCGCATGCTCATAGAAACGCCCACCATCCGTCCCGATACCCCCCAGTCCACCCAGCCCGCCGACCCCACGAACGCTTCCGCCCGCCGCCGGCACGACGACGCCCCCGACACCATGGCCCTCTTCGGCCGCCTCGCGGGGCTGGCGGACGGACCCGAGCGTGACGCCGTCCGCGACGAACTCGTCACGGCCTGGCTGCCCATGGCCCACCGGATCGCCGGGCGGTTCCGGGACCGCGGGGAGTCCATCGAGGACCTCCGCCAGGTCGCGGCGCTCGGCCTGGTCAAGGCCATCGACCGCTTCGACCCGGAGCGCGGGGCCTTCGAGAGTTACGCCGTGCCCACCATCACCGGTGAGGTCAAGCGCCACTTCCGCGACCGGATGTGGGCCCTGCGGGTGCCCCGCCGGGTCCAGGAACTGCGCAACAAGGTGCGCGTCGCCCGCCGGGAACTCGCCCAGAGCCCGGGCAGCCCCGAACCCTCGGTGGCCGCCCTGGCCGCCCACACCGGGCTGACCGAGGACGAGGTCGGCGCCGGCATGGAGGCGCTGGAGAGCTTCAGCACCCTGTCGCTGGACGCCGAGCTGTCGGCCGGCGACGACGGCTACAGCCTCGCGGACACCCTCGGCGCGGCCGACACCTCGTACGAGACCGTGATCGACCGCGAGTCCGCCAAGGAGGGACTGCGCAAGCTGCCCGAGCGGGAGCGCGCCATTCTCTACATGCGCTTCTTCGAGGACATGACGCAGAGCCGGATCGCCGACTGCCTGGGCATCTCGCAGATGCACGTCTCGCGGCTCATCAGCCGCAGCTGCGCCCGTGTCCGCGACGAGGCGCTGGGACAGCACAATCGCTCCGGCCACCCGGCGCGGACCTGATGAACCGACGGGACGACGAGCCGGACGACGGGACCGGCAACACCGGGAACGCAGGGAACACAGGGAGGGACGGACGGATGCTGATGCCACACCCCGCGGTGCTGCGCAGACTCCTGGCGGAGTACGAGGCCACCGCGGTGAACGAGCCCGCCGACGCGACGGGCAGGCCGGGCCCGCGGACCCGGGACCTGGAGTACACGCTGTGCGTGTCCACCGGTACCCGTGATGTGCGGCAGGCCCTGGAGACCGCCCGGCGCCGGCTCGCGGACGCGTCGGCACCGGCACCGGCACCGGCACCGGCACCGGCACCGGAGCCCGTACCCGGTGCCGCGCACGCGGGAGTGGCGGACTGACGCGAGGAACGGCCAGGGGAACGACGGACGACCGCCCGTACACCATCAGTCGGTGTACGGGCGGTCGTCCGTCCACCGGCACTCCGGTGTACGCGGCCGATGCCGGGGCATGCGGAAGTCCGGGAGGGGAGGTCCACATGAACGCACGCGTCCTGGCACGTACCGGCCGAGGCCACGCCCGGCGGGCCGCGAACGGATCGGCGGCCGAGGGGGCCGCCCGGGCGGGGCTCACCGCTCGCGGCGTCATCTACCTGCTGGTCGGCATCCTGGCCCTGCGGATCGCCTTCGGCAGCGGAGACCGGCAGGCGGACCGGGGCGGCGCCCTGGCCGAGCTGTCGGACCGGCCCTTCGGCGCGGTGCTGCTGTGGGCGCTCGGTGCCGGACTCGTCGGAATGGCCCTGTGGAGGCTGTCCGAGGCGGTCTTCGGAGTCACCGGCAAGGACGGGCACACGGCGAAGAAGCGCCTGCCCGCCGCCGCCCGCTGCGTCTTCTACGCGTTCGTCGCCTACTCCGTCCTGGCCTTCGCGGCCGGAGCCGGCGGCAGCGGCTCCAGCGACCGGCAGTCCCGGGACGTCACGGCCCGGGTGATGGAGATGCCCGCCGGCCGGTGGCTCGTGGGCGTCGCCGGCGCCGCGATCGTCGTCGCCGGGGTGGTGATCGCCGTACAGGCGCTGCGCCGCACCTACCGCAAGAAGCTGAAGCCCGGCGGGCTCAGCCCCCGGGCCCGGCTGCTGGTCGACGTCACCGGCGTCGGCGGCGGAACGGCCCGCGGCATCGTGTTCGCCGTGGCGGGGGCCTTCGCCGTACGGGCCGCCGTCGACTACGCACCCGACCGGGCGAAGGGACTGGACGACACCCTGCGCTCCTTCGCCGACACCTCCCTCGGCCCCTGGCTGCTGGCCTGTGTCGCCGCGGGTCTGGTGCTGTTCGGCGTCTTCTCCTTCGCGCTCGCCCGCTGGCGGAGGGTCTGAGCGGCCCGGCACGGGGAACACGGGGCAAATGAACGAACACGAGATTCCTCCGCCGGACGGACGTCCCGTGGACGTCTACCTCGACCTTCTGCGCGTTCGCATGCCGAACGACGACTACCAGCTGCTGCTCAGCGTGGTGGAACCGGTCCTCCAGGCGATCGACGAGCAGCAGATGCCGACCATCGACTTCTCCCTGGACGGGGACAACGCCGAGGCGCTGCCCCAGGAGATCAGGGACGAGGCCGCCCTCGTCATCGCCACCGCCGTCACCGGACGTCTCGACAACGAGGTCGTCGAGATCGACACCGACGAGACCGGTCCGGTCCGGGTCGTCACCGACGCGGCCACCGCCTCCGACCCCGAGCGCCTCGGCGAGATCGCCGACTACCTCAAGGAACGCCACCAGCAGAACGAGGAACTGCGCGGGATCGCCGAGGCGAGCGGTCTGCCCAGCGACTTCTGACCCCCATCAGCCCGGAGGCCCCGTCAGCGCTGCGGCGCCCTGACGGTCACACCCAACGGCCGGGCGAGGCCGACCACCGCCTCGTCCAGCCGCTCCAGGTGCCGCAGCACCCGGCCCGTGATGCGGCCGTACCGCGGCACTCCGGCGGCGTCCGGCTCCAGCAGCGAGGCGATGCTCGGGCCGGTCTCCACCTGTGCCACGGCGTCCTCGTCGGCGACATGGGCGGCGATCGCCTCGATGTTGCGCACCGTGCGCCGCACCGCGCCGCGCAGCCGCGGGTCGGCCGCGATCGACGGATGGGTGGGCAGCAGCTCGGCCGTCGCCGCCAGCGACCGCGCGTGATAGGCGCAGGTCTCCAGCAGCGCCACCACGTACTGGGCCGTGTCCCGCCGGGCCCGCAGCGGCGTGATCGGATGGGTCAGAGGCTGGGTGGCGGCCCGCAGGTCGCCCAGCGCCTGGTCCAGCTCCCGCGCGGTGTCCAGCAGGTCGGCCTCCGGCCCGCCGCTGAGCTGGTCGACGGCGCCCTCCGTCACATCGGTGAGCCGCTCCAGCACCGTGCCGAGGAGCTCGTTCGTACGCCGGTCCGTGCGTATCGGCAGCACCAGCGCCGCCGCCACGATGCCGCAGGCCGCGCCGAGCGCCGTCTCCTCGATGCGCAGCACCAGCACCGACATGCTGTAGGTGTGCAGCAGCGTGTACAGCAGTCCGAGCATCGCGGTGACGAAGAACGACATCAGCGTGTAGGACAGCGGCGCGGTGTAGAACATCGCGAAGATCAGCACCAGCACCAGTCCGAACGCGGTCCAGGTGTGGTTGCCCACCAGACCGGCCAGCACGATGCCCGCCACCACCCCCAGCACCGTGCCGAGCAGCCGACGGTAGCCCTTGACCAGGATCTCGCCGGTGGAGGCGGTGTTGATGAAGACGATCCAGCAGGTGAGCACCGCCCAGTACCAGCGCTGCGAGGACAGGAACTCGCCGCCGACGATCGCCAGCGAGGACCCCACGGCCACCTGCACCGCGGCGCGCGTGGTGGGCCGCCGCAGCCCGGTCTGCTCCTCCTCCTCGGCCGCCTCCTCACCGGCGTCGATGGCCGCGTCCTCGGCGTCCAGCTCCTCCCGGGAACGGGCGGTGGCCGGTGAGTCGTCGGACTCGTCCTGCGGCCCGTCCAGCGCGATCCTCAGGCCCATGACCGCGCGCGCCGTCTCACCGATGGCGCGGAACACGTCCTGGACGGCCGCGGTGGCCTCGGGCAGGTTCTCCTCGTCGCGGTAGCCGAGCAGCCGGTTGCGCAGGTGGGACAGCGCCGTTCCGCGCGCCTCCGCGGGCGGCCGCAGCACCAGGGTGCGCAGCGCCGTGAGATCGCGGCGCAGAGTCTCCGTGGCCTCGCCGGGCGCGGGGGAGTGGCCCACCGTGGGGGCCGGCGCGCCCGGCAGGTGCAGCGTGAGGGTGTCCGCCCGTTCGGCGCTGCGCGCGGTCAGCAGCAGCAGACCGAGGCGCTCGGCGGCGATCTCGGCGTCCGCGATGCGCCGCTGCACCAGGCGTGCCGTGGACGCGTCGGGCGTGCCTTCGTCCAGCCGGGACTGGATCATCAGGGCGGTCTCGTGCAGGCGCGCGGTGCCGTCCCGCAGGCGCTCCAGCGTCCTGTCGATGTCGTCGGGACCGGCGTCCAGCAGATCGAGCTGTGTCGCGATCAGCTGGGCCAGCCGGGCGCGGAAGGCCTGCCGCAGCAGGCTCAGGATGCGCGCGGGCGTCGCCGGGACCACCCCGAAGCGCACCACCGCGCTGGACGCGAACGCCACGGCGATGGCGGCCCACAGCCCCGGCAGCCCGGAGACCCTCGCACCGACGAACAGCGACACGAAGTAGACCTGGAAGCCGATCAGCCCGAGCGCCGTTCCCCGGTCGCCGAACCGGCGGACGAAGACCGCGCAGAAGATCAGCACGACGAAGAAGGCGTCCCCGAGGACGACCCGCGAGGTGAGCAGCGTGCTCAGCGAGACCGAGGCCAGGGCTACGGGCAGCCCCAGCGCCAGCGTGACGGCCTGCGGGCCCGGCTCCTTCTCCCGGATGGCGAACGTCGCGACCATCGCCGCCATGGCACCGGCCACCAGATGCTTGACGTCCACGCCGAACACGGCGAGCACGCCCAGCGTCAGCGCGATGGCGCCCACCGTCCGCAAGCCCGCCGTCAGCCGCAACAGCCCCGGGTCGGACGCGGCGACGCGGTCCCGCAGCCGTGTCCGCGCCGAGCGCCCCGCTGCCTTCACGCCGCCGTACACTCTCCCGATTCACCACCGGCCCTCACAGCCGGTTCCAGCCACGTCCCGGCCGGTTCATGCCGAGATCCACTTCTCAGCATGTCATGCCCCGGCCCGCCACGGGCCGCGGGGGCAGCCGGGGCGGCCGGGGATCAGGGCTTCGCCCGGTCCGCCTCCGCGACCCGCTCCCGCACCTGTTCCGGCGTCAGATACGCGTCGGTGTACTCGAAGTCCTTCAGCTTGGCCGGCTTGCGGGCCTGGAAGCCGGTGCGGACGAAATCGTCACCGGCGACCGCGTTCAGCGCCCAGTTGGCCGCCACCCGGGCCTTGGCCACGCCCGTGCGCAGCGCCGACCAGTGGTAGCCGCGGGCCACCGCCTGCGCGGGCAGGCCCGTCAGCTCGACCCCGAGCGGCTTGGAGACCGCGTCGGTGCCGCCCAGGTCGACGACGAGACCCAGGTCCTTGTGGACGTACGGCCGCATCGGCTGGTTGCGCAGGGTGGCGATGAGGTTCTCGGCGACGTGCCGGCCCTGCCGCATCGCGTGCTGGGCGGTGGGCGGGCAGACCGCGCCCTCCTGACCCTTGGCGAGGTCGGGCACGGCCGCGGAGTCGCCGAGCGCGAACACCCCGTCGTGGTCCGGCAGGCACATCTCCGCGGTGACCGCGAGCCGGCCCTTGACCGTCTCCGCGCCGAGCGTGGCCATCAGCGGGCTCGCGACGACGCCCGCCGTCCAGATCAGCGTGCGGGTGGGCACCACCCGGCCGTCCGTGAAGGTGACCTCCTCCGGGGCGGCCTTGGCGATGGAGACACCCAGCGAGATGTCGATGCCGCGCCGCGTCAGGATCTCCTGCGCGTCGCGGCCGAGCTTCTCGCCCAGCTCCGGCATCAGCTTCGGCGCGATGTCGATCAGATGCCACTTGATCAGGGCCGGGTCCAGCCGGGTGTAGCGCTTGACGGCGGCGTGCGTCAGCCGCTGCAGACACGCCGCGGTCTCGGTGCCGGCGTAGCCGCCGCCCACCACCACGAACTGCAGCCGGGAGGCGCGCTCCACGGGGTCCTGGCTGGCGTCGGCGAGGTCCAGCTGGGAGATGACGTGGTCGCGGATGTACGCGGCCTCCGCCAGCGTCTTCATGCCGAACGCGTTGTCGGTGAGCCCGGGGATGTCGAAGGTGCGGGTGATGCTGCCGGGCGCCAGCACGATGTAGTCGTAGGGCTCGTCGACGATCCGGTCGGTGATGGTGCGCACCACGCAGACCTTCGCCTCGAGGTCCACCCCGATGGCGCCGCCCGGGATGATCCGGGTCCGGTACTTGCTGCTGCGGCGCAGCGAGAGCGCGATCGACTGGGGGGTGAGCACCCCGGCGGCGACGTGCGGCAGCAACGGCAGATAGAGCTGGTAGGAGAACGGTGTCACCAAGGTGATCTCGGCCTCGCTCGGCGAGAGCCTGCGTTCCAGACGACGGACGCACTCCACGCCGGCGAAGCCTGCGCCCACCACCAGGATCCTGGGTCGTGTCACGGTGTTCATCCCTTTCTGCGGCTCCGGGGCGGTCTGCCGCGGACGCCATTCGCCTGCCCGAGGATCGCCGCTTCGCACCTCGTCCATGCGACCGCGCCCGGACCGCTTCGGCCAGCCGGGTGCGGCAGGCAGGCGACACGTCCTGATCACCACCATGCCCCGCCCGGACCCGGAGCGCACCGGGCGGGAGCGGACCGCGCGGAACTTCTCCCGCGGGAGGGGTCCGTACCGCGCGGTGGATCAGTCCGTTCCGCGCAGGTGGCACAGCAGCAGGCACACGTCGTCGTCCCGTTCGGAGTCGCTGAGCATCGGACGCAGGATCCCGTCGGCCGAGCCCTCCAGGTCCGTGTCCAGCTCCGCCGGGCCGAACGACCCGAGCGCGTCCGTCAGCCGCGCGATGCCCGGGTCTATGCCGAGGGCACGGCGCTCCACCAGACCGTCCGTGTACAGCGCGAGCGTCGAACCGGGCGCCATGGGCACCGTGTGGTCCGCGATCTCCTGGCGCAGCGGGATGCCGAGCATCGCACCGGGTTTGGCGTCCAGGGTGCGCACCCGCCCGTCGGGGGTACGCAGCACCGGCGGCGGATGACCGGCGGCCGCCCACGTCACCGTCGGGTCGTCGGGGTGGAAGCGCGCGATGACCGCGGTGGCGAACAGGTCGGGTTGGAGGTGGTGCAGGAAGATGTGCAGCCGGGTCAGCAGCTGCCCGGGGCTGCCGCCGTCGACCGCGTACGCGCGCAGGGCGGTGCGCAGCTGACTCATCATCACCGCCGCGCGCAGCCCGTGCCCGGTGACGTCCCCGACCACGGCGATGACACCGCCGTCGGGCTGCCGGAACGCGTCGTACCAGTCGCCGCCGATGTTCAGCCCGTGGGTGGCCGGCAGATAGCGCGCGGCCAGGGAGAGCCCGGGCGGGGCCGGCAACTCCGTCAGCAGCGCCCGCTGGAGGGTCTCGGCGATGTCGCGGTTGTGCTGGTAGCGCTGGGCGTGGTCGATCGCGATGCTGGCCCGCCGGGTCAGCTCGACCAGCATCACGGCGTCGTCCGCGTCCCAGCGCTCCCCGGGCGGGGACAGGGTCACCACCCCCAGGGGTGCCTGCCGCGTCGGCAGCGGGATGCACAGCAGGGGCCGCTCCGGGGCCAGCGCCGAGGGCGGCTGGTCGTCCACGCCGGGCAGTCCGCCCGGTTGCGCGGCGGCGTACTGCGGGCGCCCGGTGCGGGCGGCGACCACCGCGGCGGCCGCGTGGGCGGGTCCCGGCCGGTCGCCGTCCTGGTCGAACAGCCAGATGTCGACACTCGCCGCGTACTCGGGCACCAGCAGCTCCGGCAGCCGGCGCACGATCTCGTGGTGGTCGAGCGACGCCGTCAGCACCGCGCTGGCGTCCGCCAGGAACGTCAGCCTGCGCCGGGCGTTCTCCGCCTCCGTACGCGCCTTGCGCTCGGCGGCGAACGCCTCGCGCTGGGCGCGCCCGGCGGCGTCCAGTTCGGCGTGCAGCGCCACCACGCCCTGGTTCGTCTGCTGGAGCTCCTCCCGGTGGAACTCGACGAGGCCCTCCTGCTCGGTGAGGCGTTCCAGCACCAGCGTCGTGTCCTCGTCGGCGCCCAGCAGGGCCTCCGCCAGCAGCGCCGGATCGTCCGCGCCGGCGTCGGCGCCGGCGTCCACGTCCGCCGCCGGCTCGGGGCACGGCACCGTGACCCGCCACGGCGGCTGCCCGGCGGCAGCGGCCTCGGGCGACGGCGTCACCACGGCGTGCAGCACGCTCTGCCCGGCCCCCGGCGCGGTGCGGGAGTCCGTCCCCGTGTCCAGGGTGAGCCGCCAGGTGCCGCCCTTGGTCAGGCACAGCAGCAGCTGCGCGCCGAGCGAGGCCGTCAGCCGCGCACGCTCCACGGGCGGCACGCCGAAGGCCGCCGCCAGGCGCGCGGTGGCGATGCGCGCCCGCGCCGCGTCGGCGACGTCGGTGATCTGCCAGGTTCGGGTCATGGGCCGTCCGGCGGGGTCGGGGCCAGCACGGCGACGGCGGTGTCGTCCCGTACGGGCCGGGCCGGGCTGCTGGCGTCGCGGATCGTGACGGCGGCGGTCACCGCCGGGTCGGCCGCCGTGCGGCACGTGTCGGACGTCGGCGACCAGCGGCTCGGCAGGCCGTCGCTGTGCAGGACCAGCACCCGGTCGTCGGCCCAGGGCGCCTCGTCCTGACGCAGCGTGGTGGGCCGGTGGGTGCCGACGATGCCGGGCCGCGACACCAGGTGCCGCCAGGTGCCGCCCTCGCACAGCCGCGCCCCGATGTTGCCGACGCCGGTGAAGCGGAGCACCGCGGCCCGCGTGTCGACCTGGGCCACCGCGACGGCGGCGCCGCGGGTGCCGGACAGCGCCCGGTCGAGCCGCCGCACCGCCTCGGCCGGCGGCAGGTGGGCCGCGGTGCGCAGCGCCTCGACGGCGGCGTCGGAGGCACGGGCGGCCTCGGGACCGTGGCCGAGACCGTCGGCCAGCATCAGCGTGACCAGGTCGCCGTCCCGGACCCAGGCCCAGGCGTCACCCGAGTAGTCCGCACCGCCGAACGGGACGTTCACCGCGCCGGCCCGCAGGCGGCCCGCCGGACCGGTGCCGGTGACGCGGGGCCCGGGTACGCCGACCCGGGCGACGACCACCGTGCCCCGGCCGGGGACACTGTGCAGGTCGAAGTCGTCGGCGAGGCGCGCACAGGTGCCGAGGCCCGCACCGAGGGACCCCGTGGTGGTGAAGCCGTCGCGCAGCGCGGCGGACACGTCGGCGATGCCGGGCCCGTGGTCGACCGTGGTGATCTGCACGCGTGGCCTCGCCTGCCCGTCGGCCGGGAGGACGGGCGGGGCGACCACGTCGACGATCACCCGGCCGCCACCGGCGTGCTTGAGCAGGTTGGTGGCCAGCTCGGTCGCCACGAGCGCCGCCGTCGAGGTCCGCTGCTCGTCGAGACCGGCCAGGGCGGCCGCGTGCTCGGCGGCCACCCGGGCGTCGCGCACCCGGGTCGAGTCGTGCACCGGGACGTCCCACACGCGGGGCATCAGGACTCCCCTCGCGGGCGTGGCGGGCGGCCCACCCAGGACGTCACCCGCACGGTCGTCCCGGAGCCCGGGGCGCTCTCGATCGCGAACTCGTGCACCAGGCGCCGCGCGCCGCCCAGCCCCATGCCGAGACCGTCGCCGGAGGTGAAACCGTCGCTGAGCGCCTGTTCCAGGTCCGGGATGCCGGGGCCCTCGTCGCTGAAGGTCAGCCGCAGCCCGTGCGCGGTCCCCTCCACCAGCGACTCCGTCTCCATGGTGCCGCCGCCCCCGTACACGAGGGTGTTGCGGGCCAGCTCACTGGCCGCCGTGACCAGCTTCGTCTGGTCCACCAGGCCGAAGCCGAGCTGGGCGGCCGCCTGCCGCACATGCTGCCGCACCCACACCAGATCCATGTCCGAACGGATCGGCAGGCGGGCCTGGGAGCCCGCTGCAGTGTGCATCACTGACTCTCCTGGCGCAGGCCGCCGAAGCGGGACGACGGAGCCTGCTGCCTGAGGAGGTCCATGGCCACCTCGGTACTGAGCGCGGTGTGCACGCCCGGCAGCGTCAGGCCCAGCTCCACCAGCGTGATGGCGACCGCCGGGCGCATGCCGACCAGCACGGTCCGCGCGGCCAGCAGACCGGTCTGGCCGGCGATCTCGGCCAGGATCCGGCCGAGGAAGGAGTCGACGATCTCCACCCCGGAGACGTCGATGACCACGCCGGTGGCGCCGCTGCGCACGATGGTCTCGGCGAGATCCTCCTGGAGCTGCTGCGCCGAGCTGTCGTGCAGATCCCCCTGAAGGGTGACCAGCAGGACCTCACCGAGCCGCAGGACCGGAACATGCCCCGTCACCGGAGCCCCGTGGGGCCCGGACCATGCCTGGCTCACCGCGCGACCGCGCCGTTCGTGCCGGGCGTCACGATGCCCACCCCGAGCTGGTGCAGCACGTATCCGAGCGCGTCGGCGAGGCTGGCCCGGGTCACCACCGTGCCCAGGTCGAGACCCAGGTGGACCATGGTCTGCGCGATCGCGGGCCGGATGCCGGAGACGATGCACTCGGCGCCCATGAGCCGGGCCGCCGCGACCGTCTTCATCAGGTGCTGGGCCACCAGCGAGTCGACGGTCGGCACACCGGTGATGTCCAGGATCGCGTAACGCGCCTGCTGCTCGACGATGGACTCCAGCAGGGTCTCCATCACCACCTGGCTGCGCTCGCTGTCCAGCGTGCCGATCAGCGGAACGGCCACGATGCCGTCCCACAGCTTGATGACCGGCGTGGCCACTTCGAGCAGCTGGAGGCGCTGGCGGTCGATCAGCGCCTGCCCCTCGCTGAGCGCCGTCTGCATCACCACGACCCGCAGGGTGCCCATCAGCACGCTCAGCGTGGTGACGCAGTGCCGGACGTGCTCGGCCGGGGCGTCCTCGGGCAGGTCGGCCACCAACAGGTTCTCGACGGGCGGACGCAGCGCGGCCAGTTCGCTCGACACCTGCGCGGTGCTCAGCCCGGAGCGCGAGCGGGCCGTGCCCATCCGCGCCAGCTGCTCGCGCACCGTGGTGAACCCGGCGGCGTCCGGGTCCTCGACCCGCGCCGCGTCCGCCACCTGCGCCAGCGCGTCCACGACGGCCTTGCCCGCCTCCACCGCCTCGTCGCGCGAGACGGTGAACACGGCCCGGAACAGGGGCTCGTCCGCCCACCGCTGGGCGATCTGCTCACGGCGGCGCCGCAGGAAGTCCCTGACCTCCCCAGTCGACGCTGCCGCCGTTCCCTCCGCGTGCTCCGGCACCTGTCCCACTCCTCATCCGCGTAGCGCCGCACGTCACCCCACCGGGGTGACGTGCCGGCGACGTGACCCAGCCGGTCGACAACTCTAACCACCCGTCGACCTGGCACGGCACCTGCTTCCGCACTACCGGCTCGGAGGGGACGCGGGCACCCGGCGGCTCAGGCGTCGGGCACCCGCGGACCCTCCGGCTGGGCGTCGATGCGGGAGAGGGCCTCCTCGACGCTGTCCGAGACCGGCACCGTGATGCTCACCCCGGTCAGGTCCAGGACGCGCCGCACCGCGGGGGGCGGCGAGATGATGTGCACGCTGCCCGGCAGCTCGCGCACCTCCTGGTAGACCCGCAGGATGATGTTCATGCCGGACGAGTCCATGAACGGGACCGCGGACAGGTCCAGCAGGAAGTGCCGTCGGCCGTGGTGGAGCTGGTTGGCCAGATGGTGCTGGAACTCGGTCGCCGTGTCGACGTCCAGGTAGCCCTCCACCTTCAGCAGCGCGACCTCCTCCCGCTCCAGCGTCACCTCGACGGACAGCGGGTTGTGGGCTATGGGCACGTGTACCTCCAACAACGCGGCGGCGCGGCGGACCGTCGTGTGGCCCGCCGCGCCGGGCGGATACCCCCGAAACCCGTCTCCACACCCCCCGTCCGGGGCCGGACGGGGGTGCCGTGCGTCACCCCACGCGGATGCCCACCAGACACGTGTCGTCGTCCGTGTCCGACCTGCTGTAGGTGAGCAGCCGGTCCAGTTGCTGGTCCAGGGTGTTGGGCGTCGGGCGCACGGTGCTGAGCAGCTGGGTCAGCGCCTCCTCCACCGGGCGGTCACGGCGTTCGATCAGACCGTCGGTGTACATCAGCAGGGTGTCCCCGGCGGCCAGCTGCGCCTCGGCCTCCTCGTACGAGGCCTCCGCCACCGCCCCCAGCAGCATGCCCCTCACCAGCGGCAGCGGTTCCGCCCCGGGGCCCCTCACCAGCACCGGCGGCAGGTGGCCCGCCCTGGCCCAGCGCAGCGTGCGCCGGGAGGGGTCGTACAGGCCGCACACCGCCGTGGCGGTGACCCCGCCCGTCAGATGGTGCGCCACGATGTTGAGCCAGGACAGCAGCTGTCCCGGACCGGCCCCGGTCACCGCGAGACCGCGCAGCGCGTTGCGCAGCACCACCATGCTGGTCGCCGCCTCTATCCCGTGCCCGGCGACGTCCCCCACGCACAGCAGCACAAGCCCGCTGGGCAGCCGCACGGCGTCGTACCAGTCGCCGCCCACCAGCTGCTCCGTCTCCGCGGGCCGGTACCGGACGGCCACCTGGAGGTCCGGCACCCGCAGCGGGGTCTGGGCGGGCGGCATGATGGCGTGCTGCAACTGCAGGGTCAGCCGGGCGCGCTCGACGGCCTGCTGCTCGGTGTGCGCGAGCTGGTCACGGGTCGCGGCGAGCGCCACCTCCGTCCAGTGCTGGGCCGAGATGTCCTGGCAGGCGCCCCGTACGAGGAGCAGCCGGTCGTCGGTGTCCAGGACCGGCTCGGCCACCACCCGCACGTGCCGGGTCACTCCGTCGGGCCGCCGCAGCCGGAACGCCGCCGACGCGGGCCGCCGGTGGTGCAGCAGGGTGCGCAGGAACCGCCCGATGGCGACGGCGTCGTCCGGGTGGGCGTGGGCGGCCAGCTCCTCCAGCGGTACCGGCGTGCTCGTCTGCGGGCGCCCGTAGAGGTCGAACAACTGCCCGTTCCAGGTGATCTCGCCGGTCAGCAGGTTCTCCTCGAAACCGCCGATGCGGCCGATCCGCTGGGCGTGCTGGAGGAGGCTGGCCAGCCGCGCCGTCTCGTCCTCGATGCGCCAGATGAGCAGCACGGCGTTGCCGTGCCGGCTGATGCTGATGTCCGCCACCGCCGACAGCGGCACCTGGTCCACCAGGGCGGTCAGGTTCATGTGCCGGGCCCGGAACGGCTCGCCCGTGGCGTACACGCGCTCCACGTTCCGGAACAGCTCGCTGTCCCCGGCGGCCATCGGGTAGGCCTCCAGGAGCAGCGCACCGCCCACGACGGCCCGCGGCCGCCCGGCCGGATCCAGGAAGCGCTTGTTCACGTGCTGGATGCGGAAGTCCGCCAGCTGCCCCGCCGCGTCCAGGTGCGGCACCAGCACCAGGGCGGGGTCGTGCAGCCCGTCGGCCAGGTCCATCAGCTCCACCGCGTCCGGGATGACCCGCGGCTCCTGCCCGGCCTCGCGCGGCGGCGTGTACGACTCCAGGGTGTGCGCGCACAGCTCCGCCAGGGCCTCCACCTGGCGGACCACCTGGGGCGGCTGCGGGGCCAGCGGCATCGGCCAGGCGATCTCCAGCACGCCGTGGACGCGTCCCCCGGTACCGGCGGGCAGGGCGACCCTGCCGCCGTCCGGGTACTGGTGCCGGCCCACGCTGGGCAGCCCCGTGCCCGCCAGGGACGTGATCCACTGCCCGGCACGCTCGGTCAGCCCCCGCCGCGCCACCGTCGCCACGTCCGGCGGCACGTACCGCCAGCGGGCCGCCTCGGCCGGGGGGAACCCGGCGCTGCCCACCAGGGTGAGCGACCCGTCGTACCCGGCCGCCCAGATGGCCACCGCCACCGCGCCGAGCGGGCGCAGCGCCTGCTCCAGCAGCGCGTCGGCGACGGCCTGGGTGTCGTCCGCGGCCAGTGCGCCGCTCTCGGCCGCCCGCAGGCGTACGGCGGCGGACTCGGCCACCTCCCCGGCCGCTCCCGCAGCCGCGGTGCCCTCGCCGTCCGTGTCGTCCGTGTCGTCCGTGTCGTCCGTGTCGTCCGTGTCGTCCGTGTCGTTCCCGGGATCCGCGGTGCGCACGGCCGCGGTGGCCGCGAGGAACGCGTCGGTCACCTCCGACATGCGGTCCCGGGCGGACTGGTTGATGACCTCGACCGCGAACTCCAGCGGCGTCACCTGGGACTGCTCGGCCAGTTCGGCGAGCTGCCGGGCGGCCTCGGCCGGACCGCAGCCCAGCCGCGCGACCAGGATGCCCTTGGCCAGCTCGATCAGCGCCCGCCCCTCGGCCTCCGCCTGGGCGGCCCGCACCTCGCGGCTGAGCCGGTCCACCGTGGCCGCCAGCCTGCCCACGGGCGACAGCGGCGTCATGCCGGCCGGGCCGGACGCCTCCCGCCGGACGACGCCGCCCGGCTCGCCGGACTGCTCGGACACGCTCATACGGGCAGCCACCGTCGGACGCACGCGATGAGGTCCTGGGTGTCGACGGGCTTGGTGACGTAGTCGCTGGCGCCCGAGGCGAGGCTCTTCTCCCGGTCGCCGGGCATCGCCTTCGCCGTGACCGCGATGATCGGCAGCTCGGAGTAGCGCGGCATCCGGCGGATCTCGGCCGTCGCCGTGTAGCCGTCCATCTCCGGCATCATCACGTCCATCAGGACCAGCGCCACGTCCGGGTGGTCCACGAGGGTCTCGATGCCCCGGCGGCCGTTCTCCGCGTGCAGCACCCGGAAACCGTGCAGCTCCAGGATCCCGCTGAGCGCGAACAGGTTGCGCGCGTCGTCGTCGACCACGAGGACGGTGCGCCCGGCGGGCGGGTCCTGACCGGCCCGCGGGTCCGGACGCGGCGGCTCCTCCGGCCGCACCAGGGGCAGCACGTCGCCGGGTTCCTCCGCGGCCAGGTGCAGGGCGATGCGCTCACGCAGCTCGTCGAGGCCGGCCAGGAACTCCAGGGTCCCGTCGGCCGAGCGCGAGCGCAGGTCCTCCTCCACGGCGGCGTCCGCGCGGTGCCCGCTGTGCACGAGCACCGGCACGTTCGCCAGCGCCGAGTCGCCCCGCAGCGCGCGCAGGAAGCGGGTCGCCTCGTCGTCGGGCATGCCCAGCTCCAGTACGACGCAGTGGCACGGCTCGGCCGCCAGCGCGCCGGCGGCCTCCTCGGCCCCCACGGCCGTGATGACGTCGAGCGGGGGCCGGTCTCCCGCGTCGTCCCGCCCGTGCGTCAGATCGGCGACCACGCTCTCCGCGACGAGGGTCAGCAGGCCGCGCGGACGCTCCTCCACGACCAGCAGGCGCCGCGGCCGCTGCCGGTGGCCGCCGGTCAGCTCGGCCACCGGCGCCGGACGGTCGAGGACGTCGGCGGACACTTCGGCCCGGATGTGCTCCGGACCGCGGGAGAGCAGGTCCTCGAAGTCGGGCCGGGCCACCGGCAGGTACAGCGTGAAGGTGCTGCCCCGGTCGGGCGTGCTGTCCACCGTGACGGCGCCGCCCAGCAGCTGCGCGATCTCCCGGGTGATGGACAGACCGAGCCCGGTGCCGCCGTACTTGCGGCTCGTCGTGCCGTCCGCCTGCTGGAAGGCGCCGAAGATCGACTCCAGGTTCTGCTCGGGGATGCCGATGCCCGTGTCCTTCACCCGGAAGGCCACCACCGCCCCGCCCCGGATCACGCCCGCGGGCACCTCGTCGTCCGGTGCCGGTTCGACGGCCAGCTCCACGCCGCCCCGCTCGGTGAACTTCACCGCGTTGGACAGCAGGTTGCGCAGCACCTGCCGCAGCCGGGAGTCGTCGGTCAGCAGGTCCGCCGGCGCCCCGGCGGCCGTCGTGACCGTGAACTCCAGGCCCTTCTGGCTGGTCATGGGCCGGAAGGTGGCCTCGACGTACTCGATGAGCTGGCGCAGCGTCACGCGCTCGGGGGACACGTCCATCTTCCCCGCCTCGACCTTCGACAGGTCCAGGATGTCGTTGATCAGCTGCAGCAGGTCCGAGCCGGCCGAGTGGATGATGCCCGCGTACTCGACCTGCTTCGGGGTGAGGTTGCGCGAGGGGTTCTGGGCCAGCAGCTGGGCCAGGATGAGCAGGCTGTTGAGCGGGGTGCGCAGCTCGTGGCTCATGTTGGCCAGGAACTCCGACTTGTACTTCGAGGCCAGCGACAGCTGCTGGGCGCGCGCCTCCAGCTCCTGCCGGGCCTGCTCGATCTGGAGGTTCTTCGCCTCGATGTCCCGGTTCTGCGCCGCGAGCAGGGACGCCTTGTCCTCCAGCTCGGCGTTGGAGTGCTGCAGCTCCTCCTGCTGCGACTGCAGTTCGGCGGAGCGGGCCTGGAGCTCGGCGGTCAGGCGCTGGGACTCGGCGAGCAGCTCGTCGGTACGCGCGTTGGCCACGATGGTGTTGACGTTCACGCCGATGGTCTCGATCAGCATCTCCAGGAAGTCCTGGTTGATCTGGCTGAACGGGGCGACCGAGGCGAGTTCGATGACGCCGAGGACCTGCCCCTCGACCACGATGGGCAGCAGCACCAGCGCCGCCGGCACCACCTCGCCGAGCCCGGAGGAGATGGTCAGATAGCCCGGTGGCAGTTCGTTCACCATGATGGTGCGCCGGCTGCGCGCGGCCTGGCCGACCAGGGTCCGGCCGAAGGCGATGCGGGTGGGTCTGTTCGTGTCCTCCGGGTAGCCGTAGGAGCCGACGAGCCGCAGCTCGGGACCGTCGTCGCCGTCCTCGGCCAGGTAGAAGGCGCCGTACTGGGCCGACACCAGCGGCACCAGCTCGTCCATGATCAGCTCGGCGACCACGGGCAGGTCCCGGTGCCCCTGCATCAGACCGGAGATGCGGGCGAGGTTGGTCTTGAGCCAGTCCTGCTCCTGGTTGGCCCGCGTGGTCGCGCGCAGGGACTCCACCATGGCGTTGATGTTGTCCTTGAGCTCGGCGACCTCGCCGGACGCCTCGACGTTGACCGAACGGGTCAGGTCGCCCTCGGCGACGGCGGAGGTGACCTCGGCGATCGCGCGGACCTGGCGGGTCAGGTTGCCGGCCAGTTCGTTGACGTTCTCCGTGAGGCGCTTCCAGGTGCCGGAGACGCCCTCCACCTCGGCCTGGCCGCCGAGCCGGCCCTCGGTGCCGACCTCGCGGGCCACCCGGGTGACCTCGTCGGCGAAGGCGGAGAGCTGGTCGACCATCGTGTTGATCGTCGTCTTGAGTTCGAGGATCTCGCCGCGCGCGTCGACGTCGATCTTCTTCGACAGGTCGCCCCGGGCCACCGCGGTCGTCACCAGGGCGATGTTGCGCACCTGGTTGGTGAGGTTGTTGGCCATCGAGTTGACGTTGTCGGTGAGGTCCTTCCAGGTGCCGGCGACGTTCGGCACGTGCGCCTGGCCGCCCAGACGCCCGTCGGTGCCGACCTCGCGGGCGACGCGGGTGACCTCGTCGGCGAACGCCGACAGCGTGTCGACCATGGTGTTGATCACGTCGGCCAGCGCCGCGACCTCGCCCTCGGCGTCGACGGTGATCCGCTGCGACAGGTCGCCGCGGGCCACCGCGGTGGCCACCTGGGCGATGGAGCGCACCTGGCCGGTCAGGTTCGACGCCATCACGTTGACGTTGTCGGTGAGGTCCTTCCAGGTGCCCGACACCCCGCGCACCCGGGCCTGCCCGCCCAGGTTCCCGGCCGTGCCGACCTCGCGGGCCACCCGGGTGACCTCGTCGGCGAAGGCGGAGAGCTGGTCGACCATCGTGTTGATGGTGTTCTTCAGTTCCAGGATCTCGCCGCGGGCGTCCACGGTGATCTTCTGGGACAGGTCGCCCTTGGCCACGGCGGTGGCCACCTGGGCGACGTTGCGGACCTGGTTGGTCAGGTTCCCCGCCATGAAGTTCACCGAGTCGGTGAGGTCGCGCCAGGTGCCCCGGACGCCCTGCACGTCGGCCTGGCCGCCGAGCCGGCCGTCGGTGCCGACCTCGCGGGCCACCCGGGTGACCTCGTCGGCGAAGGCGGAGAGCTGGTCGACCATCGTGTTGATGGTGTTCTTCAGCTCAAGGATCTCGCCGCGGGCGTCCACGTCGATCTTCTGGGAGAGGTCCCCCCTGGCGACCGCCGTGGCCACCTGGGCGATGTCACGGACCTGGGTGGTGAGGTTGCCCGCCATGGCGTTGACCGAGTCCGTCAGATCGGCCCAGGTGCCCGAGACCCCCGGCACCTTCGCCTGCCCGCCGAGCGCGCCCTCCGTGCCCACCTCGCGGGAGACCCGCGTGACCTCGGAGGTGAACACGGACAACTGGTCCACCATGCCGTTGAAGACCTTGGCGATGTCGCCCATCAGTCCGTCCGCGTCGTCCGGCAGACGGGTCCCGAAGTCGCCGTCCCGCACGGCCGTCAGGCCCGCCAGGAGACGGCGCAACTCCTGATCGCCCGGAGCCGTGTCGACGGATCCGGTGCTGTCGCTGGTCATGCGCATCCTCGTTCCGCTCCCCGGGGCCCTCGCCGCGAGGACCCCGCCACCCCCTGCCGGACCGTTCGGGCCGTCCGGCCTGCCGTGTCCGCGTGCGCGCAGTTCACGGATTCGCCCCGGGAGAAAAATACGCCAGAGGCTAACCCAGGTCCCCGGCGCGGACCAAGCGATGCGTCACCCGGCCGGACGCGTACCCCCGCACGGGTCACGCCGGGCGGGCGGCACCGCCGGTACACCCGGCCGGCCTCCCACCCCCGCCGAAGGGCCCGCCGGGCCGAATACGGCGGCCCCGGGCGGGGTATGCGCCGCTGTGGAGCCGGTCCGGCCCGTCGCGTCCGCCCGGCCCGGTGGTCGCCGCGGGGGAGCCCCGCGAGCAGACCGGACCGGACGACAGCACGCGGAAACCGGGGGCACCACTGACATGGAAGCAGCCGAGCGAACCAGCACGAGCGCCGCCACCACCACGGCACCGCCCCGTCCCGCGCCTCCCGCCATGCCGGCGCGGGGCGCCGGGGGCGGCGCGGCGGCCGCACGGGCGTACGCCGAGTCGGTGGCACGGACGGTCTGGGGCGGCCCCGGGCGCGAGGTGCGCGAGGAGGACGTCGGCGACCTGCTGCTCGTGGTCTCGGAACTGGTGACCAACGCGATCCGGCACGGCGAGGGGCTGGCCGGCTTCGAGGTCCGGCCCACCGAGGAGGGGCTGTGGATCGCCGTCCACGACAACAGCTCGGTGGTGCCCCGGGCCGCGTACGCGTTTCCCACCACCCACCCCGGTGGCGGTTACGGCTGGCCGCTGGTCACCCGCCTCGCCCGGGACATCACCGTCGACCCGCGGCCCGAAGGCGGCAAGACGATCGGCGCGCTCGTGCCCCTGCGCGTCGCACCGGCCCCGTGATCCCGGTCACCAGGGCAGGAAGACGTGGATGTCCTTGCCCTGCTCCCCGCTGACGACGCTCACCTGGTCGGACAGGGTGTGGATCAGATGCCAGCCGATGCCGCCGCCGCCTTGGCTCGGATGGAAGGGACGCGGGGCGGGCTCCGTCGTGCTGGTGTCGTGCATCACCACGTGCACGCCGTCGAAGGTACGGCGCAGCCGTAGCTGGAACGGCCCCGGAGCGTACTGCACGGCGTTGGCCGCCAGCTCCGTGACGACCAGGAGGATGTCGTCCCAGTGCTCGGGCGCCGCGGGCGGCGCCGCACGGGCGAGGTCGTAGAGGAACTCCTCCGCGACCAGCCGCGCGCCGGTCACATTGTGCAGCTCCCCGGCGAAGCTGGCGGTGCGATTCGTGATCTCCTCGGAAGCCAGTGTCCTGTCCCAACGCGACTCGGCTGCCATTGCGCCTTCCCGGCCCGGCCCCGGCCGGGCGCCGTCCCTTCTCCTTCGGATGCCCTCCGTTGGTAAGTTCCCGTGCCGGCCGAACCTAGTCGCGCCGGTGTGCCGGTCCGGCGGCGGGACGGGACCGCGGATCAGCGCAGGAAGACGTTGTCCGCCTCCTCCCAGCCGGCGGGCTCCTGCGGCGGCCGCTCCGGCCGGCGGTGCGAACGCGCCGCGTACATCGCGTCGATCTCCAGCGAGTAGGTACGAACGATCTCGTCGCGGCGGAGTTTCATCGACGGGGTGAGCAGACCGCCCGCCACGTCGAAGGGCTCGGGCAGGACCCGGAAGACCCGGATGGACTCCGAGCGGGACACCGCGCTGTTGGCCGCCGCCACGGCCCGCGCGATCTCCTCCCGCAGCGCGTTCTCCTCGCGCGCCTCCCGGGCCGGGGCGTCGCCCGGCAGGGCCAGGGACGCCCGCCAGTGCGTCAGGAACTCCGGGTCGAGCGTGATCAGCGCACCGACGCAGGGCCGGTTGTCGCCGACCAGCACCGCCTGGTGGACCAGCGGGTGCATCCGCAGCCGCTGCTCCAGGGCGGCCGGGGCCACGCTCTTGCCGCCGCTGGTGATGATGACGTCCTTCTTGCGGCCGGTGATCGCCAGGTAGTTCTCGTCGTCCAGGTGTCCGAGGTCGCCGGTGGCCAGCCAGCCGCCGCGCAGCACCTCGCGGGTGGCGGCCCCGTCACCGACGTACCCCTGGAACAGCGACGGCCCGCGCACCAGGATCTCCCCGTCGTCGGCCACCCGGATCTCCATGCCGGGCAGCGGCTGCCCGACGGTGCCCGACTTCTCCCGGCCCAGCGGCTGCATCGTCAGTCCGCCGCTGGTCTCCGTCAGCCCGTAGCCGTCGTGCACGTAGACGCCGATGCCCTCGTAGAAGAGGGAGAGCTCGCGGCTGAGCGGCGAACCGCCGGACGTCGCCCGGCTCACCCGGCCGCCCAGGGCGGTGCGCAGCCGCCGGTACACCGTCCGCTCGTACAGGGCGTGCTGGAGGCGCAGGTCGAAGCCGGGCCCGGCCCTCCGGCCGAGCCGCTGGCGCTCCAGCGCGGCGGCGAAGTCCCGTGCCGTGTCCGCGGCCCGCTCGAACAGGGCACCGCGCCCCGCCTGCTGGGCGGTGCGCAGGAAGTTCTTGTAGATCTTCTCCAGGACCGACGGCACGGCGTACAGATACGTCGGCCGGAAGGAACGCAGGGCCGAGGAGAGCGCGTCCCCGGTCATCACGGGCTCGTGCGCCATCAGGAACCCGCCGCGGACGCACAGGTTCTGGATCATGAGCCCGTACACGTGCGAGAAGGGGAGGTAGGCGAGGACCGCGCCCTGTTCTCCCGGCGGCGCCACCGTGTGGCCCCAGCCCGCCAGCAGCGTGTCGCAGGGCGCGGCCAGACCGCGGTGGCTCAGTGCGCAGCCCAGGGCGCGGCCGGAGGTGCCGGAGGTGTAGGCCACCACCGCCGTGGAGTCCGGCAGCACGATGCGGCGCATGGAGTCCACGGTGGCGAACGGGAGGAACGCGCCGCGCGCCACCAGCGTGTCCAGCGCGCCCCCGTCCAGCTGCCAGACATGGCGCAGCGCGGGCAGCGACGCGCACACCGAGCCGACGGTCATCACGCTCTGCTCGTCCTCGACCAGCACGCCCACGCAGCCCGCGTCCCGCAGGATCCACTCGACCTGGTCGCGCGAGGAGGTCGGGTAGATCGGCACGACCTCGGCGCCCACCGTCCACAGGGCGTAGCAGAAGACCGTCCACTCGTACCGGGTGCGGGCCAGGATCGCCACCCGGTCGCCGGGCGAGATCCCGCTCGCGATCAGGCCCTTCGCCAGGTCGACCACCTCGTCGCGGAACTCGACGGCCGTCACCTCGTCCCAGAACGCCGAGCCGGGGCCGCGGCGCCGGGCGAGCATCGGCAGGGTCGGTGTGCGGGCGGCCGTCTCGAAGAGGCTGTCGGCCAGACCTCCGGCCAGCGGCGGGACGGCCCGGGGAGCGAGTGCGGTCTCGCGCATGCGCCGGCTCCTGACGTGTACGGACGGTGACGCCGACGACGATCACCGTGGTCGACGGTGCTCGGAGGCTAGCTCAGCGGCAGGCGGCGGGGGGCCGGGAACGCAGAAGTGTTCCCACCCGGTGATCCGGCCGGATCGGGGGACCCGGGGTGACATGACGTACGTGAATCCCGACCCCGAACCCCGACTCAGCACCGGCCTGGAACCCGGCGGCGGCGTGCCGCCCGGGGAGACCCCGCCGGCGGAGAGCAGCATGCCCGAGGCCGGCCCCCAGGACCTGCTCAGCAATCCGGCCAAGGGCTGGAGCAAGGGGCCGATGGCCCTGATCCTCGCGTTCGTGCTGATCTTCGCGGTGGGTCTCCTGGGCTACGCCCTGGCCCTGATCTACTGATGCCCCGCGCCGCCCGGGTGCGGCTGCCTCATGCCGCCTGGGTGCGGCGTACGCACGCGGCGACGACCTCGCGCAGGCTGCCCGTGCGCTCCAGCAGCTCGCGCTGCACCCGGGCGCCGTTGCCGTGCCGCAGCAACGCGTCGACCTCCTCGCGCACCCGTTCCAGGTCGCCCGCGTCCGCGAGGGCCTCCTCGGCATGCTCCAGCAGGGCCCGCACGACCGTCTCGGCCGGCATCCGACGCATCGTGGCTGGGTGCAGCAACTCCTCCGTCAGCCCGGACCGGGCGGCCCGCCAGGACGCGAGGCGGAGCAGGCTCACACTGTGCCCGGCCGGTTCCACGCCCCGGCGCCACTCCCGCGCGGCCGTGTCGACCAGCGCGCGGGCGAGCGCGGCGAGGACGGCGGCCGTCGAGGCGTCCAGGCAGACGTCCGCGACCCGGAACTCGACCGTCGGATACCGCTGGGAGAGCCGTACGTCGAAGTAGACCATCCCGTCGTCGAGGATCGTCCCGGTGGCCAGCATGTCCGCGACCCGGCGGTGGTAGCGCTCCGCCGAGCCGAACAGCTCCGTGGGACCGGCCGACGGCCAGCGCTGCCAGACCCGGCTGCGATAGCTGCTGTAGCGGGAGTCCTGACCCTGCCAGAACGGCGAGTTCGCGCTCAGCGCCGTCAGCACCGGCAGCCACGGCCGCACCCGGTCGATCACCGCGACGCCCTCCTCGTCGGAGTCGACCGACACATGCACGTGGCAGCCCAGGACCAGCTGCTCCTGGACCACGACGCCGTACTGCTCGGCCATCCACTCGTAGCGCCGGTTCACGCCGATGGAGGGCGTCACCGGCAGCGGTGAGCTGGCGAGCGCGGCCACGGCGCACCCGATCCCCCCGGCGTGCCGCCCGGCCTCCTCACGGCAGCGGACGATCTCCGTGTGCAGCCGCTCCATGTCCGTCTGCGGATGCGTGGCGAACTCCAGCATCTGCTCGTGCAGCTCCTTCTCGAACACCTCCTGCCCGGAGTCGTCCAGGAAAGCCCGCGCGAGCACGGCGGCGGACAGCGCCCGCGGTTCACCACTCGCGGGATCGACCAGGAGAAGCTCCTCCTCCACTCCGACGGTGCGCACGTGGTGCCGCCTTTCTGAGAGCCGGTGTGTCCCACCGACTGCCCCCGACAGCCGGTCGGACACCTGGCAGGCTCACGGGGCGTACGGCATCAGCCACACCGTCGCCAGCGGAGGCAGCGTGATCCGGATGCTCCCGTCCTCCGGCTTCACCGGGTCCGGGTTGGCCACGCCGCTGCCGCCGTACTCCTCGGCGTCGGTGTTGAGCACCTCCTGCCACGCGACGGCCTCGTCGCCGACGGCGAGGGAGTACGCGTGCCGCACCACCGGCGAGAAGTTCGACACCGCCAGCAGCGGAGCGCCGTCCGTGCCGTACCGCAGGAACGCGAAGACGTTGTCCTCGGCCGCGTCCACCGACACCCATCGGAAGCCGGCCGGGTCGGTGTCGCGCTGCCACAGGGCCGGAGTGCGCGCGTATCGGGTGTTGAGCTCGCGGACCAGGTCCTGGATCCCGCGGTGGTCGCCCGCCGAGTGGTACCCCTCGTCGAGCAGCCACCACTCCGGGCCCTGCTTCTCCGACCACTCCGCGCCCTGCGCGAACTCCTGTCCCATGAACAGCAGCTGCTTGCCGGGATGGGCCCACATGAAGCCCAGGTAGGCGCGCACGTTCGCGCGGCGCTGCCACCAGTCGCCCGGCATCTTCGCCACCAGCGCCTGCTTGCCGTGCACCACCTCGTCGTGGGAGATCGGCAGCACGTAGTTCTCGCTGTAGGCGTACACCATCGAGAACGTCATCTCGTGGTGGTGGTACTTGCGGTGCACCGGCTCGTGGGCGACGTACTCCAGCGAGTCGTGCATCCAGCCCATGTTCCACTTCAGGCCGAAACCGAGCCCGCCGGTGTCGGTCGGCCGGGTCACCCCGCCCCACGCGGTCGACTCCTCGGCGATGGTCACCACGCCGGGGCAGCGCCGGTAGACCGTCGCGTTCATCTCCTGGAGGAAGGCCATGGCCGCCAGGTCCTCCCGGCCGCCGTACTGGTTCGGCTCCCACTGCCCGGAGTCGCGCGAGTAGTCCAGGTACAGCATCGAGGCGACGGCGTCCACGCGCAGGCCGTCGATGTGGAACTCCTCGCACCAGTACACGGCGTTGGCCACCAGGAAGTTGCGCACCTCGGTCCGCGCGAAGTCGAAGGTGTACGTGCCCCAGTCCGGGTGCTCCGCGCGCCGGGAGTCCCCGGGCTCGTACAGCGGGTCGCCGTCGAAGCGGCCCAGCGCCCAGTCGTCCTTCGGGAAGTGCGCCGGCACCCAGTCCATGATCACGCCGATCCCGGCCCGGTGCAGCGCGTCGACCAGGTACCGGAAGTCGTCGGGCGAGCCGAGGCGCGCGGTCGGCGCGTAGAAGCCGGTGACCTGGTAGCCCCAGGACGGCCCGTAGGGGTGCTCGGCGACCGGCATCAGCTCGACGTGGGTGAAGCCGAGGTCCTTCACGTACGCGGGCAGCTCCTCGGCCAGCTCGCGGTAGGTCAGCCCCGGCCGCCAGGACGGCAGGTGCACCTCGTACACCGAGAACGGCGCCTCGTGCACCGGAGTGTCCGCCCGGGTCCGCATCCATTCCGCGTCGCTCCACTCGTAGCGCGAGGCGGTCACCACGGAGGCGGTGTTCGGCGGCTCCTCGGCCGCGCGGGCCATCGGGTCGGCCTTGAGGAACCGGTGCCCGTACCGGGAGTGGATCTCGAACTTGTACCGGGTGCCCTCGCCGACGCCCGGCAGGAACAGCTCCCACACCCCGGACGAACCCAGCGAACGCATGGGGAACGCCGTGCCGTCCCAGTGCGTGAAGTCGGTGGCGACCCGCACGCCCTGGGCGTTGGGCGCCCACACCGTGAACCGGGTGCCGGTGACCCCCTGGTGGGTCATCGGCTCGGCGCCGAGGGCCTGCCACAGCTGCTCGTGCCGGCCCTCGCCGATCAGGTGCAGGTCCAGCTCGCCGAGGGCGGGCAGGAAGCGGTACGGGTCGTGCGTCTCCTGCGGCTCGCCCTGCTCGTACGCCACCACCAGCGTGTACGCCGGGATCCCGGTCAGCGGCAGGACACCGGAGAACAGGCCGTCCTCCTCCGACCCGAGGGCGTGGCGCTCGCCGTCCACGACCACGCTCACCTCCCGGGCGAAGGGGCGCAGCGCCCGGAAGGCGACACCGCCGGGCACCGGGTGGGCGCCCAGCAGGGCGTGCGGGTCGTGGTGGGCGCCCGCCAGCAGGCGGCCCCGGTCGTGGGGGTCCAGGGGCGGTGCGGTCGCGCACGCACCGGGTGCGGGCGCGACGGGACCGGAGGGCTCGGGGATCGAGGTGTCGCGGAGGGCCACGGGTCAGTCTCCTCTCACGGCGAGTCGTTCGATCGCCGCCATGGGTACGGGAAGCCAGTCGGGGCGGTGCCGGGCCTCGTACAGCACCTCATACACGGCGCGGTCGGTCTCGTAGGCGCGCAGCAGGCCGTGCTTCTTGCGGGGGTCCCATCCGGCGCGGGCGGCGTAACCCGCGCAGAACGCCTCACGGCAGCGGCGCGCCCACTCCGGGCGCCACGGGCGGCGCTGCCGGGCGGCGTAGTCGAAGGAACGCAGCATGCCCGCGATGTCCCGCACGGGGGAGTGGGCGCTGCGCCGCTCGGCCAGCGGTCGGGAGGGTTCGCCCTCGAAGTCGATGACGAACCAGTCCCGGCCGGCCCGCAGCACCTGACCCAGGTGGAGGTCGCCGTGGATGCGCTGGGCGGGCGGCCCCGAGTCGCAGGTCGACAGTGCCGCGAACGCCGCGCGCAGGCCCGGGACGAACGGCTGCAGCGCCGGTACGCAGTGCGCCGCCGCGGTCAGCCGCTCGGTCATCGCCGCCGCCGTGCGGCCGTTCTCGCCGGGCGCGCCGACCGGGAAGGCGGAGGCCAGCGCGAGGTGCACGTCGCCCATCGCCTGCCCCAGCTCATGGGCCTGCACGGTGAACTCGTCCCCGGCGGCGAGCGCGTTCAAGGAGAGGGTCCAGCCGTCGGAGGCGCCGTGCAGGAAGGGCTGGAGCACGCCGAGTGTCGCCTGGTACGGATGGGTGGTACGCATCCACGCCACCGGCGCCGGGACCCGGCCGCAGCCCTGGCGGGCCAGCGCGTCGGGCACCTCCAGGTCCGGGTTGACGCCGGGCTGGACGCGCCGGAAGAGCTTCAGGATGAACTCGTCGCCGTAGATCAGCGACGAGTTGGACTGCTCGGCGTCCAGCAGCCGCGGCGCAAGACCGCCGGGCACCGGCCGCGCGGGATCGGCCTCGAAGCGCAGGGGTCCCGCCTTGCCCGGGTGCCGGAGCCGTTCGAGCAGCAGCTGGGCCATCCGGGGGTCGTGCAGCGCGTCGTAGACCGTCCGTCCCGCCAGCGGCCCGTCCTGCACCTGCCCGATGACGGCGCGGCCCAGCCGCGGCGACGGCTGCTCGCGCACGCCGAGCAGCAGCTGGTAGCAGTCCCCGGCCAAGGGAGTGCCGCCGGGGAAGGGCACGGAGCCCTGCCCGGTGTGCACCAGGAGGTGCAGACAGCCCGGGAACAGCTCGGTCATCGACAGCAGACCCAGCTCGGCCACGGGCCGGTCCTTGCCCGCGAACCAGCGCTGGCGCGGCAGCCACTCCCGCAGCAACTCGCCGAGCGACGCCATCGGCTCGGCGAGCTGCCCGCGTCTCGTGCGCAGGGGTGCGGTCTTCGGCATGGTGACGCGTCCTTTCCTCGGCCCACGCTCAAGCGCGGCGGCCGATGCGGGATGCGACTCGGGTGAGCCGGAACCAGTAGAAGCCGTGGCCCCCGAGGGTCAGCAGGTACGGCAGTTCACCGATGGCGGGGAAGCGGACCCCGCCGAACAGCTCGACCGGATGGCGTCCGGCGAACTCGCGCAGGTCCAGCTCGGTGGGCTGGGCGAACCGCGCGAAGTTGTTCACGCAGAGCACCAGGTCGTCCTCGTACTCGCGCAGGAAGGCCAGGACCGCCGGGTTCGACGACGGCAGTTCCGTGTAGGTGCCCAGGCCGAAGGCGGGGTTCTGCTTGCGGATCTCGATCATGCGGCGGGTCCAGTGCAGCAGCGAGGACGGCGAGGCCATGGACGCCTCGACGTTCGTCACCTGGTAGCCGTAGACCGGGTCCATGATCGTGGGCAGGTAAAGGCGCCCCGGGTCGCAGGTTGAGAACCCGGCGTTGCGGTCCGGGGTCCACTGCATGGGGGTGCGGACGGCGTCGCGGTCGCCGAGCCAGATGTTGTCGCCCATGCCGATCTCGTCGCCGTAGTAGAGGATCGGCGAGCCCGGGAGAGCGAGCAGCAGCGCGGTGAACAGCTCGATCTGGTCGCGGTCGTTGTCCAGCAGGGTGGCGAGCCTGCGGCGGATGCCGATGTTGGCGCGCATGCGCGGGTCCTTGGCGTACTCCGCGTACATGTAGTCGCGCTCTTCGTCGGTGACCATTTCCAGGGTCAGCTCGTCGTGG
Organism: Streptomyces sp. NPDC034099; assembly: GCF_055575415.1. Taxonomy (NCBI): domain Bacteria; kingdom Bacillati; phylum Actinomycetota; class Actinomycetes; order Kitasatosporales; family Streptomycetaceae; genus Streptomyces; species Streptomyces sp. NPDC034099. The sequence goes on along the minus strand of NZ_JBVISR010000005.1, from coordinate 1,415 downwards.
TTGCGCAGGAAGATGCCCCACTGGCAGCCGGACGGGATCGCCGGGGTCTTGGCGAGGACCTCGGAGACCGGGTAGCGGGACTCGCGGCGCACGGCCATGAAGATCCGCGGCATCACCGGGAAGTGGAAGGCCATGTGGCACTCGTCGCCGCCGGAGGCGTAGTCGCCGAAGTAGTCGACGACGTCCTCCGGCCACTGGTTGGCCTCGGCCAGCAGCACCGTGTCCGGGTACTGCGCGTCGATCTCGCGGCGCACGCGCTTGAGGAACGCGTGACTGGCGGGCAGGTTCTCGCAGTTGGTGCCCTCCTCGGCGTACAGGTAGGGCACGGCGTCCAGCCGGAAGCCGTCGATGCCGAGGTCGAGCCAGAACTTGAGCGCGGCCAGCATCTCCTCCTGGACCGCCGGGTTCTCGTAGTTGAGGTCCGGCTGGTGGGAGAAGAAGCGGTGCCAGTAGTACTGGCCGCGGACCGGGTCGTAGGTCCAGTTGGACGCCTCGGTGTCGACGAAGATGATGCGGGCGTCGGCGTACCGGGTGTCGTCGTCGGCCCAGACGTAGTAGTCGCCGTAGGGGCCGTCGGGGTTCTTGCGGGACTCCTGGAACCACGGGTGCTGGTCGCTGGTGTGGTTCATGACGAAGTCGATGATCACGCGCATGCCGCGCTGGTGGGCGGCGTCCACGAACTCCACGAAGTCGGCCAGGTCGCCGAACTCGGGCAGAACGGCGGTGTAGTCGGAGACGTCGTAGCCGCCGTCGCGCAGCGGCGACTTGAAGAAGGGCGGGAGCCACAGGCAGTCCACGCCCAGCCATTGCAGGTAGTCCAGCTTGGCGGTCAGGCCCTTGAGGTCGCCGACGCCGTCGCCGTTGCTGTCCTGGAAGGAGCGGACGAGGACCTCGTAGAAGACGGCTCGTTTGAACCAGTCCGGGTCGCGGTCCTTGGCGGGGGTGTCCTCGAACTTGTCCGGCACGGGCTCGTTCACGGTCATGAGGCTGCGGACCCTTCGTTCCGGGGCGCGGCGGCGGAGGGCCGGCGGAGGTGGAAGACGTGGGCGGGGGCCCGGCCGGGCTCCAGCCGCACGTAGTTCGTGCGGCCCCAGCGGTAGGTCTCGTCCGTGAGTTCGTCGTGGACCGGCACCGACTCGTGCCAGTCCAGGCCGAGCTGCGGCATGTCGAGCGAGATCGTGGCCTCCTGGGTGCGATGCGGATCGAGGTTGGCGACCACCAGGACGACGTCCGACCCGACGCGCTTGCTGTACGCGATGAGCGCGTCGTTGTCGGTGCGGTGGAAGTGGAGGTTCCGCAGCCGGTGCAGTGCGGGGTGGGCGCGCCGGATGGTGTTGAGGCGGGTGATGAGGGGGGCGATGGTGGTGCCCTCGCGGGCGGCGGTGGCCCAGTCGCGGGGTTTGAGCTGGTACTTC
>NZ_JBVISR010000004.1:420397-708269 GCF_055575415.1 Streptomyces sp. NPDC034099 | reverse complement strand
GGCCCCTCCACGACCGACCGCCACAGCTCCAGCTCGGCGACCCGCTCCGGCGACGACGCCTCCTCCACCAGAGCATGCGCCCAACGGCGTACGGAGGTGCCGACCGCGGGCAGCTCCGGTGTGCGGCCGTCGCGGACCTGCTTCCAGGCCTCGGCGAGGTCGGGCAGGAGGACGCGCCAGGACACACCGTCCACGACCAGGTGATGCAGAACGATCACCAACCGCCCGCCCGACGGCGCGTCGAACCACACGAACCGCGCCATCACCCCAGCCGCCGGATCCAACAGACCCGTGGCGGCATCGAGTTCGCGCTCGGCCCGCTCGTACCAGGCCCCGTCCCAGGACCCGTCCACCTCCACCCGCTCGATCAACGGAGCCACATCCACGCAGCCGGGAGCACCGACCTCCAGACCGCCCTCCACCAACCGCGAACGCAGCAGGTCATGCCGGTCCCACACCGCCGACAACGTGGCCACCAACCCGGCCCGGTCGATCCCACCCGGCAGATCCACCACCGTCGACATCGTGAACCGGCCGAACCCACCCCCCAGCTCCAGCAGATACCGCGCCACCGGCAGCAACGGCACGAACCCGGCCCCACCGCCCGGCAGTTCCTCCAGCGTTTCGGCGGCCCCGCCGCGGCCGGCCGCCACCTGGGCGAGTTCGGCGACGGTCCGGTTCTGGAACACCTCGCGCGGTGTCACCTCCACCCCCCGGGCACGCGCGCGGGAGACGACCTGGATGGAGCGGATGCTGTCACCGCCGACGACGAAGAAGTCGTCGTCCACACCGACCCGGTCCACGCCCAGCACCTCGGCGAACACGGCGGCCAGCGCCTGCTCGGTCTCCGTCGACGGGGCGCGGTAGGTCTCATTCTTGAACACCGGGGCGGGCAGCGCCCGGCGGTCGAGCTTGCCGTTGGGGGCCAGGGGCAGCCGGTCCAGGACCACGAACGCGGACGGCACCATGTACTCCGGCAACCGGGCCGCGACGAACCGGCGCAGCTCCGGCACCGACACCCCGGCCGTCAGGTCGACGTGCAGGTCGCCGATGCTCTCGGCGGCGCCGGGGTCGTTGCCGATGACGCCCACGGGGACGACGTACCCGACGAGTTGCCGGGTCCCGGCGTGCTCGTGCACGGAGACCACCGCCTGGGCGACGCCGGGGTGGGCGGCGAGGGCCGCCTCCACCTCGCCCGGCTCGATGCGCAGCCCGCGGATCTTCACTTGTCCGTCGCCGCGGCCGACGTACTCCAGGCGGCCGTCACGGTTCCAGCGGGCCAGGTCGCCGGTGCGGTACATCCGCGCGCCCGCCGGACCGAACGGGTCCGGAAGGAAGCGTTCCGCCGTCAGTCCGGGGCGTCCCTGGTAGCCGCGGGCCACCGCACCGGCGACGTACAGCTCGCCGACCACGCCCGGCGGTACGGGTGTCAGCCCCGGGCCCAGCACATAGGCGCGCATGTTGCCCAGGGGTTCGCCGATCGGCACACCGCGCGAGGCGTCCCAGTCCTCGGCCGCGTCCACCGTGAAGGTACCGGCGTAGAAGCTCTCGGTCTGGCCGTAGCTGTTGACGACCCGTACGCCCGGGAACGCCTCGCGGGCCCGCTCCACCAGCGTCGCGGGCAGGGCCTCGCCCGCGAACACGAGGGTCTGCACGCTGGTGGTGCCCGCGATCCGGTCGAGGACCTCGGAGAACACCGACGGGACGGAGCTGATCACGCTGCCGTGCCAGTGGTCGCGTTCGCCCAGCTCCAGGACGTCGCGGACCACCTCGACGACGCCGCCCGTGGTGAGCGCCGTCATGATCTCGAACACCGACACGTCGAAGTTGACCGACGTGCCGGCCAGCATCTTGCGGCCCGGACCCATGCCGACGACCGCCGCCAGGCGCAGCACGCCGTTGACCACGCCGTGGTGGGTGATGGCCACGCCCTTGGGGACACCGGTCGAGCCCGAGGTGTACATCACGTACGCGAGGTTGTCGGGGCGCAGGTCGGCGTCGACGGGGCCCTCGTCCGCGCGGTCCAGGTCCAGCTCGTCCAGCAGCAGCACCGGCACGTCGTGCGCCGGCAGCTCGCCGCCGGTCCCGGCGTCGGTGAGCAGCAGGGCGGGGGCGGCCTGACCCAGGACCAGGCCGAGGCGTGCGCTGGGGAAGCGCGGGTCGATGGGCAGGTAGGCGGCGCCCGACTTGAGGATGCCGAGCATCGCCACGACCAGGTCGGCGGAGCGGGGCAGGGCCAGACCCACCAGGGACTCGGCACCCACTCCGCGCCCGCGCAGGGCGTGGGCCAGCCGGTTGGCGCGCTCGTCCAGTTCCCGGTAGGTCAGGCGCGTCCCGCCGCACAGGACGGCCGGGGCGTCCGGGTCCACCGCGAGCTGCTGCTCGAACAGTTCCGGTACGGACAGCTCGGGGGTCGGCGCGGCCTGCCCGGCGAACCGGGCGAGCTGCTCGCGCTCACCGTCGAGCAGTACGTCGGCGGTGCCGACCGGCCGGGACGGGTCGGTCACGAAGTCCCGCAGCACCCGCAGGAAGCGGGGCCCGAACCGCTCCACCGTCTCCCGGTCGAACAGGTCGGTGGCGTACTCCAGGACGCAGCGCATGCCGCCGTCGGCGGGGTCGACGGCGAAGTTGAACTCCAGGTCGAACTTGGCGGTCCGGGTGGGCACCGCCTCCAGCCGCCCCCGGACGCCCGGCAGGTCCAGCTCGATGACGTCGTTGCTCTGCCAGGTGAACATCACCTGGAACAGCGGGTGGTACGCAGTGGACCGCTCCGGGTTGAGCACCTCGACGAGCCGCTCGAACGGCACGTCCTGGTTGTCGTAGGCGGCCAGGGCCCGGTCCGCGACGCGGGTGAGCGCCTCGGCGAAGGACGGGTTGCCGGACAGGTCGGCGCGCAGCACCCAGGTGTTGACGAAGAAGCCGACGAGGTCGAGCAGCGCCTCGTCGGTGCGGCCGGCGATGGTGGCGCCGAGGGGGACGTCGTCCCCGGCACCCAGCCGGTGCAGCAGCACCGCGAGCGCGGTCTGCATGACCATGGGGGTGGTGGCCCCGTGCTCGGCGGCCAGGTGTTCGGCCGCCTCGACCAGCTCCGGGTCGACGGCGAAGTCCACCATGTCGCCGCGGTGGCTGATCACCGCGGGACGGGGCCGGTCGGTGGGCAGCTGGAGCTGCTCCGGGAGCCCGGCCAGTGCCTCGCGCCAGTGGTCGAGCTGCCGGGAGAGCACGCTCTCCGGGTCGTCCTCGTCGCCGAGCAGTTCGCGCTGCCACAGCGTGTAGTCCCGGTACTGGACGGGGAGTTCCTCCCAGTCCGGGACGTCGGAGGCGGCGCGTGCGGTGTAGGCGGTGGTCAGGTCCCGGGTGAGGGGCTCCATCGACTCGCCGTCGGCCGCGATGTGGTGGATGTTCAGCACCAGCAGGTGGTGCTCGGGGCCGGTGCGGACCAGCACGGCCCGCACCGGGACCTCGGCCGCGAGATCGAAGTGGTGACCGCCGGTCTCGGCGACCACGGCGTCCACCCCGTCGGGGGTGGTCTCGACGAGGGGGAGGTCCAGGCGCAGGTCGTCCGCCGGGACGACGTGCTGACCGGGCACCCCGTGCTCGTCGACGACGAACACGGTGCGCAGGCTCTCGTGGCGGACCACCACGTCGCGCAGTGCCGCCGAGAGCGCCGCCACGTCGAGCCGTCCCCGCAGATGCAGCAGGAACGGGATGTTGTACGTGGCCGAGGGTCCCTCGAAGCGGTCGATGAACCAGAGGCGCCGCTGGGCGAAGGACAAGGGGATCATGTGGCGTCTACTCCTCGATCAGTCGTCCTGCGCCTGTGGTTGCGGCCGGCAGGAAACCTCCGGTGACGGACTGCCGGACTGCCGGACTGCCGGTCAGCCGGCCGCGTGCTGTGCGACGACCGTGGCCATGCCCGCCACGGTCGGGTTCTCGTAGAGCTCCTGCGTGGTGACCCGGACGCCGAGCTCCTGCTCGGTCAGGGCCAGCAGCCGGGTGGCGCGCAGCGAGTTGCCGCCGAGTTCGAAGAACGACTCGTCCCGGCCGACGTCGGCCCGGACCAGCGCGTCCGACCAAAGGCGGGCCAGTTCGCTCTCCAGTCCCTCCCGCGGGGGTGTCGCCCTGCGCCGGGCCCGCTCGGGCGCCGTGTCGGCCAGCAGCCGGGCGGCGTCCACCTCCCCGTAGGCGTCGCGGGGGATGCGGGGCACCGGGGCCAGGCGCACCGGCACGGGGCTCGCGGGGCCGGTGGCGAGCGCGTCGCGCAGGGCGCCGGGGTCGGCGCCGTCGGCGACGTAGGCCAGGACGATCTCGCCGACCCGCAGCCGCTGCGGTACGAGTTCCGCGACCACGGCGGGGTTGCGCGGGTCGAGGCCGACGATCGTGTACGGGCCGGGCAGGGCCGTGCTCTCCAGGAAGAGCCGCAGCCCGGTGTCCGGGTCGATGCTGCGGAAGCCGCGGTGCTCGGCGGCGGCCTGCGAGCGGTCCCGGTTCATGCCGACCCCGGTCCACTGGCTCCAGGCCAGGCAGTGCACCCGGCGTCCGCGGTCGTGGTGCCAGTGCTCGGCGAACCCGGCCAGGAAGCTGCTGGCCGTGGCGTAGGCACCGAAGGAGTGGCCGCCGAACTCGCCGTTGACGGAGCCGAACAGCACCAGCGAGGCGTCCGGCCGGTCCTCCAGGGCACGGGCGAGGGCCAGGGTGCCCTCGACCTTGGCCCGGTACTGCTCGGCGTACACCTCGGGGCTCTCGTTCACGATGAGGTGCCGGTCGAGGTCCGCCCACTGCCCGGTCGGGTCGGCGGCCGCCAGGTGCAGTACGCCGTCCAGGGTGCGTCCCCAGCGCTGCTCGGCGGCGGCGATCGCGGCACCGACCGCGTCGGCGTCGGCGACGTCCAGCCGCTCGTACGCCACCTCGCCGAGCCGGGCGAGGGCGGCGAGGCGCTCGCCCCGGTCGCCCTCGGCGGGCGAGCGGCCCACCAGTAGCAGCCGCACTCCGTAGGAGGCCAGCAGGTAGCCGGCGATGTCGTGGGCGATGCCGCCGAGCCCGCCGGTGACCAGGTAGAGGCCGCCCGGGGTGACGGGGTCGCCGGGGGCCGCTCCGTCGGGTCCGTCGGTGTCGAGGGGCGCGAGCCGGGGCTGGAGGCGCACGCCCTCGCGGACGGCGACGAGTCCGGTGCGCTGCGGCGCGCGGAGTTCGGCGCGCAGCGCGGCGGCCCAGCCCCCCGGGTCCGCGGCGGGCAGGTCGAGCTGCTTCACCGGCAGGGGAGCGGCCTCCCCGATCGCGGTGCGCACGAAGCCGGGCAGCGCGCAGGTGCCGAGGTCGACGCGGTCGCCGCCCCGGACGTGGAAGGCGCCGGAGGTGAGCACCAGCAGCCGGGGCCGGCCCGAGCCACCGTCGGCGAGGGCGGCGAGCAGCGCGGTGAGTTCGGCGGTGGCTGTCGCCAGCCGCTCGGCGGGCTCCCCCGACCGGGCCAGCGACAGCGCGTGCACGACGGTGCCGATCGCGCCGTAGCGCTCGGTGACCGAGGTCAGCAGCCGCTTCAGCTCCGTCCGGTCGGCGGCCGGGACGCGGTAGCGGTACGGCAGTTCCTGGGCGAAGGCCGCGCCCCGGCGGACGGCGACGAACGGGCCGTCCAGGTCGAGCCGTTCGAGGTCGGCGTCCTCGCCGAGGACCACGGTCACGCCCTGCCCGGCGCCGTCGGCCGGGGGTGCGGTGTCGTCGAGCGGCACCCACTGCCGGGTGGTGAACCAGGTGTCCGGCGCCGGGTCCTCCTCCTCGGCGGCGGCCGGGTCGTCCACCCGGTCGGCGAACCGTCCGGAGCGGAGGTCGGCGACCAGCGCGGCACGCTGGATCTTGCCGCTCGCGGTCTTGTGGAACTCGCCCTCGGTGACCGGCACCAGCAGGTCGGGAGCGATCCCGGACTCGCGCACGAGGATCGCCCGCGCCTGTTCCTTCGTGGCGGCCAGCGCGTCGGCGTCCCAGCTCACCGGCACGAAGAAGACCACGAGCTGGTCGGTGGCGGCGCCGGGTTCGCGCACGCCCGCGGCGGCGGAGAAGGTGACGCGCACCCCGTCCACCCGCTCGACCACGCTCTCCAGCTCGTGCGCCATGTAGTTGATGCCGCGCACGATGATCTGGTCCTTGCGGCGCCCCGCGATGACCACCTCGCCGTCGGCGACGAAGGCCAGGTCGCCGGTGCGGAACCAGCCCTGGTCGTCGAAGGCCTCCCGGTCGGCCTCCTCGTTGCCGAAGTAGCGGGCCATGATCGTGGCCCCGGTGACCCGCAGCTCGCCCATCCGGCCCTCGGGCAGCACCGTGCCGTCCTCGTCCACGATGCGCAGCCGCACCCCGGGGATGGGCCGCCCGACGCGGGAGAGGACCACGGCGTCGGGGTGGTCCGGCGGGAGGTGGCGCACGCTCTCCCCGAAGGAGGCCGGGTCGACGGCGACGGTGCCCGCGGCCGGGTCGTCCAGGCTCTGGCGGGTGTAGGTGATGCCCGAGCAGGTCTCCGACATGCCCCACGCCGGCACCATGGCGTCGGCGGGCAGCCCGTGCGGGGCGAGGAGCGCGAGGAACCGCTGGCTCGTGGCGGCGATCACCGGCTCGCCGCCGTTGGTGATCTCCCGCAGGCAGGACAGGTCCCAGGAGCGTCCGGCGATGTCCGCGGCCCGCTCGTTGACCATCGCCATGGCGAAGTTGGGGGCCCAGGTGTTGGTGGCGCGGTAGCGGTCGGCCCAGTCGAACCACAGCAGCGGGTCGGCGAGGAAGTGCTCGATCTTGGCGTTGACGTGCAGACAGCGCAGGAAGACGTCACGGATGTTGTAGAAGGCCACCGTGACGTGGTCGAACGGCATCCAGATCAGGCTGATGTCGTCCTCGGTCAGCCCGCAGTGCCGGGCGACGGCGAAGGACCGGGAGACCACGGAGGAGTTGGTGTGCTGCACGCACTTGGGCACACCGGTGCTTCCGGAGGTGAGCAGGTTGAGCACCGGGGAGTCCCAGTCGGCCGGGAACCAGTCCTTGTCGGCCGGGTGCGCGGCGAGTTCCTCGACGGTCAGCACCCGCACGTCCGGCTCGTCCCACAGCCGGCGCACCCCGGCCAGGGCCTCGGCGGTGCCGACGTCGGTGACCAGGACCGGCCGGTCCAGCAGCCGCCAGGCGCCCAGCAGTTTGCGGTTGGTCTCGTTCTCGGTGGCGTACGTGGTGGCCACGGCGACCGGCGTCGGCACGAAACCGCCGAGGACGCACGCCCAGAACGCGGTGAGATAACCGCGGTTGTCGTCGAACACGAACAGCGCGGCGTCCCCCGGCCGCAGGCCCGCGGCACGCAGGCCGCCGAGCACGTGCTGGGCCTCCTCCAGCAGCTCGCGGTAGGTCTGCAGCACGTCCTCGCGGCCGGTCCTGATGTACACCGTGCCCTTGTCCGGGGCGAGTTCCGCCGCTTGGCGCAGCCCTTCCTGCAGGGTCCGGGGACCGTCGTCGGGCAGGCGCACGTCACCGCCGTACAGCTCGACGGGCGGCAGGTCCGGGTCCGTGTCCCGGGCCGCGGGTGCGGGCTCCGCGGCGGGCGGGGCGTTCCGGTCGGGCCGGGGCGGCTCGGCGGCGCGCAGGCCCCTGCGGGCGACGGCGGCCGCGTCGAGGACGCCGGGCAGACCCCGGACCGTGTCGGCGAGACCCGCCAGCAGGCCGGGTCCGGTGGGGTCGACAGAGGTCATGCGCTCCTCCGGTTCGTCACGGGGGCCAGCGGCGTACGGCCGATCAGGTCGACGACGTCGGCGGGAGAGTCCAGGAAGTAGAAATGGCCGCCGGGGTAGAACTCGGCGCGGAACTCGCCGGTGGTGTGCTCCTCCCACCGCTTCACCTCGTCCAGCGGCGCCCGCGGGTCCGACTCGCCGCACAGCACGGTGACGGGGACGTCCAGCGGGTCGCCGGGCTCGACGCGGTGCCGCTCCCAGAGCGTGAAGTCCGCCCGGAGCGTGTAGAGCATCGCCTCCAGCACGTCCTCGTCGTCGGCGACCTCGGGGTCGACGCCGCCCAGCAAGAGGATCTCGGCGGCGAACTCCTCGTCGGGCAGCGTGTGCAGCCGGCGGACCGTGGAGTGGCCCGGGGCGGGCTGCGCGGACAGGAACAGGTGCCCGGGCATCCGCCCGCCGCGCGCCGCCAGCGCGCGGGTCAGCTCGTAGGCGAGGGTCGCGCCGGCGGAATGCCCGAAGAAGGCGTACGGCAGGTCGAGCACCGGCCGCAGCGCGTGGGTCAGCGTCTCGACGAGCGGGGCCGCCTCGGTGAACGGCTCCTCGGCGATACGGTTCTGCCGCCCGGGCAGCTGGACGGCGACCAGCTCGATCTCCGGAGGCAGCAGTCCGGCCCAGTCCGCGTAGGCGGAAGCCCCGGCTCCGGCGTGCGGGAAACAGATCAGCCGCCGGGTGGCCCGGGGCCGCGCGGCCCGCCAGACGTACGGGGTCCGGGGGGCGAGTTCCTGGTTCTCGGGCAGGGTCATCTGCGGCTGCTCCTCGCTCGTTTTCGCGCAGCCCGGCGCCAGGAGAACATGACGGCGGTCCACTGTGGGAAAAGGCCCCGGAAAAACGACCGGAGAATGATCGTCAATTACCGCGGGGGGTCGAGAACTCGATATCGGGAGTTACCGGGCGAGGACGCTGTCCACGCCGTCGTTCCGGGACGGAAAAAGACTTGGCAACCATGCCGGTGCCCGCACACCCATTGAACTCCCCCGTCGTGGAATTGACCGGCCCCCGGCCGGAATCCAGCCCCCATGCCGTGCTTACCTTCATCCCTGTGCGCGGCCGCAGTCAAGCATTCCTCCACCCGTCGGGACCCTGGTGCGGGAATACCTGTTCCCCCACCTGCGGCGGCCGCGTGCGCTGTCCTGTCGACAGGACGGAACGCCGGTCGGCGGGCGGGCTCGTCGCGCCCAGTTGGGCCAGGTACTCGTACCCGGTGGGCGAGGTGCCGGTGAGGGCGGCGGCCTCGTGCCGCACCGCCGCGAACTCCCGCAGCGCCACCGCGTCGCCGACCAGGAGCAGGGCGGCCGGAGCCCGCGGCGGGGCGCCGCCGGTGCCGATGAGGACAGAGGTGTACGCGTGCCCCGGCCTGCCCCGGTGCCCGTCTCCGGGGTGCTCCGGGCCCGGCGGCAGCACCCGCCAGCCGGCCAGCCGCTCGGCGAGGCCGCCCGGCAGCACGAGGGTCTTGGCGTCCCGCCAGTACTGGGTGTCGTCCCGCGCCGCCCCCTGGTAGTGCAGGGTGGCGAACTCCCGCTCGCCGTCCAGCGCCGCGGCCGTCGCGGCGTTGAACCCGGCCCGCAACCGCGGGTGCCAGTCGGCGCCGGGGAAGTGCCGGACCAGCCGCTCCAGGGCGTGGTGGGCCGCCGAGGCGTCCCCGACCGTGCCGAGCGGCTCGGCCCGCCCTGCCGACGCCCCGACGGCGACGCAGTTGTGCTTCCACGCCTGTGCGCCGCGGCCCGGCAGCAGCGGGGTGTGCACGGCCGCCGCCCCGGCCGCCTCCGGCCCCACGTGCTCACGCAGCGCCCGCTCGGCCTCCTCGGGCGTGCAGTACTCGGTGGCGTAGGCGTGTCCCGCGCCGATCCGGTCGAACAGCGGCACCGTCCACATCCACCCCGCGCCGCGCGCCGTCACCGTGGTGTACGGCGGGATGCCGCGGGTCCGCATGTCCGCGGGCGCCTCCAGCGTCACCAGGGAGTCGTTGGGCAGCGTGTCCCGGTAGGACACGCGGGGCACCTTCAGCGCCCGGTGCAGCAGCAGCCCGCGTTCGCCGGTGCAGTCGACGAACAGGTCGCCGTGGACCTCCCCGTGCTCCTCGGTGACCAGGCACTCGATCCAGCCGCGCGCGTCCAGCCGTACGTCGGTGGGGTCACCGGTCAGCGACACCGCCCCCCGCTCCGCCGCGTACCGGGTCAGCAGCCGGGTGAGCGCCGCGGAGTCCAGGTGGTAGCCGTACGGGACGGCGGCGTCCGCGCCGGGACCGGCGTCGGCCGCGGGGCGCGGTACGCGGCCCGCGTCGCACAGCCACGCGGAGACGAAGCAGTCCCGGTCGAACCGCCCGCTGGGCCGCTGCCTCAGCCACCACTCGGTGAGCGGGAAGCCCCCGGCCCGGCGGGCCGGCTCGAACGGCAGGTAGAAGTACTGCCCCGGGCCTCTCCAGTCCTGCACCCGGACCGCCAGCTTGCAGGTGGCGTCGCAGGCCGGCATCCAGTCCTCCTCGGCCAGGCCGAGGAAGTCGAAGAAGTCCCGGATGTCGCCCAGGGTCGACTCGTGCCCGGCGGGTTCACCGGCCGGTGGAAAGCCGACCAGTACCACCTCGGTCCGGTCACCGAAAGCCGCTTTCAGATATGCGGCGGTCATCGCCCCCGCGACACCCGCTCCGACGATCACGACCTTTCCCGGACTGTGCGTGCTCACACCGGGTCCCCCAGTTCTTGTGTTCACTTGTCTTCACATCGTCTTCTGCCGCCCTGTCCTGTCGACAGGACAGGACAAGAACGCCTCCCGCGCCGAAGGCTGGCCAATGCCCGGGTGCGGTGGCGATGATGACGGCCCCGAATCCGGTACCGCTCACGCCGCGCACTCCCGGAAAAGCCCGGGGGAATACACCGTTTCACCCGGCGGCATCCGAAAACCACATCCAGGAAAGGGCATCGACGATGCAACGGAAACGACTCGATGTGCGGGCCTACCGGACGGCGGAACGGCTGTTGCGGCACCACCGCGGGGAGTTGCTCCCGGGCGGCCGCCTCACCCCGCGCTGGCTCGAGGACGGCACGCGGTTCTGGTACACCGTGGCCACCGTGGAGGGTAAGCAGTACGTGCTCGTCGACCCGGTGGCGGGCACCCGCCGCCTCGCCTTCGACCACGAACGGCTGGCGTCGGCCCTCGCGGCCGCGACCGGGCAGCCCGTCGACGCGGCCGCCCTCCCCCTCCCGGCCATCGGGCCGGCCGACGGGACGGTGGAGTTCGACGCCTTCGGCGAGCACTGGCTGCTGCGGCTCGACGACCACACCCTGCGCAGGACGGCGGGCGAGCCTCCCGTCGGCCCGCTGGAGGTGGCCGCACCCGACCGGAAGCACGCCGTCCACCGCGCCGGCCACGACCTGCGCGCCCGCACGCTGGACGGGGACCGTGACTGGGCGCTGACGTCCGACGGCACCGAGGACCGGGACTACGGCGCCAACCCCGACTACCTCATGTACTCCACGCTGCTGACCAAGCTGGGCCTGCCCCATCTGCCGCCCGCCGTGGTCTGGTCGCCGGACTCCTCCCGGGTGCTGACCCACCGCACCGTCCAGGACGGCGTCCGCCGCACCCACCTGCTGCGCGCCGCCCCCGCCGGCGGTGGCGAGCCCGCGCTGCTGTCGCCCCGCTACGCGGTCGCCGGGGACGAGCGCATACCGCTCGCCGAGTTCGTCGTCCTGGACGTCACCACCGGCGCCGTCACCGAGGCGCGCGGCGAGCCGGTGGCTATGTCGATGATGTCGCCGCTGTTCCAGCGGTGGGCCTGGTGGGAGCCGGACGGCTCGGCGGTCCACTACCTGTCCCGCAGCCGGGACGCCCGCACCCTCGGCCTGTACCGCCTCGACCCGGACACCGGCGAGGTGCGCACCGTCCTGACCGAGCGGGGCCGGACCAGGGTGGACCCCGCGCCGCGCCAGCTCCAGCCGCCGCTGGTGCGCGTCCTGGCCGGCGGCGACGAGGTGCTGTGGTACTCGGAACGGGACGGCCGGGGCCACCTCTACCTGCACGCCGCGCACTCCGGTGCGCTGGTCAACGCGGTGACCTCGGGCGCCTTCGCGGTCCAGGAACTGCTGCACGTCGACGAGGCGGAGCGGACGGTGTACTTCACCGCCGCGGGGCTGGTCGAGGAGGACCCGTACCGCCGCACGGTGTGCCGCGTGGGCCTCGACGGCTCGGGCTTCGAGCGGATCACCGACGACGACCTCGACCACGCGGTCACCGTCGCCCCGGGCGGCACCTGTTTCGTCGACTCCGCCTCCACCACCGCCCTCGCCCCCGTGATCACCGTGCGGGACTGGTCCGGGCGGGTGCTGGTGGAGCTGGAACGCGCCGACGACACCCGTCTCAGGGAGACCGGCCGGCGCGCGCCGATACGTTTCCGCACCACCTCGGCCGACGGCACCTGCGACGTGCACGGCCTGCTGTACCTGCCGCACGGCTTCGACCCGTCCCGGCGCTACCCGGTGATCGACACCCCCTACGGCCTGCCCACCGACAACCGGGTGAGCCCCTCCTTCGACCCCGGCCACTACGGCTACGAGGCGGAGGCGCTGGCCGCGCTCGGCTTCGTGGTCGTCGCGGTCGACGGCAAGGGCTCCCCCGGCCGCTCCAAGGAGTTCCTGGACGCCTCCTACGGCAACCTGGGTGACGCCTGCGGACTGGACGACCACGTCGCCGCGCTGCGCCAACTGGCCGCCGAACGGCCCTGGATGGACCTGGACCGGGTGGGGGTCACCGGCATGTCCTCCGGTGGCTACGCCGCCGTACGGGCGCTGCTGCGCCATCCCGACGTCTTCCGGGTGGGCGTCGCGGAGTCCGGCATGCACGACTTCCGCCTGCTGGAGCCGGGTCTGGGCGAGGCCTATCACGGCCCCTTCGACGAGGAGGAGTACGCCGCCCTCGCCAACGAGTCCCTCGCCGACCGCCTCGAAGGCAAGCTGCTGCTCGTCCACGGCGGCCTGGACGACCGGGTGCCGCCGCAGTCCACGCTGCGGCTCGCCGAGCGGCTGATCGCCCACGGCAAGGACTTCGACCTGCTCGTGGTGCCCGACGCCGACCACATCTACTTCGGTTACGAGCACTACGTGAACCAGCGCAAGTGGGACTTCCTGGTCCGGCACCTGCTGGACGCGGAGCCGCCCGCGGACTACCGGCTGCCGCCGGTGCCGATCGACATGGAGGCCCTGGGCGAGTTGTTCGGCTGAGGCCCTCTCCCCGGCCACCGCCCCGCACGAAAGGTGCCCGTGCCCCGGGATTTCTCCGGGGCACGGGCACCTTTCCCATGCCGGGGGCCGCGGGCCGGTCAGCCCACCAGCGCCGCCAGGGCCTCCTCCGCCCGCCGCTGCCACGCCAGCGCGCCGATGTCCCGGAACACCTCCTGTGCGGTGCGCAGATGGTCGCGGGCCTCCTCGGTGCGGCCCAGGCTCCGGCTCAGCTCGGCGAGGACCAGCCTGACCCGGCCGGCCGCCATCGGACTCCCGCACTCCTCCGCGGTCTCCAGCGCGTCCGCCAGGGTGGTCCCGGCCTGCTGCGTGTCCCCCTTGCGGAACCGGGTCTCGCCGAGGCCGAGCAGCGTGTAGGCGAGGCCCACCGTGTCGGACTTCTCCTTGACGATCCGCACCGCGCGCAGGAACGCCTGCTCGGCCTCGCCGAGGCCGCCCAGGGCGAGGTGGGCCTGCCCGAGCCGGTGCAGCGCCTGGGCCAGGTTCCGGGTGTCCGACCCCAGGCTCTCCCCCAGGCGCACCGCGTCGAGGGCGTAGGTCATCGCCGACTCGGGCCGCTCGGCGACGAGTTCGGTCTCCGCCATGTTGTGCAGGGTGTGGATCTCGCTGTACGCGTCGCCGGTGTCCCGGAAGATCGCCAGCGCCTCCGCGAAGATCCCCATGGCCTGCTCCGTCTCGCCCCGGGCCCGCGCGGTCTGCCCGAGCAGCCGCAGCGCCACCGCCCGCCCCCGGCTCTCCCCCGCCTCCTCGTACAGCCGTACCGACTGCTCCAGATAGCCGGAGCTGCGCTCCATCTCGCTGTGGACCAGCTCGATGGACCCGAGCCCGAACAGCATCGCCGCCTGGCCGCGCAGGTCGCCGTGGGTGTGGGCGGCCTCCAGAGCCTCCTCGCAGCACCGGCGGTAGTCGTCGGTGTAGCTGCGGGTGCCGAAGAAGACGGCGGCCGATCCGGTCAGGTCCCAGGCCAGCTCGGACAGTCCCGCCCGCGCCGCCTGCCGCACCGACGCGACCAGCGCCAGCCGCTCCGCCTCGAACCACTCGAGGGGCGCCGTCAGCAGCTCGTCCAGCAACTCGGAGTCGATCCGGCGGCGCCGAACGTCACTGTGCACACCGGTGCCGTGGCCGGCGTTCTCCCGCCGGTCGGCCTCCTCGGCGATGGTGAGGAAGGTCCGCAGCACCCGGGTGAGGGCGGCCGTACGGTCCGGCTCCGACTCCTCCTTCATCGCGCACTCCCGCGCGTACAGCCGCACCAGGCTGTGCAGGCGGTACCGCAGCTGACCGGTCGCGTCGATGCTCACGACCTCCAGGAACTGGGCGTCGACCAGGTCCTCGATCAGCCGCTCCGCGTCGATCACCTCGCGGTTGAGCAGCGCGGCGCCCACCCACGCGGTGAAGTCGGGCGCGTCGAGCAGGCCCAGGCGCCTCAGCAGCCGGGCGGCGTCCTCGGACAGGTACTTGTAGCTGAGCGCGAGGCTGGCCCGGATCTGCGACTCGCCCTGGCTCAGCTCGTCCAGCCGCCGCCGCTCGTCGGTGAGCCGGTTCACCAGGTAGCGCACGGTCCAGTGCGGCTTGGAGGCGAGCCGGGCCGCGGCGATCCGCAGCGCCAGCGGCAGCCGGTCGCACAGCTCGGCCAGCTGCGCGGCGTCCTCGCGGGCGGTGGCGATCCTGCGCTCCCCCACGATGGCCGTGATCAGCTCGACGGCCTCCGGCTCGGACAGCAGGCCCAGGTGCACCCGGGCCTGCGCCGGCCAGGTCACCAGCTCCTCCATCTGATCCCGGCTGGTGACCAGCACACAGCACCGGCCGCCCCCGGGCAGCAGCGGCCGCACCTGCGCGTAGGCACGGGCGTTGTCCAGCACGATCAGCACCCGACGGTCCGCGAGCACGCTCCGGTACAGCGACACCCGCTCCTCCAGGTCGCCGGGGATCTGCTCGCCCGGCACTCCCAGGGACCGCAGGAAGCGGCTCAGCACGTCGTGCGCGGAGACCGGTTCGTGGTTCTCGTCGTACCCGCGCAGGTCCGCGAAGAGCTGGCCGTCGGGGAAGTGCTCGGCGGAGCGGAACGCCCAGCGCATCGCGAGGCCGCTCTTGCCTATACCCGCGGCGCCGGTGATCAGGCCGGTGGTGGGGGCGCGTTCCTCCCCGGCGCCGGCCAGGAGGCCGTGCAGCGCGGTCAGTTCCTCCGCCCGTCCGGTGAAGGCCGGGATGTCCGGCGGCAGTTCGGCGGGCACGGCCGCCGGAGGAGCCGCGGGCACGGCGGGCGCCGGCGCGGCCGCCGCGGAACCGGCCGCGGGGCCCGGGGCGTCCGGCCGGTCCACGACCGCCGGCACGGGGGCCAGCGAGGGGTCGTCGCGCAGGATGGCGTCGTGCAGTTCCTTCAGGTCCGGGCCCGGCTCGATGCCCAGTTCCTCGATGAACTGGCTGTGCGCGTCCCGGTAGGTCTCCATCGCGTCCGCCCGGCGGCCCGAACGGTACTGGGCCAGCATCAGGTGGTGCCGGGTGCGTTCCCGCAGCGGATACTCGCGCACCATCGCGGCAAGCCCCGGGATGAGTTCCTGGTGCTGACCGAGTTCCAGGTGGGCGAGGATGGAGTCGTCGTAGGCGTTGAGGCGGTGCTCCTCCAGCCGCTCCGCCTCGTCCTCGACCGCCGGCCCGCTCACCCCGGCGAAGGCGGGGCCACGCCAGAGGCCGAGCGCCTGGGCGTAGGCCTGGGCCGCCTCGGCGAGCAGCCCGCTCCGGGCGTACTGCTCGGCGCCGCGCACGAGTTCGGCGAACCGCAGCGAGTCGACGTCGTGGCCGGCGGTGTCGAGCCGGTAGCCGGGATGCGCGGTGACGATGACGTCCCCGCCGACGCCCGCGCTCTTGAAGATCTTCCGCAGTGCCGCCACACAGATGGCCACCTGGGTACGGGCGGTGGGCGGCGGATTCCTGTTCCAGACGGTGTCCACCATGGTGTCCACCGGGACGACCCGGCCGGGCATGACCAGCAGCAGGGCGAGGATGGTCCGTTGGCGTGCGCCGCCGAGCGGGACGCCCGCCTCGCCCACGGTCACCGTGAGCGGACCCAAGACGTTGAACCTGAGCTGTTCGCCCACTCCGCCCCCCTATTCGAACTGCCCGTCGGACGAGAACCAATGTAGGTCACCGCCGGGGGTGATTCAGCGGGAAGAGAGGGGTCCGGCACCGAAAGGGGACGAGTTCCCGGACGACCGGTGACGGGGCGAACGAAGTGCGGACCGTAATACGGGCCCTTTATGAACAATGATTGAAGCTTGATTCAGTGGACGCCGATCGAATCGGCGCCGATTCGGCCGGCGGTGGTCCGGCCGGCGCCGATTCAGCCGGCCGGGGTGGCGGTCGGGGTGGGCGCGGGGGCGGTCGTCCCGGGCACCACGACACTCCAGTTGATGGGGTCGGCCACCGTCGAAGTGGAATGCGACGCGTCACCGGCGCCCAGCGTCTGCACGGCCGCGCCTCCGACGGTCCAGAGCGCGGTTCCGGCGACCACGGCGACGACGGCGGACTTGGCGGCGACGATCCAGGAGCGGTTCATTTCGGTGGCCCTCTCGGTCGGCCCCCGGGGTAATCCGGGAGGCGCTGACTTCCTTGTGACCACGAAGTTAGGAAGGCGCCCTTTCGGGCTGTTATCACGTCGTTTTCGCCTGCCGGGGCGGCATTTAACGCGGTGCCCGTCAGCGATAACGGCCGCCTGGGGGGAGGGTTTTCCACCCCCGGAACGCGGAGGATTTCCTGCTATCCGGGCGCCCCGTCCCGCCGGAAACTCGGTAGTACGGCGGACCGACTGCCGCCGTACGGAGGTGAAATCGTCATGACGCCCGTCCAGGCACCCGGCGCCGACGCACAGCAGTCCGCCGCCGAGTGCCACATCTGGTCGCTGCCCCCGGTGCCCCGGCCCGCCTCCTGGTTCGGCCTCCTGGACACCACGGAACTCACCCGCTGCTCGTCCTTCGCCCACGAACTGGACCTGGCCCGCTTCGTCACGGGCCGACTGCTCGCCAAGACCGCCCTCGCCTCACTGGTGGGCACCGGCCCGGAGGCCATCGGCTTCCGCACGCGCTGCCCCGACTGCGGCGGTCCGCACGGCAAACCGCACGTGGTGGGGGACGGCGCGGGCTGGGAACTGTCGATCTCGCACTCCGGCGACCTGGTGGCGGTGGCGGTGGCGCTGGGCAGCCCGCTCGGCCTGGACGTGGAACGGGTCGAGCCCTGGACCGGCCCGGCCCTGCCACCGGAGTACGAGCTGGTCCTGACTCCGGCCGAGCGCGCCGCGGTCGAGGCGCTGCCCGTTGAGCGGCGGGCCCGCGGCTGCCTGACGTACTGGACCCGCAAGGAGGCGGTGCTGAAGGCCACCGGCGAGGGCCTCAACACCCCCATGACCGACTTCACGCTCTCCGGCCCCGACGACCCGCCCGCCCTGCTCGGCTGGCACCCGGCCCGGCCGGCCCGCCCGGTCCCCGCCCTCGCCGACGTACGGCTCGACGACGACTACCACGGCGCGGTGGCCGTCCTCGGCGTCTCCGACGTGCACCCCACCGTGCACCGCGGCACGGAACTGTTCCCCCGGCACCACCTGATACGGCGCCACCCGGCCACCCGGGCCGCCCCGGCCCGTGCCCCCGCACACCTGGCCCCTACGACTTCCCGACTTGTGAACTCCCGTTCCTCGTACGGGAGTTGACGCACCGACCGACGCCACTCACGTCCCGCAGGAGCCTGTCATGCCCAAGATCACGTACATCGCCGTCGACGCCACCGAGACGGTTCTCGGCCTCCCCGTGGGCACCAGCCTCATGCGCGGCGCCCTCACCAACGACGTGGACGGCATCGTCGGGCAGTGCGGCGGCTTCGCCCAGTGCGCGACCTGCCACGTCTACGTCGACCCCGAGGACCTCGGCCGACTGGAGCCCATGGAGGAGGAAGAGGACGGCATGCTCGACTTCACCGTCTGCGCCCGCGCCGACAACAGCCGGCTGGGCTGCCAGGTCAAGGTCACCGACGCCCTGGACGGCCTGGTCGTCCGGCTCCCCGAGAGCCAGGCCTGATGAACGCCCCCGAACCGGTCGGCCACGTCCTCGTCGTCGGAGCCGGGCAGGCCGGGCACCAGACCGCCGCCGCCCTGCGCGAACGAGGCCACCGGGGCCCGGTCACCCTGGTCGGCGACGAGGGGGTCCCGCCCTACGAACGGCCGGCCCTGTCCAAGGCCTACCTCAAGCGGGAGACGGACACCGACCAGCTGTGGCTGCGCCCGCCCACCTTCTACGAGCGGCACGGGATCACCCGGGTCCAGGGCGCCGCCGTCGCCCTGGACCGGCCGGCCCGCACCGTCCGCCTGGCCGACGGGAGCGTCCTCGGCTACGACCACCTCGTCCTGGCCACCGGCGCCCGCGCCCGGACCCTGCCCGTCCCGGGCGGTGACCTGGCCGGCGTGCACACCCTGCGCACCCTGCGTGACGCCGACCGGATCAGGGAGCACCTGGCCCGGGCCCGGCAGGTGGTCGTCGTCGGAGCCGGGTTCATCGGCCTGGAGTTCGCCGCCGCCGCCCGCGACCTGGGACACAGGGTGACCGTCGTCGAGGCGCTCCCGCGGCCGCTGGCCCGGATCACCTCGGCACCGACGGCCGGGCACCTCACCCGGCTGCACGAGGAGCGCGGGAACCGGATGCTGTTCGGCCAGGGCATCGCCGCCCTGACCGGCGACGCCGCCGGGCACGTCACCGGGGTGGAACTCGCCGACGGCCGCCTGCTGCCCGCGGACCTCGTCCTGGCCGGCGTCGGGGTCGCCCCCCGCACGGAACTGGCCGAGGCCGCGGGACTGACCGTCGACGGCGGGATCGTCACCGACGCCCGGCTGCTGACCGCGGACCCGCGCGTCTCGGCGGTGGGCGACTGCGCCCTCTTCCCCCACCCCGGGTCGGAGACGCCCCTGCGCATCGAGTCGGTGCAGAACGCCGTCGACCACGCCGGGCTGGTCGCCGACCGCCTCACCGGCGCCGCACGCGTCTACGACGAGCTGCCCCGGTTCTGGAGCAACCAGTTCTCCGCCACCCTGCAGATCGCCGGCCTGAGCCGCGGCCACGACAGGGAACTCGTGCTGCGCACGTCCCCGGACGCCTTCTCCGTGCTGCTCTTCCGCGGCACCGCCCTGGTCGCCGTGGAGTCCGTCAACCGTCCCGCCGACCACATGGCGGCCCGCCGCCTCCTCACGGCCGGCGTCCCCCTCACCCCCGAGGAGGCCGCGGCCGAGGGTTTCACCCTCCGGAACCATCTCAGGGCCCAGGCACCCACCCCCGTGCCGGCTCCATGAGAAAGGGGCGTCACATGCCCCGCACCCCACGGCGTCCGCGGCCCCACCCCGCCCCGGACCACCCGTATACCGCGGACGCGGAAGGCGCCCGATCGGCGCCCACTCGTCCGCGCACAGCCCACCTGCGCGTTTCCAGGGCAGCACGCATCCTCTGATACTCTGCTTCAGCGACGTCACCCCAGCTGACGAGGGCCCCGGCCACCGGGAAGTATCGTGTTGGGGGCAAAAGCAAGCGTGTGCGACACTGTCACACACAGCGCCTGGTCCTGTGGAGCAGTTTGGAGTGCTCGCCACCCTGTCAAGGTGGAGGCCGCGGGTTCAAATCCCGTCAGGACCGCTGAGGTTTCACGTGAAACCTCGCGGCTGGGTAGCTCAGTTGGTACGAGCGATCGCCTGAAAAGCGATAGGTCGCCGGTTCGACCCCGGCCCCAGCCACAGCAAAGACCCCGATCTTCGGATCGGGGTCTTGTTGTATCCGGCCGCGGCAAAAGCGTTCGCCAGGATTTTCCCCGGGATGAGATCCTGGAACCCGTATGTCTACGCACCCTGCCCCCGCCCTCGGCACCCTCGCCCCCCGGCTGACCGAGCTGTCCCTGCGCGACGCGCACCGGCTCGGCCGCAGGCTGGAGGGTGCGCGGAAGATCCGTAAGCCGGAGGCCCGCGCCGCCGTCCTCGCCGAGATCGAGACGGAGGTGGCCAAGGCCGAGCAGCGCATCGGTGAACGCCGGGCGCGTGTGCCGGCCGTCAGCTACCCCGAGCAGCTCCCGGTCAGCCAGAAGAAGGACGAGATCGCGGCGGCCATCCGCGATCACCAGGTCGTGATCGTCGCCGGTGAGACCGGATCCGGCAAGACCACCCAGATCCCGAAGATCTGTGTCGAGCTGGGCCGTGGCGTCCGCGGCATGATCGGGCACACCCAGCCCCGCCGGATCGCCGCGCGCACCGTCGCCGAGCGGGTCGCGGACGAGCTGGACACCCCGCTCGGGGAGACCGTCGGCTGGAAGGTGCGGTTCACCGACCAGGTGAACCCGCAGTCCACCTTCATCAAGCTGATGACGGACGGCATCCTGCTCGCCGAGATCCAGACCGACCGCGAGCTGCGCGCCTACGACACGATCATCATCGACGAGGCCCACGAGCGGTCCCTCAACATCGACTTCCTGCTGGGCTACCTCTCCCAGCTGCTGCCCAAGCGCCCCGACCTCAAGGTCGTCATCACCTCGGCGACCATCGACCCCGAGCGCTTCTCCCGGCACTTCGGTGACGCCCCGATCATCGAGGTCAGCGGGCGGACCTATCCCGTGGAGGTGCGGTACCGGCCACTCCTGGAGGAGGACGGCGACGACGCCGACCGGGACCAGATCACGGCGATCACCGACGCCGTCGAGGAGCTGATGGGCGAGGGCAAGGGCGACATCCTCGTCTTCCTCTCCGGCGAACGGGAGATCCGCGACACGGCGGACGCGCTGGAGAAGAAGAAGTACCGATTCACGGAAGTACTGCCGCTGTACGCGCGGCTCTCGCACGCCGAGCAGCACCGCGTCTTCCAGCAGCACACCGGGCGCCGGATCGTCCTCGCGACCAATGTCGCCGAGACCTCCCTGACCGTCCCGGGCATCAAGTACGTCATCGACCCCGGCTTCGCCCGCATCTCCCGCTACAGCCACCGCACCAAGGTCCAGCGGCTGCCCATCGAACCGATCTCGCAGGCCAGCGCCAACCAGCGCAAGGGCCGCTGCGGCCGTACGTCCGACGGCATCTGCATCCGGCTGTACTCCGAGGACGACTTCGACGCGCGCCCGGAGTTCACGGACGCGGAGATCCTCCGGACGAACCTCGCCTCCGTCATCCTCCAGATGACCGCGGCCGGCCTCGGCGACATCGAGAAGTTCCCCTTCATCGACCCCCCGGACCACCGCAACATCCGCGACGGTGTGCAGCTCCTCCAGGAGCTGGGCGCGCTCGACCCGGCGCAGAAGGACGTACGCAAGCGGCTCACCGACACCGGCCGCAAGCTCGCCCAGCTGCCCGTGGACCCGCGGCTGGCCCGGATGGTGCTGGAGGCGGACAAGAACGGCTGTGTCCGCGAGGTCATGGTCATAGCGGCGGCGCTGTCCATCCAGGACCCGCGGGAACGCCCGGCGGAGAAGCAGGCCCAGGCCGACCAGCAGCACGCCCGGTTCAAGGACGAGAGCAGCGACTTCCTCGCGTTCCTCAACCTCTGGCGGTACGTGCGCGAGCAGCAGAAGGAACGCGGCTCGTCGTCCTTCCGCCGGATGTGCAAGCAGGAGTACCTCAACTTCCTGCGCATCCGCGAGTGGCAGGACATCTACACGCAGCTGCGCACGGTCGCCAAGCAGATGGGCATCCACCTCAACGACGAGGAACACCCCGCACCCGACGACCGCGTACACGTGTCGCTGCTGGCCGGTCTCCTCTCCCACGTCGGCATGAAGGACGTGAAGGAGGGCTCGAAGAACGAGTACCTGGGCGCGCGGAACGCCAAGTTCGCGATCTTCCCGGGCTCGGCGCTCTTCAAGAAGCCCCCGCGGTTCGTGATGTCCGCCGAGCTGGTGGAGACCTCCCGCCTCTGGGCCCGCGTCAACGCGAAGATCGAACCGGAGTGGGTGGAGCCGCTCGCCGGACACCTCCTCAAACGCACCTACAGCGAGCCGCACTGGGAGAAGGACCAGGCGGCGGTGATGGCGTACGAGAAGGTCACGCTGTACGGCGTGCCGATCGTGGCCCAGCGCAAGGTGAACTACGGGCGGATCGACCCCGAGGTCAGCCGCGAGCTGTTCATCCGCAACGCTTTGGTGGAGGGCGACTGGCGCACGCACCACAAGTTCTTCGCGGACAACCGCCGGCTGCTGACCGAGGTCGAGGAGCTGGAACACCGCGCCCGGCGCCGGGACATCCTGGTCGACGACGAGACGCTGTACGACTTCTACGACCAGCGGGTGCCCGAACACGTCGTCTCGGGTGCGCACTTCGACTCGTGGTGGAAGCACAAGCGGCACGAGCAGCCCGACTTCCTCGACTTCGAGCGCGAGATGCTCATCAACGAGAAAGCGGGGGCGGTCACCAAGGACGACTACCCGGACTCCTGGCGGCAGGGCCCGCTGAAGTTCCGGGTGACGTACCAGTTCGAGCCGGGCGCGGACGCCGACGGCGTCACCGTGCACGTGCCGCTCCAGGTGCTCAACCAGGTCACGGACGAGGGCTTCGACTGGCAGATCCCGGGGCTGCGCGAGCAGGTCGTCACGGAGCTGATCCGCTCCCTGCCCAAGCCGGTCCGCCGCAACTACGTACCCGCGCCGAACTACGCCCAGGCGTTCCTGGACCGTGCCGTGCCCCTGCAGGAACCGCTGACGGTGACCATGGCGCGGGAGTTGAAGCGCATGGTGGGAGTGCCGTTCGACGCCGAGGACTTCGACTGGTCGAAGGTCCCCGACCACCTGAAGATCACGTTCCGGATCGTCGACGAGCGCCGTCGCAAGCTGGCCGAGGACAAGGACCTGGAGGCGCTGAAGCTCCGGCTGCGCCCGAAGGCGCGCAAGGCGCTCTCGCAGGCCGCGGCGGCCACCGCGGAGCGCAGCGGCGGCGAGTCCCTGGAACGCTCCGGGCTGACGGACTGGACGATCGGCACCCTGACCCGGGTCTTCGAGACCCGCCGGGCCGGTCAGCCGGTGAAGGCGTACCCGGCGCTGGTCGACGACGGACCGAAGGCCGGCACCGTCTCGGTCCGCCTCTTCGACACCGAGGCCGAGCAGGCGCAGGCGATGTGGAAGGGCACGCGTCGGCTGATCCTGCGCAACATCCCGGTCAACCCGGCGAAGTTCGCGTCCGAGAAGCTGACCAACCAGCAGAAGCTGGGCCTGTCCGCGAACCCGCACGGTTCGATCCAGGCGCTGTTCGACGACTGCGCCATGGCGGCGGCGGACCAGCTGATCGCGGACTTCGGCGGCCCGGCGTGGGACGAGGAGTCGTACCGGAAGCTCTACGACAAGGTCCGCGCGGAGATCGTCGACACGACCGTCCGCACGGTGGGCCAGGTGCAGCAGGTGCTGGCCGCCTGGCAGGCCTGCGAGCGCCGTCTGAAGGCCGTGCGCAGCCCCGCGCTGCTGGCGAACCTCCAGGACGTGCGGGGGCAGCTGGACGCGCTGGTGAAGCCGGGCTTCGTCACCGAGGCGGGCATCAAGCGGCTGCCGGACCTGATGCGCTACCTGGTCGCCGCGGACCGCCGGCTGCAGCAGATGCCGACGGGCGTGCAGCGGGACACTTCCCGCATGGAGAAGGTCCACGAGATGCGGGACGAGTACGCGTGGCTCCTGGAGCAGATGCCGCAGGGCCGGCCGGTGCCGCAGCAGGTCCTGGACATCCGCTGGATGATCGAGGAGCTGCGGGTCAGCTATTTCGCCCACGCGCTGGGCACCGCGTACCCCGTCTCCGACAAGCGGATCGTGAAGGCCATCGACGCCCTAGCGCCCTGACGGAGCCGTGACCGAGTCTGCACGGAGGGTGAGTTCGACCGGCGGCCCACCCTCCTGTACAGTCTCTTCTCGCAGCGCAACGCAGACAGAATCCATCAGCGACTCCGTCGCGCAGCGCCGCGAAACCTGGTCCTGTGGAGCAGTTTGGAGTGCTCGCCACCCTGTCAAGGTGGAGGCCGCGGGTTCAAATCCCGTCAGGACCGCAACAAGTGCCCCGCACCGAGCAATCGGCGCGGGGCTTCTTCGTACGACGCCCCCGCCACCCGCGAAGTGCCCGCCATCCTGTCAAGGTGGAGGCCGCGCCCGCGGCGCAGCCGCAATCGGACACGGCAAATCCCGTCAGGACCGCAACAAGAGCCCCGCACCGAGCAATCGGCGCGGGGCTTCTTCGTACGACGCCCCCGCCACCCGCGAAGTGCCCGCCATCCTGTCAAGGTGGAGGCCGCGCCCGCGGCGCAGCCGCAATCGGACACGGCAAATCCCGTCAGGACCGCAACAAGAGCCCCGCACCGAGCAATCGGCGCGGGGCTTCTTCGTTTACCCGCACCGCCCGGCGCGGGCAACTCCCCGTGCGCGGCTCCCCCTCAGGCCCCCCGGAAGCCCGCAGCGGCCCCCAGGGCCGCTCAGTGGCCCTCTCGCGGCCTTGACGGCGTCACATTCGCTCGGTACTCCAAAGACAGGGCACATCCCCCGTGTGGCCCCTGGAGGTGGCGTATGGCGACGTCGGTCAGGCACGAGACGCGGGCCCTGCTCCGCGCGCATCTGTCGGCCGCGTCGTCGTTCGGTCACGTGACGCGCCACTGTCCGGTCTGCCACCGGCTCCTGCGACTGGCGCTGGACTCGCCGGCCCCACAGTCTCCGACAGGCCGTCAAGAGGGCGTCGAGAACGGGAGCGCGCCCACGGCGTGAACCCCGCGAACCTCAACACCCTTGCCCCGCAGAGCTCCTGGAGGCCAGGCTTCCATTAGCGCACCAGTGCCCAGCCCAACAACCACCGTGCGATGTGACAGGTGTCACCGCACGAGTTTTTGAAACGGTGGCACTTACGCCTCTCCTACAACTAATCAATTTAATATGTGCAATTGCACCGCCTCGACGGCGCTCGCACAGCCGATCCGACACCGCTCCCCAGACTCCGACAAGCCCGCTCACAGAACCGTCCGCCGAGCCGTCCACCTGACACAGGACCGGACACGGACCGTGGCGGAGGAGCGGGCGCCGGTCGCGGGACCGGGCACAAAAAATCGCGCTGGACCCGGCGGAGTCCAGCGCGATCAACGACGCACCTCTGTTGGGGCAGGGACGGCGTCGCTTGGAGCTGTGGTCCAGGCGCCCCGACAGGTTGGGGGACCTGCCGTTCTGCCCGGTTATTCAGTTGTTCAGGCCTCGCTGCGCTGCTGCGGAATGCCCGCGAGCAGGGCGCGGACCTCGGCTTCGCGGTAGCGGCGATGCCCGCCGAGCGTGCGGATCGACGTGAGCTTGCCGGCCTTCGCCCAGCGCGTGACCGTCTTCGGGTCGACGCGGAACATGGTGGCGACCTCAGCCGGGGTCAGCAGCGGCTCGGCATCAGGGGTGCGAGCGGTCATGAGCGGCCTCCTCGGGAGAACCGAACCTTCTCGGTTCATTCCTCTAAATTCTGCACCTTGACCCGCGTTGCCCGAAATGGCGGACGCGAGTCGAGTCGGTTATAGGACGAACGGCTTGTCCTCGGCACTACAACTACACCATCTGTCCAGCCGCGTCGGCCAAACCGATGGAATTGCCCTCCCAGGTGTTCATCAGCGACGGAAGCCGATGGACCATGCCATAGCGGACAGTCACGCCTCTGTGACGATCAGTCACAGGGGCGATCAGGAGTCACCAGACCCCCCAAAGCGTGCAATGCTGAGATTCCACCCACAGTGCATCACGGCAGGACGGAAGGAACCCTCCCCGGGCTCCTTGTCCTATTTTGGCATGAGGAGGGGGAAGCGGCGCAAGAGTGATGTACGTGCGGTCCGTCACGCTTGACGCATACGCCCGGATCGGGACCTACGTCCCTTGTCGCCAAGGGATCAGCCCACCCCGAACGGATGTCGGAGCGGAAGACGAAACCCCACATCGGGCGGTACGTCAAACGTCAGTTCGCGGAGCGCCGGTCCCGGACCGCCCGCCAGCGCTCCACCAGCCGCCCGTACGCCTCCCCCGCGGCGACCCCGTCACCGTGGCGCAGCGCCTCGATCCCCTCGGCCACGTCCGCCGCGGAGTGGTCCGCCTCCAACTCACCGGCCGGCAGGGCGTGCACCAGTCCGCCGTAGTCCAACTCCACCAGGGAACGCGGGTGGAACTCCTCCAGCCAGCGCCCCACCTCCACCAGGCCGTCGATGAGCGGCCCCTCGTCCACGGCCTCCCGCAGGGCCCGCAGCCCCCGGGCCACCCGGCGGCGGGCCTGCACCATCGGCGTCCGGTAGCGCAGCACCGGCGCGGCCGCCGCCTCGTCGTCGCCGCCCTCGTCGTACTCCCGCTCCGCGTCGGAGACCAGCACGAACCAGTTGATCGGAACCTGCCAGGTGGCCGTGCGGATCCAGGGACGGGCGTCCGGGTTGCGCTCCAGCCAGCGCTCGTAGTCCTGCGCGCTCTGGCGGCGCACGACCGGCGGGATCAGGGCGTCCAGGACCGGCTCGGGGAAGTCCTCGGCCAGCTCGCCCAGGGCCTGCCAGCCGCGCAGCCGGGTCCGCCAGGGGCAGACGCAGACCACGCCGTCCACCTCGGTCACGAAGGCGTCCGCGCTCTCGTGCACCGGCACCGCGACGGGCGGGGTGGGCAGCAGGTCGGCCAGGGAGCGGCGCAGCTCGTCCTGGTAGGAGGGCCGGTCGGGGCGGCGGGCGTAACGGGTCCAGTGGGCGCGTTCGTCGTCCGGGAAGGCCGCCAGCGGCTCGTACACGCGCAGGTACGCCGCGTACGGGACGATCACCGAGGACACCTTGGGCACGCCTGCTCCCTCCCCCGCGCACCGACGCGAAAACCTGCGAGAACCTGCGGAAACCTGAGGCAACGGATCACAAACGCGCGAGAATCTCTGCAAATCGTCGCACGCCCGTACTCCGTGCGGAGGTGATCCTGAGCACTGTGCGGCGGGCCGGCACCCCCAGGCTCTAATCTCGTGCCACAGTCCCCGCCACCTTCACGGGGCCTGCCACCCATCGCCGCACCTACACAGGAGTCACCACCGTGACCGACGTAAACGGCGCACCTGCTGATGTACTGCACACCCTGTTCCACTCGGACCAGGGGGGACATGAGCAAGTCGTGCTCTGCCAGGACCGTGCCAGCGGTCTCAAGGCCGTCATCGCCCTCCACTCCACCGCCCTGGGCCCCGCGCTCGGCGGTACGCGCTTCTACCCGTACGCGAACGAGGCGGAGGCCGTGGCCGACGCGCTGAACCTCGCGCGCGGGATGTCGTACAAGAACGCCATGGCCGGGCTCGACCACGGCGGCGGCAAGGCCGTGATCATCGGTGATCCGGAGCAGCTCAAGAGCGAGGAGCTGCTCCTCGCCTACGGCCGGTTCGTCGCCTCGCTCGGCGGCCGCTACGTCACCGCGTGCGACGTCGGCACCTACGTCGCCGACATGGACGTCGTGGCCCGCGAGTGCCGCTGGACCACCGGGCGCTCCCCGGAGCACGGCGGCGCGGGCGACTCCTCGGTGCTCACCTCCTTCGGCGTCTACCAGGGCATGCGGGCCGCCGCCCAGCACCTGTGGGGCGACCCGACGCTGCGGGACCGCACGGTGGGCATCGCGGGCGTCGGCAAGGTCGGCCACCACCTGGTCGAGCACCTGCTCGCCGAGGGCGCCCACGTCGTCGTCACCGACGTGCGCAAGGACGTGGTGCGGGGCATCACCGAGCGGCACCCGTCGGTGGTCGCCGTCGCCGACACCGACGCGCTGATCCGGGTGGAGAACCTGGACATCTACGCGCCCTGCGCGCTCGGCGGCGCGCTGAACGACGACACCGTGCCGGTGCTGACCGCCAAGGTGGTGTGCGGCGCGGCCAACAACCAGCTCGCCCACCCGGGCGTGGAGAAGGACCTCGCCGACCGCGGGATCCTCTACGCGCCGGACTACGTGGTGAACGCCGGCGGTGTCATCCAGGTCGCGGACGAGCTACACGGCTTCGACTTCGACCGGTGCAAGGCGAAGGCCGCGAAGATCTACGACACCACGCTGGCCATATTCGCGCGTGCGAAGGAAGACGGTATCCCGCCGGCCGCCGCGGCCGACCGGATCGCCGAGCAGCGCATGGCGGAGGCCCGTTCCCGGCGGTGATCCGACGGCCGTACGGCGGTGGGCAGGCAGGGTCGTCGCGGGTTTGACCGGTACCCGTCGGGGGGCGGTTGGAGAGAACTCTCACTTATCCCGGCGGGTCGACCGTCGAAAGGTGGTTAAAATCGCCTTTGACCAGCGAGGACGGGGCGCCTCGAGGGTCCTGGGCAAGGCCACGTGCTGCGGGCGACGTACCGTATGGGCGTGGGCTCAGGTACCGTGGAAGCCCTACGGACCGGTCTCTCATACGAGAGCCCGTTCCGGACCATGAACGCGTGTCAAGACTCTGGGGCCGTCGAGCCCCGTCGTTGAGGGGGTCGAGCCATGGGGCGCGGCCGGGCCAAGGCCAAGCAGACGAAGGTCGCCCGCCAGCTGAAGTACAACAGCGGTGGGACTGATCTCTCCCGCCTGGCCGAGGAGCTGGGCGCATCGCCGTCGAATGCACAACCGCCTAACGGCGGGCCATTCGAGGACGATGAGCAGGACGATGACGTGTACGCAAAGTACGCCGACCTCTATGAGGACGACGACGAGGACGAGGACGGCCAGTCCCCGTCCCAACAGCGACGCGGCGCTTGACCTTGCACTGAACACCTTCCCGGTCGGTGACCTCTGTCACCGACCGGGTTCTGTGCTACCCGCGACACCTGTGGCATCCGCGGCAGCTCAGACGGCGTAGTCGCCCACCAGGGCCGCGCCCGTCGTGTGCTCGCCGCGGTCGGTGATCTCACCGGCCACCCAGGCGTCCACGCCGCGGTCGGCGAGGGTCGTCAGGGCCACGTCCGTCGACTCCTCGGGCACGATCGCGATCATGCCCACGCCCATGTTCAGGGTCTTCTCCAGCTCCAGGCGCTCGACCCGGCCGGTCCGGCCGACGAGGTCGAAGACCGCGCCCGGGGCCCAGGTGGAGCGGTCGACCACGGCGTGCAGGCCGTCGGGGATCACGCGGGCCAGGTTGGCCGCGAGTCCGCCGCCGGTGACGTGGCTGAAGGCGTGGACCTCGGCGGTGCGCATGAGGGCCAGGCAGTCCAGGGAGTAGATCTTGGTGGGCTCCAGCAGCTCCTCGCCGAGGGTGCGGCCGAGACCGTCCAGGTGGGCGTCGAGCGCCAGGCCGCCCTCGTTCAGCAGGACGTGGCGGACCAGCGAGTACCCGTTCGAGTGAAGCCCGGAGGACGCCATGGCGATCACCGCGTCACCCGTTCGGATGCGATCGGGTCCGAGCAGCCGGTCGGCCTCCACGACGCCCGTACCGGCCCCGGCGACGTCGAAGTCGTCCGGGCCCAGCAGACCGGGGTGCTCGGCCGTCTCGCCGCCCACCAGGGCGCACCCGGCCAGCACACAGCCCTCGGCGATGCCCTTGACGATCGCGGCGACCCGCTCGGGGTGGACCTTGCCGACACAGATGTAGTCGGTCATGAACAGCGGCTCGGCGCCGCACACCACGATGTCGTCCATGACCATGGCGACCAGGTCGTGGCCGATGGTGTCGTAGACGCCCAGCTGCCGGGCGATGTCGACCTTGGTGCCGACGCCGTCGGTGGCGGAGGCGAGCAGGGGGCGCTCGTAGTTCTTGAGGGCGGAGGCGTCGAAGAGACCGGCGAAGCCCCCGAGGCCGCCGAGGACCTCGGGGCGCCGCGTCTTCTTGACCCATTCCTTCATGAGCTCGACGGCGCGGTCGCCCGCCTCGATGTCGACGCCGGCTGCTGCGTAGCTGGCACCAGTTGTGTCAGGCATGACGATGAGAACCTTCGTGTCGTACGGCAGGGAGGCCGGGGAGGCAGGGGAACCGGGGAAACCAGGGATACGGACGGCTACGGGCGACGGATGGCGTCGGCGGCGGCCGTACCGGCGGGCCCGGCGGCCAGCTCGGTCTCCAGGAGCTGCTTGCCGAGCAGCTCGGGGTCGGGGAGCTCCATCGGGTACTCGCCGTCGAAGCAGGCGCGGCACAGGTTCGGCTTGGCGATGGTGGTCGCCTCGATCATGCCGTCGATGGAGATGTACGCCAGGGAGTCGGCGCCCATCGAGGTGCCGATCTCCTCGACGCTCATGCCGTTGGCGATCAGCTCGGCGCGGGTGGCGAAGTCGATGCCGAAGAAGCAGGGCCACTTCACCGGCGGGGACGAGATCCGGATGTGGACCTCTGCGGCGCCGGCCTCGCGGAGCATGCGGACCAGGGCCCGCTGGGTGTTGCCGCGGACGATGGAGTCGTCCACGACGACCAGCCGCTTGCCCTTGATGACTTCCTTCAGGGGGTTCAGCTTCAGGCGGATGCCGAGCTGGCGGATGGTCTGTGAGGGCTGGATGAAGGTCCGGCCGACATAGGCGTTCTTCACCAGGCCGTTGCCGAAGGGGATGCCGGAGGCCTCGGCGTAGCCGATCGCGGCGGGGGTGCCGGATTCCGGGGTCGCTATGACGAGGTCGGCCTCCGCGGGGGCCTCCTTCGCCAGCTTGCGGCCCATCTCGACACGCGAGAGGTAGACGTTGCGGCCGGCGATGTCGGTGTCCGGGCGGGCCAGGTACACGTACTCGAAGACACAGCCCTTGGGCTTCGCTTCTGCGAATCGCGATGAGCGCAGCCCGTTCTCGTCGATGGCGACGAACTCGCCCGGCTCGATCTCGCGGACGTAGGAGGCGCCGCAGATGTCGAGGGCGGCGGACTCGGAGGCGACCACCCAGCCGCGCTCCAGCCGGCCGAGGACCAGCGGGCGGATGCCCTGCGGGTCACGGGCGGCGTAGAGGGTGTGCTCGTCCATGAAGACGAGGGAGAAGGCGCCCATGACCTGGGGGAGGACGCTGTGCGCGGCCTCTTCGATGGTCAGCGGCTTGCCGTCCTCGTCGACCTGGGCCGCGAGGAGCGCGGTCAGCAGGTCGGTGTCGTTGGTCGCCGCGACCCGGGTGGAGCGGCCCTCCTGCTTGGGCAGGTCGGCCACCATCCCGGCGAGCTGGGCGGTGTTGACGAGGTTGCCGTTGTGCCCGAGCGCGATGGAACCCTGCGCGGTGGCACGGAACGTCGGCTGGGCGTTCTCCCACACGGAGGCACCGGTGGTCGAGTAGCGGGCGTGACCGACCGCGATGTGACCCTGGAGCGAGCCGAGCGAGGTCTCGTCGAAGACCTGGGACACGAGGCCCATGTCCTTGAAGACGAGGATCTGGGAGCCGTTGCTGACCGCGATTCCCGCGGATTCCTGGCCCCGATGCTGGAGGGCGTAGAGCCCGAAGTAAGTGAGCTTTGCGACCTCTTCGCCCGGAGCCCAGACACCGAAGACGCCGCAAGCGTCCTGGGGGCCCTTCTCGCCGGGAAGCAGATCGTGATTGAGTCGACCGTCACCACGTGGCACGTCTCCGAGTGTAGGCGAGGTCGTCCACTGGTCCGAATTGGGGATATGGGCTCACCCGTGGATCACTGGTCGGCCACGGCCCGGACCGTGGCGCCGTCTTCGCTGGTCAGGGTGAGGGTCTGCTGATCGATCCGGTATTCGACCTTGCCGTCGAACAGGCCCAGCAGCCGCTTCTCGGCGTCCATGAGTGAGCCTTCGCACATCATTCGGGTGGTGGACGGGGCGCCGAGGGTGATACGGCCGTCGCTGACGGTGGCCTTGGCGTTGACGTGGTTGCAGGGGAGCCGTCCGGAGACGGTCTTCGCGTCCTGGTCGAAGGTGAGGTGGGCGCGGCCCTCGCCGCCCTTCCGGCCCGGGGCGTCCACGGCCCACTTGGTGCCGTAGAGGGAGGCGTCCTCGGACCTGCTGAGCCGGACGGTGTCGCCGTCGGCGGTGGTCAGGGTGACCCGCCCGCCCTCGTTCTCGGTGGTGAGCGAGCCGGTGGTGAGGGCGCGGCCGAGGGACTTCTCGAAGCCGGCGGGGGTCTTGGCGCAGGCCTTCTCGGTGAACATGGCGTCGCTGAGCCGGACGCGTTCGCCGTCGACGTCGGCGCGGGCGCTGAAGCTGTTGCAGCCGGTGCTGCCCGCGGCCTCGCCGTCCTCGATCCGTACGTGTGCCGCGTTGGGCGCGCGGTGGGTGGCGCCGTCGACGGTGACGCTGTCGATGCTCCACCGGACGCCGGTGATGCGCTGTCCGCCCGCGCCCACGTTGTCACTGCCGCCGTCGTCGGCCTTCTCGCTGCCGCAGGCCGCGGCGAGCGGGACGAGCGCGGCGACGGCCGCCACGGTCAGGGTCATGCTGCGCTGCTGCTTCTGCCTGTACATGCCGATTCGACGCAGCCGGGGAAGATCCGGTTCCCCTCCCGTTCCCCCCGGGTCTCGCCCCTCAGCCCAGCAGGGGCAGCAGGGCTCCGAGGTCGGCCCGCTCCCCGCTCGCGCTCACCTTCGCCCCGTCCAGGGCGTCCTGCCAGGTCAGCCGTCCGGTGGCCAGCCGCAGCCAGGTCAGCGGGTCGGTCTCGACGACGTTGGGCGGGGTGCCCCGGGTGTGCCGGGGTCCCTCCACGCACTGCACGACCGCGTACGGCGGGATCCGCACCTCCGTCGAGCCGCCGGGCGCCTTCACGGCGAGCGCGTCGGCCAGCAGCCGGGTCGCGGCGGCCAGTGCCTGCCGGTCGTACGGGATGTCCAGGCCGGGCACCGCGGCGGTGAGGTCGTCGGTGTGCACGACCAGCTCGACGGTCCGCGTGACGAGGTAGTCGGCCAGTGGCAGGGCGCCCGCGCTGGTGGGGAGCAGCCTGCTCCCGGGGTGGGTGTCGAGCCGCCCGGTGAAGCGCCGTTCGACCTCGGCGAGGTGGGCGTCGAGGTCGGGGTGCTCGGCGGCGAGCCGTCGGGCCGTCCCGGCGATGGCGTCCGCGTCGGCGGCGATGGCGAACGGCCAGTCGAGCAGCCGGCCGTCCTGCCGCACCGGCTCGGGCTCGTCCAGCAACCGGTCCACGGCGGTCAGCGCCATCCCGGCGTGCGCCACCAGCTCCCGCACGGTCCAGTCCCCGAGCCGCGTCGGCAGGGCGAGCTGCTCGGGGGTGAGGGTGCGGACGGCCGCCCGTACGTTGCCGAACTGGGCGAGGACGGCGGCACGGGTGCGGGCGGGGTCGTAGGCGCGGGGGCGCTTTCTGGCGGGCGGCATGGGGCGAGCCTATGCGGGCGGCCCTCACTCGTACGTGTGTCTGGCCGGGAAAGACACCCCGGGTCCGCCGAACCCTGGAAACACTGGTCGGCGCCTGGAAGGAGGTGCAACATGACGGTTATGGCCGAGCACACGTCTCAGATGTCGGTGGACGAGTTCGAAACGATCGCTTCCGCCGCTCCCGAGACCGTCACGTTGGAGTTCATTGACGGACGGATCGGGGTCAAGCCGGTGACAGACGGGGACCACAACAGCATCGTGACCTGGCTGGCCAAGCACTGTATGCAGAAGCGGCCCGACCTGGACCTGTATCAAACCCAAGGCCTACGGCTCGACGCGTACCGGCAGAGCAGGGCACGGCCGGACGCCGTACTCGCGCCCGAGGCCCACTTCGCGGGGCGCGGCGAATGGGCGGACCCGGCCGGAGCACTCATGGTCGTCGAGGTGACCTCGTACGACTCGGAGACGGACCGGCGGGACCGGCACGAGAAACCGGCCGCCTACGGCGAGGCGGGAATCCCCGTGTACCTCGTGATCGACCGGGAATCCTGCACCGTCACGGTGCACAGCTCTCCGGACCGGCAGGTCGGCGGCTACCGGAGATCCCGCCTCACGAAGGTCGGTGAGACGCTGACCCTTCCCGCCCCCGTCGGCATCGAACTCGACACGGAAATCCTCGAGAACTACGTGCGCTGAAACGCCGAGGTCCCGTCCGGTTCCGGACGGGACCTCGGGCTCTCAGGAAGCCGCGACTACGCGAGCAGCCCCGGGATCGTGCCCTCGTGGGCCTCGCGCAGCTCGGTCAGGGGGAGGGTGAACTCGCCCTGGACCTCGACCGCGTCGCCGTCGACCACGCCGATGCGGGTGACGGGCAGGCCGCGGGCGCCGCACATGTCGTTGAAGCGGACCTCCTCCGAGCGCGGGACGGCGACGACCGCACGGCCCGCCGACTCCGAGAACAGGAAGGTGAAGGCGTCGAGACCGTCCGGTACGACCAGACGCGCGCCCTTGCCGCCCAGCAGCGCCGACTCGACGACCGCCTGGACCAGACCGCCGTCGGACAGGTCGTGCGCGGAGTCGATCATGCCGTCGCGGGAGGCGGAGATCAGGATCTCGCCGAGCAGCCGCTCGCGCTCCAGGTCGACCTTCGGGGGCAGGCCGCCGAGGTGGTCGTGGATCACCTGGGACCAGGCCGAGCCGCCGAACTCCTCGCGGGTGTCGCCCAGCAGGTACAGCAGCTGGCCGTCCTCCTGGAAGGCGACCGGCGTGCGGCGGGCCACGTCGTCGATGACGCCGAGCACCGCGACCACCGGGGTCGGGTGGATGGCGGCGTCGCCCGTCTGGTTGTAGAGCGAGACGTTGCCGCCGGTCACCGGAGTGCCGAGCTCCTGGCAGCCGTCCGCCAGACCGCGCACGGCCTCCGCGAACTGCCACATGACCGCCGGGTCCTCCGGCGAGCCGAAGTTCAGGCAGTCGGAGACCGCGAGGGGCTTCGCACCGGTCGTGGCCACGTTGCGGTAGGCCTCCGCCAGGGCCAGCTGCGCGCCCGTGTACGGGTCGAGCTTGGCGTAGCGGCCGTTGCCGTCGGTCGCGATGGCGACGCCGAGGCCGGACTCCTCGTCCACGCGGATCATGCCCGAGTCCTCGGGCTGGGCGAGGACGGTGTTGCCCTGCACGAAGTGGTCGTACTGCTGGGTGATCCACTGCTTGGACGCCTGGTTGGGCGAGCCGACCAGCTTGAGGACCTGGTCCTTCAGCTCGTCGCCGGTCTGCGGCCGGGGCAGCTTGCCCGCGTCGTCGGCCTGAAGGGCGTCCTGCCAGTCCGGGCGGGCGTAGGGGCGCTCGTAGACCGGGCCGTCGTGGGCGACGGTGCGCGGGTCGACGTCGACGATCTTGCCGCCGTGCCAGAAGATCTCCAGCCGGTCGCCGTCGGTGACCTCACCGATGACGGTGGCGATGACGTCCCACTTCTCGCAGATCTCCAGGAAGCGGTCGACCTTCTCCGGCTCGACCACCGCGCACATGCGCTCCTGCGACTCGCTCATGAGGATCTCCTCGGGCGAGAGGGTCGAGTCGCGCAGGGGGACGTCGTCCAGGGTGACGCGCATGCCGCCGGAGCCGTTCGACGCCAGTTCGCTGGTCGCGCAGGACAGGCCCGCCGCTCCCAGGTCCTGGATGCCGACGACCAGCTTCTCGGCGAACGCCTCCAGGGTGCACTCGATGAGGAGCTTCTCCTGGAAGGGGTCGCCGACCTGGACGGCGGGGCGCTTCGACGGCTTGGCGTCGTCGAAGGTCTCCGAGGCCAGGATCGAGGCGCCGCCGATGCCGTCGCCGCCGGTCCGGGCGCCGTACAGGATGACCTTGTTGCCCGCGCCGGACGCCTTCGCGAGGTGGATGTCCTCGTGCCGCATGACGCCGATGGCACCGGCGTTGACCAGCGGGTTGCCCTGGTAGCAGGCGTCGAAGACGACCTCGCCGCCGATGTTGGGCAGGCCCAGGCAGTTGCCGTAGCCGCCGATGCCGGCGACGACGCCGGGCAGCACGCGCTTGGTGTCGGGGTGGTCCGCGGCGCCGAAGCGCAGGGGGTCGACCACGGCGACCGGGCGGGCGCCCATCGCGATGATGTCGCGGACGATGCCGCCGACGCCGGTGGCCGCGCCCTGGTAGGGCTCGACGTAGGAGGGGTGGTTGTGCGACTCGACCTTGAAGGTGACCGCGTAGCCCTGGCCGACGTCGACGACACCGGCGTTCTCGCCGATGCCGACGAGCATCGCCTCGGACTCGGGGGCCTTCTCGCCGAACTGGCGCAGGTGGACCTTGCTGCTCTTGTACGAGCAGTGCTCGGACCACATGACGGAGTACATGGCCAGCTCCGCGCCGGTGGGGCGGCGGCCGAGGATCTCGACGACCCTCTCGTACTCGTCCTTCTTCAGGCCCAGCTCGGCCCAGGGCAGCTCGACGTCGGGGGTCGCGGTCGCGTGCTCGACCGTGTCCAGAGGCGTCCGGCTCATGCGTTGACCAGCTTCTTGAGGATCGAGGTGAAGAACGGCAGCCCGTCGGTACGGCCCGTACCGATCAGCGACTCGACGGCGTGCTCGGGGTGCGGCATGAGGCCGACGACGTTCCCGGCGGCGTTGGTGATGCCGGCGATGTCGTTGAGCGAGCCGTTGGGGTTCATGTCCAGGTAGCGGAAGGCCACCCGCCCCTCCGCCTCCAGCTCGTCCAGCGTGCGCCGGTCGGCGACGTAGCGGCCGTCCATGTTCTTCAGCGGGATGTGGATCTCCTGGCCCGCGGTGTAGTCGCTGGTCCAGGAGGTGTCCGCGTTCTCCACCCGCAGCTTCTGGTCGCGGCAGATGAAGTGCAGGTGGTCGTTGCCCAGCATGCCGCCGGGCAGCAGGTGGGCCTCGGTGAGGATCTGGAAGCCGTTGCAGATGCCCAGCACCGGCAGACCGGCCTTCGCCTGGTCGATGACGGTGTCCATCACCGGCGAGAAGCGCGCGATGGCGCCGGCGCGCAGATAATCGCCGTACGAGAAACCGCCGCACAGCACCACGGCGTCGACCTGCTTGAGGTCCTTGTCCTTGTGCCACAGGGCGACGGGTTCGGCACCGGCGACGCGGATCGCGCGCTGCGTGTCCCGGTCGTCGAGGCTGCCGGGGAAAGTGACGACGCCAATACGAGCGGTCACTTCGACGCCCCCGCGACTACGTCTTCGGACTCGACCTTGACGGTGAAGTCCTCGATCACGGTGTTGGCGAGGAAGGATTCCGCAAGATCATGGATGCGGGCGAGGGCGGCGTCGTCGACGGGCCCGTCCACTTCCAGTTCGAATCGCTTTCCCTGACGGACGTCCGAGATCCCTTCGAAACCCAGCCGCGGCAGTGCGCGCTGCACCGCCTGGCCCTGGGGGTCGAGGATCTCCGGCTTGAGCATGACGTCGACTACGACGCGTGCCACTGGCACTCCCGGTGTGTGGTGCTGAGCAGGTTCCTTCAGACTACCCGTACAAAATTTCTACGCGCGTAGCCTTGGAGGAAACTACGTGACCCCAGTCACGATTCGGCATCGGGAGGGGGCGGTCGCGAAAAGCTTCGGGAAAGATCCCGGATGGAGCACGGACACCTATTGCCCTGCGGACACGCCAAGAGATTTAGTCGGGCTTCCCATTGCAATGCCAGGCACTGTACAAATGAAATGTCATTAGCCGATACTTTGCCCAATTACAGGCGAACAGTCGGCATCATCGCGGCGTCTTGACACGTTCGGGCACGTCATCGCGGAGATGCCGCACGAAGGGACCGATATTCGTGGCGCAGCGTGTCGTGGTCACTCTCTTTGACGACATCGACGGCTCGGAAGCGGCGGAGACGATCGCCTTCGGAGTCGACGGCCGGATGTACGAGATCGACCTGAACGAAGCCAATGCCCGGAAACTGCGCAAGGCGCTCGAGCCGTACGTCTCGGCCGGCCGCAAGCGCTCCCGGTCCGGCAAGGCCTACCGGCAGACGGAGGTCGCCCCCGACCCGGCGGCGGTCCGCGCCTGGGCCCAGGCGAACAAGATGGACGTGCCCGCGCGGGGCCGGATCCCGAAGAAGGTGTACGAGGCGTTCGCCGAGGCGCAGTGAGCCGTGCGCCCGGCACGGGCGGCCGACGGCCGCTCAGTCGCCCCTCGCGGCAACCGACTTGCGCGGCACCCCGGGTGATCAGCTAAAGTCTGGAGCACGCCGAGGGGCGAGGCCGAAAGGCCCAGCTCACGGAACACGCGGGTGTAGTTCAGTAGTAGAACATCCCCCTTCCAGGGGGAAGGCGCAGTGTGCAATTCCTGTCACCCGCTCTGCATCGCCGTACCGGCCACTCGATTGGATCAGGTAGGCTGGTGCTCGCACCGATCGGTGAAGGCCGGTCGGGGGCAATGCGGACGTAGCTCAGTTGGTAGAGCGCAACCTTGCCAAGGTTGAGGTCGCGAGTTCGAGCCTCGTCGTCCGCTCGGGAATCAGACCCCGGTCCTCCAGGACCGGGGTCTTTTCGTGCGTCCGGCTCCGCGCTTCCACCGGTCCGTCCCCGCCCTGACATTTGTCATGCCGGGCGATGACGGGCCGCACTGTCGTGCCGCCCCACCCGCCGGAATGCTTGAAGCATGCAAACCAACGAACACGAACACGTGATTGAGGTCACCGGCCTGCGGCGTGTGTACGGGGGCGGGTTCGAGGCCGTGCGCGGGATCGACTTCTTCGTGCGCCGGGGTGAGGTCTTCGCGCTGCTCGGCACCAACGGCGCCGGCAAGACGTCGACGGTCGAGATCCTGGAGGGGCTCGCCGCTCCGGCCGGCGGACAGGTGCGCGTCCTCGGGCACGACCCGTACACCGAGCGGGCCGCCGTACGTCCGCGCACCGGGGTCATGCTCCAGGAGGGCGGCTTCCCCTCGGAGCTGACGGTCGCCGAGACGGCACGGATGTGGGCGGCGTGCGTGAGCGGTGCCCGGCCGCCGGCCGAGGTGCTGGCGCTGGTGGGTCTGGAGTCGAAGACCGACACCCGCGTGAAGCAGCTGTCCGGAGGCCAGCGGCGCCGCCTGGACCTGGCGCTCGCGCTGCTCGGCGACCCCGAGGTGCTCTTCCTCGACGAGCCCAGCACCGGCCTGGACGCCGAAGGCCGCCGGGACACCTGGGAGTTGGTGAGCGGGCTGCGCGACGCCGGTACGACGGTGCTGCTGACCACGCACTACCTGGAGGAGGCCGAGAACCTCGCCGACCGGCTCGCGATCATGCACGAGGGCCGGATCGCCGCCACCGGCACCCCGGCCGAGGTGACCGCCGCGCAGCCGTCCCACATCTCCTTCGAACTGCCCGCCGGGTACTTCGTGGGCGACCTGCCGCCGCTCGGCGAACTGGGCGTCGGCGACCACGAGGTCGACGGCCGCATGGTGAAGCTGCGCACCCGGGAACTCCAGCGCGCCGCCACCGGGCTGCTGGTGTGGGCCGGACAGGCCGGAGTGGAGCTGCGCCGCCTGGACGTGCGCTCGGCGTCCCTGGAGGAGGCCTTCCTCAGCATCGCCAGGGAGGTGTCCGCGAGGACGTCCCCCACCACCACGGAGAAGGAGTACGCGGCATGAGCGCCACCGACGCACCGGCCCGCGCGAAGGGCATCGCCCGCACGGCGGCCACCACGCCCATGAGCCGCATGACCGCCCTCGCCCGCGCCGAGATGATCCTGCTCGGGCGGAACAAGGGCACCGTCGTCGCCGCGCTGTTCATCCCGTTCGTGATGCCGTTCAGCGTGCGGGCGGGCGCCGAGGAGATGGACCTGGGCAAGGCCGGGCTGACCATCGGCACGCTCGTGCTGCCCGCCGCCATCGGCTTCTCCCTGCTGTTCGCCGTCTACTCGGCCCTCGTCGGCGTCTTCGTCGTCCGGCGCGAGGAACTCGTCCTCAAGCGGCTGCGCACCGGTGAGTTGCGGGACGTGGAGATCCTCGGCGGGTCCGCCCTGCCGGCCGTCCTCAGCGGGCTGGTGCAGTCGCTCCTGCTCGCGGCGGGCTGCATGGCGCTGCTCGACCTGTCCGCGCCGTCGGCACCGCACCTGGCCGTCCTCGGGCTGCTGCTGGGCCTGCTGATGTGCGCCGCGCTCGCCGCGGTCACCGCGAGCTTCACCAAGACCGGTGAGAGCGCGCAGGTCACGCCGCTGCCGTTCACGTTCGTCTCGATGTTCGGCTCGGGCCTGTTCATCCCGCTCGACCTGCTCCCCGACCGGCTCGCCTCCGTGTGCGAGCTGCTGCCGCTGACGCCCGTGATCACCCTGGTGCGCGGCGGCTGGACCGGTGACCTGTCGGCCGGCGACGCGCTGGGCGCGACGGCGACGGCGGTGGCCTGGACCGTGCTCGCGGTGTTTGCTGTACGGCGGCGGTTCCGGTGGGAGCCGCGGCACTGACGTACAGGAACGTGCGAGGGCCTACGAGGTGAGCGGGAGCGGCGGACGGATGCGCAGGCCGGGCGGATGGTGGCGGATCAAGAGCACGCCGGAGCAGGTGGAGACGTACACGCGGTGGTCGTTCCACTTCTTCGGTGTCGTCGAGGTGCTCGCCCTCGGGGTGACCGCCTACGGCCGGACCGGCGTCGGGCTCGCCACCGTGCTGTGCCTGCTGGTCGTCGTGCACGCCGCCGTCTGCATGCTGGTCTCGTCCATGGCGCTGGACTGGACGCTCGGCCGGCGCCCGCAGCCCGTACGGATGCTGTGGACACTCGTCGCCGTCACGGCCGTGGTGGCGGTCGCCGCGGTCGGGATCGCGGACCGCGGACCGGCCGGCGAGGTGGAGACCGCGGCGGGCTCGGTCTACGGCGGGGTCATGTGCTACGCCGCCGGTGTCATCACCGTCGGGGTGCGGGGCCGGCGGCGCAGGGCCGCCGTCGTCGGGGCCTCCGCGCTGGGCGCGGGGCTCATCACGTTCCCGCTGGAGATGCCCGCCCTCGCGTCGGTGGTGGTGGCCGGCCTGGTGCTGGTGACCGGCGGGTTCCTCGCCGCCACCTCGATCTTCTCCCTCTGGCTGCTCAAGGCGGTCTACGCGCTCGACGACGCCAAGGAGACCCGGGCCAGGCTCGCCGTCGCCGAGGAGCGGCTGCGGTTCGGCCGGGACCTGCACGACGTGATGGGGCGCAACCTGTCGGTGATCGCGCTCAAGAGCGAGCTGGCGGTCCAGCTGTCCCGGCGCGGCAGGCCCGAGGCG
Source organism: Streptomyces sp. NPDC034099 (assembly GCF_055575415.1). Classification (NCBI taxonomy): domain Bacteria; kingdom Bacillati; phylum Actinomycetota; class Actinomycetes; order Kitasatosporales; family Streptomycetaceae; genus Streptomyces; species Streptomyces sp. NPDC034099. Next base: position 667,393 of record NZ_JBVISR010000004.1, on the reverse strand, counting down.
GTGGAGCAGATGATCGAGGTGCAGCGCATCGCCCAGGAGTCGCAGCGCGAGGTCCGGGACGTCGTGCGCGGCTACCGGGAGGCCGCGCTGGAGGTCGAACTGGCCGGTGCCCGGGGTGTGCTCTCGGCGGCGGGCATCGTCTCGGAGGTCACCGGCGGGACGGCCGGGCTGCCCTCCGACGTGCAGGCGGCGCTCGGCTGGGTGGTGCGGGAGGCGACCACGAACGTGCTGCGGCACGGGGACGCGAAGAAGGTCGCCGTGACGGTGCGGATGTCGGAGGGGCGGGTAGTGCTGACGGTGGAGAACGACGGCGTGGCGGAGACGACGGAAGACGGCCCCCCGGCGGTCTCGGGCGGCTCCGGGCTCGCGGGGCTGCGCGAGCGGCTGTCCGCGGTGGACGGGACCCTGGAGGCGGGACCCGCGGGCAAGGGGGTCTTCCGGCTGACGGCCGAGGTGCCGCTGCCGGCCGCCGCGGCCGGAGCCCCGCTGGAGGTCGCGTCGTGACGACGACCGTGCGCGTCCTGCTCGCCGACGACGAGCACCTCATCCGCGGGGCGCTGGCGGCCCTGCTGTCCCTGGAGGACGACCTGGTCGTCGTCGCCGAGGCGGCCACCGGCCCCGAGGCACTGGCGATGGCGCGGGCGCACGCGCCGGACGTCGCCGTCCTGGACCTCCAGATGCCCGGCGCCGACGGTGTGAAGGTCGCCACATCGCTGCGGGCCGAGCTGCCCGCCTGCAAGGTGCTGATCGTGACCAGCCACGGGCGCCCCGGGCATCTGAAGCGGGCCCTCGCGGCGGGGGTGCGCGGGTTCGTCCCCAAGACCGTCAGCGCCCAGCGGCTCGCCGAACTGATCCGCACGGTGCATGCCGGAAACCGGTACGTCGACCCCGAGTTGGCCGCCGACGCGATCTCCGCCGGGGACTCGCCGCTGACCGCGCGCGAGGCCGAGGTGCTGGAGCACGCCGCCGACGGGGCGCCGGTCGCGGAGATCGCCGAGCGCGCCGCGCTCGCCGAGGGCACCGTACGGAACTACCTGTCGTCGGCCGCGAGCAAGCTCGGTGCGGAGAACCGGCACGCGGCGGTGCGTCTCGCACGGGAGCGGGGTTGGGTATAGTGGCTCTCGCGCCACGGCGACGTCCACGACGAAGCCCGCGCAGTGCGAACGTAGCTCAGTTGGTAGAGCGCAACCTTGCCAAGGTTGAGGTCGCGAGTTCGAACCTCGTCGTTCGCTCCGTGTGAGAAGCCCCCGGCTCCGGCCGGGGGCTTCTTCGTGTGCGGCCTTTCGCGGCCTCCGCCGTTACGACCAGCTCTGGCCGGTCAGGAGCTCGTAGGCCTCCACGTACTTGGCGCGGGTGGCGTCCACCACCTGCTGCGGCAGCGGCGGCGGGGGCTGCTCGCTCCGGCGGTCCCAGCCGGACTCCGCCGAGGTCAGCCAGTCCCGCACGAACTGCTTGTCGTACGAGGGCTGCGGGCGGCCCGGCTGCCACTGGCCGGCCGGCCAGAAGCGGGAGGAGTCCGGGGTGAGGACCTCGTCGGCGAGGACCAGGTCGTCCCCGTCGAAGCCGAACTCGAACTTGGTGTCCGCGAGGACGATGCCGCGCTCGCGGGCGATGTCCCGGGCGCGGGAGTAGACGGCGAGGGTGGCCTGGCGCAGGGCGGCGGCGATGTCCGCGCCGACCTGGCGGGCGACCTCCTCGTAGGAGACGTTCTCGTCGTGCTCGCCGACCTCGGCCTTGGTGGCCGGGGTGAAGATCGGGGCGGGCAGCTCCGAGCCGTCGACCAGGCCCTCGGGGAGGGCGAGGCCGCACACGGTGCGGGTCTCGTCGTACTCCGCCAGGCCCGAGCCGGTGAGGTAGCCGCGGGCCACGCACTCCACGGGGACCATCCGCAGCGACTTGCAGACCAGGGCGCGGCCCTCCCAGTCGGCGGGGGCGCCGGGGGGCAGCTCGGTGCTCAGGACATGGTTGGGGGCCAGGTCGGCGAGCTGCTCGAACCACCACAGGGAGAGCTGGGTGAGGACCCGGCCCTTGTCGGGGATCTCGGTCGGCAGCACCCAGTCGTAGGCGGAGATGCGGTCGCTGGCGACCATCACGAGGTCGCCCGCCTCGTTCCGGTACAGCTCGCGCACCTTGCCGGTGTGCAGATGCACCAGACCCGGAACCTGGAGCGGCTCGGGCTTTTCAACGAATCCGGACACGGTTCCTCCCCGTGGTTCTGTCCTATGCCTTGATTGTCCCGTACGTCGTGGGGAGGGCGGACGCCGGGTCAGTCCCGTTTGCAGATGCGGTCCAGGAGGTTGGCCGTGGCGCGCTGGACGCGCGGGTCGACGTGGCCGGGGCGGTCCAGGGCCGGGGACCAGGCGAACGTGCCGGACGCGAAGACCCAGGCGCCCGACGGGGCCCGGTACAGCGATGTCTCCTGGTGCCGCCGGACGCCGTCGGCGTCGGTGTACGGGGAGTGGGCGAGCAGGACCCGCTCGTCGTGCTCGGGGAGCGCGGTGCGCGGGAAGTAGCGGTCGGCCTCGCCCGCCACCAGGTCCTCGATCGCGTCGCCCTCGTGCGCTCCGGTGGCCTCCCAGAGCCAGTGACCGGCGTTGCGGACGATCATCGGGTGCGGTTCGGGGACGCGGCCGGCGTACTGGATGCCGAGCAGCTGCTGCTCGGGGCGGTCGATCTCCCGCCACAGCGCGGGGCGGCCGGGTCCCTTGCGTTTGCGGCAGGTCAGCAGGCGGTCGGGGGTGTCGGACGGGGAGGGGGCCAGCTCCACCTGCCAGTACATGGTGTTGGCGGAGAGGAAGATCAGGGAGGTCCCCCGGTCGCGGGCGAGTTCCGCGGTGCGGCGCATGGGGGCGGACCAGTACTCGTCGTGGCCGGGGAAGACCAGGCCCCGGTAGCGGGCCGGGTCGACGCGGCCGGAGTGCAGGTCGCGGGCGTCGGCGTAGGCGAGGTCGTAGCCGTAGCGCTCGGCGAAGCGGATGAAGTCGTAGGCGTGACCGACGTGGAGCGGCAGCCCGGCGCCCGCGTAGGGGCGGTCGAAGGAGACGGTCGTCGCGGCGTCGGCCTCGCCGAGGAGCCGGCCCTCCTCGTCCCAGGCGTGGTAGAGGCTGGCACCGGTGCGGCCGTCCTCCGGATAGAGGTTGTACGCCTGCCAGGTGACGTCCGGCAGGAGGAGGAGCAGGTCGGCGGGGTGGTCGTCGCGGACCGTGAAGGGCACGTGGGAGCGGTAGCCGTCGGCGGTGGTGAGGACGGCGACGTAGGCGCCGATGTTCCAGTACGACGGGATCTGCAGTCGCCAGGACAGCCACCAGTGGTGGCAGGAGACCGTACGGTCGGCGGTGAGCGGCGGGTGCTGGACGATGCCGGACAGGCGGGGACTGGTGGTGATCTTGGCGGCGCCGTCACCGCCGTAGTGCCCGATCCGGTAGACGTCGACGCTGAACTCCTGCGGCGGGTCGACGGTGACGTGGAAGTCGATGGCCTCACCGGGGGCGGCCGCCCCCGTCGCGGTGAAGCCCTTGATCTGGCACCGGACGTCGTCCGCGGCGCGGGGACCGCCACCGGAGTGGGCAGGAGAGCCGCCGGCCTGGTCCTGGTCCGCGTACCAGGCGACGACCTGGCCGGTGTCGCCGAAGTACGTCTCGCCGCCGCGCAGCCAGGGGACCGGGCCCAGTCCGAAGGGGTCCGTCACGGCGTGTGCGAGTGCTCCCGACTCCCAACGGCGGATCTGCTCGGGCCCCATGGGACAGTCCCCTCCCTCGTGCCCCCGTGGTCGTGCGTATGACGAACGCCTTTGCCATGTGCGCGATCGGTCCCAGCACATCACATTTCGCACGTGGGCTGTCACTGTTCGTTGCGAAGTGGCCGAAAGTGGAATGGGAGGGTCCGATTCGCCGGAACCCGGGGCGCGCAGTGGGCGCCGGGCGGGCGGGGCGGACGGGCGTTCCAGGAGTCAGACCAGGCGCACCGGCTTCTCCGGCCGTATGCCGAGGTCGGTCATCCAGGCGCGCAGCGGCCCCGGGTCGCCGGTCTCCACGAGGCTGAGCACGCTGGACGCCAGGTCCGCGGTGCGGGCACCGTCGAAGAGGAGCGACGGCCCGTCGAGCCAGTCGAGGGCGGGGGCCGCGCCGGCGGTGTCCATCGCGGCGCAGCACACCATCGCCGTGATGTGCGCGGTGAGGATCTCCCGCCCGGTGCGCGGCGGCTGCAACGGCAACAGGGGCAGCGCGCGGTCGTCCCAGAGGGCGGCGTCGGGACCGGCGGCCGGCCCCGGGGCGGAGGCGGGGACCCGGGCCCCGGCGGGCCGTACCTCGGCCTCCTCGCGGGCCAGCTGGGCACTGAGCCCGGCGGCCAGGGCGGCACCACGGGCGGTGGTACCGGCGAGGTCGTCCTCGTCGTCGGGGGCGCCGGCCGGGGCGTCGGGGCCGGGGTGGGCCGGGTGCGGGGCGTCGTGGTCGCCGTACGGCGGGTGCGGGGCGTCGGTGGGGGTGTCCGGGCCGCTCCCGGTCTCCGCCTCGGCGTCGGCGTCCGCGCGGGTGCCGGTCGCGGCGGCAGGGGTGACGGTGACCGCGGCGTCCGGGGTCGTGAGGTGGTCCAGGACGCGGGCCAGGGTCGGGCCGTCCGTGCCCGGCGCGGTGCCCTCGGCGGCGCGGCGGACCCCCAGGGTGTCCAGCACGCGGTGCAGGCGGGCCGCGTCCGTGCGCCAGGTCCGGTCGACGACCTCCTCGGGATACTCCTCCCACCCCACCGGCGACCAGTCGGGACCGGTCTCGGCGGGCCCGCCGTGGAAGAGGCGCGCGGCGAGGAGCGAGACCGCCTCGTCCATCACCCCGGGCTCCTCCAGCAGGTCACAGGCGGGACGCTCCCCCAGGCGGGAGGCGAAGCCCTCGGCCAGGCGGTCCCGGCGGGACAGCTCCGTGAGAGCGGCGACGACCCCGACGTCCAGCCGGGAGGGCCAGCGGCCCATCCGCCAGGCGGGCAGCGCCACCCGGGTCAGCAGCCGGTCCCAGCCCGCGTAGGCGAGCCCGACCTGCTCCTGCGCGACGATCCGCAGACCGTAGTCCACAGCCTGTGCACGCTCGGCGGCCGCGGCCGCGACCCCGCGCTCCATCTCGGCCGCGTGCCCCCGACAGCTGCGCAGCAGCAGCCGGGACGCCCAGCCGAGGCCCGCGCACGCCACACGGGACAGCGGGTCGCGTCGGCCCGCCGAGGCCACTGCCACGGCGGCGTCCAGGCCCCGTATGAAACGCCGGGCCGCGGCTATGTCGGGGTGCGCCGAGGGCCCCGTACCGGCGACGACCGGGGCGAGGACGGCGCGCAGCTCGCCCACCCGCATCCACCACAGGAACGGTGAGCCGATGACCAGGACGGGCGCGGCGGCGCTCCGGCGGTGGGCGGGTCCGCCCGGGCCGGCCAGGTCGTCGTGCTTCTCCGCGGGCGGCGGACCGTGGGCCGGATGGGTGCGGTCCTCCAGCCAGCTGTCGCAGTCCGGGGTGAGCGCTATCGCGGAGGGGGCGGGGACGTCGAGCCGGTCGGCCAGGTCACGCACCATGCGGTAGAGGTCGGGCGCCGACTCCTCGGCGACCGTGACCGTGGGGGTCACGGCGGGCCGGGAGCGGGCCACGACCAGGGCGACCCCGGCGGCGGCCAGCAGCACCAACACCGCGAGGACGGAGACGACCCAGCGCAGGACGTCCCAGCCGCCGCCCGCCAGGCGCCCGGTGGAGCCGCCGACGAGGAGGATCACCGCGGCGGCGGCGGGCAGCAGGACCACGGCCAGCGCGCGGCTGCGCACCCGCAGCACCGCCAGTGCCCGGGAACGCGCGGCCTGCGCGCCCATCTCCACTCCACCGATACCGGTCACGGCCGGACCTCATCCCCTCATCGCTGTCCTGTCTGTCCTGGACCGTCCTGCTGCTCTGCTGTGCTTCGGGTGTTACTCACTCCACCCACTGTGGCACCCGGCACTGACATCGCAATGCCGGTGGGCCAAGTGCCGGAATGCTTGCGCGGCACCATAGTTGGGGCCCTCGCCCCCGTCAGCCGTATAGCCCTTCGGTCACCCGATGGAATGGCTTTGGGGAAAGGTGGAGACACACAGCAAAGGTCAGGCCCCGGCTCCTGGGACGGAGCCGGGGCCTGCCGGGTGCGTGACCGGGAGGGGCGAGGGGTTACGCGCCGGCCGCCTTCGCGGCGATGTCGGTGCGGTGCTGCGCGCCGTCGAGGCCGATGCGGGCGACGGCCCGGTAGGCCCGGTCACGGGCCTCGGTGAGGTCGGCTCCGGTGGCCGTGACGGACAGGACGCGGCCGCCGGCGCTGACGACGGCGTCGCCCTCCGCGCGGGTGCCGGCGTGCAGCACGTAGGCGTGCGGGGCGTCCTCGGCGGCCACCGCGTCGAGGCCGGTGATCGGGTCGCCGGTGCGCGGGGTGCCGGGGTAGTTGTGCGAGGCGACGACCACGGTGACGGCCGCCTCGTCGCTCCAGCGCAGGGGCTCGAGGTCGGCGAGGTTGCCGGTGGCGGCGGCCATCAGCAGACCGGCGAGCGGGGTCTTCAGACGGGCCAGCACGACCTGGGTCTCGGGGTCGCCGAAGCGGGCGTTGAACTCGATCACGCGCACACCGCGCGAGGTGATCGCGAGCCCGGCGTAGAGGAGCCCGGAGAACGGCGTGCCGCGCCTGCGCATCTCGTCGACGGTCGGCTGGAGCACGCTCTGCACGACCTCGTCGACCAGCTTCGGGTCGGCCCAGGGCAGCGGCGAGTACGCGCCCATGCCGCCGGTGTTCGGACCCTCGTCGCCGTCGAGGGCGCGCTTGAAGTCCTGGGCGGGCTGGAGCGGGCGGACGTTCTCGCCGTCGGTGACGGCGAAGAGGGAGACCTCGGGGCCGTCCAGGAACTCCTCGATGACGACGCGGTCGCAGGCGTTCGCGTGCGCGCGGGCCGCCTCGACGTCGTCGGTGACGACGACACCCTTGCCCGCGGCCAGCCCGTCGTCCTTGACGACGTAGGGAGCGCCGAAGGCGGCGAGGGCCGCGTCGACCTCGGTGGGGTTCGTGCAGACGTAGGAGCGGGCCGTGGGCACGCCCGCGCCGGCCATCACGTCCTTGGCGAACGCCTTGGAGCCCTCCAGCCGGGCGGCCTGGGCCGACGGGCCGAAGACCGGGATGCCCGCCTCGCGGACGGCGTCGGCGACCCCGGCGACCAGCGGCGCCTCGGGCCCTACGACCACCAGCTCGGCGCCGAGCCGGGTGGCCAGCGCGGTGACGGCCGCGCCGTCGAGGGCGTCGACCTGGTGCAGTTCGGCGACCTCGGCGATACCGGCGTTGCCGGGTGCGCAGTGCAGCGCGGTGACGTCGGGGTCGAGGGACAGGGAACGGCACAGGGCGTGTTCGCGGGCGCCGCCGCCGATGACAAGGACCTTCACGGGGTGAAGCCTAATGGGAACGGGCCGGTGCGGTTTGTGCGGGCTTCCGAACGGACCGGACGGGAGACTTGTGCCTTCCTCCAGGCCCGGCGGGGGCTACTCGTTCGCGATCTCCTCGACCACCGTGGCGCCCAGCTCGCGGACCAGCAGCTCCTTGCCGGAAAGAGCCGACTCGTCGAGGTCCGGATCGTCGTCCTCGGGGATGTCGTCCTCGGGGGAGACCGGGGGCGGCTCGGGCGCCGAGGGCCGGGGCGCGGGGGCCGGAGCGGGCGCCGGGGACGGGGCGGGGGCCTGGGGCGGCGCGGCCGACGCGGACGCGGGAGACGACGGCCGCTGGGCGGGCGTGCCGCCACCGAAGCCGCCCCCGCCACCGCCGCCGAAGCCACCGCCCCCGGACCCGCCGAAGCCGCCGGAGGGGCCGGACGGGCCCGCGGCGGGCGGGGGCGCGGAGCCGCCGCCGGACGGGTCGACGACGGCGTCGATCTTCCACTGCACGTTGAACTGCTCGGCCAGGGCCTGCCGCAGCACGTCCTCGCTGCCGCTGCTCACGAAGTTGTCGCGGGCTCCGGCGTTGACGAAGCCGAGTTGCAGGGAAGTGCCGTCGAAGCCGGTCACCTGGGCGTTCTGGCTGAGCAGGATCCAGGTGAACCGACGGCGGTTCTTGACCGCTTCCAGGATGTTGGGCCACAGCGACCGGGGGTCGACCCCGGAGGCCCCCGGCGGCGGGGAGCCGGGCGCGGGTGCGGGCGCCGCGGGCGCCGGAGCCGAGGCCGGAGTCGAGGTGTGGCCGGCACCGGGTCCTGAGGAGGGTCCGGAGGGGGCCGGCGTCTGGGCCTGTCCACCGCCCGTCGGAGCCGCCGTGGGCCACCCGCCGGGGCGGCGCCCGCCACCCGCCGGGGCCGCGGTCGGCCAGGCGCCGGGCGCGGGTGCCGAGGCCGGAGCGGCGGCGGGCGGGGGTGTGGCAGGTGCGGGTGCGGCGGGCGCGGGGTCGCCGGAAGGAGGTGCGGCCTGCGGGTGTCCGCCACCGGCGGGAGGGCCGCCCGCGTCGGAGGCAGGACCGGCACCGGCATCGGGGCCGGCGCCGCCAACGGCACCGGCCGCCGCGTCGGCGGAAGGGCCGCCGCCCGGCGCGCCCGCCGGGGCACCGGCGCCCTGCCCCCGTACCGCCGCACGGGCCGCGGCGGGCCCGCCGCCCGGCGGAACCGGAGCCGCGGCGGGCGCCGCGCCCCCCGCACCGGCATGCGCCTCGGGTCCGGGCACGTACCCCATGGCGGGCGCGCCCGCGCCGGCCGAGAACTGCACCCCGCGCTCGATCCGGTCCAGCCGGGCCATCACCGAACGCTCGTCGCCGTACGCGGCGGGCAGCAGCACGCGCGCGCAGATCAGCTCCAGCTGGAGGCGCGGCGAGTGGGCGCCGCGCATCTCGGTGAGCCCCTCGTTGACGATGTCGGCGGCACGGCTCAGCTCGGCGGCGCCGAAGGACCGGGCCTGCTCCCGCATCCGCTCGACCACGTCGGCGGGGGCGTCGATGAGCCCCTTCTCCGCGGCGTCGGGCACGGCGGCGAGAATTACCAGGTCGCGGAGGCGCTCCAGCAGGTCGGTGACGAAGCGCCGCGGGTCGTGGCCCCCCTCGATCACGTGGTCCACGACCCCGAAGGCGGCGGAGCCGTCCCCGGAGACGAAGGACTCGACGACGGAGTCGAGCAGCGAGCCGTCCGTGTAGCCGAGCAGGGCGGTGGTCATGTCGTAGGTCACACCGTCGGCGCCGGCGCCCGCGAGCAACTGGTCCATGACGGACATGGAGTCACGCACGGAGCCCGCGCCGGCCCGCACCACGAGCGGGAGCACGCCCTCCTCGACCGCGATGCCCTCCCGGCCGCACACCTCGGCGAGGTAGTCGCGCAGGGTGCCGGGCGGTACGAGCCGGAACGGATAGTGGTGGGTCCGCGACCGGATCGTCCCGATGACCTTCTCGGGCTCGGTGGTCGCGAAGATGAACTTCAGGTGCTCCGGCGGCTCCTCGACGACCTTCAGCAGGGCGTTGAAGCCCTGCGGGGAGACCATGTGGGCCTCGTCGATGATGTAGATCTTGTACCGGCTGGAGGCGGGCCCGAAGAAGGCCTTCTCACGCAGGTCACGGGCGTCGTCCACGCCACCGTGCGAGGCGGCGTCGATCTCGATGACGTCGATCGAACCCGGCCCGTTCCTCGCGAGGTCGCGGCAGGACTGGCACTCGCCGCACGGGGTCGGTGTGGGGCCCTGCTCGCAGTTCAGGCAGCGCGCCAGGATCCGGGCGCTGGTCGTCTTGCCGCAGCCGCGCGGACCGCTGAACAGGTACGCGTGATTGACCCGGTTGTTCCGCAGAGCCTGCTGCAGCGGGTCGGTGACATGCCCCTGCCCGATGACCTCGGCGAAGGACTCCGGGCGGTAACGGCGGTAGAGCGCGAGAGACGACACGCATACGAGGTTATAGGCGCCCACCGACAACCGGACCGCCCGCAAAGGAGACGCCCCCCACGCACCCGCCAGAGCCGACCTACCCTTGCTGCCTTCCGGCCCTGGGGGAGTTCAGTCAGATAGCGCCGCGTGAGGGGCTGGGCCACACGTTACCCGATGTGGGGCCCCCGGAACGAGTTCGCAAGCACTCCCCGGCGTCATGTAATGTTCTCGGCGGAGGATTCGCCTAGAGGCCTAGGGCGCACGCTTGGAAAGCGTGTTGGGGGCAACCCCTCACGAGTTCGAATCTCGTATCCTCCGCCAGTGCCTCACCGGGCACGATGTTGATGGCCCCCGCTGCTTGCAGCGGGGGCCATCAACATCTGGTGCGGCTCTTCCGCGGGGAGCCGTGTTGGTGGCGTAGGCGAGGTCCCAGCCGAGAGCGTTCGTGCCGGGGCGGGTGGGGAAGATGCCGGCGTTGTTGAGCACGCCGGCGATCGGGAGGCCTGAGCGGTCAGTCAGTCGATGAAATGAGTGGACTCTCTCCTCGGCGACCCTCTCGACGACCCGGCCTACTTGCCGGCGGCCTTCGCCGCCTTGGCCGCCGCCTTCATCTCCTGCTTGTGCGCCCGTACCTTGGTCAGGGACTCGGGCCCCCTGATGTCCGCGACCGACCGGAACGCGTCGGGCTCTCCGTACGCCCCCGCCGCCTCCCGCCACCCCTCGGGACGCACGCCGAGCTGCTTGCCGAGGAGCGCGAGGAAGATCTGGGCCTTCTGCTTGCCGAACCCCGGCAGCTCCTGGAGCCGCTTCAGCAACTCCTTGCCGGTGGACACCCCCCGCCAGACGGCCTCGGCGTCACCGTCGTACGTCTCGACGAGGTACCGGCACAGCTGCTGCACCCGCCCCGCCATGGACCCGGGGTAGCGGTGTACCGCCGGTTTCTCGGAGAGCAGCGCGGCGAACCCCTCGGGGTCGTACGCGACGATGTCGTGCGCGTCCAGGTCCTCCGCCCCCATGCGCCGCGCGATGGTCGAAGGACCCTTGAACGCCCACTCCATGGGCACTTGCTGGTCCAGCAGCATGCCGACCAGCGCGGCGAGCGGGCTGCGCCCGAGGAGTTCGTCGGCCTCGGGGTCCTGGGCGAGGTGAAGTGTGACGTCCATGGTCCCGATGATCGCGCGTACGGGCTCAGGTCGCGCGCCAGTACCCCAGCGCGTTCACCCGCTGCTTCGGCACCCCCAGCTCCTTGCGGACGTACGACGAGAGCGCCCGCGTCGTCGCCGTGTCGCAGGCGATCCAGACGAACGGCTCCGAGGCCGCCGCCAGCAGCTCCGGCAGCTCCTCCTTCACCCGCGCCACCAGATGCGCCCCCGCGTCCCGGCGCGCGACCGCGCGGACCTCGTGCCGTGCGGGGTCGGTGCGGAAGGGCAGGCCGTCGTCCGTACCGCCCTCGAACCAGACGGTCGCGGGCACCGGCCCCAGCGCGTCGAGCAGGGAGTTGAGCGCGGGCAGGGACGCCGGGTCCGCGACCGCGAAGACCCGCGAGGGGAGGGGCCGCGGCACCTCGAACCCGGTGCCCTGGACGGTCGCCTCGATCGTGTCCCCCGGCTTCGCCGCCCGCGCCCAGTCGCTCGCGCACCCCTCGTGCAGGGCGAACTCCATGGCGAAGGTCCCGGCCGCCGGGTCCGGGTCCACCAGCGTGTACCCCCGCTGGTGCGGCCTGCCCGCGTTGTCGAACCACAGCCGCACCCACATCGTGGGGTGGACGCCGGTCACCGCCAGCATGCCGCCGTCGCTCAGCCGCAGCCGCCGGTAGTGCGGGGTCACGTCCTCGACGCCCGTCACGGTGAACTCGAAGTCCTTCGCGCGCATCAGCTTGAGGACCGCGCCCTCCCAGCCCCGCCCCTGCCCCATGTTTCCTTCACCTTTCACGTACTATTCGGCCACGACCACAAACTTAGGTGAGCCTAACCTAAAGGAAAGTAGAGGCACAGGGGTGAGCGCCGAGACCTACCGCGACGCCTGGGGAATCCCGCACCTGCGCGCGGACACCCCGCACGCACTCGCCCGCGCCCAGGGGCGGGTGACCGCCCGCGACCGCGCCTGGCAACTGGAGGTCGAGCGGCACCGCGCCCAGGGCACCTCCGCGGCCTTCCTCGGACCCGGGGCCCTGTCCTGGGACCGCCTCGCCCGCCGTGCCCGGCTCGCGGACACCGCACGCCGCTGCTTCACCGCCCTGGAGCAGCGGGACCCGGAGACGGCGGCCTGGGTGCGCGCGTACGTCGACGGCGTGAACGAGGGGCTCGCCGGGAACGGGCAACCGGCCCCGGAGTTCGCCCGTACCGGTCTCACCCCCGGCCAGTGGGACCCCTGGACCCCGCTCGGCGTCTGGCTCGCCACGCACATCCTCTTCGCGGGCTTCCCCGCCAAGCTCTGGCGCGAGCACGTCTCCACGCACCTCGGCCCGGAAGCCGTGGCCCTCTTCGCCGCCGACGGCCCCGGCACCGCGGGCAGCAACGGCTGGCTGGTGAGCGGCGAGCGGACCACCACCGGGCACGCGCTCATCGCGGGGGACCCGCACCGCTTCATCGAGGACCCCGGCGTCTACCAGCAGATCCACCTCTCCTGCCCGGAGTTCGACGTCGTCGGCCTCGCGGTGCCCGGCGTCCCCGGCGTCGCCCACTTCGGTCACACCGGCACGGTCGCCTGGGCCATCACCAACGCGATGGCCGACTACCAGGACCTGTACCGAGAGCGCCTGCGCCGCACCGGCGCCGGCGTCGAGGCGCTCGGCCCGGACGGCACCTGGCACCGCGCCGCCCGCCACACGGAGACGATCGACGTCGCCGGGGACGCGGGGCAGCGGGAGACCGTGGAGGTCGAGATCATCGAGACCGACCGCGGCCCGGTGATCGCCGGCGGCCCCGAGGGCCTCGACGACGGCACCCCCACCGCCCTCAGCCTGCGCTACCCGCCCCGGGTCACCGCCGACCTCGGCTTCGGCGCGCTGCTGCCGCTGCTGCGGGCCCGCCGGGTCGCCGACGTGGACCGCGCCCTGGACGCCTGGGCCGAGCCGGTCAACGTGGTGCAGGCCGCCGACACGGAGGGCGGCCTGCTGCACCGGGTCGCGGGCCGGGTCCCGGTGCGCCCCGCCGCGAACGGCCTGCGTCCGGTGCCCGCCTGGGAACCCGGCCACGCGTGGACCGGCTGGCACACCCCGCCCCGCGCCGGGCTCACCGACGGCGTCGCCGTGATGGCCAACCAGCGCGGCCCGTCCACCCCGCTGGGTGTCGAGTTCGCCCCACCGCACCGCGCCGAGCGCATCGCCGCCCTGCTCGCGGGCAAGGAGCACTGGTCGGCGGCGGACATGCCCGCGATCCACACGGACACCCACCTGGCGTCGGCCGGCCCCCTCCTGGACCACCTCGCCGCCCTGACCGGCCCGCCCGCGAGCACCGCCCTGGCCCCCGAGGCCGCCACCCTCCGCGACCGCCTCCTCGCCTGGGACCGCCGCATGGACGCCGACAGCGCCGACGCGGCGGCGTACGCGGCCGTACGGGCGGCGGTCGTACGGCGGCTGGCGGCGCACCCGGCCCTGGCGTCCGCCTCGGCCGCACCCGCGTACCCCGAGGTGCTGCAGCCGTGGCTCGCGCTGGTGCCGCGCGTCGCGTACGCCCTGGAACACCTCCTGCGCGCGGACGACCTGTACGGCATCGACCGCGCGGCGACGGTACGCGCGGCACTCGAGGAGGTCGCCGCGCGGCCGCCCGCCGGCACCTGGGGCGACACCCACCGCCTGGCCCCTTGGCGGGCGCTGCCGGACACCGCCGCCGCCCGCGGGGACGAACCCGGCCTCTCCGGCGACCACGACTGCGTGCTGTGCACCTCCCCCGTGCCCGGCCTCACCGACCGCGCCGCACGCGGCCCGGCCGCGCGGTACGTCTGGGACCTGGCCGACCGCGGGAACAGCCGCTGGGTGGTGCCGCACGGCGCCTCGGGCCTCCCGGGCTCGCCTCACCACCGCGACCAGCAGCCCCTGTGGCTCGACGGGGAACTCGCCCCGGTGGTCACCGACTTCGACCGGCTCACGAAGGAATCCGATGACTGACCCGCAAGCGCCCGCACACCCGCCCACGCCCCCGTATTCCTCCCGCACCCCCGTCCACGAGCAGCACCTGGACGGCTTCGGAACCGTCCGCATCCTCCCCCTGGACCCCGCCGCGGACGCCCGGGTGGTCCACGGCTGGGTGAGCGGGGAACGGGCCGCCTTCTGGGGCATGAACGGCCTGACGGAGCAGCAGGTCGCCGACATATACGCGCACATGGACACCCTCGACACCCACCACGCCTTCCTGGTCGTCAAGGACGCCGAGCCGGTCGCCCTGTTCCAGACCTACGACCCCGCGGCCGACCGGGTGAGCGAGTGCTACGACACCGAGCCGGGCGACATCGGCGTCCACCTGCTCCTCGCACCCGCCGGAACCGGGGGCGCGCGTCCCGGCTGGACCGCCGCCCTGTCGGGCGCCCTCATGGCATACGTGCTGCTGGGCCTGGACCGGACGCGGATCGTGGTCGACCCGGACGTGGACAACGAGAAGGCGATCGCCCGCTTCCTCAAGCAGGGCTTCACCGCCGGTCCCCGGGTGGTGCTGCCCGAGGTGGACCTGCCGGACGTGCACCTGCCCGAGAAGAAGGCGCAACTCGCCTTTCTGCGCCGGGAGGTAGCGTTCGCCGGGTGACTGACGCGCCGACCGCCGAGGACCTGATCGCGCACTACGCGCTGGAACCGATCCCCCGCGAGGGCGGCCTGTTCCGGCGCACCTGGGCCGGGCCGGAACGCCCGGACGGACGCCCCGCGGGGACCGCCATCGTGGCCCTGCTCACCGCCCGGCCGGGCGACTTCTCCGCCCTGCACCGCCTGCCGGGCGACGAGGTCTGGCACTTCTACCTCGGCGACCCGCTGGAACTGCTGCTCCTCGCCCCGGACGGCAGCGCCCGCACGGCCGTGCTGGGACCGGACGTGCTCGGCGGGCAGCACGTCCAGTTCACGGTCCCCGCGGACACCTGGATGGGCGGCAGGGTGGCGGCGGGCGGCCGGTGGGCGCTCTTCGGCTGCACGATGGCGCCCGGGTTCACCTACGGGGACTACGAGCACGGCGACGCCGCCGGCCTCACGGCGCGCTACCCGGCCGAGGCCGCGCGCATCATGGCACTGTGCCGCCCATGACCCCCTCCCTCTACCCCTCCCCTCCTCTCCTCGACGGCCAGGTCGCGCTGGTCACCGGCGCGGGCGGCGGCATCGGCCGGGGGATCGCGTTGCGCTTCGCCGAGGAGGGCGCCGCGGTGGCGGTGCACTGCCGTACGTCGGTGGCGGCGGCCCGGGAGGTGGCGGAACGCATCCGCGACCGTGGCGGACGCGCCGCCGTCCTGCGCGCCGACCTCACCGACGAGGACGCCTGCCGGCGCCTGGTGGAGGAAGCCGCCGACTGGGGCGGCGGACGGCTCACCGCGCTGGTCAACAACGCGGGCGTGCAGCCGTTGCGGGAACTGCCCGGCATGACGGCGGCCGAGTGGCGGGCGGTGGTGGACACCAACCTCACCGGTGTCTTCGCGTGCACGCAGGCGGCGGCCGGCGTCATGCGGGCCCAGGACGGCGGCGGCTCGGTCACCCACATCGCCTCCATCGAGGCGGTCGCACCGGCCCCCGCGCACGCGCACTACAGCGCCTCCAAGGCGGCGGTCGTGATGCACGCCCGGTCGGCGGCGCTGGAGTACGGCCCGTGGGGCGTCCGGGTGAACTCCGTCTCCCCCGGCCTCGTCGACCGTGCCGGACTCGCCGAGTCCTGGCCGGACGGCGTACGGCGATGGCTGCGGGCGGCGCCGACGGGACGGCTCGGGCGCCCGGAGGACGTGGGCGACGCGTGCGTGTTCCTCGCCTCCCGGCTGGCGTCCTGGGTGACCGGCCACGACCTGGTGGTGGACGGCGGGGTGACGGCACGCCCGTCGTGGTGAGGAGCCACTGAGCGCGGCGGCCTCCGCGTCCGTACGTATCCCCGAGGCACTGGGTCCCGACGACGGAGATGCGACGTGACGTGTGGCGACGGTACGCACGCTGGACACCCGGGACGAGCGAAGGGAGGGGACCGGACACAACCCCGGGACCACGGAGGCCGCAGGACCCCGAGTGCTCCCCGGGACAGCCGGGACCGCCGGGCCGGCGAGGCAAGTCGGGACACGCCTGATCGCCCGGACCGCCGGGGTCGCTGGGCCGGCCGGGAAGACCGGGACCGCTGGGGCCCTCGGGACAACCGGGCCGGCCGGGACGCCCGGAACCGCCCGGACCATCGGGCCGGCCGGGGCCGCCGGGGAGTTCGGCGGCTGGTGGTGTTGGGTGCCGTGCTGGGTCTGCTCCTCCTCGGTGGCGCCGGGTCCGCGTCCGCCCACGCCGCCCTCAGCTCCACCGATCCCGGGGACGGAGCCGTCCTCCAGCGGGCCCCCGGCCACGTCACCCTGACCTTCAGCGAGTCCGTCGGCCTGCGCGACGACTCCTTCCGCGTCCTGGACCCGGGCGGTCACCGCGTCCGCACGGGGGCTGCCGGGCACGCGGACGGACGGGCCGACACGGCCCGTCTCGCGCTGCCGGGCGAGCTGGGGCAGGGCACGTACACCGTGGCCTGGCGGGTGGTGTCCGCCGACAGCCACCCCGTCTCCGGCGCCTTCACCTTCTCCGTGGGCAAGCCGTCGCAGACGTCCGCCGCCGTGGACCCGGGCCCCACCGAGGACCCGCTGACCGCGACCCTCCACAAGCTCGCCCGCTACCTCGCCTACCTCGCCGCCGTCCTTCTCATCGGCACCGCCGCCTTCGTCGCCCTGTGCCGCCCGCCGGACCCGGCCCCGCTGCGTCGCCCGCTGGTGGCGGGCTGGTGGACCCTGCTGGCGGCCACCGTCGCCCTGCTGGTGCTGCGCGCCCCGTACGAGGCGGGGACGGGCCCGTCCTCGGCCCTGGACGCCGGCGCGCTCGCCGACACCCTCACCGCGCGCCCCGGCGTGCTGCTGCTGATCAGGCTGGCGCTGCTGGCCCCGGTCGCGCTGTTCCTCGTCCGGGTGTCCCGCGCCGACCCGCACCGGCGGCGCGGACCCCTCGTCGTCGCGCTGGGCGGCGCCCTGGCCGTCGGCCTCGCCCTGACGTGGGCCGCCGCGGAACACGCGTCCGCCGGTATCCAGGTGCCCGTCGCGATGACGTCCTTCACCCTGCACCTGCTCGCCACCGCGGTCTGGCTCGGCGGCCTCACCGCCCTGGTCCTCACCCTGCGCTCCACCGCGGACGCCGCCACCGTCGCCCGCTTCTCCCGGGTCGCCTTCGCCTCCGTGACCGTCCTGGTGGCCACGGGCGTCTACCAGTCCTGGCGCGGCCTCGGCTCCTGGGAGGCGCTCACCGGGACGGCGTACGGCAGGCTGCTGCTGGTCAAGGTGCTCCTGGTGGCCGTGCTGCTGGCCGCGGCGGCGGTGTCCCGGAGGTGGACGACGGCACTGGTGACGGCGTCGGTCGCCGTACGGGAGCCCGACCGGGCGGACCTGCGGGTGCCGCAGCCAGCGGGCGGGCCGCCGCCGGAGGCGCCGGAACCGTCGCCCCTCGATACGGAGACCGGCGCCGCCCCCGACACCGATTCCCTCCTCCTCCGCCGAGGTCTGCGCCGTTCCGTCCTGGCCGAGGCCGTCGTCGCCGCCGTAGTGCTGGCGGTCACGACCGTGCTGACCGCCACCCTGCCCGGCCGCGCGGCGGACGAGGCGGCGCGGGCGGCCGTACCGGCGGGCGGTGTGCTGCCCGCGTCCGTCACCACGATCCCGTTCGAGATCGGCACGGCCGGCCGCGGCACGGTCCAGATCACCCTGGACCCCGGCCGCACCGGCGACAACGCCGTCCAGGCCGTCGTCTTCGGCCCCGACGGCAGCCTGGCCGCCGTACCCGAACTGCGCCTCTCCTTCACCCTCCCCGACAAGGACATCGGCCCCCTGGAGGCGGACCTGGTCGACCGGGGCGGCTACTGGAGCGCCAACACCGTCACCCTGCCCCTGCCCGGCGTGTGGACGATGAAGGCGACGGTCCGGGTGTCCGAGGTGGACCAGGTGAGCGAGGAGCGCCGGATACGTGTCGTGTCCTGAGCCGCACGGGCGCCGCGGCCGCCACCGCTGTTACGGGCACTGCGGGCGCTACGGGTGCAGGATCACCTTCGTGTAGCCCTCGATCCGCTTGTCGAACTTGTCGTAGCCGGACGGAGCCTGGTCCAGGGGCAGTTCGTGGGAGACGACGAAGCTCGGCTTCGCCCTGCCCTCGATGATCATGTCTCGCAGATAGCGGTTGTAGCGCTTGACGTTGCACTGCCCGGTCCCGACCCGCAGCCCCTTCTCGAAGAGCTTGCCGATCGCGACGAGGAGCATGCCCTGCTTGGCCTGCTCGTCCGGACCGCCCGGATCGGCCGGGACGTAGAGCCCGGGAACGCCCAGGGCACCGGTGGGCCGGACCGTGTTGACGAGCGAGTTCAGAACGGTCGCCGGTTCCTCTTCGCCGGTTCCGCCCGCCGTGGCCTGGTAGCCGACGGCGTCCACGCCCTTGTCCGTGCCGGCGCCATCGGTCTGCTCCTTGATCTGCTCGACCGGGTCGCCCGCGGAGAAGTCGACGGGCACCGCGCCGATCTCCTCGGCCTTCCGCAGCCGCTCCGGGACGCGGTCGACGACGAAGACCTGCTTCGCGCCGCGCAGCAGCGCCGAGTAGGCCGCCATGAGCCCGACGGGCCCGGCGCCGTACACCGCGACGCTCTCGCCGGGACGAACGCCGGCGAGTTCACAGCCGTGGTAACCGGTGGGGAAGATGTCGGCGAGCAGGATGAAGTCGGTCTCGTGCGCGTCTCCCTCGGGCAGCTTCAGGCAGTTGAAGTCGGCGTACGGGACGCGCAGATACTCGGCCTGGCCGCCCTGCCAGGGCCCCATGGACACATAGCCGTACGCGCCGCCCGCGAAGCCGGGATTGACGGTGGTGCAGTAACCCGTGTACCCCTCGGCGCAGTTGGTGCAGAAGCCGCAGGCGACGTTGAAGGGCATGACCACGCGGTCACCCTCCTTCAGGCCCGTGACACCTTGCCCGACCTGATCGACGATCCCCATGTTCTCGTGACCGAAGACGATGCCGGGCTCGGCTGCGGTGCGCCCCTCGTACATGTGCAGGTCCGAGCCGCAGATCGCGGTCGACGTGACGCGCACGATCACGTCGTTCGGATGCTGGATGCCCGGCTTGTCGACGTCTTCGACCGCGACGGTGAACGGTCCCTTGTAAACGACAGCCCTCATGGTCGTGACCTCCGTCCGCGCGCGGATTTCCGTGACCCATCTCTCATGGTTCTCCGGTCGATGAGACGGGGCAAGTCGGTAATCTCGGGAATCTCGGGCGAACGAGACGCCCACCGCACATCGCGAAAGGAGGCCAGAGGGTGTCAGCGCAACGACTGGGAACCCTGCTGGTTCCCGTGCCGGGCCTGTCCGGCACCACTTACCCGCCCGGCACGACGGTGACCGTCCGTGGTCGCGGCGCCACCGTCGACGCCTTCGTCAACGGTGACTGGCTTCCGCTGTCGTGGTGGGAGTTCTCCGACGGACTCCGCGAGGACATCGCCGACCGCTAGCGGGCCGGGACTCCTCGGTCAGGAGGGCTCCTCGGTGGCCGGTCCCTCCTCGCGCTCGGTCAGCCTGGCCTTGAGCACCGGGCTGACGAGCAGGTCGTACACGAGGACCCCGACGACACCGCCGATGAGCGGGCCGACGATGGGGATCCACCAGTAGCCGCTGAACCAGTCGAAGGTGCCGGGCAGGGCGATGGCGCCCCATCCTTCGAAGAAGGTGAACAGGCGGGGGCCGAAGTCGCGGGCCGGATTGATCGCGTACCCGGCGTTGGTGCCGAAGGTGAGACCGATCGCGACGACGACGAGCCCGATGAGGAACGGGTGGAGGTTGGACATCGGAGCCGTGTTGCGGGTGTCGATGAGGGCGCAGATCAGCAGGAGCAGGATCCCGGTGCCCACGATCTGGTCGAGCAGGGGACCCCACCAGGAGTCTCCGAAGTACTCGGCGGGGAACGTGGCGAAGATCGAGTAGGTGTTCAGCGAGGTCTCCCGCGTCTCGCCCGCCTTGGTGATGGCCGCGTCGATCGCCCACCGGTAGCAGGCGTACACGAGCGCGGCGGCGACGAAGGCGCCCACGACCTGCGCGAGCCAGTACGGCAGGACCTTGCGCCACGGGAAGTCGCGCCGGACCGCGAACCCCAGGGTCACCGCGGGATTGAGGTGCGCTCCGCTGATGCCGCCGGCGACGTAGACGCCGAACACGACGGCCAGGCCCCATCCCCACGAGATGATGAGCCAGTTGGCGGGTCCGAAGTCCGCGGTCTGGCGTCCCGAGCCCGGCAGCCCGGCGACCGCGACGGCCACCGAGCCGACGCCGAACAGGATCAGGACGAACGTCCCCAGGAACTCGGCGCACATCTCACCACCGAGGCCCTTTCGATAACCGCGTCGATGAACAATGCGTTCGGCCACCGGCCCTCCTTCACTGGAACGGAACAGACCAATCCGCCCATACCCGGAAAAAGGCCGCTCGGATGCTCAACCGGGTGACTCCACCTGATGGCACGCGATATTCCCCCTCTATGGAGCAACGCCACACAGAAGCCCCGGGCCCGCTCGGCACCCGCCTCCACGCCGGGGCACGTCAGCCCCGTGGCCCAACCCGGGTGGCATCCGGGTCTCGCCTGCTCACAGCATGGGGCATGACCGAACCACCTAGCGGGTCCCCCGGTGGGACGCCGTACGACGACCGCGGGGTGCACGCCCGGTACGGGACGGCGCACGGCCCGGGTGCGGGGCGGCAGGAATCCGAGCCCGAGCCGGCCTTCGAGGGGCCGCTGCACCTGTTGTCCCGCGCCGCCTGGCAGACCGTGCTGTTCACCGGTGTCGCCTCGCTGGTCCTGGGCGTCCTGGTCCTGGTCTGGCCGGGCGCCTCGCTGCTCGCCGCCGGCGTGCTCTTCGGCCTCTACCTCGTCATCAGTGGCGTCCTCCAACTGGCCGCCGCCTTCGGCACGCACCGGCGGACCTCGCTGCGGGCGCTGGCCTTCATCAGCGGCGCGGTGTCGATCCTGCTGGGTCTGTTCTGCTTCCGCGGCCCCCTGCAGTCGGTGCTGCTGCTCGCGCTCTGGATCGGCATCGGCTGGCTGTTCCGCGGCGTCACCCAGATCGTGGCCGCCGCGCACGACCCGGCGATGCCCGCCCGCGGCTGGCAGATCTTCCTCGGTGCCGTCACCGTCGTGGCCGGCGTCGTCCTGATCGACTCGCCGGTCGAGTCGGCCACCGTCCTGATGCTGGTCGGCGGGTGGTGGCTGGTCGTCGTCGGCGTCGTGGAGATCGTCACGGCGGTGCGGCTGCGGGGGCGGGCGCGTCAGGTACCGCGCGCCCTGTGAACCGCCCGCCCTACGCCGAGCGGGCGGTTCTCGCCGCCGGTGCGATGGGCGGCGTACGCCGGGCGGGGACACGAGTGAGATGAGACCCGCCCCGCCCGCCGCCGCCCGCCGTGGCGCCTGCCTGCGGGCCCTGGTGCTGCTGCTCGCGCTGATCGTGCCCTGCACGCACGTGACGGTGCAGTCGGCACCGGTGACGGTGGTGGCCGGAGCGGGCGGGTCGGCGGGGGAGTACGACCATCTCGACTCCGCCGTGCGCGTCGTGGGCCGTACCGGCCGGCGCGCCACCGTGGTGCCGCCGGTCCCGCCGTCCTTCGTGGCGCGCCCGCCCCTGCGATTCGAGGCTCGTTCCGAACGGGCCGCGGCCCTTCCCCGCGGCCCGCGCTCCGTCGTTCTGCGCTGCTGACCGCGCCGGACCGGCCCCGGTGCCGGTCCCCCGCGGACAGGGACGAACACGTCACGCACCAGGAACGAGGAATCGCCATGCCCCACGACCCCTACGCCGTCCTGCGCGCCCTCCTGCGCGCCGAAGCCGCCCGCCGTACGCCCAAGCCCGGTTCCGCACCCCGGGAGGCCGAGGAACGGCGGCTCCCGGTGCGGGAACGGAGGCGCGGCTGACGGGAGCGTCCGGGCGGCGGGGGCGGGCACGCCCCGTCCCCGCCGACGGCGGAGTGCCGATTGATCCGGTTTACGGCGTCTTTTCCCGCGCCGCACTCCGGCGCCATGGCTGCGCCCGCAACGTCCGGGCCGGTAGGCTTTCCGTGTGATCTTCAAGCGCATCGGAAACGGCCGGCCGTACCCCGACCACGGCCGGGAAAGCACCCGGCAGTGGGCGGACGTCGCGCCGCGCCCGGTCCGCCTCGATCAGCTCGTGACGACCAAGGGCCAGCTCGACCTGGAGACGCTCCTGGCCGAGGACTCCACCTTCTACGGCGACCTCTTCGCGCATGTGGTGAAGTGGCAGGGCGATCTGTATCTGGAGGACGGTCTGCACCGGGCGGTGCGTGCCGCGCTGCAGCAGCGTCAAGTGCTGCACGCCCGCGTCCTCGAACTCGACTGACGGGCGCCGACGGGCTTCCGCTTGACCCTTTCGGGTTGCGTTGCGCCGAACCGCGGAACGTCGACTGATCATCTAATAGGCATCACCGCTCCGGCGCACTACGCTGCGCCCATGAGCATGCTGACTCCTCCCGGCATGGGTGGCCAGTACAAGATCACGGGGGACAAGTACCCGCGGATGCGCCCGGCCCGCCGACGTGGCCGCGTCGCGTTCGTCGCCGTCGCCTGTGTCACCGTTCTCGGAGTGCTGGGCTGGGGCACGCTGCAGCTCATCGACGTCTTCACCGGCGGCGACAAGGCCTCGGCGGCCGGTGCCGCGGGCTGTGTCACCACCGCGCGGGCCAGCGCCTCGCCGGCTGCCGCGGTGCTGCCGAAGCCCGGTCAGGTCACCGTCAACGTGCTCAACGCGACGACCCGCGGCGGCCTGGCGCAGAAGACCGCGGACGAGCTGAAGAAGCGCGGCTTCCGCGTGGGCGAGGTGAGCAACGCCCCCAAGGAGTACGACAAGAAGGTCACCGGCACGGGGCTCCTGCTCGGGCCGGCCGCCTCCCTGAAGGGTGCGCTCCCCGTGCTCGGCACGCAGCTGCCCGGCGCCGAGCACCGCGCCGACGCGGCCCGCAAGGGCGCCGCCGTCGACCTCATCATCGGCAACGGCTTCAAGGGGCTGGCGAACCGCGCGGACGCCGACACGGCGCTGGCCAAGCTGACCGCGCCGCGGTCGACGCCCGCCGCGGAGAAGAAGAGCTGCTGAGCGGGGCGCCGGGGTACTACTCGGCCGCTCCGTACATGCGGTCGCCCGCGTCGCCGAGGCCCGGGACGATGTAGCCCTGCTCGTTGAGGCGCTCGTCGACCGAGGCCGTCACGACCGTCACCGGGGTGCCGGCCAGCTCGCGCTCCATCAGTTCGACACCCTCGGGGGCGGCGAGCAGCACCACGGCCGTCACGTCGTCGGCGCCGCGCTTGATCAGCTCCTTGATGGACGCGACCAGGGTGCCGCCGGTGGCCAGCATGGGGTCGAGGACGTAGACCTGGCGGCCGGACAGGTCGTCCGGCATGCGCGTGGCGTACGTGGAGGCCTGGAGCGTCTCCTCGTCGCGGACCATGCCGAGGAAGCCCACCTCGGCGGTCGGCAGCAGCCGGACCATGCCGTCGAGCATGCCGAGACCGGCCCGCAGGATCGGCACCACCAGCGGGCGCGGGTGGGAGAGCTTGACGCCGGTGGTCTGCGAGACCGGCGTGTGGATGTCGACCTGTTCGGTGCGCACGTCGCGCGTGGCCTCGTAGGCGAGCAGGGTGACCAGCTCGTCGGCGAGACGGCGGAAGGTCGCGGAGTCGGTGCGCTGGTCGCGCAGCGTGGTGAGCTTGTGGGCGACCAGGGGGTGGTCGACGACGTGGAGACGCATGTCCCCCACAGTAACCGGGCGCCGTGGGGGCGGCGTCCCCGCGGCGGGCAAGGCCGCGGACCGCGGATCCACTCGTTCGCGGGCGTCAAACCGCCCGGCCGGGGGAAGGGGGGAGATACGGACGCTGGGTGGTGAGACTGTGCCTGACCGGGACTTCCACAACACGCCGTCCCCCGGCGGAGGGCGGGGCAGGGAACGCGGGGCCGAGCCGAGTGCGGTGCCCGAGGAGGAGCGGGAGCGCGAGGCGGAACGGCGTCGGCGCCGCGCCCAGTTCCTGCGCGATCTGGCGGAGGCCCGCCAGTTGCGGGACCGTGTGCAGCCGCGCCGCGTCAAGACCGCCCGGCTGCGGCACGCGATGCGCATGCGCACCTTCCGGTGGTAGTCCCTCCCCGGCTCCCGGGAGAAGTTCCTGACCCGGCCGGGGAAGATCGCGCGCCGCGCCGACGTTGGTGGTGACGGACGTACCCGGGGACCGCGAGAATCCGCGTACGATCCGCACGTGGCGGCGACGAGAGCGCTGCTGGGCGGCTGCCCGGGTACGCACCTTCCGGGACGCCGGTCAAAACAGCCGGACACAGGGCGCCGAAGACGTCCCCTGAGTGCCTTGTTTCTGCCACGATTCCGAGTGGGTGGGGCTCGGAGCACCGCTCCCCCGCCCGTAGCCTCCGCCGGGGGGATCCCCAACCGGCACGCCTAGGACCAGTGGGAGAGTCACGGTGTACTTCGCCGCACTGCTCGCGCGCACCGAAGACGGGTGGGAAGCGAGCGACACAGAGCTCGACGATGTGGAGACCCTGTCGGATCTTGCCGACCTGGCCCGGGAGGCCTCTCCCGACGAGGACACGGTGCTCGTGCTGATCGAGCAGGAGGACGCGTGGTTCGGAGTCGTCCGGGTGGACGGTGAGGAGGACCCTCGTATCTACGTCTCGGACGCCGCCGCGGCCGCCCGCAGCAGCTACGGCGAGATCCTGCTCACCGACGAGCTGCTCGGCCGGGAACCGGGTGACGCCGGCGACGACCTCGACGCCCTCGACCTCGACGGCACGGAGGACGGCGAGTCCGACGACGAGGAGGACGACGGCGACGGCGACGGCACCGCCGCGGCCGCCGGCTCGGGCGAGGCCGTGCCGCATGGGCCGGTCGGCGACGCCGAGGTCCTCGACGACCTCGGGGTGAGTGAGAAGGAACTGCGCTCGATGTCCGGGGACGCGGTCGGGGAGATCGCCGAGGCCCTGGGCGCCGCCGACGTCCTGGAGACCGTCCGCTGACCGCGCCGGCCGGTCAGTGGCCCGAGGAGGCACCGCCCGATCCGGTGCGCGACCGGTGGCGGGCCGCGATGCGGCTCGCCCTCGCCGAGGCCGGTCGGGCGGCGGAGGGCGGGGACGTGCCCGTCGGCGCCGTCGTGCTGGCGCCGGACGGCCGCACCGTGCTCTCCGCCGGGCACAACGAACGCGAGGCCACCGGGGACCCGACGGCCCACGCCGAGGTCCTCGCGATCCGGCGGGCCGCGGTGGAACTGGGCGAGTGGCGGCTGTCCGGCTGCACGCTCGTCGTCACCCTGGAGCCCTGCACGATGTGCGCGGGCGCGCTCGTGCAGTCCCGCGTGGACCGCGTGGTCTACGGCGCCCGCGACGACAAGGCGGGCGCGGCCGGGTCCCTGTGGGACGTCGTGCGCGACCGGCGTCTCAACCACCGGCCCGAGGTGATCGAGGGCGTGCTCGCGGACGACTGCGCCCGGCTGCTCACCGACTTCTTCCGCGACCGCTGACCCGGTCCGTACGGGGTGCCGGGACGGCTGCCCGTACGGCCGTTCGTCGGCCGCGATACCAATTTCTGAGCATGCCGTTCCGTGCTGTAAGGTCTGTCTCGGTAGCGTGTCCGAGCGGCCGAAGGAGCTCGCCTCGAAAGCGAGTGTGGCGCAAGTCACCGAGGGTTCAAATCCCTCCGCTACCGCTTTGCAAGGGCCCCGTCGAAAGACGGGGCCCTTCGTGCGATCATGAGCGACCGAAGGCGTGAGTCGAAAGGGACAGGGGAGGCCGCGGTGGCGGTGAACTCGAAGAAGATCGCCGTCTATGTGCTCGTGGTCTTCGTGCTGTACGTGATCATCACGGATCCGGCCAAGGCAGCCGACTACGTACAGATAGGTTTCCAGGGCATATCCGACGCGGCGGGCGCCGTGGGCGACTTCATGACCTGGGCCGCCAACGGAGGAGAGTGATGATCCGCCATCTCGTGCTGTTCAAGCTGAACGACGGAGTCGGGCGCGACGATCCGCGCGTCGTGGAGGGTGTCGAGGCCTTCCGGGCGCTCGGCGGACAGATCGACGACCTCCGCTTCTGGGAGTGCGCCTGGAACATCAGCGACCGGCCCATCGCCTACGACTTCGCCATCAACTCGGCGGTGGACGACACCGACGCCCTCAAGCGCTATCTCGAACACCCGGCGCACCAGGCGGGCGTCGCGCTGTGGCGGGAGTTCGCCACCTGGGTGATCGCCGACTACGAGTTCTAGTACCACCGCGGGCCCCTGAGCCCCCTCGGCCCGCGCCCCGGCCCCGCACCAGTCCGGTGCGGGGCCTTTCGCGTTCACTCAACACGACGTTATGCGGTGCTTGCACACAGTGGACATGTCTTGTGATGCTATGACCGCTTTTGACGGATGAGTTGACGGAAGAGTTGACAGATCACGAGGTGGAGTTGACCGTGCCGGCCAGTACTGCGCCTCAAGCACCGCCCGCGCCGCCCGCCCAGGCCCAGGAGGCCCCCGCGCCGCAGCGCAGCCGTGGTGCCGACACCCGGGCCCTGACCCAGGTGCTCTTCGGCGAACTGAAGGGCCTCACCCCGGGCACGCCGGAGCACGACCGGGTGCGCGCGGCGCTCATCGAGGCCAACCTCCCGCTGGTGCGCTACGCCGCCGCCCGGTTCCGCTCCCGCAACGAGCCGATGGAGGACGTCGTCCAGGTCGGCACCATCGGGCTCATCAACGCCATCGACCGCTTCGACCCGGAGCGGGGCGTGCAGTTCCCGACGTTCGCGATGCCCACGGTGGTCGGGGAGATCAAGCGGTACTTCCGCGACAACGTCCGCACGGTGCACGTACCGCGCCGGCTGCACGAGCTGTGGGTGCAGGTCAACGGCGCCACCGAGGACCTGACCACCGCCTTCGGGCGCTCTCCGACGACCGCCGAGATCGCCGAGCGGCTGCGCATCACCGAGGAGGAGGTGCTGTCCTGCATCGAGGCGGGACGGTCGTACCACGCCACCTCGCTGGAGGCCGCCCAGGAGGGCGACGGGCTGCCCGGCCTGCTCGACCGGCTCGGCTACGAGGATCCGGCGCTGGACGGGGTCGAGCACCGCGACCTGGTGCGCCACCTGCTCGTCCAACTCCCCGAGCGGGAGCAGCGGATTCTGCTGCTGCGCTACTACAGCAACCTCACGCAGTCCCAGATCAGTGCCGAACTCGGCGTCTCCCAGATGCACGTCTCACGGCTACTGGCGCGTAGTTTCCAGCGGTTGAGGTCCGCGAACCGGATCGACGCGTAAGCTCGGCGGGGACTCCGAGGGAGTCGAAAGCGCGAGCGAGGGGTCACCGACGAGAGCGAATCGCTCACCAGGGCCGTTGCGGACGGAATCGGGCTGAAAGCCCATCAGACCCCCTGTTTCCAGGGGGTATTCGCATCTCAGATGTCGACATGTCACTACAGCGCGTTGCCGACATGTGACATTCTGCCGGAGACGCGTTTGCGGGAGCTTCGGCTCCGGTATTCAGGTGAAGGCTGCGTTCCCGGCGTGGGAGCGTGTGCCGCGACCGTCCCGCGACCCAAAGGGGGTGGCATGTCCGCAGAACAGGGCAGCTCGAAGGTGCTCGCGCTCGCGGAGAGCGAGACCGCGCCCGACTCGATCGAGGCGCTCGCCGTCGTCGAGCCCGTCGGCCCCATCGACTCCGTCGGCCCCGTCGACGGCACTCAGGCCGGCGACGCCGTGCCGGACCTCGACGCCGTGCCGGCCCAGGCCCTTCCGGCCACGGGGGCCATCGACACCCGCACCCTGTCCCGCTCCCTGTTCCTGCGGCTCGCCGCCCTCGACGAGGACAGCCCCGAGCGTGCCTACGTCCGGGACACCCTGATCGAGCTCAACCTCCCGCTGGTGCGCTACGCCGCCGCGCGCTTCCGCTCCCGCAACGAGCCGATGGAGGACATCGTCCAGGTCGGCACCATCGGCCTGATCAAGGCGATCGACCGCTTCGACTGCGAACGGGGCGTGGAGTTCCCGACGTTCGCCATGCCGACCGTCGTCGGCGAGATCAAGCGGTTCTTCCGCGACACCTCGTGGTCGGTGCGCGTCCCGCGCCGCCTCCAGGAGCTGCGCCTGGCCCTGACGAAGGCCAGCGACGAGCTGGCGCAGAAGCTGGACCGCTCCCCGACCGTGGGTGAGCTGGCCGCCGTCCTCGGCGTGTCCGAGGAGGACGTCGTCGACGGCCTCGCGGTCGGCAACGCCTACACCGCCTCCTCGCTGGACTCACCGGCCCCGGAGGACGACGGCGGCGAGGGCTCGCTGGCGGACCGCCTGGGCTACGAGGACACGGCGCTGGAGGGCGTGGAGTACCGCGAGTCCCTCAAGCCGCTGCTGGCCAAGCTGCCGCCCCGGGAGCGGCGGATCATCATGCTGCGCTTCTTCGCCAACATGACCCAGTCGCAGATCGGCGAGGAGGTCGGCATCTCGCAGATGCACGTCTCCCGGCTGCTCACCCGCACCCTGTCGCAGCTGCGCGAGGGTCTCATCTCCGACTGAGGCCCGCACCGGGACGGCCGGCAGGACAGCGCGGCGACCGCCGCGGCACCTCGGGGGTGCCGCGGCGGTCGTCTTCGTCCGCGCCGGTACCGGCCGGAGGGGCCCGGTGCCGGGTACTACCGGAGGGGCCCGGTGCCGGTTCTAGCCGAGCGCCAGCCAGGCGACGGCCGCGACGACGATCACGGCGGCCACGATGCCGACGATCAGGCCGACGCGGGGCCCGGACGAGGCGGCGGGGGCCGCCTGCCGGCTCTGCGGGGCGTCGTCGACGAACGCGCGGAACATCTGGGTGCTGCCTGCGGGGTCGTTATTGCCCTGGGGGCCCTGGGTGTTAGCCATGGGCCGAGACACTAGCGAATCCGCGAGTGCGGCCCAAGTGCGGGGCCGCCCAGCCCCCTTGACCCGGCCCACCCCTTACCACCTGCGCATTTACTTTCGCAATACTTGCCTTTGCCAACTTTTTATGCCGCACCGACCGATTTTGTTTGCCTGTAGCAACTAACTGATCCTATGGTTGCCCTAAGCAACGAATCGGGAGGTGCGCATGGCCGAGAGGGCGCAGTACGAGGAGCTGATCCGCCAGTTCAGCGCCTTCGGTGCCGTGAAGCGGGAGATGGGACGGCTGCTGCCGTCCGACTGTCCCGGCGGGTCCGTCGCCGTACTGACGCTGCTCGGCCGGCACGGGGACATGCGCATGAGCAAGCTCGCGGAGCTGCTCGCGGTCGACATGTCGGTCACCAGCCGCCACGTCGCCCACGGCGCCGAGCGGGGCTGGATCGAACGTCTTCCCGACCCCGCGGACAAGCGCTCGCGCATCCTGCGCCTGACGGCCGCCGGGCAGGACCAGCTCGACGAGATCGCCGAGCGGACCACCCAACTGCTCTCCCACCGCCTGAGCGACTGGTCCGACGACGAGGTCGGCCAGCTCTCCCGGCTCATGGCCCGCCTCAGGGCCAGCTTCGACGACTGCCGGGCCCCCGCGGCCCGGCCTCCCGCACTGTCCGGGGACGAACAGTCCACCCGTACACCCGCGATCACCACGTAAGTAAAGGAAGTCCATGGCAACGACCACACCAGCCGGTGTGCGGGCTCATGCCAAGCACGGGGGAGGCTCCTCCGGAGACGCTCCGATGACGCACCGGCAGATCATGGAGGCATTGTCCGGGCTGCTGCTCGGCATGTTCTGCGCGATCCTGTCCTCGACCATCGTCACCAACGCCCTGCCCGAGATCATCGGTGACCTCGGCGGCGGCCAGAGCGCCTACACCTGGGTCGTCACGGCCTCGCTGCTGACGATGACCGCCTCCACCCCCCTGTGGGGCAAGCTCGCGGACCTGTTCAGCAAGAAGGCCCTGGTCCAGATAGCCCTGATCGTCTACGTCATCGGCTCCGTCGTGGCCGGTCTGGCGCAGAACCCCGCGATGCTGATCACCGCGCGGGCCATCCAGGGCCTGGGCGCCGGCGGTCTGTCCGCCCTGGCGCAGATCATCATGGCCGCGATGATCGCCCCGCGTGAGCGCGGGCGCTACTCCGGCTACCTCGGCGCCACCTTCGCCGTCGCCACCGTCGGCGGTCCGCTGCTCGGCGGCGTCATCACCGACACCAGCTGGCTCGGCTGGCGCTGGTGCCTCTACGTCGGCGTGCCCTTCGCGATCCTCGCGCTGATCGTGCTGCAGAAGACGCTGCACCTGCCGGTGCTCAAGCGGAAGGTCAAGGTCGACTGGGCCGGCGCCTTCTTCGTCACCGCGGCCGTCTGCCTGCTGCTCGTCTGGGTCACCTTCGCGGACGACAAGTACGACTGGATGTCCTGGCAGACCGGCGCCATGGTCGGCGGCGCGGTCGTGCTGACGCTGCTCTTCCTGCTCGTCGAGTCGAAGGCCAGCGAGCCGATCATCCCGCTGCGCCTGTTCAAGAACCGCACCATCACCCTGGCCTCGCTGGCCTCGCTGTTCGTCGGTATCGCGATGTTCGCGGGCACCGTCTACTTCAGCCAGTACTTCCAGCTGGCCCGGGACAAGTCCCCGACCATGTCGGGTGTCATGACGATCCCGATGATCGGCGGCCTGTTCATCTCGTCCACGGTCTCCGGTCAGATCATCACCAAGACCGGCAAGTGGAAGGGCTGGCTGCTGGCCGGCGGCGTGCTGCTGACCGCGGGCCTGGGCCTGCTCGGCACCATGCGCTACGACACCCCCTACTGGCACATCGGCATCTTCATGGCGCTGATGGGTCTCGGCGTCGGCATGATGATGCAGAACCTGGTGCTCTGCACGCAGAACCAGGTGGACCCGAGCGACCTGGGTGCCGCGTCCTCCACGGTCACCTTCTTCCGGTCCCTCGGTGGCGCGGTGGGTGTCTCGGTGCTCGGCTCCGTGATGTCGACCCGGATCAGCCACTACGCCTCGGACACCATCGGCTCGCTCAGCCCGCAGGAGCAGGCGGCGGCGGCCAAGGCCTCCGGCGGCGGCTCGATCCCCGACATGGACCTGCTGCCCCCCGGCATCCGTGAATGGCTGGAGAGCGCCTACGGGCACGGCATCGCGGACATCTTCCTGATCGTCGCGCCGATCGCCCTGCTCGCCTTCCTGGTGACGCTGTTCATCAAGGAGGTCCCGCTGCGGACCAAGGGCGCCCTCGCCCAGGCCGCGGAGTCCTCGGCCGAGTCCTCCCCGCTGGTGGCGGGCACCCCGGCGGAGGCCGTCCGCGTCGCCGACGAGCCGGTTCCGGCCGCCGCGATGGCGTCCGTGTCGGCCTCGCCGGCCGGTGATCCGGCCGCCTCGGCGGTCTCGGACACCTCGGCCGCCCCGGCCACCACGCAGCGACTGGCCGCCGTCGCCACGACGACCGGCTCCGGTGAACCGCAGGCGCCCGTCTCCGGCGGCATCGCGGTGCGCGGCTTCGTCCGCGGCGCCGAGTCCGCGCCGGTCCCGCAGGCCGCGGTCACGCTGATCTCGCTGGCCGGCCGCCAGCTCGGCCGGTCCGTCGCCCAGGCCGACGGCTCCTACGCCGTCGACGCCCCGGGCGCCGGGTCGTACGTGCTGATCGCCTCCGCCGACGGCTTCCAGCCGCAGGCCTCCACCATCGTCGTCAACGACGAGCCGGTCGCCTACGACATCCTGCTCAGCGGCACCAGCGGGCTCACCGGCCTGGTCCGTGCCGTGGAGAGCGGGCTGCCGGTCAAGGACGCCATGGTGATCGTCACCGACGTGCGCGGGGACCTGCTGGCCAGCGCCGCCACCGGTGAGCAGGGCGAGTTCGCCTTCACCGAGCTGGTGCCGGGCCCGGTGACCGTCGCGGTCAACGCCGCCGGCTACCGGCCCCGTGCCCTGCCGCTGGAGGTGGGCGGCACCGGCGTCACCCGCGTCGAGGTCGACCTCCAGGCCGGGGCCCAGGTCCAGGGCGTCGTGCGGGCACCGCACGGTCCGCTGGCCGACGCCCGGGTCACCCTGGTGGACGCGGCGGGCAACGTGATCGGCACGGCCACCACCGGGGCGGACGGGGCGTACGCCTTCACCGACCTGGACGCCGGTGAGTACACCGTCATCGCGACCGGCTACCCGCCGGTGGCCACCGCCCTGACGGTCGCCGGACCCGGTGCCGACGGTCACGACATCGAGCTCGCCCACCCCGGCGAGTAGCAGAACCCCGGCCCGTGGTGGCGTGCGCGCTCTGAGCGGAGGTGCGCCCGCCCACCACGGGCCGGTTTCTTTACGACCACTTTCTGAGCCTTTGCAGGGAGAAAACCGGATGGGACTGACCGCGAGGATCCGAACGCGGGACGGATGGGCCGTGTCGCACGCGGTCGTCACGGTGACCGACATGACCGGCACGCAGGTGCTGCGCGCCGAGGCGGACACCGAGGGGGCCGTACGGGACACCACCGAGCTGACGCCGGGGGCGTACACCGTCATCGTCACCGCGGTCGGCTACGCGCCGGCCGCCTCCAGCGCGATCGTCACCGCGAGCGGACGGGCCGAGGTCGGCACGGTGACGCTGGCCCGCCAGGGCGGCACCGAACTGCCGCCGCCGGGGCCGTGGACGGTCGACCCGGCGCACTCCGGTGTCGCCGCCGTCGCCCAGCACCTGGGCATCTCCAGCGTGCGCGGCCGCTTCACCGACTTCACCGCCACCGTCGAGATCGCGCCGGACGACGTCACCAAGTCCCGGGTGGAGGCGGTGATCCGGGCGGCCTCGATCGACACCGGCAACGGCATGCGCGACACCCACCTGCGCTCGGCCGACTTCCTGGACGTCGAGCGCTACCCGGAGATCACCTACCGCTCCACCGGAGTGAGCGAGGCCGGTCCGGACCGCTGGACCGTCCACGGCGAGCTGGGCCTGCACGGGGTCGTCCGCGAGGTCGACCTGGACCTGGCCTACCTCGGCACCGGCGCCGATCCCTGGGGCGGCACCCGGGCGGCCTTCCGGGCGACGACGGAACTGCACCGCGAGGACTTCGCCATGAACTACAACCAGGTCGTCCAGGCCGGCATCGCCGCCATCGGCACGACACTCAGGGTCGAGCTGGACATCCAGGCGGTCCAGGGGGAGTCACTGCCCGCGGTGTGACGCACCGCCGGTCGCCCGGGCCACCACCTGGGCGCACAGGTCCCGGAGCTTGACGTTCCGGTCCTGTGAGGACCGGCGCAGCCGCTCCATGGCCCGGTGGGCGTCGATGCGCTCCCGGGCCATCAGCATGCCGACCGCCTGGTCTATGACGCTGCGGGAGAGCAGGGCGGTGCGCACGTCGGCCGCCGAGGCCCCTTCCCGCTCGATGCGCAGGGCCTCGTTCACCGCGTCCGCGGCCCGCTCCGCGAAGGCGCCGGCCGCGTCCAGTCCCTGGGCCAGGGAGCCGGGCTCGATGCCGTAGAGGTTGAGCGCGGCGCCCGTCTCGCCCTCGACGGCCAGCGGCAGCGCCAGCACACAGCGCGCGCCGGTGGCCAGCGCGTACTCCGTGTACGCGGGCCAGCGGGTCTCGGTCGCCAGGTCCGGGGAGTACTGCGCGCTCCCCGTCTCGGCGGCGTCCACGCAGGGGCCCGAGCCGTTCTCGTACTGGCGCAGGTCCAGGCCGCTGGGCAGGCCGGTGCTGCCCGCCAGCGTCATCAGCCGGTCGGCGCGGCGCACCGTGACCGAACAGGCGTCGGCGCCCGGCACCTGCTGGACCGCCCGGTCGGTCAGGTCACGCAGCAGGGTGTCCAGGCCCTGGGTGCGGGCGAGGGCGTGGTCAAGCGTCTGCGTGCTCGGGTCCGTGGCCGTGGCCGTGTCCGTGATCTGCGGGGTCATGACCGTACGGATGTCCCCTCACCGTTCGGTCACACCTCGTCCACCAGAGGCGGAGTTCGCGTCGACGATGCGGCGGGCCAGGTCGCGCAGCTTCACGTTCTCCCGCTGCGAGGCCTTCACCAGGGAGTCGAAGGCACCGGCCGCGTCGATGTCCAGCCGCTCCATCAGGATGCCGGTGGCCTGACCGATCAGGTCCCGGGTGCGCATCGCCTCGGTGAGCTGCTCGCGCACGGTCGCCGAGTCCAGGGCGAGGGAGACGTGCGCGACGAACAGCCGCCCGACGCGGGTGGCGTCGTCGTCGAAGGCCTGCGGCTTGCGGGCGTAGGCGGTCAGCACGGTCAGGCGGCGCCGGTCGGCGCGCAGCCGCAGGGACAGCGCCGAGCGCAGGCCGAGTCCGGACAGGACGTTGCCGCCGCCGTCGGCCTCGCTGTCGTCCGTGCGCACCACGGGCGTGGTCCACAGGCGCTCCCAGTCCGGGTGCGGGGTGTGGCCGCCCTGCCGGGGCTCGGCGGCGAAGCGCACGGCCTCGTCGGTCCAGGCCAGGGTGCGCAGCCGGCCGCCGCGCTGGATCTCCGAGATGCCCGCGTGCTCGGCGTCGGGCAGCAGGCGTACCGCCAGAGAGACGGCGGTGTTCATGGTGTCGTGGGGGGTGCCCGTCCCGTGCAGGTGCTGAGCCGCCGCGGTCAGCGCCTCGGCCAGCTCGAAGCCCACCGGAAAACGCGGCAAATCAGTAAATTCGGACGCAGCCACCACGAACCTCTTCGGCAAGCGCGGCCTCACGGCCGTGCGCAGGAGAGCTCCGCAGCACATTCCCGACTGCGAGCACAGGACGAACAGCACTTTAGCTGCTCGGTTGCGTGCAGGTGACGCTCGGTCGGCGGACCGGGCGGACGGTGCGCCTTCCGCGCCGCCCCGCGGCATGGTGGAATGGGCAGCGGGTCAGGAAGCGGCCCGGCCGGAAGCCCGACGGACGTCTGTCAGGTGAGTGCTGTGACCTTCCCTCCCCAGTCCTGCGAACCGTGTGAGCCCTGTGATCCACCCGGGTGCGCCGTACTCGCGATGCCCAGCGAGATCGACTTCTGCAACGCCTCGGGGCTGCTGCCCCTGATCACGACCGCCGTGGAGCAGCGCTCCGACGGACTGCGCCTGCTCGTCCTGGACCTCTCCGCGACCCGTTTCATGGACTCCCAGGGGGTCCGTCTGATCGCCGCCGTGCGCCACCGGCTGCCCGACGGGGCCCTGCTGCGCGTGGTGGCCGCCCCGAAGGGCGTGCCGAGCCGCGTCCTGGAACTCTCCGGACTCCGCCGCGACGTGCCGGTCCACGACAACCTCGCGGAGGCGCTGCGCACGGAGTGCGGGACGGCGCCCTAGGCTGGCGGCATGGCACCGAACATCGCGACGAACACCCGTGTCTCCCTGGCCGAGTTGCTGGACTTCGTACGCCCCCGGCACCGGGCGATCCTGTTGACCCGGCGGGCCGACGGCAGCCCGCAGGGGTCGCCGCTGACCTGCGGGGTCGACGACGCCGGCCGGATCGTCGTCTCGACCTACCCCGAGCGGGCCAAGACCCGCAACGCGCGCCGTGACCCGCGGGTCAGCCTCATCGTGCTCAGCGACGAGTGGAACGGCCCGTGGGTCCAGGTCGACGGCACCGCGGAGGTCGTCGACGCGCCCGACTCCGTGGAGCCGCTCGTGGAGTACTTCCGCAACATCTCCGGCGAGCACCCCGACTGGGACGAGTACCGGCAGGCCATGGTCGAGCAGGGCAAGTCCATCATCCGGGTGACGCCGGAGAAGTGGGGACCGGTGGCGACGGGCGGGTTCCCGGCGCGGCTGGCGGCGGACGACTGAGGGCTCTCGGCCGGGGCGCGTGAGGGCCCTCGGCCGGGGCGCGTGGGGGCCCTCGGCCGGGGCGCGTGAGGGCTCTCGGCCGGGGCGTGCGACCGGCGCCCGGTCAGTCCCGTCCGACCATGGCGTCGATGCCCGCGACGAGCAGGTCGAGGGCGAATTCGAAGTCCCGGTCCAGCATCTCCGCGACGGTGTCGCCGCCCCGGGCCGCCATGATGTCCTGGGCGTCCTCGATGACGCCCGCGGTGTCCGGCAGCTCGGTCGCCGCGCTCATCGAGTCCTGGTAGTACTCCTCGGGGCTCAGCCCGGTGTCCGCCACCCGGGCGAGGAAACGGCCCTCGATGGTGCCGTAGCCGTAGACGAACTGGAAGACGGCGGAGATGGCGCCGGTCAGACGGTGCGCGGGCAGCCCGCTGCGGCGCACGACGTTCTGCACCGACCGGGAGAACGCCAGCGAGTGCGGCCCGATGTTGAGGTAGGTGCCGACCAGCCGGGACGTCCAGGGGTGGCGCACCAGCAGCGCCCGGTTCTCCCGGGCCAGCGCGCGCAGCTCCTCGCGCCAGTCGAGGCCGGCGTCCGGGTCCGGGTGGCGCAGCTCGCCGAAGACGGCGTCCAGGGCGAGTTCGAGCAGCTGGTCCTTGGTGTCCACGTACCAGTACACGGACATCGCGGTGACGTTCAGCTCGGCGGCCAGGCGACGCATGGAGAACCCGGTCAGGCCCTCGGCGTCCAGCAGCCGGACGGTGACCCCGGTGATCCTGTCCCGGTCGAGCCCGGACGGCTGGCCGCCACGGCGCCCACCGCGCCGCCCCTCCCCCGACAGCCACACACTGTCCCGCGGCCCCTCCCGCCCTGCCTTCGCCATGCGCACCTACCTCGCTCTCGCCCTCACCGGTCATGCTAGGCGCCCCCTCAGGGGCGCGGGGAACGGCGCGACCAGCCACAACGGCGTCGCAGCCGCACAACTGCCCCGCACCCCAAGCTCTCAGGCGCCCACCCGTTCCGCCCGCCGCAACAACACCGCCGCCACCACACCGCCCAGCAACACCGCCACCGCCCCCCCCAACTGACTGCTCCCCACTCCGGAGGAGAACGCGTCCAGCACCCGCCCCCGCTCGCCCTCACCCTCCGCCGAAGCCAGCGCCGCGGGCAGCGACGTCGCCGATACGGGGGCCAGGGCCGCGAACCGCGAGGTCAGCACCGCGCCCAGCACGGCCACCCCCAGGCCGTTGCCGAACTCCGCCAGCGTGCCGTTGACGCCCGCGCCTACGCCCGCCCTGGCCGGCGGGATCGCGCTCATCAGCGCGTGGGCCATGGCCGGGTTGCCGAGCGCGCACCCCACGCCGATCAGCAGCAGCCCCAGCAGCGTGCCGGCGTAACCCTGCCCGGTCAGCGTGGCGATGGCCACCAGGCCCGCCGCCATCAGCACCATGCTCAGCAGCACCGTCACCGGCGTGCCGAGCCTGGCCAGCCACTTGGCCGAGACCCCGGAGAAGTTCAGCAGCACCACCGTCAGGGCCAGCGGCGCGGTCCGCAGCCCGGCCTCCAGCGGGCCGTACCCGAGGACGAACTGCAGGTGCTGGGTGAGCAGGAACAGTGCACCGCCCATGCCGAAGGCGATCAGCACGAGACTGGCCACCGCGCCGGTGAACCGCTGGTCGCGGAAGAAGGTGAGATCGAGCATCGGGTACGGGACGCGGCTCTCCCAGTAGGCGAAGAGGGCGAGCACGCCCACGGCGAAGGCGGCCGTGGCCAGGACCCGTCCCGACGTCCAGCCGTGCCCCGGGCCGGAGATGATCGCGTAGACCAGCGCGGCCATGCCGATCGTGGAGAGGACGGCGCCCAGCAGGTCGGGCCGGTCGCCCTGCCGGTTCCTCGACTCCGGGACCAGGGCCACGACCGCGACCAGGCCGAGGGCCACCACCGGCAGGTTGATCAGGAAGATCGCGCCCCACCAGAAGTGGTCCAGCATGAAACCGCCGATCAGCGGACCGCAGGCGAAGCCGAGCGCGCTGACCGCGCTCCAGATGCCGATGGCCTTGGCGTGCTCGGCGGGCGCGAAGATCTGCATGACCACGGCGAGCGTGGTGGTCAGCAGCAGGGCGCCGCCGATGCCCATGCCGGCCCGCGCCGCGATCAGCTGGCCGGTGGTGTCCGCGAGTCCGGCCGCCAGCGAGCCGATCCCGAACAGGGCGAGGCCGGTGGCCAGCATCTTCTTGCGGCCGTACCGGTCGGCCGCGCTGCCCGCGGTGAGCAGCAGGCCGGACTGGACGAGCGAGTAGGCGTTGATCATCCACTGGATGTCGGAGGTGGCCGCGCCCAGCTCGTCGGTGAGCGAGGGGATGGCCACGTTCAGCACGGTGTTGTCCAGGACCACCGTGAGCTGGGCGAGGCTGATGACACCGAGGATCAGCCAGCGCTGCGGGTGGCCCTGGACCGGGGGTGCGGCTCCCCGCTCCTTGGCGGATTCCTGGGGTGATGTCGTCATGTTGTACAGCGTATAGGTCTCCCTATACGCTGTACAACGGCGCATCGTCCGGAGGGGATCAGTCCGTCGGCGAGGTGAGGTCGTAGAAGGTGGCCGAGCCGGCCGTGACCTCCTTGAAGTTGGCCTCGACCCACGAGGTGATCTGCGACGCGGTGCCGGAGTCGCCGCCCCTGCCGCCGCCTGTACCGCCGCCGATGAAGTAGTGGATCCGCCCGTCCGCCACGTACTGCTTGAACTGGGCCAGGGTCGGTGACGGGTCGGTGCCGTTGAAGCCGCCGATCGCCATCACGGGGTCGCCGGTGCCGAGCTGGTAGCTCGCGGCGTTCTGGGAGCCGATCGCGGCGGCGGCCCAGGTGTACGCGTCGGCGTCGGTCTCCAGCAGCTTCTTCGCCTCGGAGCCGACTTCGGCGCCGTCGAGCAGGCCGCCCATGCCGCCGCCCGCACCCATGCGGCCACCTTCGCCGGCCGGGGTGTTCGGCGTCCGGCCGTTCTGACCGTTCTGGTTGGTGCCCCCGGCGCCCGGGGCGGTGCCGCCGCCGGGGAAGCCACCTCCGGGGCCGCCCTGGGTCTGCCCCTGGCCCTGGCCGCGTGGGTTCCCGCCGCCCGGGAAGCCGCCGCCCCCGGGGCCGCCGCCACCGCCGGGGCGGCCGCCCATGCTCGCGCCGGCCGGACCGGCCGTGACGATGGAGCCGCTGTGCCCCTCCCGCACGGTGCTGAGCGTGTACGCGGTGGGCGCGGCCAGCGACGCCACGAGGCCGAGCCCGGCCGCCGCGAGGGCGGTCCGCCGCCCCACCCGCCCGGCGAAGACCAGCCCGAGCGCGGCGACCAGGCCGCCGACCAGGACCGGCACCCTCAGCCAGGGGAGGTAGTCGGGCGTCCGGTCGAGCAGGACGTAGCCCCAGGCCGCGCTCGCCGTGACGGCGGCGGCGAGGGCGAGCGACGCCCAGGGACGCTCGCGGCGTTCCCACAGGGTCGCGGCGCCCATGCCGATCACGGCCGCCAGGTACGGCGCGAGGGCCACCGTGTAGTACTGGTGGAAGATGCCGGCCATGTAGCTGAAGACGGCCGTGGTCATCAGCAGCGAGCCGCCCCAGACCAGGAGGGACGCGCGCGCGGTGTCCGTGCGGCCGGCGCGGCGCGTGGCGAGCAGGCCCGCGACGAGCAGGATCAGGGCGGCCGGGAGCAGCCAGGAGATCTGGCCGCCGATCTCGGAGTTGAGCATGCGGTCCCAGCCGGTCTCGCCCCACTGCCCGCCACCGCCACCGCCGCCCATGCCGCCGCCCCCGCCACCGACGCTGCCGGTCTCCTCGCCGTTGAGGCGCCCGAGGCCGTTGTAGCCGAAGGTCAGCTCCAGGAAGCTGTTGTTCTGCGACCCGCCGATGTACGGGCGCGACGAGGCCGGCCACAGCTCGACGACCGCGACCCACCAGCCGCCGGAGACGACGATCGCGGCGGTCGCCAGCGCGAGCTGCCCAAGGCGCTTCCCGAGCCGCACCGGTGCGCAGACGCCGTAGACGAGGGCGAGGGCGGGCAGGATCAGGAAGGCCTGCAGGGTCTTCGTGAGGAACGCGAAGCCGATCGCGACGCCCGCCCACACCAGCCACTTGGTCCGGCCGTCCTCCAGCGCCCGTACGACGAGGTAGCAGGCGGCGGACATCAGCAGGGCGAGCAGCGCGTCCGGGTTGTTGAACCGGAACATCAGCGCCGCGACCGGGGTGAGCGCGAGGACGGCGCCCGCGACGAGTCCGGCCGCGGGGCTGAACCGGCGGCGCACGGCCGCGTACACGACGGCGACCGTGCCCACCCCCATCAGCACCTCGGGGACGAGGACCGACCAGGAGGAGAGGCCGAAGATCCGCACCGCCAGCGCCATCGGCCACAGCGCGGCCGGGGGCTTGTCGACGGTGATGGCGTTGCCGGCGTCGAGCGAGCCGAAGAAGAACGCCTTCCAGGACTGGCTGCCCGCCTGCACGGCGGCCGAGTAGAAGGAGTTGGCGTAGCCGGAGGCGCTCAGGTTGCAGAGGTAGAGGAGGGCGGTGGCCAGCAGGAGGCCGAGGAAGGCGGGGCGTACCCAGCGCGGGTCCTCGGGGCGGCCGCGCCACACCCGGCCGGGCCGGGACCACCGGGGCTGCCGGTGGGCGGGCGACGGTCCCACGCGCTCGTCGGCGGGGGCGCTGGTGCCGTCGGCGTGCGTGGCCGGGTCGTAGTGCGTCGTCATCGGGCGTCGCTCCAGGTGCGCTGCGGGTCCGGGAGGTGAGGTTCCGGGGAGGGGGCCGTGGGCGGTGTGTCGGGGAACACCCAGGCGCGGAAGAGCAGGAAGCGCAGCACGGTGGCCGCGAGGTTGGCGGCGATCAGCACCGCCAGCTCGGTGGAGTGGTCCGGATCGGCCGTCGCCGCGCTCAGGGCGGCCAGCGAACCGCTGGTCAGCGCGAGTCCGATGCCGAAGACGACCAGCCCCTGCGCCTGGTGCCGCACGGCGCCGCCCCGGCCCCGTACCCCGAAGGTCAGCCGCCGGTTGGCGGCGGTGTTGGCGACCGCCGAGACCAGCAGGGCGAGCGCGTTGGCGAGCTGGGAGCCGGTGAAGTGGCGGAAGCCGCTGTAGAGGAGGAGGTAGAAGAGGGTGGACAGGACGCCGACGACGCAGAAGCCGACGAGTTGCCGGGCCAGGCCCTGCGGTACGCCGGTCAGGTCGCGGTCGCGCGGGTCGTCGCCGAAGGGGCGGGCCAGCCGGTCCAGCGGCAGCGAACCGGTGGCCAGGGCCTTGCCGACCCGCCACACGCCCCTGAGGTCCTCGGTCGCCGTCCGCACGATGTGCACGGTGGAGTCCGGGTCGTCGACCCAGTCGACCGGCACCTCGTGGATCCGGCAGCCGGCGCGCTCGGCGAGCACCAGCATCTCGGTGTCGAAGAACCAGCCGGTGTCCTCCACCAGCGGCAGCAGCACCTGGGCCACGTCCCGGCGGATCGCCTTGAAGCCGCACTGGGCGTCGGAGAAGCGGGCCTGGAGGGA
This sequence comes from Streptomyces sp. NPDC034099, assembly GCF_055575415.1. Taxonomy (NCBI): domain Bacteria; kingdom Bacillati; phylum Actinomycetota; class Actinomycetes; order Kitasatosporales; family Streptomycetaceae; genus Streptomyces; species Streptomyces sp. NPDC034099. The sequence goes on along the minus strand of NZ_JBVISR010000004.1, from coordinate 626,156 downwards.
GCCGCGCAGGATGAGGTTGTAGCCGCGGGAGATGAACTCCCGCTTGGCGCCGCGCACCACCCGCGCGCTGCGGGCGAGCCGGGAGCCGATCGCGAGGTCCGAGTGACCGGAGATCAGCGGCGCCACCAGCGGCAGCAGCGCGTTCAGGTCGGTGGAGAGGTCCACGTCCATGTAGGCGAGGACCGGTGCGTCCGAGGCCGACCAGACGGTGCGCAGGGCCCGGCCGCGCCCCTTCTGTTCCAGCCGGACGGACCTGACGGCGGCGAGGTCGGCCGCCAGGCGGGCCGCGACGTGCGGGGTGCCGTCCGTGGAGGCGTTGTCCGCGACCGTGATGCGGAAGGCGTACGGGAACGTCCGGGTGAGGTGCTCGTGCAGTCTCCGGACGCAGGGCCCGAGGTCCTTCTCCTCGTTGTAGACGGGGACCACTACGTCCAGGACAGGCGTACCGGCTCCTGCGGCCGGGAGGTGCTCCCGCGCCGGCAGGGAGCCGGGAGAAGAGTCGGTTCGCATGGGACCGACTCTTCTCAACTCCCCTGTCGCACCCGTGTGGTGGGACTGTGCTGCGCCTGTGAATGCGCCCGCCGGTCCGGCCGGTCGTGGACCACGGGCAGGGACCGGTCGTGGACCACGGGCAGGGACCGGTCGTGGACCACGGGCAGGGACCGGTCGTGGACCACGGGGAGATACACGGTGAAGACCGTCCGGCCCGGCGCGCTGTCGACCGTCACGCCGCCGCCGTGCGCGGTCGTCACGGCCTGCACGATGGCGAGTCCGAGGCCCGTCGAGCCGGTCGCGCGGGATCGCGCGGAGTCCCCGCGGGCAAACCGTTCGAAGACGCGCGGCAGCAACTCGGCGGGGATGCCCGGCCCGTTGTCCACCACGTCCACGCAGAGCCAGGCCCCGTCGCGTCGCACGCGCGCCGTGACGGTGGTGCCCGGCGGGGTGTGGTTGCGTGCGTTGCCCAGCAGGTTGACCAGCACCTGCTGGAGCCGGGCCGGGTCCGCCGACACCAGGGCCGGTTCGTCGGGCAGGTCGAGCCGCCAGGTGTGGTCGAGACCGGCCGCGCGGGCGTCGCTGACGGTGTCCACGACGAGCGGTACGAGGTCGGTGCGCCCGAACTCCAGCGGCCGTCCGGCGTCCAGGCGGGCCAGCAGCAGCAGGTCCTCGACCAGCAGGGTCATGCGGCCGGCCTCGGACTCGATGCGGCCCAGCGCGTGCCGGGTGTCGGGGCCGACCTGTTCGCGTCCCCGGCGGGTGAGTTCGGCGTAGCCGCGGATGGAGGCGAGGGGGGTGCGCAGTTCGTGGCTGGCGTCGGCGACGAACTGCCGTACCCGCGTCTCGCTCTGCTGCCGGGCGTGCAGGGCTCCGTGGACGTGGTCCAGCAGCCGGTTGAGCGCGGAACCGACCCGGCCGACCTCGGTGTGCGGGTCGCACTCGGACTCCGGGACCCGTTCGTCGAGGTTCACCTCGCCCGCGTGCAGCGGGAGTTCGGAGACCCGGCCGGCGGTGGCGGCGACCCGGCGCAGGGGGCGGGTGGCGACGCCGACGATGACGGCTCCGGCGAGGGAGGCGGCGACGAGACCGGCGGCGGTGACGCTGGCCTCCACGAGGACCAGGGTGTTGATGGTCTCGGTGACGTCGGAGGTGGGCAGGGCGGCGTAGTAGCCGTCGTGGTACTCGACGCGGTAGTCGCCGAGGCCGGGGATCTCGACGGTGTGCGCCCCGCCGTCCCGGGGGACGGAGGCGAGCGCGGTGCGCTGGGCCTCGTCGAGGGAGACCGCCGTCGTCCTGCTTGGGTCCGTGCTCTCGTCGTCCTTCTTGCCGTACTTGGCGTCGACGACGGCACCGTCCCGCGTCTCGGCGACGATCGTGTCGCGCGGCTGCGGTCCGCCGTGCGTGACGAAATCGCCGAGGTCCATCCGCTGCTTCACTCCGCCGCCGGGGCCCGGTTCGCCCGGCGGCCCGAAGCCGGACACACGCCGCACGACCTCGCCCACCTGCCCGTCCAGTTGCTCGTACAGGTGCGAGCGCAGCGCCACCGTCGTCACCGTGCCGATCACCGCGCAGACCACCGCGATCAGCGCCACGGACGCGACGACGAGCCGCGTCCGCAGGGTCCGCGGCCGCGGTCGTCGCCTGCGGCTCATGACACCGCGGGCTTGATCAGGTATCCGGCGCCGCGCCGGGTGTGGATCATCGGCTCGCGCCCCGCGTCGATCTTCCGGCGCAGGTAGGAGATGTACAGCTCCACGACGTTGGCCTGGCCGCCGAAGTCGTAGGACCACACGCGGTCCAGGATCTGCGCCTTGCTCAGCACCCGCCGCGGGTTGCGCATCAGGAAGCGCAGCAGTTCGAACTCGGTGGCGGTGAGGTGGATGCCGTCGCCGCCGCGGGTGACCTCGTGGCTGTCCTCGTCGAGGGTGAGGTCGCCGACCACGAGGACGGAGTCGGAGCGCCGGTCGGCGGCACCGGAGCGGCGGATCAGTCCGCGCAGCCGGGCGACGACCTCCTCCAGGCTGAACGGCTTGGTGACGTAGTCGTCCCCGCCCGCGGTCAGCCCGGCGATCCGGTCCTCGACGGCGTCCTTGGCGGTCAGGAACAGCACCGGCACGTCCGGCAGGTCGCGGCGCAGCCGCCCCAGCACGCTCAGGCCGTCCATGTCGGGCAGCATCATGTCCAGGACGACGGCGTCGGGCCGGAAGTCGCGGGCGGTCTGGACGGCGCCGTGGCCGTCCCCGGCGCTGCGGATCTGCCAGCCCTCGTAGCGCAGGGCCATGGACAGCAGTTCGGTGATGGACTGCTCGTCGTCCACTACAAGCACCCGGACGGGGCTCCCGTCCGGCCTCAGCAGTTCGGTGCGCCCCTGGGGCGAGATCGTGGTCATGGCGGACACCATGTCGGAGCGCTCTGAGAGGGCCCTTTCCCCAAGCTGTGATTTCTCTGAGAAACCCGCGGACGCGTCTCGGGCACGCCCTTCAGGCCTCGCCGGTCAGCCCCTCTGCCGTGAGCGTGAGGTGGCGGACCAGTACCTCGGCCGCGGTGTCGGCGTCGCGGGCCAGCGCCGCCTCCTCCAGCCTGCGGTGCTCCTCGACGCCGTCCCGGCCGGGATTGCGGTGCGTCGACCAGCGGCGGGCCAGTTCGCTCGCCGTCCACAGCCGGTCGAAGGTCTCCAGCAGGACGGGGTTGCCGCAGCCCTCCATCAGGGCGCGGTGGAAGAGCCGGTGCGCCTCGGACCACGCCTCGCTGTAGTACTCGCCCTCCTCCGGCGTGTAGGCGGGCGTGCGGGACAGCCGGTGGTGGGCGGCGCGCACCCGGGCCTCCCAGTCGACGTCGCCGCGCTCGACGGACATGCGCAGCAGGACCGGTTCGATGGTGCGGCGGGCCTCCGCGATCTCCTGCCAGCGGCGGTCGGAGTAGGCCGGGACGGCGAAGCCGCGGTTGGGCAGCCGGTCGGCGAGCCCGTCGCCGACCACCCGGACGAGGGCCTCGCGCACCACGGCCAGGCTCACGCCCTGCTCCTTGGCGAGGTCCTGCGGCTTGAGGGCGGCGCCGGGGGCGTGGTCGCCGCGCATGATCGCGTCCCGCAGGTGTGCGTAGACCTGCTCGGAGAGCATCCGCTTCCCCGTCGGCGGGGGCGAGGTGGGGCCGGTCTGAGTCATGGAAGGCAGCATAGACGATCCCTTGAATAATCGATTATCAGTGTTATGGTCGATCGCGGTGGCCGACACGGTCGCCCGCCCCGCACACGGCCCCGGCACGGCCCGGCACGGCCCACGGGGCCGGCCCACCCGAAAGGAAAACGACGCGATGAGCGCCAACAACCCGTTCGCCCGCCTCCCCGAGGCGGCCTCCTTCACCCTCACCAGCACCACCGTCAGCGACGGCGCCCCCTGGCCGGACGCCCAGCACTCCTCCGGCGTCCCCGGCGGCAAGGACCTCTCCCCGCAGCTGTCGTGGAGCGGCGCGCCGGAGGGGACCAGGAGCTACGCCGTCACCGTCTACGACCCCGACGCCCCCACCGGGTCCGGTTTCTGGCACTGGGCGGTCGCCGACATCCCCGCCACCGTCACCGAACTGCCCGAGGGCGCCGGCGACGACACCGGCTCGGGCCTGCCCGAGGGCGCCTTCCAGCTCCCCAACGACGCCCGCGCCGCCCGCTACATCGGCGCCGCCCCGCCGGCCGGGCACGGCCCGCACCGCTACTTCGTCGTGGTGCACGCCCTCGACGTCGAGTCCATCGGCGTCCCGGTCGACGCCACCCCCGCGCTCCTCGGCTTCACCATGGCCGGGCACGTCCTCGGCCGCGCGGTCCTGACCGCCACCGCCGAGACCCCGGCCTGACCCACCCCGTGTCCAGGCTCATCGACACCACGGAGATGTACCTCCGCACGGTCCTGGAACTGGAGGAGGAGGGTGTGGTCCCGCTGCGCGCCCGCATCGCCGAGCACCTGGACCAGAGCGGCCCCACCGTGAGCCAGACCGTCGCCCGCATGGAACGCGACGGGCTGCTGCGGATCGCCGCCGACCGGCACCTGGAGCTGACCGACACGGGCAGGCGGCTGGCGACGCGCGTGATGCGCAAGCACCGCCTCGCGGAGTGCCTGCTCGTCGACGTGATCGGCCTGGAGTGGGAGCAGGTGCACGCCGAGGCGTGCCGCTGGGAGCACGTGATGAGCGAGGCCGTCGAACGCCGCCTCCTGCGCCTGCTGCGGCACCCGACCGAGTCGCCCTACGGCAATCCGATCCCGGGCCTGGCGGAACTGGGCGGCAGGGACACCGCGGTCCCGCACCCCGCCGGGAGCGCGGTCAGCCTCGGTGACCTGCGACCCGGGCCGGACGGCACGAGCGCGGTCGTCCGGCGCATCGGGGAGCCGGTCCAGACCGACCGCGGGGTGCTGTCCGCCCTGCGGCGGGCCGGGGTGCGGCCGGGCGCGGTCGTGAGCGTCACGGCGTGGTCAGGCGGCGTGACGGTCGGCGGCGGCGACCGGACCGCCCGGCTCCCGGCGCGGACCGCCGCGCACGTCTTCGTCGCCCCGCTCTGAGCCCGCACCTCAGCTCCGCCGGCCCTCCTGGCTCCCGTGGTCCTCCATGCTCGTCCGGCTCGTCTGGCTCCCTGGCAGCCCAAAGAGCCGGGCCGCGTTGTCGTGGCACACCCCGCGCAGCCACTCGTCCCCCAGCTCCAGCCGCTCCAGGGCGTGCAGCTGGTGCAGGTAGGGATACGGGATGTTGGGGAAGTCGGTACCGAGCAGGACGCGGTCGCCCAAGTCCGCCAGCCGGGGCAGCGCGCGGCGCGGGAAGGGCGCGAGACGCTCGCTGAAGTCGGTGAACGCCATGGTCGTGTCCAGCCGCACTTCCCCGTACCGCTCGGCGAGGTCCAGGAAGTCCTCGTACTCGGGCATCCCGAGGTGCGCGACGACCAGCCGCAGCCGCGGGTGCCGCGCCAGCACCCGCGCGATCGGCTCGGGCCCGGTGTGCTTGCCGGGCGCCGGGCCCGAACCGCAGTGCACGACGACCGGGACCCCCGCCTCGGCGAGCACGCCCCACGCCGGGTCGAGCAGCTCGTCGGCCGGGTCGTACGCCCCCACCTGCACATGTGCCTTGAAGACCCGCGCCCCGGCCTCGACGGCCCGGCGGACGTACGTCTCGACGCCCGGCTCGGGGAAGAGGGTGGAGGTGTGCAGGCAGTCGGGGGTGCGGCGGGCGAAGTCCACCGCCCAGCCGTTCAGCCACTGGGCCATGCCCGCCTTGTGCGGGTAGAGCATCGCGGTGAAGGCCCGCACCCCGAACGCGCGCAGCAGCTCCGCGCGTTCGTCCTCCTGGTGCCGGTAGGTGATCGGCCACTCGACCCCGCCGGTCAGCGGCCCGAGGGCGTCGAAGTAGGCCCAGACCTTGCGCAGCACCCGCTCGGGCATGAAGTGCGTGTGCACGTCGATCAGCCCGGGCAGCCCGAGCCCCTCCCAGAACCGGCGGACCTGCCCCGCCTCGTGATCACTCATGCGGCCACGATGTCGCCGCGCGCTCGCCTGGACAAGGGGGGCGAGGGGGGAGGGGACGCTCGGGAGACGAGGTCAGAACAGGCCGTCCTGTACTCCGGCCGCTCGTCTGAGCTCCCGCAGGGGCACGGCGCACGGCTCACCCCCGGCGGCCAGCAGCTCCCACCCCGTCATCAGCCGGGTGTCGAGCACGACGACCCCGCGCTCCGTGGCCAGATGCAGATCCGGCCCGGCGGCGGCCACCAGCTCACCCCCGATCGCCCCGCCCGCCACCAGCTCGGCCACCTCCGCCACGGCGGCCGGCCCCCGCTCCGCCCCCGTGATGCCGAAGACACCCGCGTGGTCGACGCCCCGGAACGGCTCCGGCGTCAGCGCCTCCGGCCAGCCGCCGAGCGCCGCCGCCCGCGCGTGCAGCCCGGCGATCTCGGCCGTCCGCTCCGCCTCCGACTCGGGCAGCGCGGCCCGCACCGCGCGCTTGTGGGCGTACGGGATGCGGTCGGGCACGCCCAGCGCGGCCCGCAGCAGCTCCTCGGTGCGGCGCGCGGCCATCAGCGGCCCGTGGCCCAGCCAGCTGAAGCACACGGCCCCCTGCTCGAGGAGCCGGGCGGAGCCCCGTTCGTATGCGGTGATCCCCACCTTGACGAGGCCCGGACCGAACCACGCCAGATAGACGCGGTACGGCCGCGGATCGTCCGCCATGGTGTCGGCGGCCACGGAGTGGGCCCGGTCCAGCCGGGCGCACTCCTCGCACCGCGCCCCCGTACTCCGCCCGGCCACACCGGCCCGCACCGGACACGCGTTCCCCCGTGCTCCCACACACGTCCGCACACCCCCCTCGGCGACCGCGAAGGCCACCCGCTTCCCCCGGGCCAGCACACTGCGCCGGCCCCCGACCCACGTCAGCACGGGACCGTCCGCCGCCCACCGCAGCCCCGCGCACTTCCATGCCTGTGCCATCCCCACCGACAGTAGAGGGCACCACTGACAACGGCCGGTGACAGGAGCCCGCGACGACGTCCGGGCGGGCACTCACTCATGGTGAGCGCCCGCCCGGACGTACCGTATGACCATGGCAGAAAGTGAACCGATGTGCCCCGAGCGACTGCTCATGGAGCACGTCACCAGCCGCTGGGGCACCCTGGCCCTGATCGCTCTGCTCGACCGCCCCTACCGCTTCAGCGAACTGCGCCGGGAGATCGGCTCGGTCAGCGAGAAGATGCTGGCCCAGACCCTGCGGACACTGGAGCGCGACGGCCTGGTCGACCGCGACGCCAAGCCCGTGATCCCGCCCCGCGTGGACTACTCCCTCACCGACCTCGGCCGCGAGGCCGCCGAACAGGTCCGGGACCTCGCGCGCTGGACGGAGCGCCGGACGGCGGCGGTCGAACGGGCCCGGGGGGCGTACGACGCGGACCAGACGTGACGCGCCGCCGCCCCGACGGCGTCACGACGCCGGGAACCGCTTCACGACTTCAGGACCGCTTCACGACTTCAGGACCGCCTTCATGACGCTCTTGGCGATGGGCGCGCCGAGCCCGCCACCGGAGATGTCCGCACGGGAGATGTCCATGTCGGTCGGGTCGATGAACACGGCCACCGCGACGGAGGACCCGTCGTCCTTCTTGCCGTAGGACACGAACCAGCCGTACGGCACCTCGTCGTTCACGTTGACACCGCGCTGCGCGGTACCGGTCTTGCCGCCGACCGTGACACCGTCGATCTGGGCGCGGCGGGCGCTGCCCTCCTTGGCGGTGAACTCCATCATCTCCTGGACCTTCTGCGCGGTCTCGGCGGAGACCGCCTCGCTCATCACCGCGGGCTCGGTCTTCTCCAGGGTGTCGAGGTCCGGGCCCTTGACCTCGTCGACGACGTAGGGCTGCATCACCTTTCCGTCGTTGGCGATCCCGGCGGTGACCATGGCCATCTGCATCGGCGTACTGGTGAGGCTGCCCTGTCCCATGCCGGTGAGCGCGGTGCCGGGCTTGTCGAGGTCCTCGGGGTAGAGGCTCTTGCTGGCGAGCAGGTCGCCGAAGTCGTCGGAGTAGACGTCCTCGTTGAAGCCGAACTTCTCGGCCGTCTCGCGCATCTTGTCCTGCCCCAGCTTGGAGGCGGCGTCGAGGAAGACGTTGTTGCAGGAGTGCTGCATCGCGGTCTTCATCGAGGCCTTGTTGCAGACCGCGTCACCGGCCTCACTGCCGATCTTGTTGGTGGACTGCGGCAGCGGGTACGGGGAGACGGCGTCCGTGCGGGCGTCGACGTCGGTGACGATCCCGTGCTCCAGCGCGGCGGCGGCGGTGAGGATCTTGAAGGTGGAGCCCGGCGGGTAGGTCTCCCGCAGCGCGCGGTTGGCCAGCGGCTTGTTCTTCTTCTTGTCCAGCGCCACGAAGCGGTCGGACTCCTTGAAGGTGCTGCCCGCGAACGCGGACGGGTCGTAGGAGGGCGCCGAGACCAGCGCCAGCACCTTCCCGGTCTGCGGGTCGAGCGCGACCACGGCCCCCCGGGCGCCCTTCAGGTCGGTCAGCCCGTCCCAGGCGGCCTTCTGCGCCTTCGGGTCGATGGTGGTGACCACCGAGCCGGCCCGCCGCCCCTCACCGCTGACCACGTCGGCGAACCGCTGGAAGGCCAGCCGGTCGTCCTTGCCGGTCAGGATGCCGTCGTAGGTCTTCTCCAGCAGCGTCATGCCCTGGGCCTGCGAGGCGTATCCGGTCACCGGCGCGTACATCGGCCCGTCGACGTAGGTGCGCTTGTACTTGAGGTCGGTGGTCTCGGTCTCCTTGGAGCCGGTGACGGCCCGGCCACCGACGATGATGTCGCCGCGCGGGGTGGCGAACTGCTCGATCTGCACCCGCCGGTTGTCGGTGTCGGAGGCCAACTCCGGGGCCCGGACGTACTGCAGCCAGTTCGCGCGGATCAGCAGGCCGAGCACCAGCAGACCGCAGAAGATCGCCACGGCCCTCAGCGGCTTGTTCACCGTCGGCCTCCGTCGAGGCTCGTCCGGTCGGATATGAAGACTGGTCCTCTCAACATGCGCTCACCCTAGACAAAGTTGCGCACCGTCATCACGTCCGGTCGCCCGTGACCGCCGTGTCGCCCGACTCCCGTCGCCCGTGGCCGTCGAGTCCCGGCGGCGACAATCCGTCGGAACGTGTCACTCCTGCCACTGGGACCTGCCCCGTGCCCTGCATAGCGTGCCCGCATGAACCTTGCCGGCCTCCTTCCCTACGTCATGCCGGTCGTCATCGGCCTCGTCGTCGTCCTGCTGCTGTCCCTCGTCCCGGACCCGCACCGCCGGCCCCTGAACGCCATCGGGGTCGCCGGCGCCGGGGGCGTCTACTTCTCGGGCGGCGGCCTGGACGCCTGGGAGCTGCCCTTCGGCGCGCTCATGCTGTACGTCGCCTACCGGGGCCTCACGTCCTGGACGTTCATCGGCATCGGCTGGCTGCTGCACACCGCGTGGGACGTCGTCCACCACCTGAAGGGCAGCCCGATCCTCCCCTTCGCCCACGACTCGTCCCTGGGCTGCGCGATCTGCGACCCGGTCATCGCCCTGTGGTGCCTGCGCGGCGGCCCGCCCCTGCGCGAACTCCTCCCGGGCCGTCGCGCTCCCCAGGAGCGAATGCTCACCTGACGGCCTACGTCTACTGATTCCGACCACTACTGATTCCGACCACTCCCCGTGCAGCCCGCCGCTGACGGCACGTCACGGCACCGCTGGTCCTGGTGCGACTGAAGCGCGACGCCACCGAAGACGACCACGCAGACCAGGCCGACCATGACGGCCTGGCCGACCACGGTCACCACGGCCCTGACCCGAGCGGCCACCGCGGCCGCCGCCCCGGCGAGGACCCCGACTCCGCCGACGGCGGCCAGGTAATTCCCCAGGGGGTCGGGCGGAACGCTCTCCGCCGGGTCGAGGTTGAACCCGGACAGGAACCAGAGCCCGAGGATCACCGCCAAGGCGAGCAACTCCAGGAGCACGAGACCGCACCCGGCCCCGATGTCGGCGCCAAGATCCGCACGGCTCCTCCGTGCGGTACCGACGGTGGCGTCGAACGCCGGCGGGGCGACAGGCAGCTCCATACCCGCCACCCTGGCCCGCACGGCGCGCCGCGCACATGAGTACGGCTACTCAGCTCCCGAGCTTCGCGCCCCCTTCGCATGGGTCAGCCGAGGTACGGCCGGTTTCGGTTCTCCAAGAAGTGTCGAATCCGCAGCCGCTGGGTGTGATGCATGGGCAGCTCGGCCACCTCTCCCGCTGATGCTCAGCCATGCCCCGGAGGATCGGCCGACCATCTACGAGGTGGGCAAAGCAACGAGCTGACTTCCAAAGCCAACCGGGCACGCTGATGTCACCCGCTGATGCCAAAGGCCCCGTCCGGATAACCGGCGGGGCCTTTGATCTGTGTGCACTCGGCAGGATTCGAACCTGCAACCTTCTGATCCGTAGTCAGATGCTCTATCCGTTAAGCTACGAGTGCTTGTCTTGTTCAGTTTTACCGCCGCTCCCGGCCCTTCCGGCCCGCTCGCGGCGACAGGAAGAACATTACATGACTGCCGCCGTCATGTGAAATCCATTGGCCACACCCCTTGCGACCTGGGCAAATGCCTGCCTGAGGGCTGTCGGCAACGCAGAAGCCCCGGCCGTGTGGGCCGGGGCTTCCGTGATCGCGCGGAGGCGGAGGGATTTGAACCCTCGATGGGCTTTAAAACCCAAACCGCATTAGCAGTGCGGCGCCATAGACCGGACTAGGCGACGCCTCCAGACAACATCACCACCTCGCGTGCGAGCGCGAGTGGCGCGTGCCGATGATGACACAGTTGAGCGCGCTGTCACCAATCGACCCCTACGGTACTAGGCGGGCGGGCCGCAGGGCAAAGCCCTTACGGCGTAGTCCACGGCCGGTCGCGCAACGTCCGGGCGGCCCGCGCGTTGGTCAGGTCATGTTCCAGGTGACCCGCACCCCCGCCGCCCGCCTCCTCGGCGCCGCCGCCCTGTCCGCCGCCGCCCTCGCCTCCGTCTGCGCCGCGCCCTCGGCCGCAGTCACCGGCCCCGGTGCCCGGGACGGTGACCGCCTCACGATCACCGTCCGCGACGCCGGTCCCGGCATGGACGGCACGTACGAGCTGTCCTGCCACCCGGCCGCCGGCGACCATCCCGACCCCGAGGGCGCCTGCGCCGTCGTCGAGGGCGACACCAGGTGGGGCCGTGACACCTTCGCGCCGGTGCCCGAGGGCAGCGTCTGCACCATGCAGTACGGCGGCCCCGCCACCGCGCACGTCACCGGCACCTGGGCCGGCCGCCCCGTCGAGGCGACGTACGACCGACGCGACGGCTGCGAGATCTCCCGCTGGGACCGCATGGTGCCGCTGCTGCCCGAGATCGGGGCCCCGGCCCGGTCGTAGGCGCGGGACGCGGGCGTGGGCGTGTGGCCTCGGACGACGGGTCCGGACGGCCACCGGTCACACGTTCTACGTCACTTCCTCGTGCGACCTCCGTCCCATCCCACGCCGCCCGGCGGGCCCCAACCCTTAGACTCCCTCGCGTGACACGCTGCGGGCACGATTGGCAAGATGGCCCAGGCGGTCGGCAAGTGCGGTAACAGGAGGGAAGCGTCTCGTGAGCAGCAGGCCATCCCGAGGCACTGCTCGCCTCGCAGCCATACTGGACGCGCTGCCGGACGCGTTGGTCCTGGTCAACGCCAACGGCACCGTGGTCAACGCGAACACCATCGCGCTGGAGGCGTTCGAGACGCCGGGCACCGCGCTGGTCGGGCGGGGACTCCTTGATCTGCTGCCGCAGTTCGACTCGCGGCTCATCCCCGGCTCCATGCGGCGCCCCGACCACGTCGACCCGCGGGCGCGCACCAAGCCGACGCGGATGGTGGCCCGGCGCACCGACGGCTCCGAGTTCCCCGTCGAGGTCACCAGCGCCAATCTGGAGACCGGCCAGCAGGCCTACGACACCTACGGCTACACCGGCGACGAGCTGCTGATGCTGGTCGTCCGCGACCTCTCCGGCACCGTCGACACCGAGGCCGAGCTGGCCCGTTCGCAGCGGCAGACGGAGATGATCCTGCGGGCCGCCTCCGAGGGCGTCGTGGGCACCGACACCGACGGGCGGATCGTCCTCGTCAACCCGGCCGCCGCACAGATCCTGGGCTACCGCGCCGGTGAACTGGGCGGCCGGGAGCTGCACACCCTCGTCCTGCACTCGCGCGCCGACGGCTCGCCCTTCCCGTACGACGAGTCCCCGCTCGCCGACACCCTGCGTTCCGGGCGCAAGCACCGGGTGCGCGGGCAGGTGCTGTTCGCCAAGAGCGGGGACCAGCTGCCGGTCGACCTGACGACCGCGCCCGTGCGCGACGGCGACCAGCTCGTCGGCGCCGTGATGACCTTCACCGACCGGCGCCCCTACGACGCGCTGGTCAAGGAGCACGAGGAGGCGGAGCAGCGGCACGCCGAGGAGCTGGAGCGGCTCGCCGAGGAGCACGCCTCCGAGCTGACCGCCCTGCGTCAGCGGCACGTCGCCGAGTTGGAGGAGCTGCGGGAGAAGCACGCGGAGGAGATCGCCGCGGACGCCGACCGCTACGCCGCCCTCGGTGAGCGGGAGAAGGACCGGTACGAGGCGATCGCCGGGCGGCACGAGCAGCTGCTCACCCTCCTCGGCGACTCCCTGCGCGGCCCCCTCGACGAGCTGCGCCGGGAACTGGCCGCGCTGGCGTCGGACGACGCCGGTCAGTTGTGGCCCGAGGCCAACCAGGTGCTGCACCACCTGTCCGCCGGCTACTCGCGCATCACCACCCTCATCGACAACGTCCTCGGCTACCAGCGCCTCGACGTCGGCAACGAACAGGTCGCCCGTACGAAGGTGATGCTCGACGCCGTCGTCGCCGCGGGGGTCGACGGGGCCGTGGAGCTGATCGGGCCGGGGCGGGTCCAGTTCGCCGTGCACGCGCCGCCGATCGAGGCCGAGGTCGATCCCCGGCTGCTCGCCACCGCGCTCGCGCACCTCGTCGCGGACGTCGCGGGCGTCGACGCCACCGGCAACTCGCCCGTCTCGGCGACGGGCGGCTACCTGGACAACACCGTCGTGGTGGCCGCGGCGCAGCGCGGCGAGGTCGTGCGCATCGAGGTGCGCGGGCCGTACGCCGGGGGAGACCCGGTGCACGAGCCGATCGTGCGCGGGATCGTGCGGGCGCACGGCGGCGTGCTGCAGACGCACGAGGTGCCGGGCATGAGCGGCAGCGCGTACGTGCTCGAGGTGCCGATCGGTGGCGGCGCGGGTGCCGTCGCGGGCCAGGGCGCCGAGCCGGCCCAGGCCGCCCACGCCGCGCCGGACGCCGGGGCCGACGCGGCCGGTGCCGTGGGCGCGGGGAACGCCGTGGCCCTTCGGGAGCCGGCTGCGGGGGGCGGGCGGCGGCGTGCGCGCCGGGCGTCCGTCGACGCGTTCCTGGAGAGCGGGGTCGCGGGGGCGCCGGACGAGGGCGATGCCGGGCCGGAGGCGGAGAGCGCCGTACCGACCGGGCGGCGCAGGCGGCGTGCGGCCCAGGCGCAGGCCCAGTCCCAGGTCCAGGGCGAGGGCGAGGTGGAGCCCCGGGCTCCGCTTCCCGTGCCCGCGCAGGCGGGGCCCGGCGAGGGTGCCGGGGCCGGTGGTACCGGGCGTCGGCGCGGACGGCCCGCGGAGGGTTCGGGCGCCGAGGTCGCCGGGGTGCCCCAGGGACTGCCCGCCGGGGTCTCCGAGGGTGCCGTCGTCATGGCCGGCGAGCACGGCGGCGGGGCCGCGGCGTCCAACACCGGCCTGGGCGGGACCGTACCGCCCCAGGGCGTGCCCGGGCCCGCCGGGCGCCGGGGCGGGCAGGACGGCGGTGAGCAGCACGCGCTGCCCCCGGCGCTGCCCGCGCAGGCCGGCGAGTCGGACCCGGCAGACGCGGACCACGACCGGCCGACGGGGCGCCGACGCCGTGCCCTGGCCTCGGCCAACGAGCGCGCCGCGGCGCAGGAGGCGGCCCCGCGCCAGGTGTTCGCGCTGCCGCCCGCCGACGTCGACCGTCCGTCCGAGGGCACCGCGGAGGCGACCGCCCAGGGGCAGGTTCAGGGGCCGACCGGACCGGCGCAGGGATCGGCACCGGGACAGGGACGGCCCGGTCGGGTCCAGGTGCCCGGGCCCGCCGCTCCCGGTGACGCCCGGCCCGGCGACGGCCGCCACGACGCCGTACCGCACGACCAGTCCGAGGACCACACGCCTCCGCAGCCCCACCCGGCCGAGGCCCCCACGGGACGCCGTCGCCGGGCCGGGGCCGCCCACCCGGCCGACGAACCGGCGCCGGTCCCGACGGGGAACGCGCCCGCGCAGAGCATCCCGGTGCAGGGGGCGCCGCCGGTGCACGGAGCCCCCGTGCCCGCCCCGGCCGCCGTCCGCGCCGAGGCGCAGGCACCCCGGCCCGCGGAGCCCGGCGCCACCGCGCCCGCCACCCCCGGCCGGCCCGCCCCCGCGCCGCAGCCGTGGCCCGCCGCCGCGGACACCCAGGGCGCGGGCGCGCCCGTATCGCCGGGCACCCCCGTACCGCCTGGCACTCCAGTCCCGCCTGGCACTCCCGTAGCGCCGGGCACTCCCCCCGTACCGCCCGGCGCGGGCGCCGCACAGGCACCCGCGACGCCCGCGGCCCCGGCGAGTCCCGCCGCGGCCCCTGCCGGGCCCGCCACCCCCACCGCCCCTGCCGCGCCACAGGGCGTCCCCGCCTCCACACCGAGCCGTGGCACCCCGCTGCCGCCCGAGAACGCGCCCGCCCCGCGCGTGGCGCAGCCGCTGCCCGCCGAGGCGTCCGCGCCGGTCGACCCGAACTCGACGCAGGGACGGGCGATCAGTGTGCGAACCCTGGGCCAGGGACTGCCGTTCAACCGGCAGGCGGTCCAGGTGCAGCAGCCGTCGGCCACTCCCGCCCCGCACCACCCGGGCGGCGGCGGGCGGCGCCGCAAGCTGGGCACGCCGCCCGACCCGGCCACCACCCGCGCGGACCAGCCGGCCCGCCCGCACCCGCCCGCCGAACAGCCGCCCACCGGCCGGCCGACGCAGCAGCCCCAGCCGCAGGCCCCGCCCCAGCAGGAGCAGGCGTCCCTGGCCGGCGGTCAGGGACGGCTCGCGCCGGTCACCGAGGGCGCCGGACGGTCGTACGCCATAGGGGCACCGGACCGGAACGCCGCCGAGGGACCCGAGCCGCTGGACGGGCCCGGCGGGGCCGTCGAGGTGGCCGACCCACCGCGTCCGCAGCCGATGGACGACGAGCTGCCGCCGGAGCCGCTGGACAACCCGCGCCGGCTGCTGGTGTGGCCCGCGCCGGACGTCTCCACGCAGCAGGCGCTCAGCGACCGCGGCTACCGGCCGGTGATCGTGCACTCGCGCGAGGAGGTCGACGCGCAGATCGCGGCGTTCCCGGCCGCGCTGTTCGTGGACCCGCTGACCGGGCCGATCACGCGTACGGCGCTCCAGTCGCTGCGGCAGGCGGCGGTGGCCGCCGAGGTGCCGGTGCTGGTCACGGCCGGACTCGGACAGGCCTCGCGGGACGCCGCGTACGGCGCCGATCCCGCCGTCCTGCTGAAGGCGCTCGCGCCCCGGGACAGCGAGCAGCACCCGCCGCGCGTGCTGCTGATCGAGGAGCACGCGGAGATCGCGCTGGCCCTGACCTCGACGCTGGAGCGGCGCGGGATGCAGGTGGCGCGGGCGGCGAGCGACGCCGACGCGGTGACGCTGGCCGGGCAGTTCCGGCCGAACCTGGTCGTGATGGACCTGATGCGGGTGCAGCGGCGCCAGGAGGGGGCCGCCGGGATCGTCGACTGGCTGCGCGCCAACGGGCAGCTCAACCGCACCCCGCTGGTCGTCTACACCGCCGCCGTCGACCAGGACGACCTGCCCCGGCTGGCCTCGGGCGAGACGGTGCTGTTCCTGGCGGAGCGTTCCACCAGCGGTGAGGTGCAGTCCCGGATCGTCGAGCTGCTCTCGCGGATCGGGACCAACTGACCGGACTCAGCGGATCGGGACCGGCGGAGGTCACCCCTCCGAGGGCGCCCCTGCGCGTCAGCGGTCGACGATCCGCCGGGCCGCCTGCTTGATCGAGTCGCGCAGGCGGTCGGCGTCGTCGTCACCGCCGCCGACCAGGATGCGTTTCATCTGCGGCACGACGACCGCCCAGTTCGCCATCGCGACCAGCAGGAACAGGAGGTCGGGCGCCGGGATGGCGTCGGTGATCACGCCGCGCTCCTGGCCGTCCCGCAGGGTGGCGACCTTGCGGGCGTAGTGCGCCTGGCGTTCCGCCTCGTGGGGCAGCTCGGCGGTGCCGTACTCCATGCCCTCCCAGAAGAGCAGGCGCAGCAGCTCGGGGTGGGCGGCGTGGTAGTCCAGCAGGCGGTCGATCCAGCCCTCGACGTCGTCGGGGTCGACGGGGACGGAGATCGCGAGGTCGAGCATCTTCTTCTCGAGGACGGACGCGAACAGCTCGCCCTTGTTGCCGTAGTAGGCGTAGATCAGCTGCTTGTTGGCCTTGGCCTCGGCCGCGATGCGGTCGATGCGGGCGCCGGCGATGCCGTGGCGGGCGAACTCCGCCACCGCCGCCTCGAAGATCCGGGCCTTGGTGGCCTCGGGGTCCCTTGCTGCCATGGGGCCAGGGTAGCGGGGCGGCCGCGGTAACCAACTATTTGGTTGACAGGCTTCGGGAATGCGGGCCAGACTCCCGGGGTTGGTTCCAACCAACCAGTTAGTTGTTAGTCAGCGCGCACTCGAAGGAGTCGCTCCCCTCATGCCGTCATCGCCGTCATCGCCGTCATCGCCGTCATCACCGGCCGCTTCCGCAATCCCGCGGGCCGGGCTCGCACCCGGTCCCGTGCGTCCGCCCAGGGGAACGTCGTCCGGGGTCGGTCCGTCCGGCGCCGCCGGCCGCCTCTTCCTCCCCCTGATCGCCCTGTGCACCGCCGTCACGGCCGCCAACATCTACCTCGCGGCGCCGCTGCTCCCCCTCATCGCCCACGACATGGGCTCCACGCCGTCGGGGGTCGCCTGGCTCGCCTCGGTCGCGCAGCTGGGGTACGCGGCCGGCCTGCTCTTCTTCGCCCCGCTCGGGGACAGCGTGAACCGGCGCCGGCTGGTCGCCGTCCTCTCGCTGGTCGCCACGGCGGCCCTGCTCGCCGCCGCCGCGTCCGCGGGGACCGGCGCGCTCGCGGGCGCCGTCCTGGTCGCCTCGGCCGCGACCGTCGTACCGCAGCTGCTCGTCCCGCTGGTCGCCGAGCGCGCCCCCGCCGACCGCCGGGCCCGGCACGTCGCCGCCGTCATCGCGGGCCTGTTCACCGGCGTCGTCGCGGCCCGGGTGGTCGGCGGTCTCGCCGGGCAGGCCTTCGGCTGGCGCGCGGTGTTCGTGGGCGCCGCCGTCCTGACCGCCGTACTGGGGCTGGCGACCGCGTACATCCTGCCCGTGGAGCGGCGGCAGCGCCGGGGTCCGCTGTTCGCGGGGCTCGTCGCGATACCCGGCGTGGTGCGCCGCTCCCCCGACCTGTGGCGGGCGTGCGTGCGCCAGGCCGGGATGTACGGCGCCTGGAGCGCCCTGTGGACCTCGCTCGCGCTGCTGCTGGCGGGGGACGAGGGGTACGGCATGACCACCGCCGCGGCCGGGCTGTTCGGCCTGTTCGGGCTGGCGGCGAGTGTGGTCGCGCCGCTCGCCGGGGGCCTGGTCGACCGGTTCGGCGCCGGTGCGGTCGTACGGTCCGCGTACGCGCTGGCCGCTCTGTCGGTGCCGCTGTTCTGGCTGGGCGGACAGGCGATGGCGGCCCTGTGCGCGGCCGCCGTCCTGGTGCACGCCGCCCTGGTCGCCTCGCACGTCGCCAACCAGACCCTCGCCCTGACCACCACCCCGGCCCCGGCCACCGCCAACACGGCGTACGTCGTCGCCGGCTTCGCGGGCGGCGCGCTGGCCTCGGCCCTCGCGGGGCCCGCGTTCGCCCACTGGGGCTGGGGCGGCGTGTGCGCGGTGGCGGGAGCCTGGCTGGTGCTGGGGTGGACGGCCACGGCCGTGCGCCCGGCTCGGTGAGGACGGCCAGGGTCGCACGCCCCGCGCGGTGAGGACGGAAGAGGGGCCGGGCGGAGGCCGTGGGGCCGCCGCCCGGCGTCGTCGTGCGCGCGCCGGTCAGAGCCGGGTGACGTCGAGACCGCCGTCGGCGTACTGCCTGCGCAGCACCTTCTTGTCGAACTTGCCGACGCTGGTCTTCGGCACCGTCTCGATGACCGTCCAGCGTTCCGGGAGCTGCCACTTGGCGATCTTGCCGTCTTCGGCGAGGAAGGTGCGCAGGGCGGTGAAGTCGACGTCGGCCCCCTCCTTGAGGACGACGGTGGCCAGCGGCCGCTCGCCCCACTTGTCGTCCGGTACGGCGACCACGGCGGCCTCGGCGACGTCCGGGTGGGCCATCAGCGCGTTCTCCAGCTCCACGGAGGAGATCCACTCGCCGCCGGACTTGATGACGTCCTTGGCCCGGTCGGTGAGGGTGAGGAACCCGTCCGGGGAGATGGTGCCGACGTCGCCCGTCTTCAGCCAGCCGTCCTCGCTGAACTTGTCGTCGGGACGCAGCGGGTCGGCGCCGGGGCCGTTGTAGTAGGCGCCGGCGATCCAGTTGCCGCGCACCTCCAGCTCACCGGCGGACGCGCCGTCCCAGGGCAGGCGCTCGCCGCCGGGACCGGTGAGGCGGGCCTCGACGCCGGCCGGGAAACGGCCCTGGGTGAGGCGGTACGCGAACTCCTCCGGCGTCCCCACCACGTGGGCCGGCGGCCGGGCGACCGTGCCGAGCGGCGAGGTCTCCGTCATGCCCCAGGCGTGGCAGACCCGCATGCCGAGCGCGTCGAACGCCTCCATCAGCGACGGGGGACAGGCCGAGCCGCCGATGGTGACCTGGGTGAGGGAGGAGACGTCGCGGGGCCTGGCCGTCAGCTCGGCGAGCAGGCCCTGCCAGATGGTGGGGACGGCGGCGGCGTGCGTGGGCCGCTCGCCCTCGATCATCGCGGCGAGGGGCGCGGGCTGCAGGAAGCGGTCCGGCATCAGCATGTTCACGCCGGTCATGAAGGTCGCGTGCGGCAGTCCCCAGGCGTTGACGTGGAACTGCGGGACCACCACCAGCGAGGTGTCCTGGTCGGTCAGGCCCATCGACTGCGCCATGTTGACCTGCATGGAGTGCAGGTAGATGGAGCGGTGGCTGTAGACCACGCCCTTGGGGTCGCCGGTGGTGCCGGAGGTGTAGCACATGGCGGCCGCGGCGCGCTCGTCCAGCTCGGGCCAGTCGTACGTGGTGGGCTTGCCGGCGATCAGGTCCTCGTACTCGTGCACCTGGACGGACGCCCCGTCCAGCAGGGAGCGGTCGCCCGGCCCACTGACGACGACGTGCTCGACCGGCTTGAGGTGCGGCAGCAGCGGGGCGAGCAGCGGCAGCAGCGATCCGTTGGCGATCACGACCCGGTCGGCGGCGTGGTTCACGATCCAGGCCAGCTGCTCGGGCGGGAGGCGGAGATTGAGGGTGTGGAGGATCGCGCCCATGGAGGGGATCGCGAAGTACGCCTCGACGTGCTCGGCGTTGTTCCACATGAGGGTCGCCACGCGTTCGTCGTCGCCGACGGCGAGGTCCTCGCGCAGGGCGTGCGCCAACTGGGCGGCGCGGGCGCCGATCTCGGCGAAGGAGCGGCGGTGCGGCTCGTCCTCACCGGTCCAGGTGGTCACCTGCGAGCTGCCGTGGATGGTCGACCCGTGGGCCAGGATCCTCGAAATCAGCAGCGGTACGTCCTGCATCGTGCTCAGCACGGTGTCCTCCCGGGGCGACATTGCCTACGCGGCGGCAAGGGTTGCGCTGATTCTGCGCACATACCGCGCGGTATGTCACTAGTCCCGGGTGATCGATCAGCGGGCGGGTCCGCGTGCGCGATCCCACCGAGGGCGCACAGTCCGGTCAGGACCGGACAAACCCCAGCTCAGGGTCCTCCCGGAGCTTGCCGAGGGCCCGGGAGACCGCCGACTTCACGGTGCCCACGGAGACGCCCAGCACTTCCGCCGTCCGGGCCTCGCTGAGGTCCTCGTAGTACCTGAGGACGACCATCGCGCGCTGCCGTGCGGGCAGCTTCATGATCGCCCGCCACATCGCGTCGTGCAGGGCCTGCCGCTCCGCCGGGTCGTCGCCGTTGGGCACGGGCTCAGGCTCGGGCAGCTCGTCGCAGGCGAACTCGTCGACCTTGCGCTTGCGCCACTGCGAGGTCCGGGTGTTCAGCAGCGCCCGGCGGACATAGCCGTCCAGGGCGCGGTGGTCCTCGATGCGCTCCCAGGCCACGTACGTCTTGGCGAGCGCGGTCTGCAGCAGGTCCTCCGCGTCGCTCGGGTTCGCGGTGAGCGACCGGGCGGTACGCAGCAGCACCGGCTGGCGGGCCTTCACGTACGAGGAGAACGACGGGTAGGGGAAGGTCTGCGCCCTGGCCGTGGCCGCGGCCGGTGCCGTGGCCGGCGCCAGGGCGGTGGCGGCGTTCGAAGCGCTGGTGCAGACGGGTGTGGTCATGGCTCAACGCTATGAGCGAGGGGATGCCCGGCGGATCGGCCGCAGGTCCCGAAGCAGAGTCCGCCTCAGGTTGTAGGGGTGGCGTTGGCCCCACCTCCTGTAGGTGGAGTGGGGGGAGGAGGGGTACTGCGGGTTGACCCCTGGGGGTCCGGCGCGGGAGGAGCGCCCGCGCGGACGGCTCCGGGCGATCGGGGGCGCGAAAACGTCCGGGCGACGGTACCGAAGTACCGCCGCCCGGACGCACTGCGACCCCATGAAGCACACCCGCACAAGAAACCGGGGCCGGCGCGCCGGCGCACCCGCGCCGGCCCCTCAGCTCACCACCACAGCGGGGAGAAGCTGACGGCCACGTTCTCGTTGCCCTGGTTGATCGCGGTGAAGGCGGAGCCGTCGACCTGCGCGGTGTTGCTCTGGTTCGAGGCCCCGGTGCCGACCGCCTGCTGCTGCGTGGTGGACGAGTTGCCGTTGTTGTTCCCGCCGACACCGCTGCCGAGGATGCCGGCGTTGGCACTGGCGGCGGTCGCGGTCGATCCGTCGTCCGCGAAGGCACCGTTGTCCGCCGTCGCGATCCCGCCGAAGAGAGCGGCGGCGAGCGGAAGGGCGGCGACGGCGGCGACGACACGGGCGGTACGGATGCTTGCCATGTTGTTCCTCCAGAACAAGTGCGCACCGGCTTCCAGCCGACAACGCGAGAAGTACGTGAACTAGGGCTTGTGCCAAGGCAGTTGGCCGACCGCCTCGACGCTGTGCACGACGTCGCGTGATCAGAGTTGCCCACCGAATCCCCGGCGAACCACCCCGGAAGCCCTGATTCGCCCTCAAGCGTGAGGACAAGTCGATAAACCCCTTTGCTTCCCTTCCGCCTCACGAAGGGACAGCAGGGACGACTCCGCCCCAAGCCCCGCAAGGGGTGAAGCGTTCCGCCACTTTCTCTCCCCGCCACCGCCTCCCCGGCGTGTCGTACCCCCTCCCCTTCCCTTTGTCGAACATACGTACGAACATAGACCCATGGCCACCACCGACCGGCAGGCCACGACGCTGGCCCTCGCACACGCCCTGTCAGCCGCGGAACGCGGGCTGGCCGTCATCCCGCTGTCCCGGACGAAGCTCCCGGCGCTGCGCTCCCCCCACCGCGACGCCCCGGCGCCGGAGCCGTTCACCTGCCGCGGCGGGTGCGGACGCTTCGGCCACGGCGTCCACGACGCCTCCACCGACCCGGCCCGCGTCCGCGCGCTGTTCGCCGCCGCACCCTGGGCCACGGGCTACGGCATCGCCTGCGGCCTGCCGCCGCACCACCTGATCGGCATCGACCTGGACACGAAATCGGACGACTCGGAGACGGACTCCTCGACCGCCCTGCGCGAACTGGCCCTGCGCCACCTCTTCACGATCCCGCCCACGGTCGTCGTCCTGACCCCCAGCGGCGGCCGCCACCTCTGGCTGACCGGCCCGCCCGACCACGTCGTCCCCAACTCGGCCGGCCGCCTCGCCCCCGGCATCGACATCCGCGGCGCCGGCGGCTACCTGGTCGGCCCCGGCTCCCGCACCCGCCACGGCATCTACACGACCGCACCCGGCACCGCCCACCTGGCCCCGGCACCCTGCCCGCCCGCCCTCCTGCGCCTGCTGCTCCCGCCCCCGGTGCGGCATACCGGGGGCGGGACGACGGGCGGCGACGGCCGGGGCCTGGTCCAGTTCGTCCTCGCCGCGCACCGGGGCCAGCGCAACACCCGCCTCTTCTGGGCGGCCTGCCGCGCCTACGAGAACGGCATCGGCGCGGCCCTGCTGGCCCCGCTGCTGGAAGCCGCACGCACCACCGGCCTGACCGAACGCGAGGCCCGCGCGACCCTCGCCTCGGCGGCCCGCATGACGGGCCACCACCCCTGACGCACCCCGAGCCGCCCCTCCCTCCGCCTCCCCCGGCCACCTGGGCGCCCGTCCCACCCGGCACGCAACCGAAAGACGCCGATGCACGACCGCCCCAGAGTGCCGAACCTGTCACTGACCCGCATCGCCCTGTCCTGCGGCCGCAGCGTCGACCTGACCGACCTGCGCCTCACCCCGACCTACGGCGACATGCCGCACGGCTACCCGTGCCGCCCCGCCAACGACCTGCGCATCCGGGCCCTCCTGCACACCGCCGCCCAGATGTCCCCCACCGTGCCGGTCCACCTCATCCCACCGCCGCGCGAGTACCCGGACCAGTACGCGGGCGCCTTCGGCCCCGTCGAGACACTCCCACGCGTCGCCTGCGTCGGCCGCTTCTCCTCGACCCCCCTGACCCCGGCCAACGACCCGGTCGCCTACCGCTCCGGCCTGACCGTCATCTGGTTCCAGCCGACGACCCGAATCCCGTCCCCGTACGACACCGACCCACCCCTGCACGACATCGACTGGCCAACCCTGGCCCGGGACTACGCGCTGGGGGACCCGCCGTACGGGCCCTGAGTCCCCGGGCTCCCGCTGCCCCTTCCGTGCCCGATCGGCCGGGAAAACGCGGGGAACGGCAGTGCTCGGCGGGCAGCGCGCACCGCGACGGCCCCCGACCGTAACGCCTGGTCAGGGGCCGTCAACAACTGCGGTGGGTGTGGGATTTGAACCCACGGTGACTTGCGCCACGACGGTTTTCAAGACCGATCAATGAGAGATACCGGCATCCCTCTGACCTGCAAGGACGTCAACGACAAGCGATGCTGGCGCGGCGCACTGGCCAGAGGATGGCCACAGGCGCTCTCACGCCGATTCGGACGGTACCGTCCGGCACCGGTGGTTCCGAGCCGCAACATCTGATCTCGTACGTTGTGCCACTTCAGGGAAAGTGGTGGCGCGATTGGCCGACAGTGACCAAGCTGATCACTGTGGCATGGATACGTAGGGCGACGAGGCGGCGCAGCCATCAACACGTAGGCGGCTCAGAGTGGGGCACCTTCGTAATCCTACTTCTCACCACTGGAACCGCCGCTTACAGCAGCCTGTCCGACCTGTTCCCCAAGCTGCCGCCCGCCGTTTGGGCCGGCATTGGGGGGTTCTTCGCTTCAGCCGTCGCCGCCGTCGTGCTCACCGTGCTTCGCTTGCAAAAACGCGAAGCACAAGAGATCCAGGCCGGCCGCGAGCGCGTACGGTCTGCAGAACGAAACCTTGAAGCCGCCTTGCGCACTGAGCGTTCGCCTGGGGCGTCCGCGTCCTTGCTCGAAGTTTCCGGCGACCTCGTTTTACTCCCCCACCAATCCGAGGCTGAAGGCAGAGACGGTGCAAACCCACCGGATGCCGAAGGCAATCAAGGGCTGGAAGGACGACCAGCTCCCTCCGGCGGCCCATCTGGCGAGGCAGAGGTTCAAACGCCCACGACCTCACCACGGTTGACGTTGCCCGAGCTATGGACTGTGACCCATACGAGACTCGATCTCTACCACGACATCGCCACTGGCCAGGCGCGCCGATCCTTCAGAAACGCACAAGCCGCCATGATCACCGGCTTTGTCCTGTTGATCGTTTTTGTGGCGGTGGCGCTACAGGCGAGCACAACCGCGGGAAGCGTAGTGGCGGGCGCACTGGGGGGCGTCTCTGCAGCCCTATCTGGCTTCGTGGCTCGCACCTTTGTGAAGTCGCAGGAGACGGCTGCGGCTCACTTGCGTGCCTACTTCGATCAACCACTTGAGTTTTCCCGCTACCTCGCCGCTGAACGTCTGATCGCAGACTCCGCGCTTACCGAGGAACAGCGGGCCGAAGCGCTGACAGCCCTGGTGCAGGCGATGGTTACACCTCCGGCCGCACCTGTTGGCTCTGGCCAAGGGCTTGGAACACCAGGGCAAGCTAACCAGGGATAGTCGCAGGCGCCAGTGGACCACGGCGTGCGCCACGGGCTTCACACACTCTCGCCCAGAAGGTCGGCAATGCTTTGCTCCGACCAGTGGCCTGTTGCACCAGGGCAGGCCGCAACGTACGAAGCCACAGCTTCCACGTCCCATGCGCCAGCAGACAGAAGCCCTGACGCCAGAAAGCGCACGTAGGCGGCAGAGGGAGGCACCCACTCCACTTCATCTGTACTCCACGGGGCCGTGAAGGTGAGTACGGGCATTTCGTCAACCTGGCCGGCGCACACGAGCGTTTCGTAGCGGCCCTCGCCCAACACGGCACGCCCTTGCGTCAGCGCGTCGACTAGGTCAAGGTCCGTCCCTGGCGTCCTGTACATCTCCTGAGCCGCGATATCGGCAAACTGCTGGGCTGTCACCAGGTGCGCTCTGGCAAGCACACGTCCGTCCGCATGTGGGTCATAGAAGGCCCTACCGCCTCCCCACACAGGGGATTCGGTCGCGAAATACATCGCGCCCGTTAGTTCTACGGGGATGGACCGAGTCGGCATAGCCCGGTTACGGCATCCCGGGTACTCCCTTGCTGCTCCGGGTGGCCGGCCGCCCTTGATGTAGGTGGCCAGCCGGTCCAAGTGCATGTTGGACCCGTAGGAGGTGTACCAGACCCACGCCGGGCGCCGGTTGCGCGGCAGCGTCGAGTCAATACTTCGCAGGGCCTTCACTCTGGTTCGCTCCTGTGGGACGTGCTCACTCTGCCGAAACGTCGTACCTGATGACATGACGGTCTCCCGGAAGGATCGTGATCATTACTCGTAGGGGCCGGTCGTTCTCGTCGTAGCCCGTACGCATGTGCACGGCCACGGGAGTGGCAGAGGGCAGCGACAGCTTTTCGATCTCCGCACGCGTCGGCATTCGCACGGTGATCTCGTCGCGATAGCGAGCCTGAACAAGGCCAACGCTGGCCAGGATGCCGCCTGGTGCTGACACATCTTCCGGCAGCATGAGCGGGGTCCCCCTGACCAGCTCCTCCGGGAAGTAGGAGTCAGCCAAGGCGTAGGGGTCCTGGTCGACTATGCGCACTCGTTCCCGAACAACAGTCAAGGCAGTCTCTGCGTCGAGCTGGAGACGTTCTGCGACGTCCGCCGGCGGGCGTCGGATGGAGACGCGTACTTCCTGCCTGGGCTGTCGACCACTTTCAGCCACAATGCTGGCCCACTGGTCACCGTTGTTGTCTGACGTGTGCCGCGCTCGCGACTCCAGCACCGACCAATCCCAGACCGCTGGCGTCAAGCTGCGGCGAACGAAGCTACCGCGCCCCTGACCAGCAATGATGAGCCCTTCTTCGGTCAGGCGCCGCAGGGCCAGCCGGACTGTATTGCGACTCGCCTCGTATCGCTCCACCAGCTCAAACTCCGTCGGGAGCTGTTCGCCGGCCTCAAGCTCGCCCCGCTCGATCTGTCCTCGCAGGTCATCCGCAATTCGGTGGTACCTCGGGCGCTGCTCCCGCACGGTGCCTCCCCGCTAGTTGGCTGACTTGTGCCAACAACATACGCCCTTTCCCTTGACGAGCCCAGCGACTCAGGGCAAGCTCAGCGCATCGGTTGTTGGTACAACACCACCAACACCGTTGAGTCAGTCTTTATGCCGGGCAGGGTAGCTGCGGCGTGCTGTAGGGCGCCGTAAGGCTCTGAACTGGTCGTTCATTGACAACTGAATGGGGATCACGCCGCCTCTCCTCGGCCAAGTAGGCGGACACACGGGATCTCCGTGTGAGGTACAGCGCGATTTGACCCATCCGCAGCCCTGCTGCGGCCGGTTGCCTCCGCTGCACGTCTCGCACGTGCAGCGCAGAGGGGAGCCGGAACCCCGACTTCAACGGCGCGCGCCCCCGGAGTTGCAGCTCCGGGGGCGCTGTTCGGGCCGTTTCACCTGCTAGGGAGACCACGACCCATGAACCACATCGTCACTGTTCAGGACGCTGTTACCGCGCTCGCCGACTTCATGGAGCCGACGGACGCTGAATTGAACGCGATCGAGCAAGAGATGCCCGTCATCCTGGCGGACGTCGACCTGTTGGACGCGCAGATCGCCACCCTTGACCGCACGCCGACCGAGCTGGACGACCGCCGCATCCGCCGGGCCCGGCGCCGCGCGCTCGCCGCCCGCGTCGCGCTGGTCAACCGCACGGCCGGTGCGAGTCTGCCCGGTGGTGCGGCATGAACCTTCACCACAAGGGCCGCGCGGCCCTCGTGCTCGCCCTGGTAGCCGTGGTCGCCATGGCCTTCCGGGTCTCGTGGAACGCGCTGCGGGACATCGCCGGCGCGGTCGGCGCCGACGACACGGCCGCGATGCTGTACCCGTTCGTGGTCGACGGCCTCATGGCGCTCGCCCTCGTCGCCACCCTCGTGCTGGCCGACCGCGACCGCACGTTCGCCCTGCGCGTGCTGGGGGCGTACACGGTCGCGTCGCTGGTCCTCAACTACGTGCACGGTCTCGTGCCCGAGCTGCACGGCCGAACCGTCGACTGGGGTCGACTGGCCGACTGGGACCCGGCGAACTGGGCCCTGGTCCTGCTCGCCACGTCGTTGCCGGTCGGGTCGATCTACTTCGGTTCCGACCTGGTCGCCAAGGTGTTGCACCACCGCCCCGTCCCGATTCCGGCCGTGAGCAAGAATGCGGAGGAATCTACCGAGACCACAATGAAACGGTCTACGGCTGACCTGCCGGTATCGACACCCGCACCGATCGTGCCGAACGCGGCGGGCCTGCCCCGTCCGGTGGCCGTCGGCTTCCTCAAGTCGACGCTGCCGGCCAAGCCGTACCCCTCGACCGCACCGGCCCCCGCCGCCCCGATCGAGCGGCGTGCGGTGGCCGCTGAGTCGCCTCGCCGGCGCCGCGCCACGGGCCGTGTCCCGGACGCGGCCAAGCCGACTCCACCGAAGCGGACGCGGGATCAGTTGCTCGCCGAAGCGCGCAAGGCGACGGCCGGTTGGCCGGACGCGAAGGTGACCGGTGAGGGCATCCGGCGTGCCATCCGCACATCGCCGGCGAACGCCCGCTCGCTGCGGGACACGCTCCTTGCCGAGCGCGCCGCCGCGTCGGCCGAGATCGCGTGATGGCGTCGCTGCCGGTGTTCCGGTGGCACCTGGCCCCGGACGGCTACGCCACCCGCCGCCAACTCCGTGCACACGGGCTGCGGCCCGGCGGTCAGGGAGTGGCCGCGACCCTCGAACGGCCGCGCCGCCGCCGGGGACCGCTGGTCGCCTTCCTCTACCGGGTCGACCTCGCCAAGCCGGTCCGTCCGATGACGCCGGGCCGGTGGGCCGCCCTCGCGGCGGCGAACACCGCGCGGCGTACCTGCCCGCAGTGCCGGCGGGACGTGGGCTACGTCATCCCCACTTCGCTCGGTACCTGCGCCAGCTGCGCGTTTCCTGATTCCTGTGACTCCGTGAGGAGCGTGTGAGCATGCGCAATGCCGATATCCGCCGTCTGGACCGCGAGATCCTGGCGACAGAGAAGAAGCTCGAAGCGGTTCGCCGGGGTGAGTGGTGGCCGCTGAATGGCAGTGAACGGAGGGCCATGGCCCGCTCGCTGACCGTCGGCGGCTTCAAGGTCGCCCGGGGCCGCAGCGCGGGCCGCGAAGAACAGCGCATGGACACGACCGGCAACAGTGCGGAGCTGCGGCTGAATGCGGAACTGACCGCTCTGCACGCCGAGCGGCAGCGCCTCATGACCGAGGCCGCCAAGGGCAAGGCCGCCAAGAAGTCGTCGGGCTGGTGGTGACCATGGCCGCCTCGACCACGCCGCCGGGTGAGTGCCCGCAGTGCTGGCAGCACGCCCACGACCGGCGCATTCACCGCAAGCTCAAGCCGCGCGAGGACTGCCCGCAGTGCGTTGACCACATGGTCAACGGCTGCCCCTACCTCGTGCCCAAGCAGTCGAAGGGCTGGTGGTGAGCATGCCGCGCACCGCCGCTCTGATCTCGCACTTTCACTGCCCGGACTGCGGACCGCTGGTGTTCGGCACGACGCGGGCCGTCTGCGGCCACGTCATCCCCGCCCCGGCCACCGGCCACGGCCCGGAGCGCAAGTGCCCCGCCTGCAAGGCGGCCCTGCGCTCCCACAAGGCCAGCCACCGCCGCTAACCCCTCCCCGGGGCGCCGCCGCCTGCCCGGTCGGCGCCCCCTCTCGTCCTCCCGCCCCGATCGGGGCAGTCAGGAGAACTTCCGGCATGTCTGAGAACGTCGTTCACCTGCACAAGAACACCGAACCGCCCGCCGACAACGTGACCACGCTGACCGTGGTCCCCGACGCGCCCCCGGCACGTCCGGTGCCGCTGTGGGTGCGCTCTGGCCGCGCGGTGAAGTCCGCAGCCACGCACGAGACGACCAAGGCCACCGTGCGGGCGGCGGCCCGGCACAGCCTCTACACCTTCAACGGCGGGCGGATCGTGGCCCGCCGGGCGTGGGACGGCCGCACGGGCTCCCGGTACGAGCGGATGATCCGCGCGGCCGAAGCCGCCGGGAACCTCGAAGCGGCCGAGGAGTGGGAAGAGCGGTTGCAGCGCTTCCGCGCCGCCCGCCACCACCGCCGCATGGACCTCCTGCACTCCCCGGTCGAGGCCGCCAAGGGCGTCGCCGTCGGCGCCGGGATGAGCATCGGTGGCCTGGTCGCCCTCGGCGTCGTCATGGCCATCAGCACCGGCCACGTCGGCGACGTCATCACCCCGCTGTCGGCCACGATCGACTTCATCGCCCTCCTGATCCGCATCGTGCAGATCGTGTGGGGCCCGGCCCTGTCGATCGGCCCGTTCCTCGCCCTGCTCGCCCTGTGGTCGGTGGGCCGCAAGCAGCACGCCGCCCCCGCCTGGGCCCTTCCCGCCAACATCCGCAACACCGAGGGGGAGCCGATCACCCCGTCCATCGTGGTCAAGGCCCTGCGCGACCTCGGAGTCCCGGCCCTGGCCCGGGCCATCAAGGAGATGGGCGACGCCGGCGCGAGCATGCTCGGACCGATCCGGATCGCCGGATGCGGCGTTGAGGTCGACGTGACCCTTCCCTCCGGAGTGGCCACGAACGAGGTGCAGAACAAGCGCAGGAAGCTCGCCGAGAACCTGACCCGGCACGAACACGAGGTGTTCATCACCATCCCCCAGGCCGCCCGCACGGTGCGGCTGTGGGTCGCCGACTCAGGCGCACTCGATGAGCCGATCGGCCCGTCGCCGCTGGTCACCGACGACACGATGACCGCCGACTACGCCAAGGGCAAGGCGCCATGGGGTCAGGACCTGCGCGGGGATGCCGCCGCCCTCTCCCTCTACCAGCGCCACCTTCTGATCACGGGCCTGTCGAACCAGGGCAAGACCGTGGCCCTGCGCTCCCTCGCCCTGTGGCTGTCCCTGGACAAGTCCGTGCAGTTCCTCATGGGCGACCTCAAGGGTGCGGGCGACTGGGCCATGTTCGACGGACTCGCCACGACGCTGATCCAGGGGCCGACCGATGAGCACGTGATCCAGGTGACCGAGATGGTCGAGGGCGCGGTCGACGAGATGAACCGGCGACTCCAGGCGCCGCCCGGCACGGTGTTCCCGCCGCTGATCGTGCTGGTCGACGAGGCACAGGTGGCGTTCATGTGCCCGGCCAAGGACACGGACAAGCGCCCGTATGGCGGCTCGAAGGCCAACTCCCGGTACTTCATGGCCGTCCGCAAGATTCACAACCAGGGACGTGCCGTCAACGTGCTGATGTGGCAGGGCACGCAGGACCCGACCAACGAGAACCTCCCCAAGCTGGTCCGCGAGGGCGCCCACACCCGGGCCTCCCTCGCCCTGGGCACGGAGTCGCAGGCCCGCATGGCGCTCGGGGACAAGGCCGTCGACGGCGGCGCCGCCCCCAACCTGCTCCGCCCCGGACTGGACCGGGGAACCCTGGTCGTCGCCTCCGACGGCATCAGCATCCCGGCGGGGCAATCGTCCATCACGGTACGCACGCACTACATCGATGACGACGCGGCCGAGGCCATCACCGACCGGGCCAAGGCCCTGCGCGACGGCGTCACCACCCTGCACGCCATCGACCGCAGCCCGGAACACGACCCGCTCGCCGACATCGCCGACGTCATCGGCGACGCGCCCCGCGTGCGCACCAAGGACGTGCTGGCCCGGCTGTCCGCGCGGAACGCGGACGCCTACGGCGACTGGTCGTTCATCGACCTCAAGCGCGTCCTGGACGACGCCGGAGCGGAGCCGCACAAGTCCGACGGCGTCATGGTCGTCTCCCGTGACCGCGTCGTCCACGCGCTCGCCAACCGCGACGGCGAGGGTTCCGCTTCCGCCGAATGACGGCAGGGAGCGAGACGCCGACGGGGCAGGGAGGCAGGGAGAACTCCCTGACCGCCTCCCTGACCCGCCTCCCTGGTCCTGACCTGCGCGAATGATCGTTCAGGGAGGCAGGGAGGCACGCAGGTCAGACCCCCGAAACCCCCCTCCACAGCGCCCCCTCAAGGGGGTATCGCTGCCTCCCTGGCCACCGGCCTGAAGGGATTCCGCATGTACCCCGAACAGACCCCGCAGGCGCCCGTACAGCGGGCCGTCGAAGTCCACCAGCCCACTCCGTACCCGCCCGCCGTGGCCGTGCCCGCGCCGGTCGTGCCGGTCCAGCCGAACGCCGTTCCGGCGGTGGCGAGCATCGTCCTGCCCGACGGCCGGGTCGTCACCGGCTACGCCATCAACTCCGCCCAGCCCGAACCGGCCGCGACCAAGCCGGCCGTCTCCCGGACGGCCGTGAACGTCGCCCTCGGTGGGGTCGGGTTCCTCGCGGTGTGCGGCGGGCTGATCCTGCTCACCTCGTTCATCGCCGCCCTCACCGCGTTCATCACCCAACTGATCACCCTGGCCGCCGTGATCTTCGGCGGATGGATTGCCGTACAGATCTTCAGCTCGAACGGCCACCAGGGCGGCACCACCGTGAACATCCGCAAGGCCGTGATCAAGCGCAACAAGTTCTACAGCTAGCTACGCCAAGGGCGACCGCCCCTCTCGCCAAAGATTCACGGTCGCCCTTGCTCGCCAGAACCCATCAGGAACTGGAGATACCCCAGCATGACGCAACCCACGCCCTACCCGCAGCACACGGCGCTGAGCCTCGCAGCGTCCGGCGTCCCGGTGCTGCCCCTGCGCCGGGGCAAGGTCCCGTTCGGCAACTGCACGGCGTGCGCGGACAACGCGTGCGGCGGTCGGCCGAACATGAAAGTGCCCGGCCCGTGCCGGTGCCCGGCCCCCTGCCACGCGTGGGCCGCGGCTACCGCGGACCCGGCCGTCATCGTCTCCCCCGAGTGGGCGGCGGCGTGGCGGCAGTGCGTGTGCGTCGCCTACCACCCCGGCGGCGCCGGGCTGACCGTGGTCGATCTGGACGACGCCGACGCCATCGCGTGGGCCCGCGCCGCCCTGCCGGCCACCCGGACGGTGCCGACGACGCGCGGTGAGCACTGGATCTACCAGGGCGCCATGGCGTCCCGCAACGCCGTGCGTCCCGGCGTCGACATCAAGTCGACCATGGCCTACGCCCGTTGGCTCGGACCCGGCACCGGCACCATGGCCGCTCTCCCGGACGCCGTGCGCGCCCTGGCAGTAAAGGAGCCGTCCCCGCCCCGCAGGGCGCCACAGACGCTCTCAGGGCTCCGCACGGGCGGGCAGGGGGAGTGCCCCCACCGCACGCCCGTCTTCCTGGAACGTGGCGTCGCCATGGCAGAGCAGCGCATCACGGAGGCGTCCAGCGCGGTCCACGCGACCGTGTACCGGACGTTCCTCGCCGTACTGTCCCGGCACGGCCGGTGCGGCTGCCTCACCGACACCCACGTCACGCGGCTGTTCACCGCCGCGCAGGCCAAGGGCGAGACGGCCCGGCACTGCGCGGATGCGTGGGCCAACGCCCGAGCCGCTTTGGGGATGTGAGCCGTGTCCGACGAGGAGAAGACGCCGGGGCGCGAGGTCATCACCGAGTACGCGCAGGCCCATTTCCGCTACTTCCGCACCGTCGACGGCACCGTCTACGCCCAGCGCAACGGCCACCCCGTGGCCCGCCCCATCCGCTCCCAGGGCACCACCGGAAGCCACCGCCAAGAACTCATGGTCGGCCTGTTCCGCGACGGCATCGGCGTATTCAACGGCACCGCCTTGAAGGAGGCACTCGACTTGATCGAAGCACTCGCCCTCTCCCAAGACGTGCAAGCCACCCACATCCGCGTGGCGCCCGGCTTGGACGGGGCCACCTGGCTCGACCTCGGCCGCGACGACGGCCAGTCCGTACGCATCCACCCCACCGGCTGGACCATCGCCATCCCCGACCCCGCAGAGGTCTGCTGGAGGCGCACCCAACTCACCGGCGAACTGCCCCTGCCCGCCACAGACACCGCCGGTCAGGGCATCGACGCCCTGCTGAGGCTCACCAACTTCGCCACCCCCGACACCGAATGCCTGGCGCTAGCGTGGCTCGTCGGCTGCCTGGAACCGGGCGTCCCCGTCCCCGCGCCGTTCCTCACCGGCCCCCAGGGCGCCGGCAAGTCCACCGCCGGCCGCATGCTCGTGCGCATCATCGAGGGCATGAGCGGCGACCTGCGCCGCGCACCCAAGGACGAGGAAAGCCTGATCACCGCCGTGGCGGCAGGCTGGATCACCGCCCTGGACAACCTCTCCCACCTGGCCCCCGACCTGTCCGACCTCATGTGCTGCATCGTCACCGGCGCCGAGTCCATCAAGCGCGCCCTGTTCAGCGATGGCGACGTGTACCGGTCCCGCTACCGCCGCCCCCTGCTCCTGACCGGCATCGACGTGGGCGTGATCCGGCCCGACCTCGCCGAACGGCTCCTGCCCCTGCGTCTGGAGCGCCCGAAGGTGCGGCGCACCGAAGCGGAACTGTGGGCCGACTTCACCAGCGCGCTGCCCGTCATCCTCGGCTCGCTCCTCGACCTCACCGTCAAGGTCCGGGCCGCCACCGCCCCCACACCCACCGACCTGCGCATGGCCGACTTCGCCCACCTGTGCGCGCAGTTCGACACGGCCACCGGCCTTGCCTCACTGCCCGCCTACCGGGCCAGCCTCGATGAACTCAACGACGACGTGATCGAGGGCGACCTGTTGGCACAGACCGTCCTGCACCACGCCGCCGACCTCGAACCGGGCGCAGAGCAGCGCATGACGTCCTCCGAGTGGCTGGACTGCCTCAGCCGCCTCCACAGCGGGGAGGACTGCCGTCCCCTGCCCAAGGGCTGGCCCACCACCGGCAAAGTCCTCTCCGACCGGCTCAAGCGCCTCCAGCCCACCTTCGCCTCCCGGGGCGTCGTCATCGACTGGGGACGCACCCGCGCCGCCCGCTACATCTCCATGACCCGCCCCGTACCCGAGCCCCTGCACCAACAGGGCACCCTGCACTGACAGCGCCCTCGCGCACGACAAGCAAGAGGAGCACCCAGTGCCCTGGTGCTCCTCTTGCTGTTCGGCGCAGCCGCCCCAAGAACGCGCCGCGAAGCGGCTCCTTCTTCAACACCGCGCCGCACCACAACAGCAACCACCCCCTCTCTTTTGTCCTAAGAGAGAGCCCCTGCGTCACCACGTCATCCGTCACCACCATGACGGCCCCTGACCTGCTGGAACGGGCGTGACACAGACACACGAAACCCGCGTCACGCCACGTCACCCGCGTCACGGCCACGTGACACACGCACCCGGCGGTGACAGAGACCCGACACCGCCGAGTCACGCAAACCCGCAGGTCACAGACCTGCATGACGCGTTTGACGCAGTGACGCAGAAATCCGCACCTCGGACACACCACCACCCCGAGATCACCAGACCGAGGAGTAGCAACCATGGCCCGCCCCAAGATGCTCAAGCTCCCCGAAGTCCTCGAAGAGATCGAAATGAGCCGCGCCGCCTTCTACCGCATGCGTGCCCGAGGCATGGCCCCGAAGCTCATCAAGCTCCCCAACGGACAGCTCCGCTGCCGCCGCAGCGACCTTGACGCGTGGTGGGCCACGCACGAGATCGCTGCCTGATCCATGACCGCGCCGATGGGGCCCCGCCGTGGCGGGGCCCCATCCCCATGAGGGAGCACAATGCACAGCTACGACGTGCGCATCTGGAACATCCGCAAGCGCGCAAGCAAGGTCGCCCCCTTCCAGCTCCGGTGGCTGGTCGCCGGCAGCGAGTTCCGTGAGAAGTTTGCGACCAAGACCCTCGCGGATGCCCGCCGTGCAGAGCTACTGACCGCGACTCGCAAGGGCGAGCCGTTCGACACGGAGACGGGTCTCCCCGTCTCGGAGGTACGAGAGCGGAACCGTACGAGCTGGTACGCCCACGCCCGTGCTCACGCCGCACGGAAATGGCCGACGGCGGCGGCGAAGCACAGGGCGAGCATCGCCGAGAGCCTGACCATCGCCACGATGGCGCTGTGCCCGGCGGGCAAGGCGCGCCCGGCGGACGACGTGTTGCGCCGCGCCCTGTACCAGTGGGCCTTCAACGCCGGACGGCACGGCCAGCAACCCCCAGAGGCCGAAGCCAAAGCCCTGGTGTGGGTCGAACGCAACGCGCCGGCCGTGGTCGACCTGGACAGCGCCAAGCGCGTCCGCACGGTGCTCGAACACCTGGCCAAGCGTCAGGACGGCAAGCCTGCCGCCGCCAACACGTTCCGGCGGCGCCGGGCGGTGCTGAGTAACTGCCTGCGCCTGGCCGTGGAACATGAGCTTCTGCCCGGCAACCCCCTGCACCGCGTGCACTGGGAGACGCCCAAGGCAGTCGAGGAACTGGACGTGCGCAGCGTCGCCACGCCCGCCCAGGCACGAGCCCTGCTCGATGCGGTCCGCGCTCAGGGCCCCCGCGGCGCCCACCTGGTCGCGTTCTTCGCATGCATCTACTACGCCGCCCTGCGACCCGAGGAAGTGTCCATGCTCAGCGCCGACCAGTGCGACCTCCCCACCGAGGGATGGGGGCGGCTCCTGCTCGCCGGCGCTCGGCCGCAGGTGGGCTCCGCGTGGACGGACGACGGCAAGCCGTACGAGGAGCGTCAGTTGAAGCACCGTGCCCGCCGGGCGGTCCGGCCCGTGCCCATCCCGCCGGTGCTGGTCGGCATCCTGCGTGCTCACCTGGACTCGTGCGGCACCACGGCAGAGGGACGACTGTTCAGCGCTGTACGCGGCGGGCCGGTGCGGTCGCAGGAGTACGGCGCGGTATGGAAGGAAGCTCGCAGGAAAGCGCTCACGGCCGCGCAGGTGGCCTCTCCGCTGGCCGCGATCCCGTACGACCTGCGGCATGCGTGCGTATCGTTCTGGCTTCGCTCCGGGGTGAGCCTCGCCGAGACCGCCCGACGCGCGGGACAGAGCGTCGCCGTCCTCCAGCGCTACTACGCCAAGGTGCTGGACGGCGAGGAAGCCAAGATGAACGCGCTGATCGAGCGGGGGTTGGCCGAGCACGAGGGCGACGCCGACGGCTCCTGATTCTTGGCCGCAGGTTGGCCGCACGCACTGGTCAGGGGTGGGAAACCGGCGAGTCAGGGTGAGACAAGGTCACGCGGAAGGGGTGCCGCTCCGGAGAGCTGCACCCCTTCTGACCTGCTAGGTCTCTGACCTGCCTGCGGTGGGTGTGGGATTTGAACCCACGGTGACTTGCGCCACGACGGTTTTCAAGACCGTTCCCTTAGGCCGCTCGGGCAACCCACCTCCGCACCGTCCCGCCCTGGGGCGGAGCGGGTACAGCCTACCGGCAGCGTCCGCCGTGCGGGGCTCACGTATGGCGTGGGGGGCGGGCCGCCTGCCAGGCCGCCTCGATCATCGGGAAGATCTCGTCGAGGGCGGCCTCCGGGTCGGGGGCCTCGCGGGACAGTGAGTAGGCGTCGATCACGAACCGCGCGAGGGTGCGGGCGGCGGTTTCGCTCCGGGTCAGGGTGGGGTCGGCGGCGATGGCCTCGGCCAGGGCTTGCGCGTGACGCAGACGGACCGACTCGTCGTACTTCCGCAGGGCGGGGGAGGTGTCGATCATGCGCCAGATCGGGGCGGCGCTGTCCGCGGTGCAGTGCCGGACCAGGGCCAGGACCTCGCGGCGCAGCGCGGGGATCAGTGGCTCGTCCGGCGCCCGCTCGGTGACCGCGCGCGTGAGGCGGTGCTCGAAGTCCTCGTCCTGCTCGAAGACCAGGGCCTCTTTGGAGGCGAAGTGGGAGAAGAGCGTGGTGACGGCCACGTCGGCCTCGGCGGCCACGTCACGGATGCCCACCGCGTCGTACCCGCGTTCCAGGAAGAGCCGCAGCGCGGTGTCGGCGATCTTCTGACGGGTCGCGGCCTTCTTGCGCTCACGGCGGCCCGACTGCTGCACGGTCATGCCCCGCAGGCTAGCAGGTACGAAACAATAACCGTTATGAAAAACTATCCGTTAGTGCTACGGTCGGCCGCATGAAGAAAGTGAGCTTCGAGGAATTCGGCGGTCCGGACGTGCTGCGGCTGGTCGACGCCGAGGAGCCCCACGCGGGCCCCGGCCGGATACGCGTCGCCGTGCGGGCGGCGGGAGTGAATCCCGTCGACTGGCGGGTCAGGGAGGGGCAGGTGCTCGGGGCGCATCCGGTCCGGCTGCCGGCCGGGGTCGGGCTGGACGCCGCAGGGGTGGTGGACGAGATCGGCGAGGGGGTCACCGGGGTCGAGATCGGGGACCGGGTGTTCGGCGAGGGCACCGACACCTACGCCGAGTTCGCCGTGCTCGGGGCCTGGGCGCGGATGCCGGAGGGGCTGACCTTCGAAGAGGCGGCCGGGTATCCCTCCGTGGTGGAGACCGCGTTGCGCGTCATCCGCGAGGTCGGCGTACGGCCCGGACAGACGCTGCTGGTCAGCGGCGCGTCGGGGGGAGTCGGGTCGGCGGTCCTGCAGATCGCCCGCGCGCGCGGCATCAGGGTGATCGGCACGGCCGGTGCCGCCAACCAGGAGTACCTGCGCGGCCTCGGTGCCGTCGCCACGACGTACGGCGAGGGCTGGGTCGAGCGGGTGCGGCGGCTCGGCGACGTCGACGCGGCTCTCGATCTGGCCGGTTCGGGTGTGATCCGCGAGCTGGTCGAGCTGGCCGGGGCGCCGGAGAAGGTCGTCAGCATCGCCGATCTCGGGGCGCCCGAGTTCGGTGTCCGGTTCTCCGGCGTGG
The DNA here is from genome assembly GCF_055575415.1 of Streptomyces sp. NPDC034099. NCBI lineage: Bacteria > Bacillati > Actinomycetota > Actinomycetes > Kitasatosporales > Streptomycetaceae > Streptomyces > Streptomyces sp. NPDC034099. Next base: position 588,619 of record NZ_JBVISR010000004.1, on the reverse strand, counting down.
CCGGGAGCGTGCCGGTGGCGCTCGCCGAGGCCGTCGACCTGATCTCGCGGGGGAAGCTCCACATCCCGGTCGAGAAGTCGTACTCGCTCGCCGAGGCCGCGGCCGCGCACAGCGACAGTCAGGCCGGTCACGCGCGCGGACGCCGGGTCATCGTCGTCTGAAGCGAGTCCCCACCCCCTGACGCACTTCGCCACCGGGGCGACCCCGGTGGCGAAGTGCGTTGGACGTGAGGGGTGGAGAGCGCCGGTCAGTCGTCGCCGAGCTTCGAGCCCAGGGTGACCTCGGTCGTGTGCTGCTTGCCGCCCCGCTCGTAGGTGACGGTGACCTCGTCGCCGGGCTTGTGGGTCCAGATCTCGCCGATCAGGGTCGGACCGCTGTCGATCACCCGGTCGTCGAGCTTGGTGATCACGTCACCGGGCTTGAGGCCCGCGTCGTCGGCGGGGCCGCCCTTCTCGACCGGGTCGGAGCCGCCCACGCCCTGCTCGGTGAGCTTGGCGCCGTTCGTCGTCTCCTCCAGGGAGACGGAGGCACCGATCTTCGCGTACACCGGCTTGCCGGTCTTGATCAGCTGCTGGGCGACGAACTTCGCCTGGTTGACCGGGATCGCGAAGCCCAGGCCGATGGAGCCGGCCTGGCCGGTGCCGAAGCCGCCGTTGCCGGTCGACTGGATCGCGGAGTTGATGCCGATGACGTTGCCCTGCGCGTCGAGCAGCGGGCCGCCGGAGTTGCCCGGGTTGATCGACGCGTCGGTCTGCAGGGCGCTCATGTAGGACGCCTTGCTGTCGGCGCTGCCGTCGCTGGAGGCCACGGGACGGTTCTTGGCGCTGATGATGCCCGTGGTCACGGTGTTGGACAGGCCGAAGGGGGCGCCGATGGCGATCGTCGAGTCGCCGACGGCGACCTTGTCGGAGTCGCCGAGGGAGAGCGGCTTCAGGTCCGAGGGGGCGTTCTCGAGCTTGATGACCGCGACGTCGTAGCCCTGGGCGTGGCCGACCACCTCGGCGTCGTACTTCTTGCCGTTGGGGAAGGTCGCGCTGAGCTTGCCGCCGTCGACCGCCTCCGCCACCACGTGGTTGTTGGTGACGATGTGGCCTTCCTTGTCGAAGACGAACCCGGTGCCGGTGCCGCCCTCGCCGTTGCTTCCCTCGGCCTGGATGGTGACCGTGCTCGGCAGCGCTTTGGCGGCCACGCCGGCGACGGTGCCCGCTTCGCGCTTGACGGAACCGCCGGTGTCGGAGGCGGAGACCGTGGTGGAACCGCCGTCGTCGTTGTTCCTGGCAAGGGTGTAGCCGAGACCGCCGCCCAGACCGCCCGCGACCAGCGCGGCGATCAGCACACCGGCGAGCACACCGCCACGTCCGCGGCCCGGCTTCGGCCCGGGCTGCTGGTACGAGGCGCCCCAGCCGCCCGCTCCGCCGCCCGCCCCGCCACCGGGGCCTTCGCCGAAACCGCTGCCGTAGCCGTTGTGGCCGCCTCCGCCGTACGTCGGAGTCTGGGCGCCGGGGGCGCCCGGGGTACCGGGCGGCGGGGGCGGGGGCCACGAAGCGTCGGGAGCGGTGGATCCCTGCGGGACCTCGCCGCCCTGGGATGCCTGATGCCCCTGGGGCTGGGGTGCCTGATGCGCCTGATGCGCCTGGGGCGCCTGGTGGTCCTGCGGCGACGCGCCCTGAGGCACCGTGTGACCCTGCGCCGCGGTCGGGGCCTCGGCGGGGGGAGCCGCCGGGGCGTCGGGGGCGGAGGCGGGCGCCTGGTGCGGGGCGGGCGGCGCGGGAGGCTGGGCGGAGGCAGCGGGAGCATCCACCGGCACGGGAGGTGCGGACGGGGCCGGGGGTACCGCGGTGCCCTCGTTCTCGGTGCTCACAGCTTCTCTCCTCGTTCCACGGCTGGTTGTCGCTCACCCTGGTCGCGCTCAGCCACGCTCACGCGCTGCTCCACGGTCCGGCGCGATGCGGATGTGCTGGTGCTTTTGTATGCCATCAGCTTTTCCCACGGGCCGTCAGAGCACCATAAGCGGTAGCTGTGGGTCCCCGACCGTCCTTTATATAGGTCATCCAAGACTAAACGGACGCGTTGTCGTTTCAGCCGATGGCACGTCTACCCGCCCGCGGTGGCACCATGACGCGGTGACTCACGCACGACAGCACCGGATTCAGGTCGTCGCCCACCGTGGCGCCTCCGAGGAGGCACCCGAGCACACCCTCGCCGCATACCGTAAGGCGATCGAGGACGGGGCGGACGCCCTGGAGTGCGATGTGCGCCTGACCGCCGACGGCCACCTCGTCTGCGTCCACGACTGGCGCGTCAACCGTACGTCGAACGGCCGCGGCGCGGTGTCCGCGCTGGAGCTGGCCGACCTCGCCGCCCTCGACTTCGGCACCCGCCGCACCCGGGAGTTCTGGCGCACGCGCGACGAGCAGCCCGACTGGGAGCACCGCCCCGAGGACCGGGAGGAGACCTCCGTCCTGACCCTGGAGCGGCTGCTGCAACTGGTCGCCGACGCGGGGCGGCGCGTGGAGCTGGCGATCGAGACCAAGCACCCCACACGCTGGGCGGGGCAGGTGGAGGAACGACTGCTGCTGCTCCTGAAGCGGTTCGGACTCGACGCCCCGGACTCGGTCGAGGAGTCCCCGGTGCGGGTGATGAGCTTCTCGGCCCGGTCGCTGCACCGGGTGCGGGCCGCCTCGTCGACGCTGCCGACGGTCTATCTGATGCAGTTCGTCTCGCCCCGGCTGCGCGACGGGCGCCTGCCCGCGGGTGTCCGGATCGCGGGCCCCTCGATGCGGATCGTGCGCAACCACCCCGCGTACATCGAGCGCCTGAAGCGGGCCGGTCACCAGGTGCACGTGTGGACGGTGAACGAGATCGCCGACGTGGATCTCTGCTCCGACCTGGGCGTGGACGCCATCATCACCAACCGGCCGCGCGCGGTCCTGGACCACCTGGGCCGCTGATTCGTCCGCGGCTCTTGACCCGGCGACCCGGCTGCTCCATTCTCCGGTCTCGGCCACACCGGCCAAATCCAGCCAGGCGATTACGGGGAGTGCTCCGGCGCGTTCGGTACGTGTTCGACCGTGTCGAATGCGTCACCGTGCGGCGATCGGCCGGTTTCCGGCTCAGGGCGATGGGGCATCCACACCGTGGCGTGGGGCGAAGGAGGTCTCGGGGGTGGCGTTGGTGGTGGCACAGGAAGTGCCCACGTCGTCGAGCATGGCCGTGCCCCATGGCCCTGCGGGCGTGGGGGAAGCGAGACACCGCATGCGCGATCAGTTGCGCAGGGGCGGGGTGGCGGAATCGGTCATCGACGACGCTGTACTGGTCCTTTCCGAGCTGTTGAGCAATGCGTGCAAGCACGGTCGCCCCCTGGGCGACGCCCTGGCCGGGGACGGCGACGTCCGGGCCGCGTGGCAGGTGGACGCGGGCGGCCGGCTCCTCGTGGAGGTCACGGACGGTGGCGGCCCGACCCGCCCGGCGCCGGCGACGCCCTCGGTCACCGCGCACGGCGGCCGCGGGCTGAACATCATCACGGCACTCGCCGACGACTGGGGCGTACGGGACGACGCCCGCGGAGAGGTCACGGTCTGGGTCGTCGTCCACGACGACGTGCACGACCCGGACGCCGGGCACCGGCGCGACGACTTCGCCACCCGCATCTCGGCACCGGCGGTGTCGGAGATCCCCGGCCTGGACTTCGCGGACGCCTTCGAGGACCTGGCCTGACCCGTACGACGACCTGCCTGAGCCGTACGACGACGCGCGCCGGTCCGGTGGCGGTGTACGGGGCCGGGCTTGGCGGCGAGTTGTCCACAGGCGGCCCGTCGTCCACAGGGTCCCGACGGCCGGAGTGGGAACGGCTAGGCTCGCGCCCGTACGAGTAGAGCCGTAACCGGGAGACACCCACGATGGCCAAGAAGCGACCCCAGACGAAGGCCAAGCGGCCCCAGCTCGACGATGCCGAGATCCCGGTCGTCGGCGCCCGCGAGCCCTGCCCCTGCGGCAGCGGCCGCCGGTACAAGGCCTGCCACGGCCGGACCGCCGCGCAGGCCACGACCGCGCTGGTGCAGCGCCCGTTCGAAGGGCTGGCCGGCGAGTGCGACTGGGTGGCGCTGCGGGAGCTGGTGCCGGCGGCCACGGTCGAGCTGACCCTGCGGGACGGCCTGCCCGAGGGCGTCCCCTCCGTCACGCTGGCCACGGTGCTGCCGATGGCCTGGCCGGCCCTGCGCCGCGACGACGGCTCGGTCCTGCTCGGCCTGCAGAACGACACGGCGTCGGGCGACATCAGCCGCGACCTCGCCGACACCCTCGCGCGGGCGCTGACCGCCGAGCCTGGCACCCCGGTGCAGGGGCGCCGCGCGCCGGCCGACGGTCCGCGGCTGCAGGACCTGCTCGCGCCCGACGGCGCGTTCGAGCCGGAGGTGCACTCGGGCTTCGAGTTCTGGGTGCCGGACCCGGCCAACGCCACGCCGGACGTCACCGCCTCCCTGGAGCGGGCCAACGCCGCGGCCATCCCGACCGTCCGGCTGCAGGGCGTGGACGCCGCCTACTGGTGCGAGACGCCGGACAAGAACCACCTGCGCTGGGTCATGCCGCACGAGGAGGAGCGGCTTCTGGACGCTCTTGCCCGGCTGCACGCCGCGGGCCGGTCGTCCCTCGGCGAGGGCACCCGCCTCGTCGGTTCCTTCCGCGCCCACGGTCTCACCGTGCCGGTGTGGGACCTGCCGAGCGAGGTCACCGCGCAGGACATCGAGAAGCCGGCCGCGGAGTTCGCCGAGCGGCTCGCCGAGGCCCTGGCCACGGACGCTCCGCTCACGCACGACGAGCGCCGGGCGCGCGGTGGCCTGACCAACCGGCAGGTGACCCTCAGCTGACGTACAGCCGTGCGGGCCGCTCCGGCTGACCGACCGGTCAGCCGGAGCGGTGGCTCGCGGTCGGGTGACTCCGGTCACAACTCCCGTTGCGGACAAGCCAGTCGGTGACCGGAAACAAGAGATCGAATTTGCTAACCGCCGATCTCTTGTTACCGTTCCAGTAGCCCGGTTGCTGGTGCATCCCCCGTCGCCAGCAACCGGGTCTTTCCATGCGCCCGGTCGCGCACTCACCGCAGTCGCCGGTCAACTCCCCGTCCCCGCAGGCAGTTTGCCGACGTCACTCCCGTCGCCCCCGCCGTCTCCGTCGCCGCCGCTCCCGGCCCGCAGCAGCAGCGGCCCGTACCCGGCCCGGTGCGCGAACTCCGCGACCGCCGCGTACCCCGCCAGGCCGCCCCCGCTCGCGCCCTCGGTGTCCTCCGGCGGCGTCTCGCAGGTGCCCGGCGCGTCCTCGACGCCCACCGCGCAGCTGGTCCGCACGCTGCGTCCGTCGGGTCCCATGAGGCTCAGTACGGACTCGAGCGGGCCGCCGGTGGCGTTGCGGTAGTAGGTCCGCGCCCAGGTCTCCGTCCCCCGGGCCAGCACACAGGTCTGCGCCTCGATGCCCGCGGGCGAGGTGAGTTCGGGGCCGCAGCGCGTGGCCAGTGCGGGGCCGAGCGGCAGCGGCGAACGGGACGGCGCGAGTCCTTCCGTGGCGCGGTCGACTCCCCCCGCCCCAGACCCGGATTCGGGCCCCGCCCCGAGCCCGGGCCCCGATCGGTCCCCCGCCCCCGCGACGGAGGCCGACGCCTTGCCGTCACCGCCCCGCGCGAGGAGCGGCACGGCCGTCGCGACCTCGGCGTCCGGGTCGCCCGAGGGCCCCGCGGACGCCACCGCGAACGGCAGTACGACCGCGCAGACCACGACAGCCGCGAGTCCGTACAGACGGATCCGCCGGCGGTCCGGCCCATTGCGGCGCGGCCCGACGGCGCGGTGCTCCCCTGCGTGTTGCGGCATGCTCGGACGATAACGACCGGGGGCGGGCGCGGACTTCCGCGCGCGCCGACACCCCTACAACTCGGGCGCGCTCACACCCGTACGAGTGAGGGCGTCGACCACGGCGTCCACCACGGCCTCCACGTCGGGCACCCAGGGCGAGGCGGAGCCGGGCAGCGGCGCCCGCTCCCAGCGGACGCCACCGGCGCCGGTCTCGGACGGGGGCAGCGCGAGATAGCCGCCCTCGCCGTGGAAGCGCAGGGAGCCGGGGACGAAGTCCTTGGCGTAGAGCAGCTCGCCCAGCTGCTCCATGGAGTACGGCTTCACCAGCAGCGCCCAGCGGGTGGGCGAGGCGACGACCGGGCCGAGCCGCAGCCCGGCGCGGTCGAGCGCGGTGAGGGCGTGGGCGGCCGGCAGGGCGGGCAGGGAGACGGCGCACGGGGCGCTGCCTCCGGTGGCCATGACGATCGGCGCGGTCGGCCTGTTGGTCCACCACCAGCGCACCATGCGGGCGTCGGTGGTCGCCGCGAGGAGACCGGGGTCGAAGGGATGTGCGCCCGGCACCGTGCACTCCGGGTCGGGGCAGCCGCAGCGTGACCGCGCCCGCGGTTCCGCCGCCGCGCCCGGGAGTACGGGCCACTGCCATTGTGTCGCGTAGGTCAGGGCCGCGCCGATCAGCTCAGGCTGCCCGTCGTCGTGCCGGGACAGGAGCCTGCGTCGCCTTCCGAGGATCTCGCGCATGAGCGCTCGTTCCTTTCCGTTGCACGCCTGGCAACACCGTGGTCTCTTCACACCATGTGTCGATCACTTCGCTGTGCGTTGCTGGTGGCGCATCACACCCCTGCCGAGAGACGTCCCCACGGGGGCACGTCTCCGCCAAGGGCAAGGGAAACCCCTGTGGGTCGAGCACTGACTGCGTCCGTGACGGTTCCGGCCACTGCGTCTGGCAAGAGCATGGCGTGGCGCGGGGGTGGCGAAGTCTGGCGTTTTGCCGTCGCGCGTATTTCTCTCCGCCTCCGCCACGGGAGGATGGGGCACGGTCGTCGGTGGATAGGACGCCCGGGTCCGTCGCCGGGTTCCAGGTGGTCCCCAACCACCCCCGGCCTTCTCCGAGTACGTACCCATCACGACCGCTGTGACGCTCCGTGAAGCACCCCCAGTCGACCGCAACAAGGCGTCCTCTGGGGCAGTTTCAAGCCAATTTCGCTTTTCCGCAAGGGGCCGGGAACGATGCCGCTCCGACCCCACGGACACCAGGAATCCCAGCAGGACAATGCTGGACATCCCCTTACGAGTGCGTGTACATGTGGAGACACTGCTGGCGGCGCAGAATGACATGGGGGTTCGCGATGCTTTTGAGCAGTAAGCGCCGGTCGGAAGACCGGACGCCATGAACGCCCCGCAGCCTGCGAAAGTGGCTGGAATCGATTCAACGGTTCCGTCTCCCGCACACACTGTCGCGTCCGCCGCCACGGGCACCGCCCAGGCGGCCGACCCCCCCACCACGGACGCCGCGGCCGTCGCGGACGGCTCGGGCACTCCTTGTGCCCCCGGGGCCCTGCTCCAGGACCGGCTCGCCGGCTGGGTCTCGGACCTCACGACCCTGCACGAACTGACCGAACGCCTGGTCCGCACGGACACCCTCGCCGACGGCCTCCAGGAAGTACTGCGCGCCGGAGCCGCCCTGGTCGGCGCCCGGCGCGGGCTCGTCGTGCTGGAACCGGCCGACGGACTCGGCCCCGGCACCACCGTCGGCCTCGGCCTGGCCCGCGCCGACCTCGGCCACATCGAGACCGTGCCCCGCAGTTCCCTGACCTACGGGCGGATCCTGGACGGACTGCCGGTCGACCAGGACGGCATCGCCGAACCCGACCTGCTCGCCGAGAAGACCCTCGACCCCCGCCACCGCGAGGTCGCCGCCCGCCTCGGCTACGCCGCCAGCTACACGCTCCCCCTGTCCGCCGAGGGCACCGGGCGCCTCGGCGCAGCCGTCTGGCTCTACGACGAACCCGCCGAACCGGGTGAGCGGCAGCGCCACCTCGCCGGTCTGTACGTCCGGTACGCCACCCCGCACCTGGCCCGCCTCCTGGAGGTCGAGCGCACCCGCGCGTCCATGGCGACGATGGCCGAGGAACTGCTGCCCTCGCGACTGCCCCGGGTGCCCGGCGTGCAGCTCGCCGTCCGGCACCGCACCGGACCGCCGGGCGGCGGCGACTGGTACGACGCCCTGCCGCTGCCGGACGCCGCACTCGGCCTCGCCGTCGGTTCCGTCACCGGGTCGGGGCCCAGCGCGGTCGCCGCGATGGGGCGGCTGCGCGCCTCGCTGCGGGCGTACGCCGTGATGGAGGGCGAGGACCCGGTCGCCGTCCTGTCCGACCTGGAACTGCTGCTGCGGCTCACCGAACCGGCCCGCTCGGCCACCGCGCTGTTCGGCTACTGCGAGCCCGCGCTGCGCCGGATCACCCTGGCCGGTGCCGGACACAGTCCGCCGCTGCTGATCGGCCAGCGGCGCACGGAGTTCGTCGAGACCTCCGTCTCCGCGCCGCTCGGCATGCTCGCCTGCTGGGAGGCGCCCAGCGTGGAGCTGCAGGCCGAGCCGGGAGAGACGGTTCTGCTCTACACCGACGGGCTGCTGCACCGCACCGGCGACCGGGCCGACCGTGCCTTCGCCCGGCTGCACGCGGCGGCGGCCGGCGTCCCCCGGGCCGCACGGCAGGACCCGGACGCGGTCGTCGAGCACGTCCTGCGCACCGTGCTCCCCGACGGGAAGGCGGAGGCGCACTCCGAGGAGGACGTCGTTCTGCTGGCGGTCAGGTTCGATTAACGGTCACTGACGCCCCGCATGCCACGAATAACGGACGGTAGTGCGCGGGGCGTAACAGGCCCTTCGGCCCTGGGCCCCCTTCTGTACGACCGTACGATGGGGGGTGGTCCAGTGCCGTACTAGGAGGATGACCGTGGCGGATGAGCTCACCCCGGCAGTATCTGATCTTGCTGCTGACGCAGCGGGCCCGGAGACCCCGGACGAGTCCGAAGAGCCGATCAAGCAGCGCAAGAACGGCCTGTACCCGGGCGTGTCCGACGAGCTGGCCGAGAACATGAAGTCCGGCTGGGCCGACACGGAGCTCCGCGACCTGGAGCCGATCCCCCAGGCCGCCGAGACCGCCGCCCGCCGTGCCGCCCTGTCCGCCCGCTTCCCCGGCGAGCGCCTGGTGATCCCCGCGGGCAACCTCAAGACCCGCTCCAACGACACGGAGTACTCCTTCCGTGCCTCGGTCGAGTACACGTACCTCACCGGCAACCAGACCGAGGACGGCGTCCTGGTGCTGGAGCCCAGGGGTGACGGCCACACCGCGACGATCTACCTCCTGCCGCGCTCGGACCGGGAGAACGGCGAGTTCTGGCTGAACGGGCAGGGCGAGCTGTGGGTGGGCCGCCGCCACTCCCTCACCGAGGCCGGAAAGCTGTACGGCATCCCCGCCTCCGACGTCCGCGAGCTGGCCGACAGCCTGCGCGAGGCCACCGGTCCCGTGCGCGTCGTGCGCGGGTACGACGCCGGCATCGAGGCGGCCCTGACCGACAAGGTCACCGCCGAGCGCGACGAGGAACTGCGCGTCTTCCTCTCCGAGGCCCGTTTGGTCAAGGACGAGTTCGAGATCGGCGAGCTGCAGAAGGCCGTCGACTCCACCGTGCGCGGCTTCGAGGACGTCGTGAAGGTCCTCGACAAGGCCGAGGCGACCAGCGAGCGCTACATCGAGGGCACCTTCTTCCTCCGCGCGCGCGTCGAGGGCAACGACGTCGGCTACGGCTCCATCTGCGCCGCCGGACCGCACGCCTGCACCCTGCACTGGGTCCGCAACGACGGCCCGGTCCGCTCCGGCGACCTGCTGCTGCTGGACGCGGGCGTGGAGACGCACACGTACTACACCGCCGACGTGACGCGCACCCTGCCGGTCAACGGCACGTACAGCGAGCTGCAGAAGAAGATCTACGACGCCGTGTACGACGCCCAGGAGGCCGGCATCGCGGCGGTCAGGCCGGGCGCCAAGTACCGCGACTTCCACGACGCCGCCCAGCGCGTGCTGACCGAGCGGCTGGTCGAGTGGGGCCTGGTCGAGGGCCCCGTCGAGCGGGTCCTCGAGCTGGGTCTGCAGCGGCGCTGGACGCTGCACGGCACCGGTCACATGCTCGGCCTGGACGTCCACGACTGCGCCGCCGCGCGCGTGGAGTCCTACGTCGACGGCACGCTGGAGCCCGGCATGGTGCTCACCGTCGAGCCGGGTCTGTACTTCCAGGCCGACGACCTGACCGTGCCCGAGGAGTACCGGGGCATCGGCGTGCGCATCGAGGACGACATCCTCGTCACCGCCGACGGCAACCGGAACCTGTCCGCGGGGCTGCCGCGCCGGTCGGACGAGGTCGAGGAGTGGATGGCCGCACTGAAGGGCTGATCCGCACCCGCCGTTCGACGGCCGGGCACCACGCGGGTGCCCGGCCGTCGGCGTGTCCGGACCCTGGCGTCACACCGCCACCAGCGGGGCGTTCTCGCGCCACTTGAGGATCTTGTCGAAGCTCACCACGGCACCGGCCCGCCCCGGCGCACTGCCGATGTGGACATGGTCGGCGAGCTCCCGGATGAGACACAGGCCGCGGCCGCTCTCCGCCTCCTGGGGCGCCGGGTGGACAACGCCCTGCGGCCCGCCCGGAGCGGCGGCGGGGAAACCGGGGCCCGTGTCGGCGACCTCGATACGGCAGCGCTCACCGTCCAGGTAGGCCGTGACGCGGTACGCCTCGCCGGGGCCGCCGCACCCGTCGTCCCCGCCGTGCTCGACCGCGTTGGCGCAGGCCTCGCTCAGCGCGACGGAGAGGTCGAAGGAGATGTCCGGGTCGACGCCCGCGGTCTCCATGGTGCCGATCAGCAGGCGGCGGGCCAGGGGGACGCTCGCAGCCTCGCGCCGCAAATGGAGTGACCACCAGATGCTCATGCTCCAGCCTCCCGGCCGCGGCTCGACATACCGATACGTATTGCCCCTCACACCCCGGCGTAAGCACGCCGAGCCCGTGACACCGCTCATCTGGCGGATGCGTCGCCCTCGTCGGCCGGTGTATGCGGGGCGACTCGTACCAGAGGGTGACCTTCCCTCCCGTTCCCCGTCTTCCGGTCGTACGGCATCTTGTGGACCTGCCGTACGGCGTGCGGGCCGTGAGTGCGATGATGAGCCCGCCATGACTGCCCCCCACCCGCCAACGGCGCGCTCCGGGAACGATCTCCGGATCCTGCGGGCCGCGGTGTTCGCCGCGGTCTGCGTCGTGCTGGCCGCGGCGGGGCACACCCTCGCCTCCTGCGCCACCGTTCCGCTGTGGTCGCTGGGCGCGGGATTCCTCGGGGCGGTCCTGGTCGCCGTGCCGCTCGCCGGCCGCCTGCGCTCGCTGCCCGGCATCGCGCTGCTGCTCGCCGTCGGACAGACCGCGCTGCACGCCCTGTTCGGGCTGGGCCAGCACGGCACCACCGCGGCCACGGCGTCCGGTACGGCCGCCGCGTCCGGCGGTGGGGCGGGCGCGCTGTCCGACGCCTCCCTGGTCCAGCAGGCCGCGCGGCTGGTCTGCGGCACCACCGCGGCGGCGATCAGCCCGACCCAGGCCGAGCGGATCCTCACCGACGCGCGGGTCGCCCCGGACGTCACCGCCGGCGCGGCGCACCACCCGGCCGACGCGCTGTCCACCGCCGGTACCTCCGCCTCGTTGCTGCCGTCGCTGCCGATGCTCCTCGGTCACGTCCTCGCGGCCCTGGCCGCCGGCTGGCTGCTGCGGCGCGGGGACCTGGCCCTGGCCCGGCTCGTCGAACTGTCGGCGCACTCGGCCCACTCCATGGCCGAAGCGGCGTTCGTCCGCGCCCTGCGCGCGGCGCTCTCCCTGGTGCGCGCCCTGCACGCCGGGCTGGCCGGCGCCCCCGGCACCGGCCCGCGTCGGCCGCACACCACCCTGTGGGTGCCGCCGCGGCCCCGTACCACCGCACTCCAGCACACGGTCATCAGGCGCGGCCCGCCGAGTGACGCGTTCGCCCTCGCCGCCTGACACGACGCGACCGTCATCCCGCTTCGGGAGGGGACGCCGTCGTGCGGCACGCGCGCGTGCGCGCATCCCTCCCGTCACCCGGCACCGGCTGCCCGGCACCGGTGTCCCCACGAAGCGGAGTACTCCGTCCATGAAGGCTTCCCGTATCGCCGCCGCCGGCGCCGTGTCCGGCATCGCCGTCCTCGCCCTGTCCGCCCCCGCCTTCGCGCACGTCAGCGTGCAGCCGGAGGGCCCGGCCGCCAAGGGCGGCTACGCGGTCGTCGACTTCAAGGTCCCCAACGAGCGCGACAACGCCTCCACCACCAAGCTGGAGGTCAACTTCCCGACCGACCACCCGCTGGCGTCCGTCATGCCCCAGCCGGTGCCGGGCTGGAAGGCCGAGGTCACCAAGGCCAAGCCGGCCAAGCCGCTGGAGTCGCACGGCAAGCAGATCACCGAGGTGGTCACCAAGGTGACCTGGACCGCCGACGGCAAGGGCGTCGAGCCCGGCTACTTCCAAAAGTTCCCGGTCTCCGTCGGCGCGCTGCCCGAGGACGCCGACCAACTGGTGTTCAAGGCGATCCAGACGTACTCCAACAAGGAGGTCGTGCGCTGGATCGAGGTGCCGCAGGAGGGCCAGGAGGAGCCCGAGACCCCGGCGCCCGTGCTCAAGCTGTCGGCCGCCGAGGACGACGCCCACGGCGCGTCGGGCTCCTCGGACGCGAAGGCCGACGACACCGGGGCGGCCGCGCAGAACACCGCCGCCGACGCCTCGTCGGACTCCGGCTCCGGCAACGGCAGTGACACCACCGCCCGGGTCCTCGGCATCGTCGGCATCGTCGTCGGTGCGGCGGGCGTCGGCTACGGCGTGCTGGCCGGCCGTCGGCGCGACTCCGGCGCGGCGGCGTAACGACGCCGCGCCGGTGCGCCGGCACCACCTCGCCGGCGCATCCTCACGTCCGGTGCGCGCCGCACACCGTCCGTCGGTCCTCCGACGGACCCCGGCGCGCACCGGAGCACCTCACATCTGGGACATTTTTCTATGCGCAAGAAGACGTTCGCCACGGCCGCCCTGCTCGCCGCCGCCTGCCTGACGCTGTCCGCCTGCGGCAGCGGCGCCGACAGCGACAAGCCCGTGACCGTGGTCTCCGAGGACAACAGCCAGCAGGCCGCCACCGTCCTCGACAAGCCCTTCGAGAAGCCCGACCTGGTCCTCACCGACACCCAGGGCAAGAAGTACGACCTCCGCGAGCAGACCGCCGGCAAGCCCACCCTGATCTACTTCGGCTACACCCACTGCCCCGACGTCTGCCCGCTGACCATGAACAACATCGCCGTGGCCAAGAAGCAGCTCCCCCAGGCGGAGCAGGACAAGCTCCGCGTCGTGTTCGTCAGCACCGACCCGGAACGCGACACCCCGGCCGCGCTCGGCAAGTGGCTCAAGGGCATCGACGCGCAGATCGTCGGCCTCACCGGCGACTTCGACACCATCCAGGCGGGCGCCCGCACCCTCGGCATCTCGATCGATCCGCCGACCAGGGACAAGGACGGCAAGATCGTCTCGACCCACGGCACCCAGGTCGTCGCCTTCTCCCCGAAGTCGGACGCGGGCTACGTCCTCTACGGCGAGGACGCCACGGTCGACGACTACACCAAGGACCTCCCCAAGCTCATCAAGGGGCAGAACCCGTGAGGCCGCCCGCGCGAGGGCCCGTGCGGCGGCCCGCGGGGAGGCTTGTGCGGCGCCGTCCCGCCCTCGCCGCCGTCGCGGTGATCGGCGCCCTGGCCCTCACGGGCTGCGGCGGCTCGGACTCCGCGGCCTCAGGCGCCGAACTCTCCGTCGGCACCGCCTACATGCCGCAGCCCGTCTCCGCCTCGATGGCGGCCGGGTTCCTCACGATCACCAACGAGGGCGACTCCGCGGACGAACTGACCTCCGTCACCAGCGAGGCCGGCGAGGTCACCGTGCACGAGACCGTCGGCGGGACCATGAAGGAGGTCGACCGCCTCGAGGTCCCCGCCCACGGTCAGCTCGTGTTCAAGAGCGGCGGAAACCACCTGATGTTCGAAAAGCTGAAGCAGCAGCCGAAGCAAGGACAGTCCGTCGCCGTTGAACTGCACTTCGCGCACTCCGACCCCGTCACGGTCAAGCTGCCCGTGAAGGCGGCCACCTATCAGCCCAACACCGGACACTCCGGGCACTCCGAAGACTCCGGACACTGAGGGAGGGACCACCTTGACGCAGACCATCGCCCCGCGCCTGCGGACCCTGGTGCTGCTGCTCCTGGCCGCGGCCTGCGCGCTGCTGGCCGGCGCCGGACCGGCCTCCGCGCACGCCGCGCTCACCGGCAGCGACCCCCGGGAGGGGGCGGTGGTCGACAGGGCTCCGGCCCAGGTGTCGCTCACCTTCTCCGAGTCGGTCTCCATGGACGACGACTCGCTGCGCGTCCTCGACCCCAAGGGCAAACGCGTCGACGACGGCAAGCCGTCCGGCACGGGCGGCACGACGTACTCCGTGAAACTGCACGCCGGGCTGCCCGACGGCACCTACACGGTGACCTACCAGGTCGTCTCCGCCGACAGCCACCCCGTCTCCGGCGCCTACACCTTCTCCGTCGGCGCCCCCTCCGAGACCTCGGTCACGGTCTCCGGGCAGGAGGCGGGCGGCGGATTCGTCGGCGGTCTGTACGGCGTCGGACGGTACGTGTCGTACGCCGCCTTCGCCGTCCTGGTGGGCGGCGCCGCCTTCGTGCTCGCGTGCTGGCCACGCGGCTCCGGGGTGCGCGTCGTACAGCGGTTCGTCGTCTCCGGCTGGCTCGCGCTGACCGCCGCCACCCTCCTGCTCCTCCTGCTGCGCGGCTCCTACACCGGTTCCGGGAAGGTCGCCGACGTCTTCGACCTGGGCCTGCTCGGCGAGGTGCTGCAGACCAAGTCCGGCGCCGCGCTGGTCTCCCGGCTGCTGCTGCTGGCGGCGGCCGCGCTGTTCATCGCCGTGCTCTTCGGCGCGTACGACAAGCGGGAGGACGAGGAGAGGCGGGACCTCACCTTCGGGCTCGCGGTCGGCGGGAGCGTCGTGGCGGCGGGCCTCGCGGCGACCTGGGCGATGTCCGAGCACGCCTCCGTCGGTCTCCAGGCGGGCCTCGCCATGCCGGTCGACGTCGTCCACCTGATCGCCGTCGCCACCTGGCTCGGCGGACTCACCGCGCTGCTCGTCGCCCTCTACCGCGGCCCGGCGGACACACCGGTCCCCGCCGTCGCCGTACACCGGTTCTCGCGCATCGCCTTCGGCAGCGTGATCGCGCTGGTGGTGACCGGCACCTACCAGTCCTGGCGCCAGCTCGGCTCCTGGACGGCCTTCACCGACACCCGGTACGGGCAGCTGCTCCTCGTGAAGCTCGGGCTCGTGGCGGTGCTCGTCGGCGTCGCCTACTTCTCGCGCCGGTGGACGGCACAGCTGGCGGAGGCGACGCCCGCCGGGGCCGCGCGGGGCGCGGCGACGGCGTCCGCGAAAGCCGCCGTGAAGGCGGCCTCCAAGACTGCCGGGAAGGCGTCCGCGAAGAGCTCCGGGAAGCCGACGGGCTCCGGGAACGCGAAGGTCGCCGAGAAGGCGTCCGGCGCGGGAAAGGACTCCGGCGGCTCCCGGCGAGCCGCCCAGCTCGCCCGACAGCGCGCGGCCGTGGACGCCGCCCGGCAGAAGCGGCAGCGGGACGCCGACCCGAACCGCTTCGGACTGCGCCGCTCCGTGCTCGCCGAGGCGAGCGTCGCCGTCGTCCTGCTCGTGGTGACCACCGTCCTGACCCAGACCGAGCCGGGCCGCACCGAGGAGGAGGCCAAGGCCGCCGGCACGTCCTCCGCCACCAGCTCAGCGCCCTCCACCGGCGCGGTGACGCTGGACATGCCCTTCGACACGGGCAGCCAGAACGGCAAGGGCGTCATACGGGTCGAGCTCGACCCCGCCCGGGTCGGCGCCAACGCCATGCACCTCTACGTCGAGCGCCCGGACGGGACCGCCTTCGACATCCCCGAGGTGAAGGTGGCCCTCACCCAGAAGGCGAAGGACATCGGGCCCCTGCCCGTCGTCCCCGACCACATCACCACCGGCCACTGGTCGGCGAGCGGAGTACAGATCCCGATGGCCGGCGACTGGGAAGTCGCCGTCACCGTGCGCACCTCCGACATCGACCAGGTCACCGTCTCCAAGAACGCGCAGATCGGCTGAATCGCACCATGGCTGACCAGTCCATCCCGGAGGCCCGGAACCACGGGGCGACCCGTGCGAAGCCCGGCGGCGACACCGGACCGACCGGGCCACTCGGCTCGGAGAGCACCGGGACCGCCAAGAACGCCGAGAGCACCACCGCTGCCGGAGGCATCTCACGACGGCGACTGCTCGGCACCGCCGGTGCCACCGGGCTCGTCCTCGGCGCGGCGGGCGCCGCCGCGGGTTATGCCGCCGCGCCGTCCTCCGCCGCGACTCCCCTCACCTCGCTCGGTAGCGAGCAGGCGATGTTTCACGGGAAACATCAGCCCGGCATCACCACCCCCCTGCAGGCCCGCGGCCACCTCATCGCCTTCGACCTCGCGGCCGGGGCCGGCCGCAGGGAGGCCGCCGCGCTGCTGCGTCGCTGGTCCGACACGGCCCGACGGCTGATGGCGGGCGAGCCTGCCGGAAGCCGTGACACGGACGTGGCCCGGGACGCCGGGCCCTCCTCGCTGACCGTCACCTTCGGATTCGGGCACAGCTTCTTCGCCCGGACCGGCCTCGACAAGCAGCGCCCGGTCGCCCTCGATCCGCTCCCCGACTTCTCCTCCGACCACCTCGACAAGAACCGCAGCAACGGTGACCTGTGGGTGCAGATCGGCGCCGACGACGCCCTGGTGGCCTTCCACGCCCTGCGCGCGATCCAGCGCGACGCCGGGACGGCCGCCCGTGTCCGCTGGCAGATGAACGGCTTCAACCGTTCGCCCGGCGCCACCGCCCACCCCATGACGGCCCGCAACCTCATGGGCCAGGTCGACGGCACCCGCAACCCCAAGCCCGCCGAGGCCGACTTCGACAAGCGGATCTTCGTGCCGGAGGAGCCGGAGCCCGGGAGGGGCGCTCCGGCCTGGATGGCGAACGGCTCCTACGTCGTCGTACGCCGCATCCGCATGCTCCTCGACGACTGGGAGAAGCTGTCGCTCAAGGCCCAGGAGGAGGTCATCGGACGCCGCAAGTCCGACGGGGCACCGCTGTCCGCGGGGAGCGACGCCACCGAGACGACGGAAATGGACCTGGAGAAGACGGACGGCTCCGGAAAGCTCGTCGTTCCGATCAACGCCCACGCCCGCATCACCCGGCCCGACCAGAACGGCGGCGCGGCCATGGTCCGCCGACCCTTCTCGTACCACGACGGATTCGACGCCGACGGCGTCCCGGACGCCGGACTGCTCTTCATCTGCTGGCAGGCCGATCCACTGCGCGGCTTCGTGCCCGTACAGCGCAAGCTGGACCGGGGCGACGCGCTGTCGCAGTTCATCCGGCACGAGGCGAGCGGCCTGTTCGCGGTCCCGGGCGGGGCGTCGGAGGGAGAGTACGTGGGGCAGCGGCTGCTGGAGGGGTGAACCGCGACGCGTCACCCCCGGGAGGGGCTCGGGCGGGACGCGTGAGCCGGGCCTCCCCGGGCCCATTAGGGTGAGTACATGCCAGCCAGTTACGCGTATCTCGGCCCTGAAGGCACCTTCACCGAAGTCGCCCTGCGCACCCTCCCGGAGACGGCGACCCGGGAACTGGTCCCCTACGTCTCCGTGCAGTCCGCACTCGACGCGGTGCGCACCGGCGAGGCCGAGGCCGCGTTCGTGCCGATCGAGAACTCCGTCGAGGGCGGCATCACCACCACCCTCGACGAGCTGGTCGCCGGCCAGCCGCTGATGATCTACCGCGAGGTGCTGCTGTCCATCACCTTCGCGCTGCTGGTCCGCCCCGGCACCAAGCTGTCGGACATCAAGACGGTCACCGCCCACCCGGCCGCGCAGCCCCAGGTCCGCAACTGGCTCAAGGCGCACCTCCCGGACGTCGCCTGGGAATCGGCCGCCTCCAACGCGGACGGCGCCCGCCTGGTGCAGGAGGGGCGGTACGACGCGGCCTTCGCCGGTGAGTTCGCCGCGGAGCGCTACGGTCTCGAGGTGCTGGAGGCCGACATCCACGACGCGGAGAACGCCCAGACGCGCTTCGTGCTGGTGGGCCGCCCGGCCCGGCCCGCGGCACCGACCGGGGCGGACAAGACGTCGGTCGTGCTCTGGCAGCGTGACGACCACCCCGGCGGCCTGCGTGATCTGCTGGGCGAGTTCGCCACCCGCGGTATCAACCTGATGCTGCTGCAGTCCCGCCCGACCGGTGCCGGTATCGGCAACTACTGCTTCTGCATCGACGCCGAGGGGCACATCTCGGACCGCCGGGTGGCCGACGCGTTGATGGGCCTGAAGCGGACCTGCCTCCAGGTGCGCTACCTCGGGTCGTACCCGCGCGCGGAGGTCGAGCCCTCGGAGGTGGACGCGCTGCGGCCGGGCACCTCGGACGAGGCGTTCGTGGCGGCGGCGGACTGGGTGGCGCGCTGCCAGGACGGCCGGTTCTGATCGCCGGGCCTATCTGCTGATTTTCGTTGTCCACAGAAGTTATCCACAGGTCCGCTTCTCGACCTGGGGACAAGTCGATAACGAAGTGGCATTTGGTCGACAAATCCCCCTACGGGCCCCCACTTCACCCACCGAGGTCCAGGTCACCCTTCGTCCACCTGTTTCTTGCGCCCCATTCTCCGGAGTGACACCGGGTGCCCCGTTTCCACTCGAAAGTGGGGGCGTGGAGGGTTTGGGCAGCTCGGCTCCACGAATTGGGAACGATCACTTCCGTGCATCCACAGATCTTTCGCACACCCTGTGGATAACTTTCCCGGACTGTGGATTCCTGTGGACAGCCACGCCCCAAGTCCCGTTCTCCACAAGGGGATCCGGTCAACCCGACGCCCATGCGACGCCTCGTTCCGGGGAGGCCGCAACACTTCATTGACCCGTCGGACGGGACGTGAGGGCCGCGTACGGCTATAGCGGGTCGAGAGCCGACACCGCGCACCGGTAGCCTTGACCGCGTGATTGACCTTCGCCTGCTCCGTGAGGACCCCGACCGTGTGCGCGCCTCGCAGCGCGCCCGTGGAGAGGACGTCGCGCTCGTCGACTCCCTCCTGTCCGCCGACGAACGGCGCAGGTCGTCCGGCGTCCGCTTCGACGAGCTGCGCGCCGAGCAGAAGGGCCTCGGCAAGCTGATCGGCAAGGCCACCGGGGACGAGAAGGCCCAGCTCCTCAAGCGGGCCGAGCAGCTGAAGACCGACGTCAGGGCCGCCGACACCGAGCGCGACGCGGCCGACGCCGAGACCCAGGAGCTGCTCCAGCGGCTCGGCAACCTCGTCCATCCCGACGTGCCCGTCGGCGGCGAGGAGGACTTCGTCACGCTGGAGACGCACGGCACGCACCGCGACTTCGCCGCCGAGGGCTTCGAGCCCAAGGACCACCTGGAACTGGGCCAGCTGCTCGGCGCCATCGACGTGGAGCGCGGCGCCAAGGTCTCCGGCTCGCGCTTCTACTTCCTGACCGGCGTGGGTGCCCTCCTGGAGCTGGCGCTGGTCAACGCGGCGATCGCCCAGGCCACGGCGGCCGGCTTCACGCCGATGCTGACCCCGGCGCTGGTGCGCCCGCAGTCGATGGCCGGCACCGGCTTCCTCGGCCAGGCCGCCCAGGACGTCTACCACCTCGACAAGGACGACCTGTACCTGGTCGGCACGTCCGAGGTGCCGCTAGCCGCGTACCACATGGACGAGATTCTGGACGCCGAGCGCCTGCCGCTGCGCTACGCGGGCTTCTCGCCCTGCTTCCGCCGCGAGGCGGGCTCGCACGGCAAGGACACCCGGGGCATCTTCCGCGTGCACCAGTTCGACAAGGTCGAGATGTTCTCCTACGTCCTCCCCGAGGACTCGCAGGCCGAACACCAGCGCCTGCTGGAGTGGGAGAAGCAGTGGCTGACGTCGCTGGAGCTGCCGTTCCGGGTGATCGACGTGGCCTCGGCCGACCTGGGGTCCTCGGCCGCGCGCAAGTACGACTGCGAGGCGTGGATCCCGACCCAGGGCAAGTACCGCGAGCTGACCTCGACCTCGGACTGCACCGAGTTCCAGTCCCGCCGGCTGTCGATCCGCGTCCGCGAGGGCAAGAAGGTCCGTCCGCTGGCCACGCTCAACGGCACGCTGTGCGCCGTACCGCGCACGATCGTGGCGATCCTGGAGAACCACCAGCAGGCCGACGGTTCGGTCCGCGTGCCCGAGGTGCTGCGCCCCTACCTGGGCGGCCGGGAGGTCCTGGAGCCGGTGGCCAAGTGACTGACACCGGCACCGCCACGGTCCCCGGCACCGGACCCGCCGGGGGCTTCCCCTACCGGTTGGTCGCGACCGACCTCGACGGCACGCTGCTGCGCGGCGACGACACGATCTCGCAGCGCACCCGTGACGCGCTCGCCGCGGCCACCGCGGCGGGCGCCGCCCACATCGTGGTCACCGGGCGGGCGGTGCCGTGGACCCGGCACATCCTGGACGACCTCGGCTACGACGGGCTGGCCGTCTGCGGTCAGGGCGCGCAGGTCTACCACGCCGGGGAGCACCGGCTGCTGACCTCCGTCACCCTGGACCGGCAGCTGGCCGGGGTGGCGCTGGCCAAGATCGAGGCGGAGACCGGCCCGCTGTACCTGGCGGCGAGCCGGGACGGCCTGGAGGGCGACGTGCTGGTCGGCCCGGGCTACGCGGTCGGGGGCGACCTGCCGGCCGTGCCGTTCACCGACGCCTCGGACCTGTGGTCGGCGCCGCTGAACAAGATCTACATCCAGCATCCGACCCTGTCCGACGACGAGCTGGCCGAGGTCGCCCGACGTGCGGCGGGCGGCTTCGTCACGGTCGTCATGGCCGGCGCGGGCGTCGTCGAGCTGCTGCCGCTGGGGCTGTCCAAGGCCACGGGTCTGTCGCTGGCGGCCCGCCGGCTCGGTCTGAAGGCGGCGGACACGATCGCCTTCGGCGACATGCCCAACGACATCCCGATGTTCGGCTGGGCCGCCCGGGGCGTGGCGATGGCCAACGCCCACGAGGAGCTGAAGGCGGTGGCCGACGAGGTGACGTCCTCCAACGACGAGGACGGCATCGCGGTGGTACTGGAGCGGCTGGCCGCCTGATGCCGGCCCGGAGCTCTTCGGCGTAGCTCCCGCGACGCACGGTCCGGACGGCGCCGGCGTCCCCGTCGGTCGGCCCACGCGGGGCATCCCGCGTGCTCGAAGCGGCCTCCCGTTGCGCCGTCACCGTCCGGCCTCGTGCATCCCCCACAGTGCCGTCACGGGAAGCCGGACGCCACCGATTAAAAGGGGACGTAGGTCGCGTTACCGACGGGCCGCGATCACTCCTCCCCGGCGAGCGTCAGCGACCGCAGCTTCTGGCCGGCGTACCAGGTGGCGAGCACGGTCACCGCGGCGAGCAGCACCGTCGCGGTCGGCAGGCCGACGTCGGAGGTCACCAGGTTCCCGTCGGCGACCTTCTGGGCCACCGCCAGCGACCACTGCTGGACGCTGAGCGTGCGGGCGCCCGGCACCAGGGAGCCGAACAGCGCCTCCCAGACCAGGGCGTAGACGAGCCCGAAGACCACCGCGTGCCGGGACACCGTGCCCAGCAGCAGGAACAGCGCGGCATAGGCGATGGAGGCGACCAGCGCGGCGATCGTGTAGGCGACGGCGATCTGCTGGCCGTTGCCGTTGAGGAGCAGACCGGCGAGCAGCGTCGGCACGGCGGAGAAGACCATCGTCACGGCTATGGCGACGATCAGCTTGGTGAAGATGATCGTCGGCCGCTTGATCGGCTTGGACAGCAGGTACACCACCGAGCCGTCGTCGATCTCGGGGCCGATGGCACCGGTGCCGGCGATGACGCCGATGATCGGCACCATGGTGGCGAGGGCGAACCCGCCCAGCACGTCCGCGGTGGTCTGGTCGTCGGCTCCGGCGAGCGCGCGCACCGCGACGGCGATGACGAGCAGCAGCAGGGGGAGCGCGCCCAGGATGAGCGCCCGGCGGCGGCCGAGCAGGGCCCGGTAGGTGAGCCGGGCGACTGTGGGGTCGTACATTCTTCGGCCTCCTACGCCGCGACGAGATACGAGAAGACGGACTCGAGGGACTCGTCGGACGGCGAGACCGTGAGCAGCCGGATGCCGTGGTCGCGGGCGACCTTCGGCAGCAGGGCCGTGAACCGGCCGAAGTCGACGGCCTGGATGCGCAGGGCGCCCTCGGCGAGGTCGACCTCGATGCCGGACGTCGACGGATCGGCGATCAGCGCCGCCGCGAGGGCCCGGTCGTCGCTGGAACGCACCAGGTACCGGTGGGGCCGGTCGGTCATCAGGCGGCGGATCTTGCGGAAGTCGCCGCTGGCCGCGTGGCGTCCGGCGACGATCACCTCAATGTGCCAGGCGAGCTGTTCGACCTCTTCGAGGATGTGCGAGGAGAACAGCACGGTGCGGCCCTCGTCGCCCATGCGCCGCAGCAGGTCCATCAGCTGCATGCGCTGGCGGGGGTCCATGCCGTTGAACGGCTCGTCGAGCAGGAGCAGCGACGGCTGGTGGACGAGGGCGGAGGCCATCTTCACGCGCTGGCGCATGCCCTTGGAGTACGTGGCGATCTTGCGGTCCTGGGCGTAGGCCATCTCCACGGTGGCGAGGGCCGCGTCGGCCGCCTTGGCACCCAGGCCGTGCAGTTCGGCGTTGGCGAGGACGAACTCGCGGCCGGTGAGGAAGTCGTACATCGCCTCCCGCTCGGGGACGATGCCGATGTGCCGGTAGATGTCCTCGTTGCGCCAGACCGGCTGGCCGTCGAGGGTGACGCTGCCGGTGGAGGGGGCGAGGAAGCCGCCCATCATGTTGATGAGGGTGGACTTTCCCGCGCCGTTCGGGCCGAGCAGGCCGGTGACACCGGGGCCGATCGTCATGGTGATGTCGTTGACGGCGACCACGTTGCCGAACCAGCGGGAGACGTGGTCGATGTTCAGCGTGGTCACAGTCCCACCTTCTTGTAGCGGCGCATCAGCAGGCCGTAGGCGCCGGCGATCAGGCCGAGGGTGACGAGGACGTAGACGGCGCCCTCCCCGTTGCCCGGGCCGACCCCGCCCGGGAAGGCCGATGTGGCGCCCAGGAAGGCCGATGACACTCCGTCGATCAAGGTGATCGGCGAGAACAGGCCGATCCATACGACGGCCCCGGAGCTGCTCTGGACGTCCGCGATGGCCTGGAGCGTGGAGACCGCGCCGTAGGTGATGGTCAGGACGGCGATGACGGCGGCGATGCCGAAGCCGCGGCGCGGGGTGACCGAGGCCACGACCAGTCCGAGACCGGCGAAGAGCAGCGAGAGCAGTGCCACGGAGACCAGTCCCTGGGCGAACCCCTTGGTCTGGTCCGCGAAGTCGAGTTTGGCGAGCAGTGCGCCCACGTAGAGCACCAGCAGCGGTGCGGCGGTGAGGATGAACAGGGCGGAGGCCAGCGACGCGTACTTGGCGCGGACGTAGTCGGCGGTCTCGATCGGCCGGGAGAAGTACAGCGGCACGGTCTTGAAGCGCAGGTCGCGCGAGACGGACTGGGGGGCCTGGGACGCGACGTAGAGGCTGATGACGGCTTGCAGGACGATCGCGTAGCGCGTGTAGTCCACGGGCAGGTCGTTGGCCTTGGTGGCGACGGCGACCGCGACCATGATGGCCGCCGGGAGGCACATCACCACGAACAGCAGCATCGGCAGCACCTTGGACTTGGCCGAGCGGCCGAGGCCGTAGGCGCCGCGCAGGGACTGCGAGTACAGCGAGCGGCGGGCGTAGGCGCGGCCGAGGCGGGGGCCGTCGTAGCTGCGATAGCCGATGTTGTGGATGCGGGTCTGGTCACCCGGGACCGTGGCTGTGGGCTGTTCAGCTGCCATGGCCGACCGCCTCCTTCCGTTCTGCGTCGCTGTCGGTGAAGACCTCCGAGATGTGGTGCCGGCGCTGCTCCATGCGGACCAGGCCGAGGCCGAGGTCGGCTATGACGTCACGGACCAGGTCGTAGGTCTCCTCGCCCGCCGAGGTGAGCAGCAGGACGTGGCCGGCGCCGGGCAGGCCGCTGCCGTCCTGGACCGTGACCCCGCGCGCGTCGAGCGCGTCGCGCACCGCGCGGGTGCCGTCGGGGTGTTCGTCGGTGTCGGTGACCTCGATCGCGAGGGTCGTGGTGGTCTGGGTGAAGTCCGTGGTGGAGCTGGAACGCAGCAGCTTGCCGCCGTCCACGACGACGACGTGGTCGCAGGTGCGCTCCAGCTCGCCCAGCAGGTGCGAGGTGACCAGGACGGAGATGCCGAAGTCGGTGTGGATGCGCCGGATGAGGCCGAGCATCTCGTCGCGGCCGACCGGGTCCAGGCCGTTGGTCGGCTCGTCGAGGAAGACCAGCTGGGGGTCGTGGACGAGGGCCTGCGCCAGCTTCACGCGCTGCTTCATGCCCGTCGAGTAGCCGCCGATGGGGCGGTAGCGCTCCTCGTACAGGCCGACGTGGCGCAGGGTGTCGGCCGTGCGCTCGCGGGCGGCGGTGGGCGGCAGGCCGGACATGCGTGCCATATGGACGACGAACTCGGTGGCCGAGACGTCGGGTGGCAGGCAGTCGTGCTCCGGCATGTAGCCGACCCGCTCGCGGATGTCGGCGCCCTTGGTGGCGACATCGAGTCCGAGCACTTCGGCCCGGCCCTCGGTGGCGGGAGACAGACCCAGCAGGATCTTGATCAGGGTGGATTTGCCGGCGCCGTTGGCACCGACGAGTCCGGTCACACCGGGTCCGACGTCCACGGAGAGCCGGTCGAGCGCGGTCACCCGGGGGAACCGCTTGCTCAGGCTTTCGGTCGCGATCACAGTCACGTGAATGACAGTAGTGACGCCCGCCACTGCCGTCGTCAGACCGCAGAGCCGTCTTGGCGTCAGACTCGAGTAGTACGGGCCCGTAGGGGATGCCGTACCTGAGAGCCACGGGCGGGCCTTCCGGGCCGCACGGGCCGCCTGACGGACCGCCCTATTGACGTTGGGTCTAACAACTGGGAGATTCGGCGGCGTCACGTTACGGGCGAGTAGCACGGTCGGCGCGGACCGCGCCGGGACGGCGGAACGGGGGTGGCACGGCATGGGGGGCACGACGACGGCGGCCGGACTCCGCACGGAGCTGCGGGGATTCCGGGAGGCGCAGCGTCTCGCCTACGCGTGCGCCGAGGCCGTGGCCGCCCGGCTGGAGCCGGGCGTGACCGAGCGGGACGCGGCCCGCATGCAGCGCGAGTGGCTGCGGGCGCGGGGCGTGCGGGACTGGTTCCACCTGCCCTTCGCCTGGTTCGGCGACCGCACGGCGTTCACGGGCTTCCGCATCCCGCTGCAGTTCTTCCCCACGGGCCGCCGGCTGGAGCCGGGGATGCCGTTCATCCTTGACATGGCCCCGGTGCACCGCGGTTTCACCGCGGACATCGGCTACTCCGGAGCACTCGGCCCCAACCCGGTGCAGCACCGGCTGGCGGCCGACCTGGCCGCCCACCGCGAGCTGATCCTGCGCGAGGTGCGCGAACGCAGGCCGCTGCGGGAGATCTACGAGGACGTGGACCGGCTCATGGTCCGCCAGGGCTGTGCCAACCGGCACCGCGCCCATCCCTTCGGCGTCATCGCCCACAAGGTGGACCGGGTGCGGGAACGGCGGCTGTCCCCGCGCCTGTTCGGGTTCGGCACCCAGTCGCTCAAGGGCTCGGCGGGCGACGCGCTGCACGGCCACCGCGAGGGCTGGTCCCCGCTGTGGTCGCCGTACCGCTTCTCCGACCACCCGCCCCGCGCGGGGCTGTGGGCGGTCGAACCCCACCTCGGTTTCCGGGGTACGGGCGCGAAGTTCGAGGAGATCCTGGTCGTGACCGACTCCGCGGATCCCGAGGAGAGCGCCTTCTGGCTGGACGACGATCTGCCGCACGTGCGGCGCTGGGCGGAGGAGACATGACGGTGCTGAACGGGGCGCGGGAGCGCCGGGTGCGCACGGGCGGGGTCGAGCTGTGCGTGGCCGAACTGGGCGATCCGCGGCAGCCCACGGTCGTCCTGGTGCACGGCTACCCGGACAGCAAGGAGGTCTGGTCCGAGGTCGCCGCCCGCCTGGCCGGTGCCTTCCACGTGGTCCTCTACGACGTCCGCGGCCACGGCCGGTCCACCGCGCCGAGCCCACTGCGCGGCGGGTTCACCCTGGAGAAGCTGACGGACGACTTCCTGGCCGTGGCCGACGCGGTCAGCCCGGACCGCCCGGTGCACCTGGTGGGCCACGACTGGGGCTCGGTGCAGTCCTGGGAGTTCGTCACGGTCAAGCGCACCGAGGGCCGCATCGCCTCCTTCACCTCGATGTCCGGGCCTTCCCTGGATCACTTCGGGCACTGGATCGACAAACGCCTCAAGCGGCCCACCCCGCGCCGGGTCGGACAGCTCCTCGGCCAGGGCGCCAAGTCCTGGTACGTCTATCTGCTGCACACCCCCGTGCTCCCGGAGCTGGCCTGGCGCGGCCCCCTCGGCAAGCGCTGGCCGGGCATCCTGGAGCGCGTCGAGAAGGTGCCCGGCGGCGGCTACCCGACCGCCTCCCTTCCGTCGGACGCGGCGCACGGAGCGTGGCTGTACCGGGACAACGTGCGGCCCCGGCTGCGCAGGCCGCGCAAGGACGCCTACGCGCACGTGCCCGTGCAGCTCATCACGCCCCTGGGCGACGCGTTCCTGTCGGAGCGGCTCTACGACGACCTGGAGCTGTGGGCGCCGCGGCTCACCCGGCGCACGCTCCCCGCGAAGCACTGGGTGCCGCGCACCCGGCCGGACCGGCTGGCGGACTGGATCACGGAGTTCGTCACCGCCACCGAGGACGGCCGCTCCGGGACCGGGGCGAACGGCAAGCACGCCGACCGTTTCGGCGGGCAGCTGGTCCTGGTCACCGGTGCGGGCAACGGCATCGGGCGGGCGACGGCGTTCGCCTTCGCCGAGGCCGGCGCGCGCGTGGTGGCCGTCGACCGGGACGCCGAGGCCGCCGCCCGGACCGCGGAGCTGTCCCGGATGATCGGTGCGCCGGCCGCCTGGGCGGAAACCGTCGACGTCTCCGACGAGCAGGCCATGGAGAAGCTGGCGGCCAGGGTCGCCGCCGAGTACGGCGTGGTGGACGTGCTCGTGAACAACGCCGGGATCGGCCTGTCGGGCTCCTTCTTCGACACCACGCCGGAGGACTGGAAGAAGGTCCTCGACGTCAACCTGTGGGGCGTGATCCACGGCTGCCGCCTGTTCGGCCGGCAGATGGCCGAGCGCGGGCAGGGCGGTCACATCGTCAACACCGCGTCGGCGGCGGCCTTCCAGCCCTCCAGGGCGCTGCCCGCCTACAGCACCTCCAAGGCGGCCGTGCTGATGCTGAGCGAGTGCCTGCGCGCCGAGCTTGCCGATCAGGGGATCGGTGTCACGGCGATCTGCCCCGGCCTGGTCAACACCAACATCACCGCCACCGCGCACTTCGCGGGCGTGGACGCCGCGGAGGAGAAGCGCCGGCAGCAGCGCACCGCGCGGCTGTACGGGGCGCGCAACTACCCGCCGGAGAAGGTGGCGGACGCCGTCCTGGAGGCGGTCGTGCACAACAGGGCGGTGGTGCCGGTGACGCCGGAGGCGCGCGGCGCTCATCTCATGTCCCGCTTCGCGCCACGGGTGCTGCGGCGCCTCGCCCGGGTGAAGCCGCCTCTCTAGTTTCCACAGAGATCCCCAACCAGCCTGTGGATAACTGCACTTGACTGTGGATCAAACCTCGACGGCTAAATGGTTCGCGTGACGCGTGTCTCACTAGGCAGGCTGGTGCCATGCAACAGGAACGCTCGGTGAAGGTGTCCAAGTATCTGTCGAAGCACCTGCGCCACCAGCCGGAGAGGATCGGGCTCACGCTCGACGAGGGCGGCTGGGCCGAGATCGACACGCTGATCGCCGCGGCGGCCGCGCACGGCTTCCGCTTCACCCGCGAAGAGCTGGACCACGTGGTCGCCACCAACGACAAACGGCGCTTCGCGGTCGAGGGCACCCGCATCCGGGCCAGCCAGGGCCACAGCATCGACGTGGATCTCCAACTGCCCTCGGCGACCCCGCCGCCGTATCTCTACCACGGGACCGTGGTCCGGCATCTGGAGGCCATTCGCGCCGAGGGCCTGCGGCCGATGAACCGGCACGCCGTGCACCTCTCGCCGGACCGCGAGACCGCGACCCGGGTCGGAGCCCGACGTGGCCGGCCGGTCGTGCTCCCGGTGGATGCCGCCGCCATGCACCGCGCCGGTCACGTCTTCCACATCAGCGCGAACGGGGTCTGGCTGACGCAGCACGTGCCGTCCCGCTACCTGCGCTTTCCCGCTCCGCACTGACCCCGCATGATCGAGGGCATGGAGCACCTGCCGAGCACCCAGTCCGCCGTCACCGCCCTCCGTGCCGTCGCCGAGGAGCACGCGCTGGAGATCGAGGTCACCGACGACATCGGCGCCGACCAGACCTCCCGTGGCATGGCCGCGGGCGTGGGGGTGACCACCGACGCCGACGGCTCCCTCCCGCACGAGGCGTTCGTCGAGTTCGGCGGGGTTCCCCGGGTGAGCGTCCGGCTCTTCCACGAGGGCGATGCCCTGGTCACCGTCGAGAACGTGGAGTTTCCCGATGTCGAACGCGACGACGTGCCCGCGTTCCTGCGCTCCGTCTTCGGCGGCCTCGCCTACGTCCATGGGCGCCGTTTCCCGCCCGGATACCGCCTGATCGTGCCGCTGCCGGGCGACCGGGCGCACAAGGAGCACGTGTCGATGCTCCTCCTCACGCCGTGGCTGAGCAGTCGCGTACGGTGACGCCGCACGCTGTTTCACGTGAAACCGACGAGGGCCGCATAGGCTCGGAGACATGAGTCTGCGCCTGAGCACCGTGATCCTTCCGTACCGCCGCTGGCACGAAGGCGGCCGTTCGACCTGGACGCGGGCCGAGCAGCTCGGCTTCCACACGGGTTACACCTACGACCACCTCTCCTGGCGCAGCTTCCGGGACGGACCGTGGTTCGGTGCCGTACCGACCCTCACGGCCGCCGCGGCCGTGACCGAGCGGCTGCGACTGGGCACCCTGGTCACCTCGCCGAACTTCCGGCACCCGGTGACGCTCGCCAAGGAACTGATCTCCCTCGACGACATCTCCGGCGGACGGATCACGCTCGGCATAGGAGCGGGCGGCACCGGCTTCGACGCCACGGCGCTGGGCCAGGAGCCGTGGACGCCGCGAGAGCGGGCGGACCGGTTCGGCGAGTTCCTGCCGTTGCTCGATCGGCTGCTGACCGAGGACGCCGTGTCGTACGAGGGCGATTTCTACTCGGCGCACGAGGCCCGCAACATCCCGGGCTGTGTACAGCGGCCCCGGCTGCCCTTCGCGGTGGCCGCGACCGGCCCACGGGGGCTGGCGCTCGCCGCCCGGCACGGTCAGGCGTGGGTGACCACCGGCGACCCGAAGCTGTTCGAGAACGGCACCCCCGAGCAGTCGGACCGGGCGCTGCGGCAGCAGGGCGACCGGCTGGCCGACGCCTGTGCCGCGATCGGCCGCGATGTGGGAGAGCTGGACCGGGTCCTGCTCACCGGTTTCACACCGGAGCGCAGTCGCCCGCTGGAGTCCGTGGACGCGTTCGTGGACTTCGCCGGACGCCACCGGGACCTGGGCTTCACCGAGCTCGTCGTCCACTGGCCGATCCCCGACTCGGACTTCGCCGCGGACGAGAAGGTCTTCGAGCGGATCGCCATGGAGGCACTGGCACAACTGAAGGAATGAGGGCGTGGCATCGAGCGGCCACGGGGAGTCACGCATGCGAGCCGTAGCTCACAGATGTGCGGACCCTCGCACGGGCGTGCACGCACATGCGTGACAATGACCGGGTGACCTCAGCGACCCGACAGCCCGAGCCCCCGGCCGCCGCCACCCGCCCGCGGCTCATCGCCACCGACCTCGACGGCACCCTGCTGCGCGACGACAAGTCGGTCTCCCCGCGCACGGTCGCCGCGCTGGCCGCCGCGGAGCAGGCGGGCATCGAGGTCTTCTTCGTCACCGGCCGCCCCGCCCGCTGGATGGACGTCGTCAGCGCCCACGTCCACGGGCACGGCCTCGCCATCTGCGGCAACGGCGCCGCCGTGGTCGACCTGCACGGCGGTCCCGGCGGCCACAGGTTCGTGAAGGTCCGCGAGCTGCCCCCGGAGAACGCGCTGGACGCCGTACGGCTGCTGCGGGAGGCGGCGCCGGGAACGGTCTACGCGGTCGAGCAGACGTACGGCTTCCACCAGGAACCGGCGTACCCGAAACTGCACATGGAGGTCCCCGACGATCTCCTGCCCGCCGAGGAGATCCTGGCGCCGGGCGGCCGCGCCACCGCCGAGCCCGTCC
The DNA here is from genome assembly GCF_055575415.1 of Streptomyces sp. NPDC034099. Taxonomy (NCBI): domain Bacteria; kingdom Bacillati; phylum Actinomycetota; class Actinomycetes; order Kitasatosporales; family Streptomycetaceae; genus Streptomyces; species Streptomyces sp. NPDC034099. Next base: position 558,216 of record NZ_JBVISR010000004.1, on the reverse strand, counting down.
TCAAGATCCTTGCCTTCCATCCGGAGCTGGACCCCGACGGCTTCCTCACGCTGGCCCGCCTCGCCATCGGCGACCGCGCCAACGTCACCCGGTCCAGCCCCAGCGCCCTGCTGGAGATCAGTGGCCCCGACGTCTCCAAGGCCAGCACGCTCGCCCTGTGCTGCGCCGAGCGCGGCATCTCGCACGAGGAGGTCGTGGCCTTCGGCGATATGCCGAACGACGTCGAGATGCTCACCTGGGCGGGTCAGTCGTACGCGATGGGCAACGCGCATCCGGACGTGATCGCCGCCGCCTCGGGGCGGACGGTCGCCAACAACGACGACGGAGTGGCGGTCGTGATCGAGCGGATGCTGGCCCTGCCCTGACGCCCTCCTCCACGGGCGCCCGGCCCCGCGGCACGCCCGGTGCCGTCACAGCGGCACCCCGCGCTGCGACAGCCACGGCACCGGATCCAGCGCCGAGCCCATCTCCGGGGTGACCCGTACTTCGAAGTGCAGGTGGGGCCCGGTGGAGTTGCCCGTGCTGCCGGTCTGGCCGATCCATTGCCCGGGCTCGACCCGGTCGCCCTGGTCGACGGCGACGGCGGCGAGATGGGCGTACTGCGTGTAGTAGCCGCCCGCGTGCTCGATGACGACCTGGATGCCGAAGGCCCCGCGGCAGGACATCTTCAGGACCCGGCCCGCCCCGACCGAGCGCACCGGTGTCCCGACCGGCACCGCGAAGTCCTGGCCGGTGTGCCGGTTCGCCCACCGCGATCCGCCGCTGCCGAAGGACGCCGACAGTTCGTAGGTCTCGACCGGGGCCACCCAGGACGGGCCGGCGGGCACGTCCGGCTGGTCGAGGCGGACCGCGCCGGGGCACGATCCGGCCGCGACGGAGGAGTCCGCCTGTCCCTCCAGCCGTGACCGCGCCACCTCCAGCTTGCTCTCGATCTTCTTCTTCAGCTTCCCCAGGTCGGCGTTGCGCTTCTCCAGCGCCTGCCAGGCCGCCTGCGCCTTGGCTTCCTCGGCGGTGAGCCGGGCCTCCGCGCGCAGATGCCTGCCGATGGCCCTGTCCACGGCGAGATTCGCGCGGGAGACCGCCCGCTGACCGCGCATCAGCTCGTCGGGGTCGTCGGCGAGGAGCATCCGCGCGGTGAGCGGGAGACCGCCGCCGTCGCGGTACTGGGCCCGGGCGATGCGGCCCAGGTCCTCCTGCATGGCGTCGATCTTCCGCCGTTGCCCGTCGAGCCGCCGCTCGTACTCCAGTGCCTTCGACCGCTGCGCCTCGGCCTCTCGCCGCCCGTCCTCGTACCGGCGGGTCGCCTTCGCCGCGTCCTCGTACAGTCGCGCCACCTGCGGCCCGAGACCGGTGCCCGGCCCGCCGTCCCCGTCCAAGCCATCGGTGGGGCGGGCCGCCGGCACGGCGAGGGCGCACAGCAACACCGGAACGAGCCACGGGTGCCGGCGGGATGAGCGCATGTCAGCGATGGTGGACCAGCGCGGGCCCCGCGGTCCCGTTCGGCTCGTACGAGTGGGGGACCCGTTGCTGCACATGGCCCAGTGCGACTGCTGCACACGGGGCAACACGGCGTCGGTCGCGCTCAGTACGGCGCTTCCCACAGCACCGTCGTGCCGGCGCCGTCCGCGCCGATGCCCGGCCCGAGCCGACTGGCGCCGCCCACGGACTCGGCGCGGCGCTCCAGGTTGCGCAGGCCGCTGCGCCGGCCGCCCTCGGGAACGCCGACACCGTCGTCCGCGACGGTCAGGCGCACGCCCGGCCGGCCGTCCGGCAGGGTCGCCGTCGCGTCCACGACCACCTCGATCCGGCCTGCGCGGGCGTGCCGGAAGGCGTTGGACAGGGTCTCGCGCAGCGCGGCGATGAGGTTCTTGCCGGTCAGGTCGCCGACGGCGGTGTCGACCGGGCCGACGAAGCGGTGCGAGGGCGTGAAGCCCAGCGGAACGGCGGCCATGGTGATCTCGCGCAGTACGCGGGTGCGCAGTCCCGTGGGGGCCTCGGCCGGCTGCTGGAGCGCGAAGATCGCCGAACGGATCTCCTGGATGGTGACGTCGAGTTCGTCGACGGCCCCTCCGACCCTGTCGCGCACCTCCGGCACGGCCGACCTGCGCTGGGCGCTCTCCAGCATCATCCCCGTCGCGAAGAGCCGCTGGATGACGAGATCGTGCAGGTCCCGGGCGATCCGGTCCCGGTCCTCGTACACGGCGAGCCGCTCCCGGTCGCGCTGTGCCTCGGCCATCGTGAGCGCCAGTGCCGCCTGCGAGGCGAACCGGTCGCCGAGCGCACGCTCCGTCCGGGTGAACGGGCGGTCCCCCCGGGCGCGGGGCAGGACGAGGCACCCGAGGACCTTCCCGTCCCTGCGCAGCGGCAACAGCATGACCGGCCCGTAGGAGCGCGCCGGTCCGTCGTCCAGGCGGGGGTCGGTGGTGGCGTCGTCCACGAACACGGGGCGTCCGGCGAGCAGTTCCGTCACGATGCCGTTCTCCGGCGGGACGACCGCGCCGAGCGCGTTCGTGGGGCGCGGCGCGTCGACGGCCACGATCTCCAGGCCACCCCCGTCGGCGGGGAGCAGCACCATCCCGGCGGCCGCCCCGGAGAGGCGGCGGGCCTGCTCGGCGACGATCTGCAGGGCGTCGTCGGTGTCGCCCCCGGCCAGCAGGGCGGTGGTGACGGCGACCGATCCGTCGATCCACCGCTCCCGCTGCTGGGCCGCTTCGTACAGCCGCGCGTTGCCGATGGCGATACCGGCCTCCGTGGCCAGGACCCGGACCATCGCGAGGTCGTAGTCGTTGAAGGGCTCACCCGCGTGCTTGTCGGTCAGGTAGAGGTTGCCGAAGATCTCGCCCTGCACACGGATGGGAACGCCCAGGAAGCTGCGCATCGGCGGGTGGTGCTCGGGAAAGCCGCACGAGCGCGGGTCCTCGGTCAGGTCGGTCAGCCGGACCGGCTCGGGCTCGCGGATGAGCGCGCCGAGCAGGCCCTTGTGGCCGTCCGGGAGGCGGCCGACGCGGCGGACGGTCGCCTCGTCGACGCCGTGGTGCACGAAGTCGGCGAGGCCCTCGCCGTCCTCGGCGACGACACCGATGGCCGCGTACCGGGCGTGCGCCAGGTCGGCGGCCGTCTCGCAGATCCGGTTCAGCGTGGAGTGCAGTCCCAGTCCGCTGCCGACGGAGCGCATCGCGTCCAGCAGTTTCGGCACCCGTGCCAGTAGCTCGGCCGAGGCGCCCTCACGGGGCGGCGGGGGGCCGGGAGGCGGAGCTGGGGACATGACCCGAGCCTAATGAGACCCCTTTGTTCGGGAAAGTCGGATTACCGGAATCTTTCGCGAATGTGGCCGGGCCGGCCGGTCACCGTGCTCCCACCAGCAGGTCCGCCGCCTCCTCGCGTCCGGCCATCTCCCGCAGCGGCCCCGGCACGGCCGCCAGCTCCGCGTACGTCCCGCGCTGCACGACCCGGCCCCGGTCCAGGACGATCACCTCGTCCACGGCCCGCAGTCCCGCCAGCCGGTGAGTGATCAGCAGGCTCGTACGGCCCTCAGTGGCGGCCAGCAGATCAGCGGTGAGCGCGTCGGCGGTCGGCAGGTCGAGGTGCTCGGCGGGCTCGTCGAGCACGAGGACGGGGAAGTCGGCGAGCAACGCCCGGGCCAGGGCGAGCCGCTGTCGCTGGCCACCGGACAACCGGGCCCCATGCTCACCGACCAGCGTGTCCAGCCCGTCGGGCAGACCGTCGGCCCACTCCAGCAGCCGGGTCCGCGCCAGCGCGTCGCGCAGCTCGCTTTCGGTGGCGTTCTTCCTGGCCAGGAGCAGGTTCTCGCGGACCGAGCTGTCGAAGAGGTGCGCATCCTGGGCACACAGCCCGACCAGTCGCCGTACGTCGTCCCCGGCCAGGGCGTAGGCGTCGACACCGGCCAGCGTGTAGGAGCCCGTGTCCGGGTCGAGGAAGCGCAGCAGCACCTGGGCCAGGGTCGTCTTGCCGGACCCGGACGGCCCGACCACGGCGACGCGGCGCCCCTCGGCCAGCGTCAGCTCCAGCCCCGCCAGCGCGTCCCTGTCCTGCCCGGCGTGACGTGCGGCCAGCCCCTTGAGGACCACCGGGAACGGCGAGGCGGGCGCCTGCCCGGGCACCTCCGGATCGCGCACCGGCTCCGGGGCGTCGAGCACCTCGTGGACGCGCTCGGCGCTCCTGCGTACGCGCTGGCGGTACTGCACGGCGAGCGGCAGTCCGAGTACGGCCTCGAAGGCGGCCAGCGGGGTGAGGACGACGACGGCCACGGCCACCCCGGCGAGTCGGCCGTCGGCGACGGCCTGGACTCCGACGAGGGCGGCGACTGCGACGGTCAGGCCGGAGACGAGCGCGGTGAGCCCGTCGCCCAGCGCGGTGGCGGTGGCGGCCCGCGAGGCGATCCGGGTGAGGGTGCCGTCGGCCCGCCGTGCCTCGGCGGCACGACCGGGCAGGGCACCGGCGACGGTGAGCTCGGCGGTGCCGGTGAGCAGGTCGGTCACGCGGGTGGCGAGCACGCCCCTGGCGGGGGCGAGCCTGCGCTCGGCCCGCCGTGCCACGGCCGCGGTGACCAGCGGAACACCGGCTCCGGCCACGAGCAGACCGACCGCGAGCACGGCGCCCGCCTCGGGGAGCAGCCAGGCCGTGAAACCGACCGAGGCGGCCGAGACGAGCAGCGCGCTGCCGGCCGGCAGCAGCCAGCGGAGCCAGTAGTCCTGCAAGGCGTCGACGTCGGCGACGAGCCGGATCAGCAGGTCGCCGCGGCGGCTGCGGCGGAGCCCCGCGGGGGCCAGCCGCTCCAGCCGCCGGTACACGGCGACCCGGGTGTCGGCCAGCATCCGCAGCACGGCGTCGTGCGACACGAGCCGCTCCGCGTAGCGGAACACGGCCCGCCCGATGCCGAACGCCCGCGTCGCCGTCACGGCCACCATCAGGTACAGCACCGGCGGCTGCTCGGAGGCCCGCGAGATGAGGTACCCGGAGGTCGCCATCAGGCCCACGGCGCTGCCCAGCGCCAGACCGCTGAGCAGCAGCGCGAGGCCGAGCCGCCCGCGCCGGGCGCCGGACATGGCACGGACCCGGGCCAGTACACCCCCGCGCGCCTCCGCGGCAGGCTCGGCGGGCCGAGCGGACTCGGCGCCCGCTTCGTCGGAGAAGCCCGGAGCGGCAGCGCGGAGGCCCGCCTCCGCGGCGACCGGCAGTCCGTCGGCGTCGGCGGAGGCGGCGGCCATGGCCGGCGGGTCCAGCCGCACCACCCGGTCGGCCACCTCCAGCAGTGCCGGGCGGTGCACCACCAGCAGGACCGTCCGCCCCTTCGCCAGCCTGCGCACGGCGTCCACGACCTCAGCCTCGGTGGCCCCGTCCAGGGCCGCCGTCGGCTCGTCGAGCAGCAGCACCGGCCGGTCCGCGAGAAACGCCCGGGCCAGCGCCAGCCGCTGCCGCTGCCCGGCGGACAGCCCGGTTCCGTCCTCCCCGAGGACGGTCGCCGTGCCCTCGGGCAGCGCGTCCACGAACTCCAGGGCGCCCGCGTCCCGCAGGGCCCGGCGGACGGCCGTGTCATCGGCGTCGGGCCGGGCCAGCCGTACGTTCTCCGCGATCGTGCCGGCGTACAGGTGCGGGTGCTGCGGCACCCACGCGACGCGGGCGTGCCACTGCGCCAGGTCGAGGGAGGAGAGGTCGGTTCCCCCGACCCGGACCCGCCCCCCGGTCGGGGTGACGAAGCCGAGCAGGGCGTTCACGAGCGTCGACTTGCCCGCCCCGCTGGGTCCGACGAGCGCGACCGTCTCCCCGGGCTCGACGGTGAGGTGCACGTCCGTGACGGCCGCCGTGACGCGTCCGGGGTAGCGGACTGTCACGCCCTCGAAGACCAGGGCACCGTCCGCCGGAACCGGCCCGGTCCCCGACGCCGGTACGGGACGCTCCAGCACGGAGAAGATGTCCTCGGCGGCGGCGAGGCCCTCGGCCGCCGCGTGGTACTGCGCTCCCACCTGCCGCAACGGCAGATACGCCTCGGGTGCGAGGACCAGCACGACCAGGCCGTCGTACAGGGCCATGTCACCGTGGACCAGACGCATGCCGATGGTGACGGCGACGAGCGCGACGGAGAGTGTGGCGAGCAGTTCCAGCGCGAAGGACGACAAGAAGGCGATCCGCAGGGTCCGCATGGTCGCCTGGCGGTACTCGCCGGTGATGCGCTTGATCGACTCCGCCTGTGCCTTGGCCCGGCCGAAGACCTTCAGCGTCGGCAGCCCCGCGACCACGTCCAGGAAGTGTCCGGACAGCCGGGAGAGCAGCCGCCACTGGCGGTCCATCCGGGACTGGGTGGCCCAGCCGATCAGCATCATGAAGACCGGGATGAGGGGCAGAGTGGCGACGATGATGGCCGCCGAGACCCAGTCCTCGGTGACGATGCGGGCCAGCACCGCCACGGGCACGACCACCGCGAGGCCCAGCTGCGGCAGATAGCGCGAGAAATAGTCGTCGAGGGCGTCGACGCCCCGGGTGGCGAGGGCGACCAGCGAGCCGGTCCGCTGTCCGCTCAGCCAGCCGGGGCCGAGCGCGGTGGCCCGCTCCAGCAGCCGGCCCCGCAGCTCGGACTTCACCGCCGCGCTCGCCCGGTGTGCGGCCAGTTCGGTGAGCCAGCCGACCAGCGCCCGGCCGCAGGCGACGGCCACCAGCAGCAGCAGCGGCGTACGGAGTCCGGCGGCTGACGTGCCGTGCTGGAAGGCGCCGACCACCACCTCGGCGATGAGCATCGCCTGCGCGACGAGCAGTCCGGCACCGACGACGCCCAGGGCGACGACCGCCACCAGGAAGATCCGGGTGGCGCGGGCGTACCGCAGAAGACGTGGATCGATGGGTTTCACGTGAAACAGGCCTTCCTGCCCCTGGGGTCCGGTTTCACTGTGTTTCACGTGAAACGCAGTGAAACCGGACCCCGTTGGACTCAGTGCGCGGCGTCGGCGAGGTGCTGGGTGCCGATGCGCTTGCGGAACACCCAGTACGTCCAGCCCTGGTAGAGCAGGACGACCGGTGTGGCGATCACGGCCAGCCAGGTCATGATCTTGAGCGTGTAGGCGCTGGACGAGGCGTTGGTGACGGTGAGGCTCCAGTCCGCGTTCAGCGTGGACGGCATGACGTTCGGGAAGAGCGTCAGGAAGAGCATCGCCACGGCGGCCACGATGGTGACGCCGGACAGGGCGAACGCCCAGCCCTCGCGCCCGGCCTGGTTCGCTGTCAGCGCGGCGATCAGGGCGACGACGGCCATCACCAGGGCGACCAGGCTCTTGGCGTCCCCGCTGTCGGCCTGCGTCCAGAGCAGGAAGGCCAGGGCCAGCACGGCCGTGACCAGACCGACCCGCAGCGCCAGGGTCCGCGCCCGCTCACGGATCTCACCGACGGTCTTGAGGGCGGTGAACACCGTCCCGTGGAAGGTGAACAGCGTCAGCGTCACCAGGCCGCCGAGAAGGGCGTACGGGTTGAGCAGGTCCCAGACCGAGCCGACGTACTCCAGGTCCCGGTCGATCTTCACGCCGTGGACGATGTTGCCGAAGGCCACGCCCCACAGGAACGCGGGGATCAGCGAGGTCCAGAAGATCGCCGTCTCCCAGTTGCGCTGCCACTTCTCCTCGGGCCGCTTCACCCGGTACTCGAAGGCGACGCCCCGGACGATCAGGCAGACGAGGATGGCCAGCAGGGGAAGGTAGAACCCGGAGAAGAGCGTGGCGTACCACTCGGGGAAGGCGGCGAACGTGGCACCGCCGGCCGTGAGCAGCCACACCTCGTTGCCGTCCCACACGGGGCCGATGGTGTTGATCAGCACCCGCTTCTCGGCCCGGTTCCGGGCAAGCAGCTTGGTCAGCACACCGACCCCGAAGTCGAAGCCCTCCAGGAAGAAGTAGCCGGTCCACAGGACAGCGATCAGAACGAACCAGACGTCGTGCAGTTCCATGACTGTGCAGCTCCCTCGGCCTAGTACGAGAAGGCCATCGGCTTGTCGGCGTCACGGAGATCGCCACCGATCTTCGTGGGCGGATTGAGGTCGGCCTCGGTCAGCTCGGGCGGCCCCGCCTTCACGTACTTCGCCAGGAGCTTGACCTCGATGACGGCCAGGACGGCGTACAGCAGGGTGAAGACGGACATCGAGATGATGACCTCGGCGGTGGAGACACCGGGGGAGACCGCGTCGCGGGTCTGCATCACGCCGTAGACGACCCAGGGCTGCCGGCCCATCTCGGTGAAGATCCAGCCCCAGGAGTTGGCGATCAGCGGGAACGCCATCGTCCACAGCGCCACCAGCCAGTACATCCGGGAGAGCTTCGCCCCGAGCGGCTTCTTCAGCAGCACCAGCCGCGGGACCTCGTCCTCCCCGGTGCGCAGGGCCGGTGGCAGCAGGAACCGCTTCCGTGTCAGCCACAGGCCGAGCAGGCCGAGGGAGAAGGACGCCATGCCGAAGCCGATCATCCAGCGGAAGCCCCAGTAGGCGACGGGGACGATGGGCTTGTAGTCGCCGGGGCCGAACTGCTCCTGGAGGGCCTTGTTGGTGTCGTTGATGCCGGGCACGTAGGACTCGAAGTCGCTGTGTGCGAGGAAGGACAGCAGTCCGGGGATCTCCAGGGCGACCTTGTTGTGCCCCTCGTCGACGTCCCCGTAGGCGAAGACCGAGAAGGGTGCCGGCTTCTCGCCGTCCCACAGGGCCTCGGCGGCTGCCATCTTCATCGGCTGCTGCTCGTACATGACCTTGCCGAGGGTGTCGCCGCTGACCGCGGTGAGCAGGCCGCCGACCGCCAGGGTCACCAGGCCGAGCCGGAGCGAGGTCCGCATCACCGGGATGTGCTTCTTGCGCATCAGGTGGAAGGCGGCGATGCCGACCATGAAGGCGCCGCCCGTGAGGAAGGCCGCCGAGAAGCTGTGGAAGACCTGGTTGAGGGTGGTGTTCTGGGTGAGGACCTGCCAGAAGTCGGTGAGCTCGGCGCGGCCCTTCTCCTCGTTGATCCGGTAGCCGACGGGGTGCTGCATCCAGGAGTTGGCCGCGAGGATGAAGTACGCCGACAGCAGGGTGCCGATCGAGACCATCCAGATGCAGGCCAGGTGGATCTTCTTGGGCAGCTTGTCCCAGCCGAAGATCCACAGCCCGATGAAGGTGGACTCGAAGAAGAAGGCGATCAGCGCCTCGAAGGCGAGCGGAGCACCGAAGACATCACCGACGAAGCGGGAGTAGTCGGACCAGTTCATGCCGAACTGGAACTCCTGCACGATGCCGGTGACGACACCCATCGCGATGTTGATCAGGAAGAGCTTGCCCCAGAACTTGGTCGCCCTGAGGTACTTCTCCTTCTCCGTGCGGACCCAGGCGGTCTGCAGTCCGGCCGTGAGAGCGGCCAGCGAGATCGTCAGCGGGACGAACAGGAAGTGGTAGACGGTCGTGATGCCGAACTGCCATCGCGCCAGCGTCTCCGGCGCCAGAGCCAAGTCCACGTCGTCACTCTCCTCACATCGCCACACCGCCGTGGTCAGCGGCGGTTTGAGCGTGTTTGTCACACCCAACGCGGGCGCAATCGGGACACGCTTGTGAACGCGTTCACATTCACAAGCAATTATGACCTACTGCTTTTCGACACCGGAAGGGGGGTCCCCTGTGACGTCAACCCCTTCGCCGGAACTTCGGCAGACCGTTGAATCCGAGGGGCGGGAGCCGTGCCCACCGCATGCGAAATCGCGGGACGGCGCCCGGCCGTCCCGCGATGCGTCGTCCTGCCCCGGCGGGGGCTACAGCTCCTTGCGGAACTCCTCCGACACCTTCAGAAAGATGTCGTTCGCCTCGCTCTCCCCGACCGTCACGCGCACGCCCTCGCCCGCGAAGGGGCGGATGACCACGCCGGCCTGCTCGCAGGCCTCCGCGAAGGCGAGCGTGCGCTCCCCCAGCCGCAGCCAGACGAAGTTGGCCTGGGTCTCTGGCACCGTCCAGCCCTGCGCGCGCAGCGCGTCGACGACGCGGGAGCGCTCGCACACCAGCGAGCCGACCCGGCCGATCAGCTCGTCCTCCGCGCGCAGCGAGGCGATCGCCGCCTCCTGCGCGATCTGGCTGACCCCGAAGGGCACCGCCGTCTTGCGCAGCGCCGCCGCCACCGGCTCGTGGGCGATCGCGAAGCCGACCCGCAGACCTGCCAGGCCGTAGGCCTTGGAGAAGGTGCGCAGGACGCAGACGTTGGGCCGCTCACGGTAGAACTCGACGCCGTCCGGGACCTCCGCGTCACGGATGAACTCGCGGTAGGCCTCGTCGAGGACCACCAGGACATCGCTCGGCACCCGGTCCAGGAACCGCTCCAGCTCGGCCCGCCGTACCACCGTGCCCGTGGGATTGTTGGGGTTGCAGACGAAAATCAGCCGGGTCCGGTCGGTGATCGCGTCCGCCATCGCGTCCAGGTCGTGCACCTCGCCCGGCGTCAGCGGCACCTGCACGGACGTCGCACCGCTGATCTGGGTGATGATCGGGTACGCCTCGAAGGAGCGCCAGGCGTAGATCACCTCGTCGCCGGGGCCCGAGGTCGCCTGGATCAGCTGCTGGGCCACACCGACCGACCCGGTCCCGGTGGCCAGGTGGGCCAGGGGCACCCCGAAACGGTCCGACAGCTCACTCATCAGCGAGGTGCAGGCCATGTCCGGGTACCGGTTGAAGGAGGCGGCCGCGGCCGTCACCGTCTCCATCACACCCGGCAGGGGCGGATAGGGGTTCTCGTTGGAGGACAGCTTGTAGGCCACCGGCCCGTCGGCCGCGGCGGGCTTGCCCGGCTTGTAGGTCGGAATCCCCTCCAGCTCGGCGCGCAGCTTGGGGCTCTTCTCGCTCACCGCAGTCCTCCTCGTGACCACCACCGGCATCGAATACTCCTCACCTTAAGAGGATTCGCTGCCGCTGCGTATAGGTGGGAGGTGACCTCGTCCGTCACACTGGCATCAAGGGCATCAGGGCACGAAGGCGCACGATTCGGGGGGCGCGCCGCACATATATCTACGCGCCGGTGGCTCGCGCCGTGGCGCGCATCCCTCGTGCAGGTGAGTTGAGACCTCTTCGCAACATCCACCACCCCGCAGGCCCTCACTGGTCAACACGTCAGGTAATGGGATGAGTGGACCCAACTGGCTTGCTTTCCAAGGGTGTTCACCGCTAATGATCATGCAGAAACGTGACTGTCAACGCGTGCATATGCGTCCGCACTACCCCACCCCATGAGCCCTACTATCGGCTCGCCATGACAGCAGCAGGGAAGCACCAGGTGAGCCGCGCGGAAACCTCACGTCGAGGCAGCCGGCCGGGCCGGGCGGGCATCAGGGACGTGGCCGCCGCCGCCGGAGTATCCATCACTACCGTCTCCGACGCCCTCAACGGCAAGGGCCGACTCCCGGATGCCACCCGGCGCCATGTGCGCGAGGTCGCCGACCGACTGGGCTACCGGCCCTCGGCCGCCGCCCGCACGCTCCGCACCGGCAAGTCCGGACTCATCGGCCTGACCGTCACGACGTACGGGGATGAACCTTTCACCTTCACCGAGTTCGCGTACTTCGCCGAGATGGCGCGCGCCGCCACGTCGGCCGCGCTCGCCCGCGGCTACGCGCTCGTCATCCTCCCGGCGACCTCCCGTCACGACGTGTGGTCCAACGTCGCGCTCGACGGCACGGTCGTCATCGACCCCTCGGACCACGACCCGGTCGTCAGCGAGCTGGTCCGCCAGGGTTTACCCGTCGTCTCCGACGGCCGCCCGGCCGGCTCGCTGCCGGTCACCGCCTGGGTCGACAACGACCACGAGGCGGCCGTACTCGGCATCCTCGACCACCTCGCCGACGCGGGCGCGCGCAGGATCGGCCTGCTCACCGGCACCACCACCGACACGTACACCCACCTGTCGACCACCGCCTACCTGCGCTGGTGCGAGCGCGTCGGACAGGACCCGGTCTACGAGGCCTACCCGGCCCACGACCCGTGCGCCGGCGCGGTCGCCGCCGACCGGCTGCTCGCCCGCCCAGACCGGCCCGACGCCGTCTACGGCCTGTTCGACCCGAACGGCACCGACCTGCTCGCCGCCGCCCGCCGCTACGGACTGCGCGTCCCCGAGGACCTGCTGCTGGTCTGCTGCAGCGAGTCCACCGTGTACGCCAGCACCGAGCCGCCCATCACCACCCTGTCGCTCAAACCCCGCCGCATCGGCACCGCCGTGATCCAGGTCCTCATCGACGCGATCGAGGGGCTGCACTCCGACCAGCCGGTCGAGCAGGTGATACCGACCGAACTGATCGTGCGCACGTCGTCGCAGCGGCGCCCGCCGCGTACGACGGTCAGCCCGCCGCGGTCGCCGGAGGGCGAGTAGGGGCGGGCCCGGGAGCGCAAATGCGGGGCCGGGGCGCGGTCGCGGGGCGGTGGCGCACCGCGCGTCCCGGTCGGAGCGGGGCGCGCAAGAGCGACGGGGGCGACGGCGCGGAACGACGCGAAACAGGGCGGCGAAGACCACATCCGCCACGTCCGGAACACGGGTGACCCGCGGTCACGGACGGGCGAAGCCAGGCCCAATCGGGGCGAAAGCCGCAGGGAACCGGAGTCCTGTCCTGATTCACCACCCCTGGGTCATCACACAGCGCGATCCGCATTCCTATGATGGGCCCACACACCGCGGGCCGCTGCGACCAGGCAGTCCGAAGCGGTGCAGATGCGGCGCGATGGTGGAGGGGTCGATGACTCAGGGGGCCGGTCAGGGACCCGAGGTGGAGCGGACGGCGACGGTGCGCGACTTCCGGGTACCCGCGTACGTCCACGAGACCGCTCCGTACGCTGCCCCCGGCACGCACGCGAGCGACTCGGCGCCGCCCGCCGAGGAAGGGCTCGAGGAGTCCCTGCCCGAGGGCTACACACCCACCCAGCGCGATCTGCCCGTCATCCGTCGGGGTGACACGGTCCAGGTCGCGGTCGACCCCGAGCCGGTCGTGGTGCAGCAGCCCACCACCGGCCAGGGTCCCCTTTTCGTCGTCGGCGACGTGCACGGCTACCTCGACGAGCTGCTGGCCGCCCTGCGGGAGAAGGGCCTCGTCGACGAGGCCGGCCAGTGGTGCGCGGGCACCTCCCGGCTGTGGTTCCTCGGCGACTTCACCGACCGCGGCCCGGACGGCATCGGCGTCATCGACCTGGTGATGCGGCTGTCCGCCGAGGCCGCCGCTGCGGGCGGCTACTGCAAGGCCCTGATGGGCAACCACGAACTGCTGCTGCTCGGCGCCAAGCGGTTCGGCGACACCCCCGTCAACTCCGGCGCGGGCACCGCCACCTTCCAGGCCGCCTGGCTGCTGAACGGCGGCCAGAAGACCGACATGGACCGCCTGCAGGACCACCACCTGCAGTGGATGGCCCGCCTCGACGCCATGGAAGAAGTGGACGACCACCTCCTGGTCCACTCGGACGCCACGACCTACCTCGACTACGGCCGCTCCATCGAAGAGGTCAACGACACCGTCCGCGAGACGATCACGCGCAACGACGCGGAAGAGGTGTGGGACCTGTTCCGCAAGTTCACCAAGCGCTTCTCCTTCCGCGACGAGGGCGGCGCCGACGCCGTGCGCTCCCTGCTGGATACGTACGGCGGCACCCGGATCGTTCACGGCCACAGCCCCATCCCCTACCTGCTGGGCGAAGTCGGCTCCGAGGACGGCGAGGACGACACCCGTACCGTGGTCGAGGGACCGCACGTCTACGCGGACGGCCTGGCCATCGCGATGGACGGCGGCGTGACCATGGCCGGAAAGCTGCTGGTCCAGCAACTTCCACTGGACGCCTGACCGTTCACCGGACGGCTTTTCGGGCGGCGCCGTCGGTACGGACCGGCACCCAATTTCTGGAAACCCCCTGTCACCCTCCACCGTCACCGCTCTACCATCGGCTTATCCGTAGCAGGCTCCCCTCCGTTTCTGCCCGACGGCTCGTTGGCATGCGAGCCCCAAGCCCTACGGAGCATCGGGGGATGCACATGAACAGCGTTCCGCAGCACCTGTCGAACGAGGACCGCCAAGAGTACGAGCGGGTCCTCGACGAGGCGCTGCGCTCCGCACCACACCGCCCGGAGCTGGCCGCGGTCGGTCAGCGGCTCAACTCCGAACAACTGCGCACCATGGCACTCAACGCCACCGCCCTCATCACGGCGGCGGCCACGACCGAGTACCAGCACTACGTGAAGGTCCGCGAGGAACTGCGCCACCCGGCGCCCTCGGGCCCGTCGTCCGCCACGCGCGAATCCGGCTCCCAGGAGCAGGGCACGAGCGCGGGGGGACTCGCCGCCACCATGGGCGAGATGGCCGAGGCGACCGGCGCGGGGGCCGTCGCCGTCGTCGCCGTCCTGGCACCGGTCCTGGCCGGCACCGCGGCGGCGATATTCCTGCTGGTCGGCTACCTCCTGAAGATGCTCGACCCGGAGGAGACCTTCGCACAGACCATGCTCACCACCGGATGGGTGTTCGGTGCCTTCACCGCGGTGGCGATCCTCGTCGCCGCGGTGGGGCTGCTGCTCACCGCGCTGCGCAACCGCCCCTCCGCCGAGTCCGGCTTCTACAGCGCCCGCGACGAGGAGGTGACCCGGGCCAGGGATGCCTGGCACGAGGCGCTGCTGGAACGGGGCATCCTGCCCTTCCTCCGGGAGGCGCTCAGCGAACCGGGCACGGCGGCACTGCACCGCACCGGACCGGCCGCCCCGAGCGGCAGCCGCATGCCGCACCTCGGCTACGGCCGTCCCGGGTTCACCAGCCCCGACGGCGGCCCTGACGCGGGACCGCGTCCGAGCTACTCGAGCCCGGACTACAGCAGCCCGGACTTCGGTGGCCCGGAACACCGGCCCGAGTAGCCACCGGCACGGGCGGGCAGCGCTTCAGAGGATGCCCGCCCGGCCGGCGGCAGTGATCCAGGACGGGAACTCGGACAGCAGACGGTCGTACAACTCCGGGTCCGGTACGGTGCCGATGTCGTCGACGGCGAAGAAGCCCACGTTGTCTACGCGGCGGCCCGGCAGGGTGTCGAACCGCTCCAGCACCCCGTATTCGGCGCGCCCGAGCCCCACGAACTGCCAGAAGACCGGTTCCTCCACGGCCTCCCGCAGCTCCCGCTCGATCTCGGCGTTGCGGTAGACGCCACCGTCGGAGAAGAACAGCACCAGGGTCGGAACCGGCGCCGGGTGGTCCCGGACGAAGGCCCGGACCTCGGCGATCACCTTCTGCTCCTCGTTCTGGATGCCGACCGCCCGCATGTCGACCTGCTCGGGGTGCAGGCCCTTCTTCCTGCCTCGCCGGAACAAACTGATCTCCCCCACGCGCACGTGCAGCCGCAGCCATTCGGGCAGCTCGCCCAGGCGCAGGTCGGGCAGGCGTGCCGGGTTGGAGGCGAAGGTCCATGCCTGCATCTCCCCGTCGTCGTCCAACTGCGCGGCGACGGCGGCCATCCGCTCCACGACGTCCGCGACGACGCCCTTGGAGTAGAGGAAGGACATGGACCCGGAGGCGTCCAGTACGAGGAGGACGCGCGCGGTGACCCCGGCCGCCCCGTGCTTGCTCAGGCTGACCGCGACCTGCTCCTTGCGCAGGGACAGCCGCTTGCGCATGTCCACGGGCAGGCGTTCCTCGCCCTTGGTGAGACGGGGGCCCGGAGCGGTCGGAGCCGGGGCCGGTGGCGGCGGCACGGGTGCGGCCGGTGGGGCGGGCACCGGGGGAGCCGTCGGCGGGGCCGCCGGGGCAGCCGCCGACGGGGCGGAGGCCGGGGGCGCGGCCGCCGCCGGGGGAGCGTCGTCGTCCACGGTGATGCCGAAGTCGGTCGCCAGCCCCGCGAGCCCGGAGGCGTAGCCCTGTCCGACCGCACGGAACTTCCACGTCCCCTGGCGCCGGTACAACTCGCCGCCGACCAGGGCGGTCTCCGTCCCGGCCGTGATGTCGAACCGGGCCAGTTCGGTGCCGGACGCGGCGTCCAGCAACCGCAGCGACAGCCCGGGAACCCGGCCGAAGGTACCGCCGTCCGCCGAGGCGCACAGGACGATGCGTTCGACCGACGACTCCACCGAACGCAGGTCCACCTCGACGGCATCGGTCGTGACACCCGCGTTCGCGCCGGGGCCGACCCGCTTGCCCAGGTGGCCCACCGCGCCGGACGTGTGGCGGGGCTGGTTGTAGAAGACGAAGTCGCCGTCGTCCCGCACCCGTCCGGCCGAGGTGAGCAGCAGCGCCGAGGCGTCGACCTCGGGGACGCCCGGCCCGGCGGACCACACGAGTTCGGCGCGCACCGCGGGGGAGTCGACCGCGACGTTGGCACCCTTGCTCAGGGAGGTGGCTTTCATGCGTCCAGTCTGCCGAGCAGGACCCCTTGACGGGGAGAGGGCCGACCGGGCGGCCTGTCCCCTCCCCGCGCCGGTGTGCTCAGTCCGCGATCGGCAGGTACACGCGGTTGCCCGCCGCCGCGAACTCCTTCGACTTCTGCGCCATGCCCTCCTCGATCTCGCCCTTGCTGCTCCCGTGCTGCCGGCGAATGTCCTGCGAGATCTTCATCGAGCAGAACTTGGGCCCGCACATCGAGCAGAAATGGGCCGTCTTGGCGGGCTCGGCCGGCAGGGTCTCGTCGTGGAACTCCCGTGCCGTGTCCGGGTCGAGGGCCAGGTTGAACTGGTCCTCCCACCGGAACTCGAACCGGGCGTCCGACAGCGCGTCGTCCCACTCCTGTGCACCTGGGTGCCCCTTGGCGAGGTCGGCGGCATGGGCGGCGATCTTGTAGGTGATGACGCCGGTCTTGACGTCGTCACGGTTGGGCAGGCCCAGATGCTCCTTGGGCGTGACGTAGCAGAGCATGGCCGTGCCCCACCAGGCGATCATCGCGGCACCGATGCCGGAGGTGATGTGGTCGTACGCCGGCGCGACGTCCGTGGTCAGCGGGCCGAGCGTATAGAACGGAGCTTCATCGCAGATCTCCTGCTGAAGGTCGATGTTCTCCTTGATCTTGTGCATCGGGACATGTCCCGGGCCCTCGATCATGGTCTGTACGTTGCAACGCTTGGCGATCCGGTTGAGTTCCCCGAGGGTGCGCAACTCGGCGAACTGCGCCTCGTCGTTGGCGTCCGCGATCGACCCCGGGCGCAGGCCGTCGCCGAGGGAGTACGTGACGTCGTAGGCGGCGAGGATCTCGCAGAGTTCCTCGAAGTTCTCGTAGAGGAACGACTCCTTGTGGTGCGCCAGGCACCACGCCGCCATGATCGAGCCGCCGCGCGAGACGATGCCGGTCTTGCGGTTCGCGGTCAGCGGTACGTACGGCAGGCGCACACCGGCGTGGACCGTCATGTAGTCCACACCCTGCTCGGCCTGTTCGATCACGGTGTCCTTGTAGATCTCCCAGGTCAGCTCCTCGGCCCGGCCGTCGACCTTCTCCAGGGCCTGGTAGAGCGGCACGGTCCCGATGGGGACGGGGGAGTTGCGCAGGACCCACTCGCGCGTGGTGTGGATGTTGCGGCCGGTGGAGAGGTCCATGACCGTGTCGGCGCCCCACCGGGTCGCCCAGGTCATCTTGTCGACCTCCTCCTCGATGGAGGACGTCACCGCCGAGTTGCCGATGTTGGCGTTGACCTTCACCAGGAACCGCTTGCCGATGATCATCGGCTCAATCTCGGGGTGGTTGACGTTGGCGGGCAGCACGGCACGTCCCGCGGCGATCTCCTCGCGGACCACTTCCGGCGAGACGTTCTCCCGGACGGCCACGTACTCCATCTCCGGCGTGATCTCGCCCCGGCGTGCGTACGCGAGCTGCGTCACCGCGTTGCCGTCACGGCCGCGGCGGGGCTGGCGCGGCCGGCCGGGGAAGACGGCGTCGAGGTTGCGCAGGCCGCCGCGCGGCGAGGTGTGCTTGACGCCGTCGTCCTCGGGACGGACGGGACGGCCCGCGTACTCCTCGGTGTCACCGCGGGCGATGATCCAGTTCTCCCGCAGCGGTGCGAGGCCCCTGCGGACATCGGTGTCGACGAGTGGATCGGTGTACGGGCCCGAGGTGTCGTACAGCGTGACCGACTGCCCGTTGGTGAGGTGCACCTGACGGACCGGCACCCGCAGATCGGGGCGCGAGCCCTCGACGTACGCCTTGTGCCAGCCGATGGACTTCCCGGCCTCCGTGGTCTCCGCGGTGTCCTCCTGGGCGGAGTTCTGCGCGGAGTTCTGAGCCGAATTCTGTGCGGAGGCAGGCGTGCGTGCGTCCTTGATGGTCATGAGACCTACTCCCTACGCCGGCATTACCCGGTAACAGGTTCGGCGGTCGACGCAGCGGATTCCGTCCGGCGGCGCTTCGTGGGATACATCACTCGACTTCGATGACGTTTCCCGTGAAACATCGCTGGGACGGAGGTCAGCGCCCTCTCAGCCCGGTGCTCCGAGCTCCCGCGTGTACAAAGGTGCCTCCACGCTAACGCCCATTCGGGCGCGGTGAACAGAGGGCCCCCCTTGTTCTTGCGATGATCGGGCGGTGACCACACCGCAGCATCCCTCCTTCCCGCCGCGTCGGCCCGGCCGCGGACCGAACGCCGAAGAGGGCGACGGCCGGGCAGCCGACCACGTCCCCGTCGTCGCTCACGGCGCGGGCGACGGCAGACCTGAGGCTGGTCACGGAGACGGAGCGGGCGACGCGCACGGTGCGGGAAGCGGGCATGGTGCGGGCGGTGGGCACGGTGCGGGCGGTGGGCACGGTGCGGGCGGTGGGCACGGGCACTCGCACAGTCACGGACCGGCGGCCCCCGTGTCCCGGCATCTGCGGAAGGTCATCGCCGCGGTCCTGATCCCCTTCGCCGCGGCCGTGCTGGTCGGACTCGCGGTGCTGTGGCCGGGCGGCGCACCTCCGCACGAACGCACCGGAGTCGGCTTCGACCGCCAGACACAACAGGCCACCGTCACCAAGGTGGTCGAGCTGAGCTGTCAGTCCGTCAACGCCTCGGGCGGCACCCCGACCGGCGACACGTCCACCGCCGAGGGCTCCTCCGCCGTGCAGCAGGCGAAGGGCGAGTGCAAGCGGGCGACCATCCGCGTGGGCACCGGCGACGACAAGGGCCGTACGTTCGAGGAGATCGTGCAGCCGGACCAGTCACGGCAGTTGCACGAGGGCCAGGAGGTGGTGGTCGCCTACGAGCCCTCCGCGCCCAAGGACCTGCAGTACTCGGTGACCGACATCAACCGCCGGCTCCCCCTGGCCCTGCTCGCGGGCATCTTCGCCCTCGCCGTCGTGGTCGTCGGACGGCTGCGCGGTCTCATGGCGCTGGTCTCGCTGGCCATCAGCTTCATGCTGCTGAACTTCTTCATCCTGCCCGCCATCCTGCAGGGTTCGAACCCCCTGGTCGTGGCGGTGATCGGGTCCAGCGCCATCATGCTGATCGCGTTGTACCTGTGCCACGGGCTGTCGGCCCGCACGTCCGTGGCGGTGCTCGGCACCTTGATCTCGCTGCTGCTGATCGGTGTGCTCGGGTCGCTCTTCATCGGCTGGGCCGCGCTCACCGGCAACACGGACGACAACACCGGGCTCATCCACGGCCTCTACCCGTCGATCGACATGAGCGGCCTGCTGCTCGCGGGGGTCATCATCGGTTCGCTCGGTGTCCTCGACGACGTGACGGTCACGCAGACGTCGGCGGTCTGGGAACTGCACGAGGCCAACCCCACGATGGGCTGGCGCGGCCTGTACCGCGCGGGCATCCGCATCGGCCGCGACCACATCGCCTCGGTGGTGAACACGCTGGTCCTGGCCTACGCGGGCGCCGCGCTGCCCCTGCTGCTGCTGTTCTCGATCGCGCAGAGCGGGGTGGGGACGGTCGCCAACAGCGAACTGGTCGCGGAGGAGATCGTGCGGACGCTGGTCGGCTCGATCGGCCTGGTGGCGTCCGTGCCGGTCACCACGGCCCTCGCCGCCCTGGTCGTGTCGGCGGACCGGCCGGCCGGAGGAGCGGCCCAGGCGGCGGGAGCCACGGCGGCCGCGGGCCCGGGTGCCCCCGCCCGGGGCGGGCGGGGGCGGCGCCGTAAGCGCTGAGGCGCCCGACGAAGCGTTACGCCACCGCCCCGGGACTGCCGTAACGGTTCAGCCCGCGCTCTGCTCCTCGGCCAGGATGCGGTCCAGGGCTTCGTCGAGGTGGCTGTCGAAGTCGGCGAGCGCACCCTCCTGGCCCAGGGGCACCAGCTTGTCGGTGCGGTCGAGGAAGGCCACGAGGGGCGCCGCCGAGGAACGGAACAGGGCCTGGTCGCTGCCGACCTGAAGACGGATCAGCACCTCGGCCAGGGGCTCGGGGTCGACCGGTGCGATGCGCACATCACCGTCGCCGCACGGCCGGCCCACCCCGTCGACCAGCAACTCCCGGCCGAAGGCCCAGGTCACCGGCGCGTCTCCGGGCAGATGGAAGGTCAGGCGTACGGCATAGGGATCCCGGGTCTCGTAGCGCAGCTCCACCGGGATGCGGAAAGAGAGCTCCTCGGACACGAGAAAGCTCATCATGACCTCCGCCTGTACGGACTCGCCCATTCGCCTACCCCGTCATTCGCCGTCGACTGTCCGGGAATCAAACCTCTAACACTGGTGGCATCTTGCTCAACGTACACACCAGATCACAAGGAGTGAGTTTTCAGATACTGATAGAGAGCGCGAGCGAGCCCAGACGCCGCCCCACCTCGTTCTGCAAGCGCTGGGCCGCGGGCAGCAGCCGGTCCGCCTGGTGCAGGGGCAGTGAGATGGCCATCGTGGCGGCCGTGGTGCCGACGGTGATCGGGATCGCCGCGCAGACCGTCCCCAGCGCGTACTCCTGGCGCTCGGTCACCGGCGTCATCCGGCGCATGCGTTCCAGCCGCCTCAGCAGACTGTGTCCGTCACGCACCGTGTACGGCGTGATCGGCTGCACCGGGTAGCGGTCCAGGTGGTCGCGGCGGGCATCCTCGTCGAGCTGGGAGAGCAGACACTGCCCGATGGCGTGCGCGTGCCCGGTCTCACGGAAGTCCGCCCACTCCTCGACCGCCGGATTGCCCGGGGTGTCGGAGACGCACATCACCTCGATCTCGCCGTCCCGGTACATGGCGTAGTACACGGGGACGCCGATCGCGTCCCGCCAGCGCGCCATGGTGTCCACCACCGTGCTGCGACGTTTCTGCTCGGCCCCGCTGCTGCCCAGCCGCTCGGCGGCCTCGCCGAGGAAGAACAGCCCCTTGTCCCGGCGCAGATAACCCTCGTGGACCAGGGTGCGCAGCAGGTGGTACGCCGTGGGCAGCGCGAGCCCCGTCTCGCGGGCCAGTTGTTTGGCGGGGGCTCCGTACTGGTGCTCAGCGACGCACTCGAGCAGGCGCATCGCCCGCTGCACGGAGCCGATCAGCGTCGCGGAAGGCGGGTCGGCTGCGGACGGTGCGGGGGATGTCCCGGGCGTAGAGCGGGGCTGCACGGGAAGGGCGTGCAGCTGAGCGAATGCGGTGTCAGCCGTGGCCAAGGGTCACTCCCGGAACGCGAGGTGGCAGCCCGTGCGGAGAACACGGGTGGGGGTGTGCGCCGTTCGCGAGGTCGCCCCCGCCTGGAGTTCCGGACTCTAACCGCCGGTCACCGCTCACCGACGACCCGTCCGGGAAACTTCCCTCGCCCGAGGGAACCGGTGGTTCCTGTTACCGCCACCGGTGTCCCAAGGCTCTCACCAGTCGCTGCGGGACGACGAGCTCGACATGAACTTGCGTACGACATAGATCAGTCCGCCAACGAGCGCGACGAAGACCAGTAGCTTGAACAGCAGTCCGATCACGAACCCGACCACGCTGGCGATCAGCCCGCCGAACACGACCAGGGCGATGACCGGCACCGCGATCCACTTCACCCACCACGGAAGTCCCGTGAAGATCTCTCGCATCGCCCTTGCCCTTACCTTTCGGGGAATCCTGGGGAGTCCTCTGATGTCCTGCACTCGATGCTAGGGCCGCGAGCGTCACGACAGGGGCCTCGCATCCCTTGTCTCCCCCTGACCGATCCCCTAGGGAACCCCGGGGCCGGGCCTCAGCTCTCCGGCGGAGAGAACACCACCAGAACCCGCAGGTCCTCGCTGATGTGATGGAACTTGTGGGCGACCCCGGCCGGCACGTAGACCACGCTGCCGCGGGCGACCTGGGTGGTCTCCATGCCGACGGTGATCGCGGCCCGGCCGCTCACCACGAAGTACACCTCGTCCTGCGCGTGCGGCTTCTGCGGGTCGGCCGTCCCCGCGTCGAGGGCGTACAGGCCGGCCGACATGTTCCGCTCCCGCAGGAACTGCAGATAGGCACCGTCGTTGGCGGCGCGCTCCGCCTCCAGTTCGTCCAGCCGGAATGCCTTCATCGCCTCGTCCGCCCCTGCCTCACCGTTCGTGTCCGATCGCATCTGCCACGATCAGACACATGAAGAATTTCCTAGTCAAGACGATCGCCAACGCGGGCGCCCTCGCGGTCGCCGTGTGGCTGCTCGACAAGATCACCCTGACCGGGGGCAGCACCGGGGAGAAGGCGGTCACCCTGATCGTGGTCGCCCTGGTGTTCGGCCTGGTCAACATGGTGGTCAAGCCGATCGTGCAGGTGCTGACCTTCCCGCTGTTCATCCTGACCCTCGGCCTGTTCACGCTGGTGGTCAACGCGCTGATGCTGTTGCTCACGTCGTGGGTGGCCGACAAGCTCGACGTGAGCTTCCACGTCGAAGGGTTCTGGACCGCCGTCCTGGGTGGCCTGATCATCTCGATCGTCTCCTGGGCCCTCAACGCGTTCCTGCCCGACGGGGACTGATCCCGATGACCTACCGCGTCTGTTTCGTGTGCACGGGCAACATCTGCCGCTCCCCGATGGCCGAGGCAGTCTTCCACGCGCGCGTGGCGGACGCCGGGCTCGACGACCTGGTCGAGGCCGACAGCGCCGGCACCGGCGGCTGGCACGAGGGTGAGGGCGCGGACCCGCGCACCGTGGCCGTCCTGGCGGAGCACGGTTACGGTCTCGACCACACGGCCCGGCAGTTCCAGCAGTCCTGGTTCTCCCGTCTCGACCTGGTCGTCGCCCTTGACGCCGGCCACCTGAGGGCCTTGCGGCGTCTCGCCCCCACGGAGCGGGACGCGGCCAAGGTGCGCCTGCTGCGGTCGTACGACCCCGCCGCCGAGGGCGGTGACCTGGATGTCCCGGACCCGTACTACGGGGGCCAGGACGGCTTCGAGGAATGCCTTGAGATGGTGGAGGCGGCGAGCACCGGACTGCTCGCCGCGGTACGCGAGCAAGTGGAAGGACGGGCGGCATGAGCGATTCCGCTACGAACGACAGCGCAGGCACCGGCACGGAGAGATCCCCTTCCGGCCCCGGCGACGGCACGCGCGCGGTGCGGGCCGGGCTGCCCGAACCCGTCAAGCACGAGCCGACCCTGCCCGGCCCGGTGTTCGCCGCCCACTACCACCTGCCGGGCGACCCGACCGGTCCCTACACCTACGGCCGCGACGAGAACCCGACCTGGACCCGCCTCGAGAGCGCCATCGGCGAGCTGGAGGCGCCCGGACAGGACGGCGTGGAGACACTCGTCTTCGCCTCGGGCATGGCCGCCATCTCCTCGGTGCTCTTCTCCCAGCTGCGCGCCGGCGACACGGCCGTCCTGCCCGACGACGGCTACCAGGCACTGCCGCTGGTCCGCGCGCAGCTGGAGGCGTACGGCATCGAGGTGCGCACCGCGCCGACCGGCCAGGACGCCCAGCTCGACGTCCTGGACGGGGCGAAGCTGCTGTGGATCGAGACGCCGTCGAACCCCGGGCTGGACGTGTGCGACGTACGGCGGCTCGTCGAGGCGGCGCACGCGCGCGGTGCCCTGGTCGCCGTCGACAACACCCTCGCCACCCCGCTCGGGCAGCGCCCGCTGGAGCTCGGCGCCGACTTCTCGGTGGCCAGCGGCACCAAGCAGCTCACCGGCCACGGCGACGTCCTCCTCGGCTACGTGGCCGGTCGCGACGCCGGGGCGATGGCCGCCGTACGGCGTTGGCGCAAGATCGTCGGCGCGATTCCCGGGCCCATGGAGGCGTGGCTCGCGCACCGCTCGATCGCCACTCTCCAGCTGCGCGTGGACCGGCAGGACGCCACCGCGCTCAGGGTGGCCGAAGCGCTCCGGGCACGGCCCGAGATCACCGGCCTGCGGTACCCCGGGCTGCCCGACGACCCGTCCCACAAGATCGCGTCGCAGCAGATGCTGCGCTACGGCTGTGTCGTCTCCTTCACGCTGCCTTCGCGCGCGCGTGCCGATCGCTTCCTGGACGCCCTGCACCTCGTCGAGGGCGCGACGAGCTTCGGCGGGGTGCGGTCCACGGCGGAGCGGCGCGGGCGCTGGGGCGGTGACGCGGTGCCGGAGGGCTTCATCCGGCTCTCGGTCGGCGCGGAGGATCCGGACGACCTGGTGGCGGATCTGCTGCGCGCGCTGGACGAAACGGCGGACTGAACCGGCGCACGGACGGTCCGAGCCTCCCCCCTCGTGGCTCGGACCGTCCTCCGGTTCCGCGCGAAGAACCGCGCGACCAAGGCTAGTTGACTCAGTGTCAGTGTCCAATCACAGGAGCGACAGCGACCTATCGACTTATTTATAGTTGGGCACGGCCGGGAGGCTGGGGAAGAACAGAAGAGGGGACGGGTTTCCGTGGATCTGGCCTTGCTCCGCACCTTCGTCACCGTGCACCGGGCCGGTTCCTTCACTCGCGCGGCCGCTCTGCTCGGCCTCTCCCAGCCCGCTGTCACCTCCCAGATCCGCACGCTGGAGCGTCAGCTCGGCCGCCCGCTGTTCCTCCGACAGGCCCGCGGCGTGACCCCGACGACCATCGGCGACGAACTCGCCCACAAGACCGCACCGCATCTCGACGCGCTGGTGGAGATCACCGAGACGGGGGTGACGGACGACTCCGCCTTGCGCACCCTGCATCTGGCCGGACCGCCCGAGTTCACCGCCGAACGGGCGCTGCCCGCGCTCACCGAACTCACCGGCGAGGACGGCCGGGCCCTCGCTCTGCGCGCCTCGTTCGGGAACGCCGAGGACACTTTGGACGGCTTGGCCGCCGGGCATCACGATCTGGCCATCGGCACGGCTCGCCCTCGCGGCACGCTGCTCACGGCCACACCGCTCTGCGACGAGGTGCACGTCCTGGTCGCGGCGCCTGACTGGGCGGAGCGTGCGGGTGTCGAAAGCCTCCGCGACACCGATGCGTCCGCTCTCCAGCACGTCCCCGTGGTCGAAGTGCACGAGTCACTGCCCTTCGTCGCCCGCTACTGGGCCTCCGTCTTCGACGCCCGGCCATCCGCCCCGGCCGCGGTCGTCGCCCCCGATCTGCGTGCGGTTCTCGCCTGCGCGGTCGCGGGTGCGGGACTCGCCGTCCTGCCCCGCTATCTGTGCGCGGAGGCGCTGGAGCGCGGGGAGGTCGTCACCCTGCACGACCCACCGGTGCCGCCGCTGCGGACGTACTTCCTGGTGGTGCGCACCGGCACGTTGGCGATGTCGCACATCGCCCGGGCCCACGAGTGGCTGCTGCGCGCGGCCGCCGACTGGAACTGAGTCGGCGCATACACGGACCGGGCGCGCCTCACGATGTTTCACGTGGAACCAGCCGGGCCACATTTCTCCCATGACCGTCCGACCCGTGGTCAAGCGCACCGCTCGCGCCGTCCTGCTGGACGACGACCACCTGATCCTGATCAAGCGGACCAAGCCCGGTGTCGATCCGTACTGGGTCACTCCCGGCGGCGGGGTGGAGCCGGACGACACCACCGTCGTGGACGCCCTGCACCGTGAGGTGTACGAGGAACTCGGCGCCAAGATCAGCGACGTGGTGCCCTGCTTCGTGGACACCGTGGAGCACATCGGCGAGGACGCCGAGACGACCGGCGTGAAGGTGCAGCACTTCTTCGTCTGTCACCTGGAATCCATGGACCCGTCCCTGCGGCACGGCCCCGAGGTCGACGAGCCCGCCGGTGAGTACGAGATCGTCAGAGTGCCGTTCACCCGGGTCGGGATCGCCTCCGTCCACCTCGTGCCACTGTCGCTGCGGCATTACTTGGACGGCAACATCGAGGGTGTGCATGCCCTGCACGCCCCCGACCTCGGCTGAACCGACATGGCCGAAAGCCCGCATGTTCCACGGGAAAGAGGTGGACGCGGACGGTCAGGGTCGGACAGCCTGACCTGCGTGCCGACACCTTTCCTCATCTCTGCTCCGATCCGCCGTCTGACGCTCCGCGATCTCACCGCCTGCGCCGACCTGTCCGAGGACCGGGGGTGGCTGCGCGAGGAGCACAAGTGGGGATTCCTCCTCACGGCCGGCAAGGGGTACGGCATCGACGACCCCGGCGGCGGTCTCGTCGCCGCCTGCACCGTCACCGAGTACGGACCGCAGGAGCGCCCCGCACTCGCCGCCATCGGCATGGTGCTGGTGGCCGAGCGGCACGCCCGCCAGGGCGTCGGACGCCGGCTGATGCGCCACGTCGTCTCCGGCCTGGGCACCGTTCCGCTGACCCTGCACGCGACACCGTACGGCCGGCCGCTCTACGAGGAGCTCGGCTTCAAGGTGACGGGCGGGGCGGAGATGGTGCGCGGCCGTTTCATGCCGGGCGGGCAGGAACCGAAGGCCGTCACTCGCGCGGCCACCGCCGAGGACCTCACCACGATCCTCCGGCTCGACGAGGACGTCTTCGGCGCCGACCGCACCCACATCGTCACGCGCCTGCCCGCCTTCGCCGACCAGTTGCGCGTCGCCGAGGAGGACGGCCGGATCATCGGGTACGCCGCGGCCTGGCCGAACATGGACACCCACGTGGTGGGCCCGCTGATCGCCCGTGACACAGAGACGGCCAAGGCCCTGATCGGCTCGCTCGCCGCCCGCACCGACCGACCGCTGCGCACGGACATCGACGTACGGCACAAGGAACTGCTCGCGTGGGTGAAGGAGCGCGGCCTCTCCGAGGTCGCCCCCAACGCGGTCATGACCTACGGGATCACCGAGCTCCCCGGGGACTGGTCCCGGCGCTTCGCGCCGCTGACGGTCGCGGCCGGCTGACGCCCGGACGGTCCGCGCCGTCAGTCTCGGGCGCGGGTCAGGCGAGCGCCCGCACGGCGGCCGAGGCGAAGCCGTGGTCCTGCTCGGGGGCGCCGCCGCCCACCCCGATCGCGCCGATCAGCCGGCCCTCCCGGTGCAGGGGCACGCCGCCCGCGATGAACAGCAGCGGCCGGTCGAGAGCGGTGGGCAGAGTGTGGAAGAGGCCTCCGGGCTGCACCGCGTCGACGAGGTCAGCGGTGGGAGCGTTCAGCTGGAGCGCCGTGTAGGCCTTGCGCGTGCTGGTCTCGCCGGAGATCAGCACGGCGCGGTCGTCGCGCCGGAAGGCGAGCAGGTGGCCCCCGGCGTCGAGGACCGTGACGCTGACGGTGACGCCGGCCGCCTCGGCGGCGCGGTGGGCCGCGGTGACCAGTTCTCCGGCGTCCTGGATCGTCAGCGGGGCGACAGCGGTGGTGCTCATGGGTCTTCTCCTTGGTCGTGCCGAGTGGTGCGGTGCCTCGGTGGTCGCCGAGGCGGTGGGGGCCGGAGGGCACGGAGACGGCTCTGGCTCCATGTCCCACGGGCGCGGAGGTGGGTTGTTCAGTGGCGGACGGCTGCGGCTCGCTGCTCGGCGGGCACGGAACCCGCGACGACCGTGCCGGGAGCACTCCCGCGCCGTTCCAGGGCGGCCGAGAGGACGGCGAGGACCAACGCGGCCGCGGCGAGCACGGCGCCGACCCAGTTGGGGGCGGTGTATCCGAAGCCCGCGGCGATGACAACGCCGCCGAGCCAGGCGGAGAGCGCGTTGCCGAGGTTGAAGGCGCCTATGTTCACCGCGGAGGCCAGTGTTGGGGCACCGTGGGCGTGGTCCAGGACGCGCTTCTGCAGCGGGGGGACGGTGGCGAAGCCCAGGGCCCCGATCAGGACCACGGTCACGGCGGACGCGATCTTGTTGTGTGCGGTGAGGGTGAAGAGGGCCAGTACGACGGACAGGGCGCCCAGGGAGATGTACAGCATGGGCATCAGGGCACGGTCGGCGAACCGGCCGCCGACGAGGTTGCCGCCGACCATGCCGAGGCCGAAGAGGACCAGCAGCCAGGTGACCGAGCCGTCGGCGAAGCCCGCGACATGGGTCATCATCGGCGCGATGTAGGTGATGGCCGCGAAGACCCCGCCGAAGCCGAGGACGGTCATGGCCATCGCGAGCAGGACCTGCACGTTCTTGAACGCGGCCATTTCGTGACGCAGCCGCACGCCTTCGGCCTTGGGCACGTCGGGGACCAGCTTGGCGACTCCGGCCAGGCCGACGACCCCGAGCGCGGCGACGACGGCGAAGGTGACGCGCCAGCCGGCGGACTGCCCGATCAGCGTGCCCAGCGGTACACCGACGACATTGGCGACGGTCAGGCCGGTGAACATCATCGCGATGGCGCCGGCCTTCTTGTGCGGAGCGACCAGACCGGCCGCGACGACCGATCCGATGCCGAAGAAGGCGCCGTGGGCGAGCGAGGCGACCACGCGGCCGATCAGCATGACGGAGAAGGCGGGCGCGAGGGCGGAGACCAGGTTGCCGACGATGAACAGGCCCATCAGCAGCATCAGCATCCGCTTGCGCGGAACCCTGGTGCCGAGCACGGTCATCAGCGGGGCGCCGAACATCACGCCGAGCGCGTATCCGGTCACCAGGTAGCCGGCGGTGGGGATGGAGACCCCGTAGTCGCTCGCGACCTCGGGCAGCAAGCCCATGATCACGAACTCGGTCGTTCCGATCCCGAAGGCCCCGATCGCGAGGGCCAGAAGCGCGAGAGGCATGGAGGGGTACACCTTCCCAGATAATTGCAGGAGCGCTTTACGTTCGTCCACAATAATTGCAGACGCGGGCAATATGCAAGCGACGACAATTGCGGAGCTGGTCTACCCTGGTCTCAGCCGCTCCTGGACGGAGGAACCACATGACAGCGACGGACCCCGCGCTCACCGCCCTCTCCCAGGGCTGGTGCGCCCTTTCCCTGCTGCACGGGAGGATCGAGGCACACATCGAGCGCACTCTGCAGGCCGGGCACGACCTGAGCGTGCGCGAGTACTCCCTGCTCGACGTGCTCAGCCGGCAGCACGACGGCGACGGGGGGCATCTGCAGATGAAGCAGGTCGCCGACGCCGTCGTCCTCAGCCAGAGCGCGACCACCCGGCTGGTCACCCGGCTCGAAGACCGGGGCCTGCTCGAGCGCTACCTGTGCCCCACCGATCGGCGAGGCATCTACACCAACGTCACCGCGACGGGCCTGCAACTGCTGGACGAGGCGCGGCCCACCAATGACGCCGCCCTGCGCGAGGCCCTCGACGAGGCGGCCACCAACCCCGACCTGGCCCCGCTGGTGCGGGCGGTGGAGACCCTGAAGGCGCCGGTGCCCGCCTAGAGCGGTTCTAGAGTGCGGTCATGGGAGATCTCGAAATACGCCCCACCACGGCCGAGGACATCCCGGCGGTCGTCGCGATGCTCGCCGACGACCCGCTGGGCGCACAGCGCGAATCACCGGACGATCTGGGGCCGTACCTGGCCGCGTTCGAACGACTCAGGGCCGATCCGAACCAGCAGCTGGTGGTGGCGGTCCGCGACAACCGTGTCGTCGGCACGCTCCAGCTGACGATCGTCCCGGGACTGTCCCGACGCGGCGCCGTCCGTTCGATCGTCGAAGGGGTACGCATCCACGGCGACGAACGCGGCAGCGGACTGGGCACACAGCTCATCGAATGGGCGATCGACGAATCCCGGCGGCAGGGATGCCACCTGGTACAGCTCACCTCCGACAAGACCCGTACCGATGCTCACCGCTTCTATGAGCGTCTCGGCTTCACGGCCTCGCACACGGGCTTCAAGCTCCAGCTCTGAGGGCAGGGCCCCGTTACCGCCCTCAACGGGCGGAGGCGGCCCTGTTTCACGTGAAACAGGGCCGCTTCCACAGGGGCGGCCGCTAGCCGATCCCCCGCCATCCCTCCGGGTCCACTCCGCCCGGCACAGCGGTGCCCTCCTCGTACGGCTGACGCGTGAAGACGAACGATCCGAGGTCCAGGTGGCTCACGGTTCCGTCCGGACGCCTCACCACACGCAGCGACTCGCCCGCGTAGTACCCCTCCAGTCCCGTCCAGCTGCCGTCACCGTTCAGCCGGAAACGTGAGCGGCGCCCCTGGCCCGACAGCGGTCCCAGGGAGACTCCTCCGTCGGACGTCAACCGCAGGGCGAAGGCGTGTGTCCCCCAGTACCACTGCCCCGCCAACTCCAGTACGGAGGAGTCGACCTCTCGCAGTGGCCGCCACGGTTCGGGGATGCGGGGCTCCGCCTCGGCGACGATGCGCACGAGGTCGGCCCCGACCCCGGCGAGCAGTGGACCGGAGGTGCAGTTGGTCAGGACGACCGCGGCCACGTCGTCCTCCACCCCGATGGTGAGGTTGGCCAGGAAGCCCGGCAGGGAGCCGGAGTGCCCCACGAGCAGCCGCCCGCCCTGGCTCTGGACCTGCAGGCCCAGTCCGTAAGCCGCGCCGTCCACGACGTCCGCGGCCTCGACCGGAGCGGCGGGCGCCCGCATCTCCCGCACGGTCTCCGCCCCGAGCACCCTGTCGTCCCCCTGTGTCAGAAAGACGGCGAACCGCGCCAAGTCCCCCGTGGTGGACCACAGCTGGCCGGCCGGGGCCATCCGCCCGAGGTCCTCGGCGGGCTCCGCCAGCATCACATCGGCCCAGGGATGCACCGCCCAGCCGCCGGCATGCGGGGCACTGGGCCGGGTGGCCGTACGCTCCAGCCCCAGCGGGTCCAGCACTTCCCGCTGCAGCACCTCTTCCCACGGAGCGCCCCGCAGCTTCTCGACCAGTGCGCCGAGCAGGGTGTAGCCGGGGTTGGAGTAGTGGTGGCGGCGGCCCACCGGGTGCAACAGCGGCCGTTCGCCCAGCACATCGGCCAGCTCAGGGCGCATGGAGCCCGGCGTCCGCTCCCACCAGGGCGCCGGTGACTCGGCGGCCAGCCCGCCCGAGTGCGCGAGCAACTCGGCGATCGTGGCCTCCCCCACGCCGGTGCCCGGCAGGTGCTTCTCCAGTGGATCCCCGAGGTCGAGTCGGCCCTCGTCGCGCAACCGAAGGACCAGGACCGCGGTGAACGTCTTGGTGATCGAGCCGATCCGGTACTGCACGTTCTCGTCCGGACCGTGCCCGTCGACCGAGGTCCGCGCACCGTGCCACACGGTCCGCCCGCCCCGGACCACCGCCGCGACGAGCGACGGCGTACGCCCTTCGGCCTGGGCCACGGCGATCCGGTGCGTCAACGCCCGGCGGGTGGCGGGGAGCAGCTCTTCCTGAGGTGTCGTCATGTGCCCAGTCCACCGGCCGGGACACCTCACGTCGAGCCGATTTCCCCGTGGCACCGTTCCGTTCAGGGAGAAGGAAGCACACCTGGCTGGCTGTCAGGTCTGGGCCATGTCCACGAAGCGCGAGTAGTGGCCCTGGAAGGCGACCGTGATGGTCGCCGTCGGGCCGTTACGGTGCTTGGCCACGATCAGGTCCGCCTCGCCCGCGCGCGGCGACTCCTTCTCGTAGGCGTCCTCACGGTGCAGCAGGATGACCATGTCCGCGTCCTGCTCGATCGAGCCGGACTCACGCAGGTCGGAGACCATGGGCTTCTTGTCGGTGCGCTGCTCCGGACCACGGTTGAGCTGGGAGAGCGCGATGACCGGGATCTCCAGCTCCTTCGCCAGGAGCTTGAGGTTACGGGACATGTCGGAGACCTCCTGCTGACGGCTCTCGGCACGCTTCGAACCGCCGGACTGCATCAGCTGGAGGTAGTCGATGACGACCAGCTTGAGGTCGTTGCGCTGTTTGAGACGACGGCACTTGGCGCGGATCTCCATCATCGACAGGTTCGGGGAGTCGTCGATGTAGAGCGGCGCGGCCGACACGTCGGGCATCCGGCGCGCCAGCCGAGTCCAGTCGTCGTCCGTCATCGTGCCCGACCGCATGTGGTGCAGCGCGACGCGGGCCTCGGCGGACAGCAGTCGCATCGCGATCTCGTTGCGTCCCATCTCGAGCGAGAAGATGACGCTTGGCAGGTTGTTCTTGATCGAGGCGGCCCGCGCGAAGTCCAGCGCGAGGGTCGACTTGCCCATCGCGGGACGTGCGGCGATGACGATCATCTGCCCGGGGTGCAGGCCGTTGGTCAGCGAATCGAAGTCCGTGAAGCCCGTCGGCACACCGGTCATCTCGCCGCTGCGCGACCCGATCGCCT
This sequence comes from Streptomyces sp. NPDC034099, assembly GCF_055575415.1. Lineage (NCBI taxonomy): Bacteria > Bacillati > Actinomycetota > Actinomycetes > Kitasatosporales > Streptomycetaceae > Streptomyces > Streptomyces sp. NPDC034099. Next base: position 525,906 of record NZ_JBVISR010000004.1, on the reverse strand, counting down.
CGATCTCGTCGAGCGCGCCCTCCATGATGTCGCCGAGCGGCAGATAGTCCTCGCTGGTGCGCTGCTCGGTGACGGCGTAGATCTCGGCCTGGGCGCGGTTGACGATCTCGTCGACGTCGTCGTCGGCCGCGTATCCCATCTGTGTGATCCGGGTACCGGCCTCCACCAGGCGGCGCAGGACCGCCCGCTCGTGCACGATCTCCGCGTAGTACGCGGCGTTCGCGGCCGTCGGCACGGTCTGGACGAGGGTGTGCAGATACGAGGCGCCGCCGACCTTGTTGATCTCACCGCGCTTGGTGAGTTCGGCGGCGATCGTGATGGGGTCGGCCGGCTCGCCCTTGGCGTAGACGTCGAGGATGGCCTGGTAGACCGTCTCGTGGGCCGGCTTGTAGAAGTCGTGGCCCTTGAGGATCTCGACGACGTCGGCGATGGCGTCCTTGGACAGGAGCATCCCGCCGAGGACGGACTGCTCGGCGTCCAGGTCCTGCGGCGGCACCCGCTCGAACGCGGCACCCCCGCCGTCCCATCCGTTGTCCGGGCCGCGCTCGTGCTGCTCGTCCCGGCTGCGGCCCCCGTCATCGCGGCGGAGGGAAGCAGGCAGACGATCACTGGGGCCGCTGTCGGCCCACGGGTCGTCCAAGGGCTCGGAAATGCTCACCGAGCCACCTCCTCCCGTCCGCCGAGCGGACCTCGCCGTGCCCCTCATTTCTACGGCACGGCACTGACAAATAAGACGCCCAACTCCGGTTCTGGCGCGTCGGTTTTGTGACGGTTCACCGGCCGACGGACGGAGCGGGCGCCGGATAACCGTAGGCCCGCGGGCACCGTCAGCCAATCTGGTTATCCACAGGCCATGTGGACGACTGGCCAGATGCTGTGGAGAACTCCGTCAAACCTGTGCACGAGCCGGTGGACAGCCCTGTGAACAAGCCCGCACCCCAACCCAGGAAGTGCGCCTGAACTGCGCTTTTACCGTCCACCGCCTGTGCAGAAGAAAAACTTGCCCGGTCGGATCAAGATCCTTTCGAACCGTACCCAGAAGTCCACGGGGTGAGAGTGAACGTAAGGGTCGTCCAAGCTTTGCATCTCTTACCTGTGGACGATTAGATTGGTGCTCATGACACAGGCCCCCGCGCGTACCCGGACCGTCCGGCGTCGGCACGATCGAGAGATCGTCGCGCTGGCAGTCCCGGCCTTCGGCGCGCTCGTCGCCGAGCCCCTTTTCGTCATGGCCGACAGTGCCATCGTCGGCCATCTCGGGACCGCTCAGCTCGCCGGACTCGGCATCGCCTCGGCCCTGCTCACCACAGCCGTCAGCGTTTTCGTCTTTCTCGCCTACGCCACCACCGCGGCCGTCTCCCGGCGCGTCGGCGCGGGGGACCTGCAGGCAGCGATCCGCCAGGGAGTGGACGGCATCTGGCTCGCACTGCTGCTCGGCGCCGCCGTCATCGCGGTCGTGCTGCCCACGGCCCCCTCTCTCGTGGAACTCTTCGGCGCCTCCGACACCGCGGCCCCCTATGCCACCACCTATCTGCGGATCTCCGCCCTCGGCATCCCCGCCATGCTCGTCGTGCTCGCCTCGACCGGTGTGCTGAGGGGACTGCAGAACACCCGGACCCCCCTCTATGTGGCCGTGTCCGGCTTCGTCGCCAACGCCGTCCTCAATGTCGTGCTCGTCTACGGCGCCGGGCTCGGCATCGCGGGTTCCGCATGGGGCACCGTCATCGCTCAGTGCGGCATGGCCGCGGTCTATCTGTGGGTGGTCATCCGCGGAGCCCGACGGCACGGCGCCTCCCTGCGCCCGGACGTGGCCGGGATCAGGGCCTCCGCCCAGGCCGGGATGCCGCTGCTCGTGCGCACGCTTTCCTTGCGGGCCATTCTCATGATCGCAACGGCCGTGGCGGCCCGACTCGGCGACGCCGACATCGCCGCGCATCAGATCGTGCTGTCCCTGTGGAGCCTGCTCGCCTTCGCTCTCGACGCCATCGCCATCGCCGGGCAGGCCATCATCGGGCGCTATCTGGGCGCGGACGACGCCCAGGGGGCGCGCGACGCCTGCCGCAGAATGGTGGAGTGGGGCGTCGCTGTCGGGGTCGTACTGGGTCTGCTCGTGGTGCTGTCCCGTCCGGCGTTCCTGCCCCTGTTCACCGGCGACTCCTCGGTCAAGGACGCCGCGCTGCCCGCTCTGGTGATCGTGGCCGTCGCACAGCCGATCTGCGGCGTGGTCTATGTCCTGGACGGTGTCCTCATGGGCGCGGGCGACGGTCCCTACCTTGCCTGGGCCATGCTGCTGACCCTGGTGGTCTTCACTCCCGCGGCGCTTCTCGTCCCGACGCTCGGTGGTGGGCTCACCGCGCTGTGGGCAGCCATGACGCTGATGATGGCGATGCGTCTGGTGACGCTGTGGCTGCGTACCCGATCGGGTCGCTGGATCGTCACGGGCGCGACGCGCTGACCGTTTCACGTGAAACGGCGAAGGGCGACGTTCCACGTGAAACACGGCTGCGAACCAACACGGTCACGAGCACGGCCACAAAAAGGGGCCGCATCCCCGACGGGAGATGCGGCCCCTCTCATCGCTTCAGCGAGAGCAGTGCTCAGGCAGCGACGACCTCGATGCTGACCTTGGCGTCAACCTCGGGGTGCAGACGCACGGACGTCTCGTGGGCGCCCAGGGTCTTGATCGGCGAACCCAGCTCAATGCGACGCTTGTCGACCTCGGGACCACCGGCGGCCTTGATCGCCGAAGCGACGTCGGCCGGGGTGACGGAGCCGAAGAGACGACCGGCGTCGCCGGAGCGGACGGCCAGACGGACCTTCACACCCTCGAGCTGGGCCTTCACCTGGTTGGCCTGCTCGATGGTCTGGATCTCGTGGATCTTGCGAGCACGACGGATCTGCTCGACGTCCTTCTCGCCACCCTTGGTCCAGCGGATCGCGAACTTCCGCGGGATCAGGTAGTTGCGAGCGTAACCGTCCTTGACGTCGACGACGTCGCCCGCGGCACCGAGGCCAGTGACCTCGTGGGTGAGGATGATCTTCATGTTTCGGTCACCCTTCCCTTATCGCGCGGTGGAGGTGTAGGGCAGCAGCGCCATCTCACGGCTGTTCTTCACGGCCGTGGCGACGTCACGCTGGTGCTGGGTGCAGTTGCCGGTCACGCGGCGGGCACGGATCTTGCCGCGGTCGGAAATGAACTTCCGCAGCATGTTCGTGTCCTTGTAGTCCACGTACGTGACCTTGTCCTTGCAGAATGCGCAGACCTTCTTCTTCGGCTTGCGCACAGGCGGCTTAGCCATGATGTTTCTCCTGTGTGATCAAGAAGTGTGGGTAGAGCCCGTGCCCTTAGAAGGGGGGCTCGTCCGAGTAGCCGCCACCGCCGCCGGAGCCACCGCCCCAGCCGCCGCCACCCTGGCCGCCACCGCCCTGCTGGCCACCGGCGGGAGCACCACCGGTCGCCCAGGGGTCGTCGGCCGGAGCGCCGCCGCCCTGCTGGCCGCCACCGGGGCCGCCGCCCCAGCCGCCGCCACCCTGGCCGCCACCGCCGCCGTAACCGCCCTGGCCTCCGCGGCCCTGGCCCGAGGTCTTGGTGACCTTGGCCGTGGCATTGCGGAGGCTGGCGCCGACCTCGTCGACGTCCAGCTCGTAGACCGTGCGCTTGACGCCCTCACGGTCCTCGTAGGACCGCTGCTTCAGCCGGCCCTGCACGATGACGCGCATGCCTCGCTGGAGCGACTCGGCGACGTTCTCCGCCGCCTGGCGCCAGACCGAGCAGGTGAGGAACAGGCTCTCGCCGTCCTTCCACTCGTTCGTCTGGCGGTCGAAGGTGCGGGGAGTCGACGCGACGCGGAACTTCGCGACGGCCGCACCGGACGGGGTGAAGCGCAGCTCGGGGTCGTCGACAAGATTGCCGACGACCGTGATGACGGTCTCGCCTGCCATGGGGAACCTCTCGGCGGGTTTGCTGCTCTGGCTGCTTGGTTGCTGCTACTCGAATCCCGGGATCAGCTGAGCGGGAAGGCTCAGTGCATCTCGGGACGGAGGACCTTGGTCCGGAGGACCGACTCGTTCAGGTTCATCTGGCGGTCGAGCTCCTTGACGACCGCAGGCTCGGCCTGCAGGTCGATGACCGAGTAGATGCCCTCGGGCTTCTTCTTGATCTCGTACGAGAGACGACGACGGCCCCAGGTGTCGACCTTCTCGACCTTTCCGCCGCCATCACGGACGACAGAGAGGAAGTTCTCGATCAGCGGGGAGACAGCGCGCTCCTCGAGATCGGGGTCGAGGATGACCATCACCTCGTAGTGACGCATGTGGAACCCACCTCCTTTGGACTCAACGGCCACGGTCGTTCCGTGGCAGGAGGGTTGCGATGCGTTCGCACCGGCATCAACGAGTAAACCAGGGCCCACTGACAATCGGGCCTCCTCCGAGGAGGCGGCCCGGCCGTGGTCGGCAACAGACACCGGTGCGGAAGGTACAGCGTACCCGGCTGTCGCCCTGCGGTTGAAATCCGGCCCCTAGGGGACACAATCGGTAGTCAGGGAAGTGAGGGCTAAAACACACTGCCCTTCGGCAGGAGGTTCTCCATGGCACAGATCATGCGACCCGCCAGGCCCCGGACCGGCCTGCTGGCCACCGACGGCAAACGACACCCTCTCCAGGACGCGCTCCTGGCCGTGACCGTGGTGCTGGGCGTGCTCGCCCTGGCCACCGCGAGCTTCCGTGGACTGCACGTCCTGACCTCCTGGGCGGGGCTGCTCGGTGTACTGACCGGCGGATACGGTCAGTACGTGTCCGAGACGACACGGGAGCGCTTCGGCCTGGTACTGGGACTCGGCGCCTCCGCACTCGGTCTGTTCTTCGGCATCTACCACGGTGGGCTCGTCGGCTGACCCACGCCGCCGGCCGCCCGCCGGACAAGCCCTTCCGGCCGTACGCCGGACGGGGCGCTCACAGGGCGCAGTAGGCTTCGCGCGAGAGCCGGAGCCCCTGTACCCATGGGGACACACCAGCCCGAGGAGCGCCCCGAATGAGCCTGACCCTGAGGACCATCAGTCGCGAGCAGCATCTGGCGTACGTCCAGAGTCTGCCGGCGGCGAGTCACATGCAGGTCCCGGCATGGGCGGACGTCAAGGCGGAGTGGCGCTCGGAGAACCTCGGCTGGTTCGACGACCGGACCGGTGAGCTGGTCGGTGTGGGTCTCGTCCTCTACCGGCAGCTGCCCAAGATCAAGCGTTACCTCGCCTACCTGCCCGAGGGCCCGGTCATCAACTGGTTCGCGCCGAACCTCCAGGACTGGATGGAGCCGATGCTGGCGCACCTCAAGCAGCAGGGCGCCTTCTCCGTGAAGATGGGTCCGCCGGTGATCATCCGTCGCTGGGACGCGACGTCCATCAAGAAGGGCATCCAGGACCCCGACGTCAAGCGCCTGCGGGACATAGAGGCGGACCACATCGAGCCGCGCGCCTTCGAGGTGGCCGACAAGCTGCGCCGCATGGGCTGGCAGCAGGGCGAGGACGGCGGCGCCGGTTTCGGTGACGTGCAGCCCCGCTACGTCTTCCAGGTGCCACTGGCCAACCGCTCCCTGGAAGACGTCCACAAGAACTTCAACCAGCTGTGGCGCCGCAACATCAAGAAGGCCGAGAAGGCCGGTGTCGAGGTCGTCCAGGGTGGCTACCACGACCTCGAGGAGTGGCAGCGCCTGTACGAGATCACGGCCGTGCGCGACCACTTCCGGCCGCGTCCGCTGTCGTACTTCCAGCGCATGTGGGCGGCCCTCAACAACGAGGACCCCAACCGCATGCGGCTGTACTTCGCCCGGCACAACGGGGTGAACCTGTCGGCGGCGACCATGCTGGTCGTCGGCGGGCACGTCTGGTACTCCTACGGCGCCTCCGACAACATCGGCCGCGAGGTCCGGCCGTCGAACGCCATGCAGTGGGCCATGCTCCGGGACTCCTACGCGCTGGGCGCCACCGTCTACGACCTGCGCGGCATCTCCGACTCGCTGGACGAGAGCGACCACCTCTTCGGCCTGATCCAGTTCAAGGTGGGTACGGGCGGTCAGGCTGCCGAGTACCTCGGCGAGTGGGACTTCCCGCTGAACAAGCTGCTCCACAAGGCGCTCGACATCTACATGTCGCGCCGCTGACCGCACAGCCCATCCCCGATCCGCACCTCTGACAGCCACGAGAAAGGTTCCAGGTCCGGCCATGGCGCTCACGCTCTACGTCGACACCGCGCGCTGGCGGGCGCACCACAAGCACGTGCAGGAGCAGTTCCCCGGGCTGGTCCCGGTCTGCAAGGGCAACGGCTACGGATTCGGCCACGAGCGGCTGGCGGAGGAGGCCACGCGGCTGGGCTCGGACGTGCTGGCCGTCGGCACCACCTACGAGGCCGCTCGCATCAAGGACTTCTTCGGCGGTGACCTGCTGGTCCTGACGCCGTACCGGCGCGGTGAGGAACCCGTACCGCTGCCCGACCGGGTCGTGCGCTCGGTCTCCTCCATCGACGGCGTGTACGGCCTGGTGGGCGCGCGCGTGGTCATCGAGGTGATGTCCTCGATGAAGCGGCACGGCATCAGCGAGCAGGACCTGCCGCAGTTGCACGCCGCCATAGAGAACGTCCGGCTGGAGGGCTTCGCCATCCACCTGCCGCTGGACCGTACCGACGGCTCGGACGCCGTCGAGGAGGTCATCGGCTGGATGGACCGGCTGCGGGCGGCCCGGCTGCCGCTGCACACCATGTTCGTCAGCCATCTCAAGGCCGACGAACTGGCCCGGCTGCAGCAGCAGTTCCCGCAGACCCGCTTCCGCGCCCGGATCGGCACCCGGCTGTGGCTGGGGGACCACGAGGCCACCGAGTACCGCGGTGCGGTCCTGGACGTCACGCGTGTCACCAAGGGCGAGCGTTTCGGCTACCGGCAGCAGAAGGCAGCCTCGGACGGCTTCCTGGTGGTCGTGGCGGGCGGTACGTCGCACGGGGTGGGGCTGGAGGCCCCGAAGGCGCTGCACGGCGTCATGCCGCGCGCCAAGGGTGTCGCCCGGGCCGGCCTCGCCACGGTCAACCGGAATCTCTCGCCGTTCGTCTGGAGCGGCAAGCAGCGCTGGTTCGCCGAGCCACCGCACATGCAGGTGTCGATCCTGTTCGTGCCCTCGGACGCGTCGGAACCCAAGGTGGGTGACGAGCTGGTGGCCCATCTGCGGCACACCACCACCCAGTTCGACCGCATCCTCGATCGCTAGCCGGCGGGCCGTACCCGCGAAAAGGCCGTACACGACGCCTTCGTGATCCTCGTGTACGGCCTTTCACACGTTCACTCAGAGCGACCCGTTCGGCTGACGGCCCTTGCCCCAGTGCACCTGCGGCCCTTCGAAGTGGGCCACGGGCTGCTCGGGCCGAGCCGCGGGGCCCAGGACGAAGACGTCCTCCGCGCCGTCCAGTACACCACCCGACGGGTCGTCGTCGCCCGTCCGCCGGACCGGGTCCCTGTCCGGCATCAGGATGTCGCGCACCACCATGGCGCAGAAGAACAGCGTTCCCAGCAGGTGCAGGCCGATGGCCCAGTGGTAGCCGTCCGTCGGCAGACCCTTGTGAGCGTCGCCGCTGGTCGTGTACGCCAAGTACATCCAGATGCCGAGGAAGTACGCCACCTCGCACGCCTGCCAGATCAGGAAGTCCCGCCACTTCGGCCGGGCCAGCGCGGCCAGCGGCACCAACCAGAGCACGTACTGCGGTGAGTAGACCTTGTTGGTGAGAATGAACGCCGCGACGATCAGGAAGGCGAGCTGGGCGAACCGCGGCCGCCGGGGCGCGGTCAGCGTGAGTGCCGCGACGGCGCCGCAGCACAGCAGCATGAGAAGCGTGGCGAGGGTGTTGACGGTCTCGGTGCTGAGCGGGGTGTCGGAGTTCTGCCCCAGGATCAGCCAGAAGGACCCGAAGTCCACGCCGCGTTCCTGACTGAACGTATAGAACTTCGACCAGCCGTCGAAGGCGTAGAGCATCACCGGCAGGTTCACCACGAGCCAGGCGCCGGCCGCACCTCCCAGCGCTGTTCCGAACGCCCGCCATTTGCCCGCGCGCCAGCACAGCACGAGCAGGGGGCCGAGGATCAGGAAGGGATAGAGCTTGGCTGCCGTGGCCAGGCCCAGCAGCACGCCGAAGGCCAGCGGACGCTCTCGGGACCACATGAGGACGGCGGCGGCCGTCAGGGCGACCGCCAACAGGTCCCAGTTGACGGTGGCCGTCAGCGCGAAGGCAGGGGCCAGAGCGACCAGCAGACCGTCCCAGGGGCGCCGCGTGTGCGTGCGGGTCACGCAGATGGCGATCACAACCGCACAGACCATGAGCATCCCGGCGTTGACCATCCAGTACCACTGCTCCTGGTCCTGGATGGTGCCGCTGCCCGGCGTGAGCCAGGACGCGACCTCCATGAACAGGCCGGTCAGGACGGGGTACTCCAGGTACTCCATGTCGCCGGGGAGCTTGTCGAAGTACGGCACGAGTCCGTCGACGAACCCGCGGCCCTGGTAGAGGTGCGGGATGTCCGAGTAGCACGCGTGCGTGTACTGGGAACTGGCTCCGAAGAACCACGCACCGTTGTAGCAGGGCGCTTTCTGGACCAGTCCTAGGGCGAACATGCCGATCGCTACGAGCGCGATCACCCGCACGGGGGTCCACCAGGAGGTGCCGAGCAGGACGCGTCGGCCCAGCGGACCGCCGATCAGCTCGCTGCCTGCTGCGGCGACCGTGTCCTCCCTGGTCGGCCGCACCCGGTCCGGCTCGTGCACGCTCGCTGGCGTCGATTCTGCACTGGGCATGGGGCACATCCTGCCGTACGCGCCTGGGAACACGCCGGGGCCGCCGCACCCTCAAGGATGCGGCGGCCCCTGTTTCACGTGAAACTTGCGGGTGTTTCACGTGAAACACCCATTATCGGCGACTCCGGAACAAGCTAGCCGTTCGGGCCCAAGATGCTGTTGCCACGGCTGTTTCCGTTGCTGTCGCCGTCTCCCTCCGTCTCGCTGGCCGAGGGTGAAGGCGATTGGCTTCCCTCCGAGCCGCCTGGGCCATTGCCCCCGTTGCCGTTGCCGGCGTTGCTCCCGTCATCGCAGTTCCATTCCCAGACACCGCAGGTCTCGGTCGCAGAAGGAGAAGGACTGGGCCCTGTGTCACTGGGCGACGGCGACGGCGACGGGCTGGTCTCCTCGGTCTCGGAAGCAGAGGGGGAGGGGGAGGGCGTGGGGGTCGGCGACGGGGTGTCGTTGATGACCTCGCCGATGGGCTCCGGCTTCGGGAACTTCTCCACCTTCATGCCCTTGACCGCATCGGACATGTAGTCCTGCCAGATCGTGGACGGGAAGGAGGCACCGTGGATCTTCTTCTCGCCACCGGTTCCGAACATCTCCAGGAACGTGCGGTCCTTGATGGTCTCGTCGTCCGGGTAGCGGTACATGCTGATCGCGGTCGACAGCTGCGGGGTGTAGCCGACGAACCAAGCAGACTTGTTGCCGTCGGTGGTACCCGTCTTGCCGGCCACCTCACGACCGGGCAGCTGGGCGTTGGAGCCCGTTCCCTTCTCGACGACGGTCTTCAGGACATCCGTCACGTTGTCCGCGACCTTCGCCGTGAACGCTTGCTTCTCCTCGACCTTGTGCGTGTAGATCGTGCCGTCCTTGCTCGTCACCTTCGTGACGGAGAACGGCTCGCGCTGCTTGCCGCTGTCCGCGAAGGTGGCGTACGCGCCCGCCATGCGGATGGCGCTCGGGTCCGAGACACCGATGGAGAAGGACGGGTAACCGGAGCCGGCCAGGCTGTCCTCCAGGAGCCCCGCGTCCACGGCGGACTCCTTCACCTTGTCCAGGCCGACGTCCATGCCGAGCTGCACGAAGGCGGAGTTCACCGACTCCCGCATCGCCTCACGGAGGTCGATCTTGTAGTCCGGCGGGTTACCGACGTTGTCCTGACCGTCGTTCTCCTGACGCCACTGCTCGCCCTTCTCGTTCTCCCAGATCGACCCGTCATAGTTATTGATCTTGAGGTCGTTCTTGCCGCTGTAGAGGCTCTTCGGGGAGACGACGGTGCGCTCGTCCTGGGCCTGGACCGGACCGAGGTCCGGGTCGCGCACACCCCACTTCATCGCGGCCGCGAGCACGAACGGCTTGAACGTCGAACCGACCTGGGCACCGGTCACGTCCGCGTTGTTGGTGAAGTGCTTGGTGGCGTCCTCACCGCCGTAGATGGCCTTGATGGCCCCGGTCTGGGTGTCGATCGAGGCGCCGCCGAACTGGACGTCGGTGTCCGTCTTGGGGCGTTTCTTGGGGTCGATCTTCTCCTTGTAGACCTTCTGGACCGCCTTCTCGAGCTCGTCGACCTTCTTCTTCTCGAAGGTCGTGTAGATCGAGTAGCCGCCCTTCTCCAGCTGCTGCTCCGTCACCTCGCCGCTCCTGACCACGGAGGCCTTGGCGAGCCTGACGAGGTAGCCGATCTGACCGCCCAGATTCGCGTTCGACTGCGGGTTCTGCGTGGTGGGGAGCTCGGTGTACTTGGCCCGTTCCGTCTGGCTCAGATGCCCGTACTCCACCATCTTGTCGAGGGTGTCCTGCATCTGGGACAGGGCCCGCTTCTTGTTGGCGTCGGGCGTGGCCGCCGGGTCGATCCCGATCGAACCCGCCGGGTCGTAGTAGGTGGCGCCCTTGAGCACCGCCGACAGGAAGGCGCACTGCCCCGGATTGAGGTCGACGGCGTCGACGTTGAAGTACGCCCGTGCGGCCGCCTGGACGCCGTAGGCGCCGCGGCCGTAGTAGGCGGAGTTCAGGTAGCCCTCGAGGATGTCGTCCTTGGAGACGTCGGTACCGACCTTGATCGAGACGAAGATCTCCTTGACCTTGCGGGAGATCGTCTGCGACTGGTCGTTGAGCATCGCGTTCTTCACGTACTGCTGGGTGATGGTGGAGCCACCCTGCGTCTCACCGCCCTTGGCCATGTTGAACACGGCGCGGGCGATGCCCTTGGGGTCGATGCCGCTGTCGGTGTAGAACGTCTTGTTCTCCTGCGAGATGACGGCGTTGCGCATCGCCTTCGGGATCTGCGAGAGATTGACGTTCTGGCGGTTGCGGTCACCGCCCGTGGCCACCATCTGGGTGTTGTCGGCCCAGTAGTAGACGTTGTTCTGCGCCTTGGCGGAATCGTCGACGACCGGGACGCTCACCATGGCGTACGCAAGGCCGGCGGCACCGACCAGGCAGCCGATGAAGGCGATGCACAGCCCGGAGACGAGCCTCCAGGACGGCACCCAGCGGTGCCACCCGTCCTTGTCGTGACGCGGGTAGTCGATCATCCGCTTCTTGCCGGGCGCCGCGGCGCGTCCTCGCCCAGGCCCTGCCGAGCCGCCGGGTGCCCCTCGCCGGCCACCGCGGCCCGGCTCGGCCGCTCTGCGACGGCCACCCCCGCTCCGCTGTGCCGCGCGCCGGGCCTCGGCTCGGCTCCCGTACGCGCGCTCCTCGTTCTCCGGACCGTACGAGCCGGACGGAGACCCTGTGGCGCCTCGCGGTGCCGCACGGCGGCCGGAGGACGAGCCGGACTGACCGCGTCGGGCCGCGGCACGTCCGCCTCCCTGCGGCTGCGGCGGTTTGCGACGGTGCTCGCTCATCGAACGACTACTCCTCGGGCAGGCGCACCTTTGCGCGCCTGGTAAAGGCGGCTGGTTTCCGGTCCCCCCGAAGTACGGATGCGGCCCCTTCCGCATTCACCCGTACTGCACCGGGGACAGGGACGCCCCCAGACGTCACTCGGTTCCCGGTGGTTTGCATGGCGCACACACTACGCACCGTCAAAACCCCCGCGGCCCGAAGTTCACCTCAAATCAGGCAACTTGCTCGCGATGAAACCCTGATGTGATCCCGTTCACCAGTTCCCCTCTTGTCGCACGCAGAAGCTCGTTCTATCGTGCTGATGTATCGACTCGATACATCAGCGCGGCATAAGGGCGAGAGGAGGCGACGATGAGCCGGAGATCCGGCATCCTCGAGTTCGCCGTACTCGGCCTGCTCCGCGAGTCCCCGATGCACGGCTACGAGCTGCGTAAACGGCTCAACACGTCACTGGGTGTGTTCCGGGCGTTCAGCTACGGGACGCTCTACCCCTGCCTCAAGACGCTGGTCGCCAACGGCTGGTTGATCGAGGAACCGGGGAACGTCGGCGAGGCCGCCGCTTCCCTCACGGGACGCCGCGCCAAGATCGTCTACCGGTTGACGGCCGACGGTAAGGATCATTTCGAGCAGCTCCTCTCACAGACGGGCCCAGACGCCTACGAGGACGAGACCTTCGCCGCTCGCTTCGCGTTCTTCGGGCAGACGTCGCGTGACGTACGCATGCGCGTGCTCGAGGGCCGGCGCAGCCGGCTGGAGGAGCGCCTGGAGAAGATGCGGGCCTCCCTGGCGCGCACCCGGGAGCGACTCGACGACTACACGCTTGAGCTCCAGCGCCACGGAATGGAGTCCGTGGAGCGCGAAGTGCGCTGGCTGAACGAGCTCATCGAGAGCGAGCGGGCGGGGCGGGACCTCAGAGGTTCCGCCGCCGAGGAGACCGCTCAACAGGACACGACATCTGGAGCGACGGGCGGCCTGCCCCGGCCGGGGGACGACCCCCGGCCGGATACGCCCGGCGACACCGCCACGTGAGCGCCCAGTCAGGGCCTCACTCGTACACACAGGGAGCAACCGGAATGGGTTCGGTTCGCGTAGCCATCGTCGGTGTGGGCAACTGCGCCGCATCGCTGGTGCAGGGCGTCGAGTACTACAAGGACGCCGACCCGGCGGCCAAGGTCCCCGGCCTGATGCACGTCCAGTTCGGCGACTACCACGTCAGTGACATCGAGTTCGTCGCCGCCTTCGACGTGGACGCCAAGAAGGTCGGCCTGGACCTCGCGGACGCCATCGGCGCCTCCGAGAACAACACCATCAAGATCTGCGACGTGCCGAACACCGGCATCCAGGTCCAGCGCGGCCACACGCACGACGGTCTCGGCAAGTACTACCGCCAGACCATCGAGGAGTCCGCCGAGGCGCCGGTCGACATCGTGCAGGTCCTCAAGGACAAGCAGGTCGACGTGCTCGTCTGCTACCTGCCCGTCGGTTCCGAGGTCGCGGCGAAGTACTACGCCCAGTGCGCCATCGACGCCAAGGTCGCCTTCGTCAACGCCCTCCCGGTCTTCATCGCCGGCACCAAGGAGTGGGCGGACAAGTTCACCGAGGCCGGCGTCCCGATCGTCGGCGACGACATCAAGTCGCAGGTGGGCGCCACCATCACGCACCGCGTCATGGCGAAGCTGTTCGAGGACCGGGGCGTCGTCCTGGACCGCACGATGCAGCTGAACGTCGGCGGCAACATGGACTTCAAGAACATGCTCGAGCGCGAGCGCCTGGAGTCCAAGAAGATCTCCAAGACGCAGGCGGTCACCTCCCAGATCCCCGACCGCGACCTGGGTGCGGACAACGTCCACATCGGCCCGTCCGACTACGTCGCCTGGCTGGACGACCGCAAGTGGGCGTACGTCCGCCTTGAGGGCCGCGCCTTCGGTGACGTACCGCTGAACCTGGAGTACAAGCTCGAGGTCTGGGACTCCCCGAACTCGGCCGGTGTCATCATCGACGCCCTGCGCGCCGCGAAGATCGCCAAGGACCGCGGCATCGGCGGCCCGATCCTGTCGGCGTCGAGCTACTTCATGAAGTCCCCGCCGGTCCAGTACTTCGACGACGAGGCCCGCGCCAACGTCGAGAAGTTCATCGCGGGCGAGGTCGAGCGCTGAGCAGTCGCTGACCCCGGTCTGCCGAGGGTCCCCGGGTCGCATGACCCGGGGACCTTTCCCGTATGTGAGGCTGTGCCCCATGGCCGTCGTCCGTGACCTGCGCGTCCTGCTGCGTCTGAAGGGGTTTCGGCGCCTGCTCGCCGTTCGTCTGCTCTCCCAGGGAGCCGACGGTGTCTACCAGGTCGCGCTCGCCACCTACGTCGTCTTCTCCCCGGAGAAACAGACCTCGCCCGCCGCGATCGCCTCCGCGATGGCGGTGCTGCTGCTTCCGTACTCCCTGGTGGGTCCCTTCGCCGGGGTCCTCCTCGACCGCTGGCGCCGCCGCCAGGTCTTCCTCTACGGCAACCTGCTGCGCGCCGTGCTGGCCTCGGTGACCGCGGTGCTGATGATCGCCTCCGTCCCCGACTGGCTCTTCTACGTCTCGGCCCTCTGCGTCACGGCCGTCAACCGCTTCGTCCTCGCGGGCCTGTCCGCCGCGCTGCCCCGGGTGGTCGACGCCGAACGCCTGGTGATCGCCAACTCGCTCTCCCCGACGGCCGGCACCCTGGCCGCCACCGCGGGCGGCGGCCTCGCCTTCGTCGTGCGCCTCGTGGTCTCGGACTCCGACGCCGCCGTGGTGCTGCTCGGCGCCGTCCTCTACCTGTGCGGAGCACTGGCGTCGCTGCGGATCGCCGTGGACCTGCTGGGTCCCGACCCGGCACGCGTACCGCCCAGGCTGACCTCGGCGCTCACCGGCACGGCCCGCGACCTGGTGGCGGGCGTGCGTCACCTCGCCGCACCCGCCCGCCGGGAGGCGGGCTGGGCGCTCGCGGGCATGACGCTGATGCGGTTCTGCTACGGCGCCCTGCTGGTCATGCTGCTGATGCTGTGCCGGTACTCCCTGACCTCGGAGACGGAGGAGGGGCTCGCCCTGCTGGGGCTGGCGCTGGGGGTGTCCGGAGCGGGCTTCTTCGCGGCTGCGGTGGTCACCCCCTGGGCGGCGGGACGGCTGGGGCCCGGTCTCTGGATGGCCGCGTGCGCGACGGTCGCCACCGTGCTGGTACCGGCGCTGGGCCTGCCGTTCGCCACGGCGCCCCTGCTCGCCGCCGCGTTCGTGCTGGGTCTGACCACACAGGGAGCGAAGATCGCGACCGACACGGTCGTGCAGTCCTCGGTCGACGACACCTTCCGCGGACGGATCTTCTCCGTCTACGACGTGCTGTTCAACGTGGCCTTCGTCGGCGCGGCCGGGGTGGCCGCCCTCATGCTGCCGCCCGACGGCCGGTCGGTACCGCTGGTCATGACGGTCTCCGTGATCTACGGAGTGGTTTCGGCAGCTATGGCCCGGTTTGAGAGCCGACGAGTGTCACATCAGTGACACAGAGCCTCACCGGACTACAGAGTTGTCAGTGGGACCCGGTAGCTTACGTGCGTCTTATCTCGCGGCATGTCCGCGACACGCACCTATTTCAGGGGGACCCCCAGTGACCACCCAGCCGCCGCCTCAGGGCAACCCGTTCGCGCAGAACCCGCCGCAGGCTCCGCAGCAGCCTCAGGGGCAGAACCCCTACGCCCAGGGGCAGCAGCCGGGCTTCCCGCAGCAGGCCGGCCAGCCCGGTCAGCCCGGCTTTCCGCAGCAGGGTGCGCCGTACGCCCCCGTGCCGCCGCAGCCGGCCCGCCGCAAGCCGAGCTTCAAGACGATCAAGAACATCGTCATCGCGGTGGTCGTCGTGGGTGTCGCGGTCGGCGGCTACATCGCCAGTCGGGACGACGCCGACACGGCCGCGGTTGGCGATTGCATGCAGCGCGGCAGCACCAGCGACACCAATCCGGACCTTGAGGTCGTGGACTGCGGGGACGCGAAGGCCAAGTACGTGGTGCTGGCCAAGATTGAAGGATCCTTCTCGGCCCTCACTGCTGAGAGCAAGTGCTCGGAAGCGGCCAAAGACTTCCAGTACTCGTACACCGAAAGTGGCAGCGGCAGCGACTTCCTGCTCTGCCTGAAGGACAAGTAGGGCACGGTCTCCCATCACGAAGGGGCGATGTTTCACGTGAAACATCGCCCCTTCGTCTGTCCGTCACCTCCGGGTCACGACTCCTGATCGGCCCACCATTCCTTCAGCGCCGCCACCGCCGCGTCATGCGTCATCGGCCCGTTCTCCAGACGAAGCTCCAGCAGGTGCTTGTACGCCTGCCCGACGGCTGGTCCAGGGCGGATGCCGAGGATCTCCATGATCTGGTTGCCGTCCAGGTCAGGGCGGATCGAGTCCAGCTCCTCCTGCTGCTGAAGCTGCGCGATCCGTTCCTCCAGACCGTCGTACGCACGGGAGAGGGCCGCAGCCTTGCGCTTGTTGCGCGTCGTGCAGTCCGACCGCGTCAGCTTGTGGAGACGGTCGAGCAGCGGTCCCGCGTCCCGGACATAGCGGCGGACCGCGGAGTCCGTCCACTCACCCGTGCCGTAGCCGTGGAAGCGCAGATGCAGCTCGACCAGGCGTGAGACGTCCTTCACCAGCTCGTTGGAGTACTTGAGCGCGATCATGCGCTTCTTCGTCATCTTCGCCCCGACCACCTCGTGGTGGTGGAACGAAACCCTGCCGTCCTTCTCGAAGCGGCGAGTGCGCGGCTTGCCGATGTCGTGCAGCAGGGCGGCCAGGCGGAGGGTCAGGTCGGGCCCCTCGCTCTCCAGGGCCATCGCCTGCTCCAGGACGATGAGTGTGTGGTCGTAGACGTCCTTGTGCCGGTGGTGCTCGTCACGCTCCAGACGCAGGGCCGGCAGCTCGGGCAGGATCCGCGCGGCGAGGCCCGTCTCCACCAGCAGGCTCAGGCCCTTGCGCGGGTGGGAGGAGAGGATGAGCTTGTTCAGCTCCTCACGGACCCGCTCGGCGGAGACGATGTCGATGCGCTCGGCCATGTCGTGCATGGCCTTGACGACCTCCGGCGCCACCTCGAAGTCGAGCTGCGCGGCGAAGCGCGCGGCCCGCATCATCCGGAGCGGGTCGTCCGAGAACGAGTCCTCGGGGGTCCCGGGAGTACGCAGGACGCGGGACGCGAGGTCGTCGAGGCCGCCGTACGGGTCGATGAACGCCTTCTCCGGGAGCGCGACGGCCATCGCGTTCACCGTGAAGTCACGCCGGACGAGGTCCTCCTCGATGGAGTCGCCGTAGGACACCTCGGGCTTCCGCGAGGTCCGGTCGTACGCCTCCGACCGGTAGGTGGTCACCTCGATCTGCCAGCCGTCCTTCTGTCCCCCGACCGTGCCGAAGGCGATCCCGACCTCCCAGACCGCGTCCGCCCAGGGACGCATGATCTTCAGTACGTCCTGGGGGCGGGCGTCGGTCGTGAAGTCCAGGTCGTTGCCGAGCCGCCCGAGCAAGGCGTCCCGGACCGAACCGCCGACCAGGGCGAGCGAGAACCCGGCCTCCTGGAAGCGGCGGGCGAGATCGTCGGCGACAGGGGAGATCCGCAGCGGCTCACTCACCGTGCGGTGCTGCTCCTGGCTCAGGGCGCTGGGGCTGACTTCGTTGGCGTTCGGCACAACAGGACAGGGTACGTGGCCCGCGCGGAGACAGCCGCCCCCATAAAGCGCGCAACGAATCCCCCGCTTCCGTACCGCTCCCTTTATAGGCGCACATAGCGGGAAGCCCGGCCCCGCCGCGGATCTTGTGGCGTACTCCGCGGCACTTCCCCTCGCCGCACATCGTTACCATGCGTGGACGCACATTCCGACGACCACTGATCACGACGAGGGACGGGCGAGCGCGTGGCCGAGGCGGCAGACTTCCAGGGGACCAGTGCCTCACCTGCCCGCCGGTGGCTGCGGCGCACCACGGCACTGCTCGCCGGGGCGCCGCTGCTGGCCGGCCTGGTCCAGCTGCCCGCCGCCGGCTCGGCGCACGCCGAGGAGGCGACAGCCGCCCTGGCCGACTCCGAGTCGGGCTCGGTGGCCGTGGCCGTCGACTCGCTCACCCCCTCCGCGCCCACGGACGGGGACACGGTCACCGTGTCGGGCACCGTGACCAACCACGGCAAGCGGACCGTCACCGACGCCCATGTGGGCCTGCGCGTGGGCCCGCCGGTCGACACCCGCTCCTCGGTCGACGCGATCGCCAAGAACAGCGACAACCTCCAGGGGTCCATCTCCCCGGAGATCGACAACAAGTACACCGAGAAGTTCTCCGAGCTCACCCCCGGTGTCGCCGAACACTTCAACATCTCCGTACCGGTCGACGACCTGAATCTCGGCAACGACGGTGTCTACGAATTCGCCGTCTCGCTGTCCGGTGAGACCTCCGCGCAGCCGTGGGAGCAGATCCTCGGCATCCAGCGGACCTTCCTGCCGTGGCAGCCCGACGAGGCCGACACCAGGACCAAGACCACGGCGCTGTGGCCGCTCGTCTCGACGACACACATGGCCGCCGAAACGGGACCGAACGAGGAGCAGACCCCGGTCTTCCTCAACAACGACCTGGCGAAGGAGATCTCCCCCGGCGGCCGTCTGAACCAGATGGTGACGCTGGGCAAGGACCTCGACATCACCTGGGTGGTCGACCCGGACCTGCTGGCGTCCGTCGACGCGATGACGGGCAGCTACCGCGTCCGGAACGGCGACAAGACCACCGCCGGCACCCACCAGACGGTCGCCAAGCAGTGGCTTGCCGACCTGCAGGACGCCGTGGCCGACAAGGAGGTCGTCGCCCTCCCCTTCGCCGACCCCGACCTGGCGTCCCTGGCCCACAACGGCACGGACGTCACCGGCTCGCTGAGTCAGCTCAAGGACGCGACGGACGTCGTCGACAACACGGTCGAGCCGATCCTCCATGTGAAGCCCAGCACCGACTTCGCCTGGCCCGTGGACGGCGCCGTCGACCGGTCGATCGTCAAGGTCGCCACCTCGGCGGGTGCCGACAAGGTGATCGCGCGCAGCGACAGCCTCCAGGAGGCCAACGGCCTGTCCTACACACCGTCCGCCGCCCGCCCCATCGGCGGCGGCACCACGGCCGTCGTCGCGGACGCCCGGATGTCCACGGCCTTCGAGGGCGACCTGACGAGCGCGTCCGCCTCCACGCTCGCCGTGCAGCGCTTCCTCGCCCAGAGCCTCGGCCTGGGGCTCCAGACCGACAAGCAGCGCAGCGTCGTCGTCGCCCCGCAGCGCATGCCCTCCGGCAGCCAGGCCCGCGCGATGGCCGAGGCGCTGCGGGCCCTCCAGAGCGGCACCTGGTCCCAGTCCCAGAAGCTGGCGGCGGCCTCCGCGGCCAAGCCTGACCCGGACGCCACCACCGCGGTTCCGGGGACCTCCTCCTACCCGTCGGCGCTGCGCAAGAAGGAGCTGCCCCGGTCGGCCTTCGTGGAGAGCGCGCGGACGCAGGACGCGCTGGACAGCTTCAAGGTCGTGCTCTCGGACCCGTCCCGGGTGGTGACCCCCTTCGGACGGGCCCTCAACCGGGAGATGTCCGTGTCCTGGCGCGGCCGGGCCGCCGAGGCGAAGTCGTTCCGCGCCGGGGTGAAGTCGTACCTCGACGGGCTGGCAGGCCGGGTCAGGCTGATCGACAAGTCGGAGACGAAGCTCTCCGGCCGCAGCGCCACGATCCCGGTCACGGTGCAGAACAACCTCGTGCAGGACGTCGGCCCCTTGGTCCTGCGGCTCACCTCGACGAATCCGACGCGCCTCGAGATCGACGGCGCGGACTACGAGGAGCAGCCGATCTCGGTCTCCGGCGGCCACAGCCAGTCGGTGAAGTTCACCACGTCGGCCAAGGCCAACGGCCGGGCGACGGTGATCGCCCAGCTGTACACGAAGGACGGGCGGCCGTACGGCGAGGCGGTGACCTTCGACGTGAAGGTCACCGAGATCACGGCCACCGTGATGCTCGTCATCGGCGGCGGCGTCCTGCTGCTCGTCCTCGCCGGGTTCCGGATGTACACGCAGCGCAAGCGTGCCGCGGCCCGCGCCGCCGAGAGGGACGAGAAGAGTGAGGAGGGCGACTCCGAGGAGCCGGAGGCGTCGGAGAACTCCGAGAACGGCCCGGAGAACCCGGAGGGCCACGAAGGACGTCTCACGGAGGAATCCGCGGCACCGGCCCCGGCAGGCGACCCGGAGCAGCCGAGTGACCCGACACCGGACACCGCAGCGGAAAGCACCGACCCGTCCGGCACGGGTGAGAGAGTGGACCGTTGAGGATGTCGTGGCCGGTCGGCCCGGGACGATGAGGTGGGGTAACCATGAACGCGCCGTACGACGGTGACCGCGGTCAGGCCGTGGACGGCTCGGGTCACCCCCAGGGCCCGCCGCCGGACCCCGGACAGACGCCGCCGCAGCAGCCGGACATGTACCTCCAGGACGCCTACGACCAGGACCCCTACCGGGCGCAGGACCTCTCCGCCCAGGACCCGGTCTCCGAGGCGCTCTACGACCGCGCCGCGCACCCCCCTCCGCCCCCGGGCACCTACCCGCCGCCGCAGCCGCTGTACTCCCAGCCCTCCCAGTCGCCCTACGCCCCCGACCCCCGTGTCTGGGCCCCGACCCCGGCCCCCGAACCGGAGGGGCCGACGCAGTACCTGCCGTACGGCGACGACCCTCGGACCACCCAGTTCGTGGGCGTCGACGACCTGGTCGGCCAGGCCGGTGACCAGCGTCACGAGCCGGACGCCTTCGCGCACCTCTTCCGCGATCAGCAGCAGGGCGGCGGCCACCCCTCGTACGACGACCAGGCGGCCGTGCCCACCCCGGCCCCGGAGCCGGGGCCGTACGGCGGTGCGGCGGGGCCAGGGCAGTACGGCACGACGCCGACCCCGGGACCGTACGGCGGGCAGCAGGGGCCCGGCCCGTACGGGAACGCTCCGGCGCACGGACAGTACGGCGGTCCCGCCGCGGCGCAGGGACAGTACGGGAGCCCCGCGGCGCACGGACAGCACGCGGCGCCCGCGCCCGGCCAGTACGCGGTGGCACCCACGCCCGAGGCAGCCGAGGCACCCCTTCAGGAGCCCGAGCCCGCCCCTGCGGCCGCCCCGGCCGCGCCCAAGAAGGGCGGGCGCGCGGGGGGCCTGCTGAAGTCGAGCGCCGTGATGGCGGCGGGCACGATGGTGTCGCGGCTGACCGGGTTCGTCCGGTCGGCGCTGATCGTGTCGGCGCTGGGTGTCGGCCTGCTGGGCGACACGTTCCAGGTCGCCTACCAGCTGCCCACGATGATCTACATCCTCACCGTTGGCGGCGGCCTCAACTCGGTCTTCGTTCCCCAGCTCGTCCGGGCCATGAAGGACGACGACGACGGTGGCGAGGCCTACGCCAACCGCCTCCTGACCCTCGTCATGGTGGCGCTCGGCGCGCTGACGGTGATCACGGTCTTCGCCGCACCCCTGCTGATCCGGCTCCTGTCCAACCCCGTCGCCAGTGACCCGGCCGCCAACGAGGTCGGCATCACCTTCGTCCGCTACTTCCTGCCGTCCATCTTCTTCATGGGGCTGCACGTGGTGATGGGGCAGGTCCTCAACGCCCGCGGCAGGTTCGGCGCGATGATGTGGACCCCGGTCCTGAACAACATCGTCATCATCGTGACCCTCGGGATGTTCATCTGGGTCTACGGCACCGCGGAAAGCTCGGGGATGAAGGTGACGAGCATCCCGCCGGAGGGCGAGCGTCTGCTCGGCATCGGGGTGCTGCTCGGGCTCATCGTGCAGTCCCTGGCCATGATCCCGTACCTGCGGGAGACGGGTTTCCGGCTCCGGCCGCGGTTCGACTGGAGGGGGCACGGGCTTGGCAAGGCCGTCACCCTCGCCAAGTGGACGGTCCTGTTCGTTCTGGCCAACCAAGCGGGCGCCATGATCGTCATCCAGCTCTCCACCGCGGCGGGCAAGGCATCGCCCGTCGACGGCACCGGTTTCGCGGCCTACGCCAACGCACAGCTGATCTGGGGACTGCCGCAGGCCATCATCACCGTCTCGCTGATGGCCGCCCTGCTGCCCCGCATCTCCCGCTCGGCATCCGAGGAGGACGGGGGAGCGGTCCGGGACGACATCTCCCAGGGCCTGCGCACGACAGCCGTGGCGATCGTTCCCGTCTCCTTCGGTTTCGTCGCGCTCGGCATCCCGATGTGCACGCTCATGTTCGGATCCTCGGGCACCAGCGAAGCCACCAACATGGGCTACATGCTGATGGCCTTCGGCCTCGGTCTCATCCCGTACTCCGTGCAGTACGTCGTCCTGCGCGCCTTCTACGCCTACGAGGACACCCGGACGCCCTTCTACAACACCGTCATCGTGGCCGTGGTCAACGCCGCCGCCTCGGGCCTGTGTTACCTCCTGCTGCCCTCCCGCTGGGCCGTCGTCGGCATGGCGGCCAGCTACGGCCTGGCCTACGTGATCGGCGTGGGTATCGCCTGGCGCAGGCTGCGCAAGAGGCTCGGCGGGGACTTGGACGGCGCCCGGGTGCTGCGGACCTACGCCCGGCTGTGCATCGCCTCCGTCCCGGCCGCCCTGCTCAGTGGCGCCGCCTGCTACGCGATCAGCCGCGAGCTCGGCCAGGGCGTCGTGGGTTCGTTCGCCGCGCTGCTGGCCGGCGGAGTGCTCCTGTTCGGTGTCTTCTTCGTCGCCGCCCGCCGCATGCGCATCGAGGAAGTCAACTCTCTGGTCGGCATGGTGCGCGGACGCCTGGGACGCTGAGGGCCGGGGTAGGCGCACAACCATCGTCCGCCGCCGTGTGTCGTGCATAGCGGCGGACTGTGGGCACAATTGGGTTCGGCGTCGGACGCGCGGATCGGGAGTCGGCCGACGCGCACGGAATGGGGAGGCAGGAACGACGGTGGCGGAACGGAGCACAGCTGCCGTCGACGTGGCAGACAACAGCGGCGATGAGCCGCTGACCGCACAGGCGGACCAGTCCACGGCCGACGGGGTGGCCAACAACCGGGAGCGGGACACGGACAGCGACGAGGCACAGGGGAACCCCACGAGCGAGGAATCCGCCAAGGCCTCGCCTCCCGAACTGCACAGCGGGCACAAGCTCGCCAGACGCTACCGCCTCGAAGAGTGCGTCACCCGTCTGGACGGCTTCAGCAGCTGGCGGGCCGTCGACGAGAAGCTGCGCCGCGCCGTCGGAGTCCACCTCCTCCCGGCGGACCACGCGCGAGCCCGGTCCGTACTGGCGGCGGCACGCTCGTCCGCCCTGCTCGGCGACCCCCGCTTCGTCCAGGTACTGGACGCCGTCGAGGACAACGACCTCGTCTACGTCGTGCACGAGTGGCTCCCCGATGCCACCGAGCTGACCGCGCTCCTCGCCTCCGGGCCGCTGGAGGTGTACGACGCCTACCAGATGGTCAGTCAGGTGGCGTCGGCCATGGCGGCCGCCCACCGCGAGGGCCTCGCCCATCTGCGCCTGAACCCCAATGCGGTGCTGCGTACGTCGACGGGCCAGTGGCGGATCCGCGGACTCGCCGTCAACGCCGCACTGCGCGGCATCAGTTCCGACACTCCGCAGCGCACCGACACCGAGGCCATCGGCGCCCTGCTGTATGCCACCCTCACCCAGCGCTGGCCGTACGAGAGCGACGCGTACGGTCTGGCGGGTCTGCCCAAGGACATCGGGCTGATCCCGCCGGACCAGGTGCGGGCCGGTGTCCACCGCGGCCTGTCCGAACTGGCGATGCGGGCGCTCGCCAACGACGGCGCCACCGCTTCCCGTCACGAGTCCCCGTGCACCACGCCGGAGGAACTGGTGAAGGCGATCGGCGAGATGCCGCGGATCCGCCCGCCGGAGCCGGCGTACACCGCCCCGCCCCAGTACCAGCGCACGGCCTACCAGCAGGGCCCCTACGGCCGTCCGGCACCGCACCCCGGTGTCACCCAGCCCGTGCCGACGCCGCCGCCCCCACTGCAGAGCCGTACCGGCAAGGCTCTCAAGTGGAGCGTGTCGGCCCTGCTGATCGCCGCACTCGGCCTCGGCAGCTGGCAGCTCGCGGACGCCCTCATGGAACGGGGCGGCAAGGCCGACGACCCGAACCAGACCCAGACGGTGGACGGCGGCGACAAGAACAGCGAGCAGACCAGTCCGGTCAAGCCGATCAGCGTCCAGGGAGCCCAGGAGTACGTCGCCAGCGGCAGCGCCCAGGCGCCGCAGGACGTGACCAACACCTACGACGCCGACGCCTCCACCTTCTGGCGCACGAAGAAGTACAACGAAGGGCCGAAGCTCGCGCCGTACAAGCCCGGAGTCGGCATCGTCTACGACCTCGGCTCGCCGCAGGACGTCTCGACGGCGTCGATAGGGCTCCGGTACACAGGTGATCACACGACCGTGCACTTCTATGCCACCGATTCGCTGTCGCCCTCGACCGGAGTCGACGGCATGACGGAGATCGCCAGTGCCACCACGACCGGCTCCTCGCTCACGGCGAAGGCGTCGAAGCCCGTCAAGACGCGGTACGTCCTGCTGTGGATGACCGACGTCCCGAACGCGCCGTCCGACGGCTACAGCGGTGCCGGCTACAAGCAGGCGATCACCGACGTGACCTTCAAGGGCTGAGGGTCCGCCGAGGAAAGGGGGAGGAGGCCGATGGCAGATGACACCGCATACGACGGCATCGGCGATCAAGCCCTCCTCGCCCGCCACGTCGAGGGCGACCCCGACGCCTTCGGTGAGCTCGTGCGGCGTCACCGCGACCGTCTCTGGGCCGTGGCCCTGCGGACACTGGGGGATCGCGAGGAGGCCGCTGACGCCGTCCAGGACGCGCTCGTCTCCGCCTACCGGGCCGCGCACACCTTCCGCGGACAGGCGGCCGTCACGACCTGGCTGCACCGGATCACGGTGAACGCCTGTCTGGACCGAGCCCGCAAGGCCGCCTCCCGGAAGACCGCGCCCGTCGATGACACCGAGCGCCTGGAGCAGCTTCTGGAGCCGCACGAGTCGGCCTCCGCTCCCGCCGAACGCAATGATCTGCACCGCCAGCTACTGGAGGCCCTGGACACCCTGCCGGTCGACCAGCGGGCCGCTCTCGTGCTCGTCGACATGCAGGGCTACCCCGTCGCGGAGGCCGCACGTGTCCTCGCCGTACCGGCCGGAACGATCAAGAGCCGATGCGCCCGGGGCAGAGCCCGGCTGCTGCCACTGCTCACCCACCTGCGCCCGGACGGCAGCGGCGAGGGCGGGAAGCGCGGCTCGGAACGGAACCGGACGCAGGGGGCATCCGTCCCACCGGCAGCAGGACCGTCGGAAGCAACGCCGTCGGACGCAGGGCCGAGCGATTCAACCGCAGTGAAGGGCGGAGGTGGACGAGCATGACGTCGTCGACGACAGACATGACCGGGCACCCTGACGTCGCGGAGATCGCCGACCTCGCCGAAGGCATCCTGCCGACCGCACAGACCGCCGACGTACGACAGCACCTGGAGAACTGCGCACTCTGCGCGGACGTCTACGCCTCGCTGGAGGAGATTCAGGGTTTGCTCGGCACCCTGCCGTCCCCCGACCGCATGCCGGATGACGTGGCCGCCCGCATCGACGCCGCCCTGGCAGCCGAGACTCCGCCGGACGTCCCCGACGGTGCGCGTGTTTCACGTGAAACATCGGCACCGGTCGACCGACCCGCCGGGCACGCCCGCTCTTCCTCCACCGGCCCCGGCCGCAAGGACCGCCGCCGGGGCGGGCGGCGACGGATCGCTGTACTCGGTGCCGTGGCCGCCGCTGCCGCCATCGGAATCGGCTCGGTCGTCGTGTCCTCCCTCACCGGGGAGAACCCTTCCGGCAACACCGCCCATGAGCAGCAGACCGCAGTCGCGGACACCTTCTCCGAGGGCCGGCTCAAGGACAAGGTCACCAGCCTCATCGCGGACGGGGGCACCCAGAACGGGTCCCGTACACCGCGCAGCTTCGGCATGGAGTCCGAGAACGGTGGCGAGACCACCGAGAACCATGTCTTCAAGCAGCCGACCGTTCCCGAGTGCATCCAGAAGGGGATCGGCCGCGACGACGCGGCGATCGCCACGGAGCCGGGTGTCTACCAGGGCAAGGAAGCACTGCTGGTGGTACTGCCCGACGTCGCCCACGACACCCGGGTCACCGCCTACCTCGTCGAGGCGACGTGTGTGGATCAGCCCGCGGTCGGCAAGGCCAAGATCCTTCTGAAGCACTCCTACGCACGTCCGTAGCGCTCGGACGTTCCACCTCGCCACGTGGCCCGGTCCTGGCGCCGTGTGCCCGGGCACAGCGGGAATGCGCGCCCCGTAGGATCCGTTAGGTGGGGTGAGAGTTCCGAGTGCAGCTCCACCCGGCCCTGAAGACGCAGTCCAGAGACGAGGAATGAAGCCGTGAGCGACGTCCGAAACGTGATCATCATCGGCTCCGGGCCCGCCGGCTACACGGCGGCGCTCTACACCGCGCGAGCGTCACTGAAGCCGCTGGTGTTCGAGGGTGCCGTCACCGCGGGCGGAGCGCTGATGAACACCACCGAGGTGGAGAACTTCCCCGGCTTCCAGGACGGCATCATGGGCCCCGAGCTCATGGACAACATGCGGGCCCAGGCGGAGCGCTTCGGTGCCGAGCTGATCCCGGACGACGTCGTGGCCGTCGACCTCAGCGGTGAGATCAAGACCGTCACCGACACAGCGGGAACGGTCCACCGGGCCAAGGCCGTCATCGTCACCACCGGTTCTCAGCACCGCAAGCTCGGCCTGCCGAACGAGGACGCACTGTCGGGTCGCGGTGTCTCCTGGTGCGCGACCTGTGACGGCTTCTTCTTCAAGGACCAGGACATCGCCGTGATCGGCGGCGGTGACACCGCGATGGAGGAGGCCACGTTCCTCTCCCGCTTCGCGAAGTCCGTGACGATCGTCCACCGCCGGGACACCCTGCGCGCCTCCAAGGCGATGCAGGAGCGTGCCTTCGCCGACCCGAAGATCACGTTCGTCTGGGACAGCGAGGTCGCCGAGGTCCAGGGCGAGCAGAAGCTGGCGGGTCTGAAGCTGCGCAACGTCAAGACCGGCGAACTCTCTGATCTTCCGGTGACCGGCCTGTTCATCGCGATCGGCCACGACCCGCGCACCGAGCTCTTCAAGGGCCAGCTCGACCTGGACCCGGAGGGCTATCTGAAGGTCGACGCGCCCTCGACCCGCACCAACCTGACGGGTGTCTTCGGGGCCGGTGACGTGGTTGACCACACCTACCGACAGGCGATCACCGCCGCGGGCACCGGCTGTTCCGCTGCTCTCGACGCCGAGCGCTACCTCGCCGCCCTCAGCGACGAGGACAAGGCGGAGCCCGAGAAGACCGCCGTCTGACCACCCCATCCCCCGCACCAACCAGTTAAGGAGCCCGCCGTGGCCGGCACCCTGAAGCATGTGACCGACGACTCCTTCGAGCAGGACGTCCTCAAGAACGACAAGCCCGTCCTGGTGGACTTCTGGGCCGCCTGGTGCGGTCCGTGCCGCCAGATCGCGCCGTCCCTCGAAGCGATTGCCGCCGAGTACGGCGACAAGATCGAGATCGTCAAGCTGAACATCGACGAGAACCCGGGTACGGCTGCCAAGTACGGCGTCATGTCCATCCCGACCCTGAACGTCTACCAGGGCGGCGAGGTCGCCAAGACCATCGTCGGTGCGAAGCCGAAGGCCGCGATCGTCCGCGACCTCGAGGACTTCATCGCCGACTGACGATCGACGACTGACGTTTCACGTGAAACACGAATGGGCCGACCCGAACGGGTCGGCCCATTTGGATTACTGCCCTCCCTGGTGCCGTCCTTACAGCGGACGCAACGCCGGTTCCTTCTGAACGGCGCCGAGCAGGCGGTCCAGCGCCATCTCCACGTCTTCCTTCCAGGACAGCGTGGACCGCAGATCCAGCCGCAGTCGCGGATGCCGGGCATGCGGCCGGACCGTCTTGAAACCCACCGCCAGGAGATGGTCCGCCGGCAGGACACAGGCAGGCTCCTCCCAGCGGGCGTCCCCGAACGCCTCGATCGCTTTGAAGCCACGGCGCAGGAGGTCCTTGGCGACCGTCTGAACCATCACCCGGCCCAGACCCTGGCCCTGGTACCCCGGCATCACGAACGCCGTCATCATCTGGACCGCGTCGGGGGAGACCGGACTGGTGGGGAAAGCCGCCGAGCGCGGTACATACGCGGGTGGAGCGTAGAGAACGAAGCCCACAGGGACGTCATCGACGTAGACCACCCGGCCGCAGGAGCCCCAGTCCAGCAGAACGGCGGAGATCCAGGATTCCTTCTCCAGGACCGGCGTGCCAGCCTTTACCGCGGCCTCGCCACTGACGGGGTCCAGTTCCCAGAAGACGCACGAGCGACAGCGTTGGGGAAGGTCCTGAAGGTTGTCCAGCGTGAGCGGTACGAGCCGGCGCCCCATGAAGGCTGTTCCTCGCTTCCTTCCCCTGCCGCGTCGCGGGCGGCTGTCAGAGCGCTCCGTTCCCTGAGCAGGCTGCCGATGAACCCACCGACCGCGCCCAGCCCCAAGCCCGCGCTCACCAGTTCGGTACGGCTCATCGTTCGCATGGCCCCTGCCTTCCTCTCAGAGGTACTGCCAGGTGACAACGCCATCTCGATCGCATCGTATCCACGATGCGGTGGCCCCGACACCGAGGCAAAGCAAAGGGCGGGCCGTGTTCCGGTATGCACCGGACACGGGCCGCCCTTGAGGCTGTCGAAGCGCTCTTGAGCGCTCCGTCTACCAGAACATCAGGACCCGGACATCAGGGCTCGACGTCCCCGTCCTCGTCCTCCCCCTCCAGAAGCCCCTTCTGCAGAACCGGGCCTTCACCGGGGGCGAGACTACCGAGGATCCGCTCAAGGTCCTCCATGGAAGCGAACTCGACGGTGATCTTGCCCTTCTTCTGTCCCAGGTCGACCTTCACACGCGTCTCAAAGCGGTCCGAGAGCCGCGTCGCCAGGTCAGAGAGCGCCGGGGACACCAGAGAGCCGGCCCTCGGGCCCTTGGCCCGCTGCGGCTTCTGCGGCCGTGAACCCATCAGGGTCACGATCTCCTCGACCGACCGCACCGAGAGCCCTTCGGCCACGATGCGATGCGCCAGCCGGTCCTGCTCCTCCGGGTCGTCCACGGACAGCAAGGCTCGCGCATGCCCCGCGGAGAGCACGCCCGCCGCCACCCGGTTCTGCACCTTCGGGGAGAGTTTCAGCAGACGCAGCGTGTTGGACACCTGCGGGCGGGAGCGACCGATGCGGTCAGCCAGCTGGTCGTGCGTGCAGTTGAAGTCCTTCAGCAGCTGGTCGTAGGCGAACGCCTCCTCCAGGGGGTTCAGCTGAGCGCGGTGCAGGTTTTCCAGGAGTGCGTCCAGGAGGAGCTTCTCGTCCTCCGTCGCCCGCACGATCGCCGGGATGGCGTCCAGCTCCAGCTCGCGGCAGGCACGGAAGCGGCGCTCACCCATGATGAGCTCATAGCGCCCGGGCTCCGTCGGCCGTACGACAACCGGCTGGAGGAGGCCGACCTCCCTGATGGAAGTGACGAGCTCAGCCAGTGCGTCGTCGTCAAAGTCCTTGCGCGGCTGCTTCGGGTTCGGCGTGATGGCGTCGAGGGGAACCTCCGCGAAGTGCGCCCCCATGGGCGGCCGGAGTCCCTCCGCGCCCGGCGGTGCGATCGGCTCTTCTGTTTCACGTGAAACATGCGGCAGCGTGGCCACCTTCGCCGCGGCCACTCCGCGCTCGCTCGGCAGCAGCGGCATCGTCCCGGGGGACGCGGAGGCCGCGGTACCCAACGCCGCCGAGGCAACCGACTTCTCGGTCGGGGCGTTGGGGATCAGTGCGCCCAGACCACGGCCCAACCCCCTCCGTCGCTCACTCACTGGATCCCCTCCACCATGCTCGGATCATTCTGGGCGCCGAGGTGAGCGTGGGTCGCGTCGTAGTTGACGCCCACGCCCTTCAGCGCGATCTCACGGGCCGCCTCCAGATAGGAGAGGGCTCCACTTGATCCTGGATCGTAGGTCAGTACCGTCTGCCCGTAGCTCGGGGCCTCGGAGATACGGACCGAGCGAGGAATGCTCGTCCGCAGCACCTCCTCGCCGAAGTGACTGCGCACCTCATCAGCGACCTGCGACGCGAGCCGCGTCCGCCCGTCGTACATGGTGAGGAGAATCGTCGACACATGCAGCGTGGGATTGAGATGTCCACGTACCAGGTCGACGTTGCGCAGCAGCTGTCCCAGTCCTTCCAGGGCGTAGTACTCGCACTGGATCGGGATCAGCACCTCCTGGCCCGCAACGAGAGCATTGACGGTCAGCAGGCCCAGGGAGGGCGGGCAGTCGATGAGGATGTAGTCCAGCGGCTGCTCATACGCCGTGATCGCCCGCTGGAGACGGCTCTCGCGTGCGACGAGAGAGACCAGTTCGATCTCCGCACCGGCGAGATCGATCGTGGCGGGCGCACAGAACAGGCCCTCGACATCGGGGACCGGCTGGACCACTTCCGAGAGCGGTCGGCTCTCGACCAGCACGTCGTAGATGGAGGGGACATCGGCGTGATGGTCGATGCCCAGCGCGGTGGAGGCGTTGCCCTGCGGGTCGAGGTCGACGACCAGGACTCTCGCGCCGTGCAGGGCGAGTGACGCGGCAAGATTGACGGTCGTCGTCGTCTTGCCCACACCGCCCTTCTGGTTGGCCACGACCATGACCCGGGTCTGCTCGGGTCGCGGCAGCCCCTCGCCGGCGCGGCCCAGAGCCTCGACGGCGAGTTGGGCAGCACGACCGATCGGAGTGTCGTCCATCGGAGGCGGTGTTTCACGTGAAACATCCGCTCCCATCGACTCGGTACGGGGACCGGGGACCGGATCGGTCATCGGTCCCGCGATATTGGCGTCGGACCGCAAGGATTCACTCTCCTCGACTTCAGGCTCGCAATGAACAGAGCCTCCCATGCCTTCGGGGTCATGAACCAGTGAGGCCTGGTCTTCTGTGGAGAAATCCACCTCTGTGGACAACTCCGTACCCTCTCCGAGCGACCCGAGAGGCTTTCGATCGCGGGGGTCGGCCGCGGCGCGGCCGCGACTGATGATGCCGTGCAGCAGTGAGCGACGTTTCACGTGAAACACGATGCACAGCAGCCGATGCCGAACTGCCGCGACACTCCGGCATGCGTAGGCAGGGCAGCTTGTGTGGAGTACGGCGGACCATCACGGCAGCCATGAACCGCCTCGGGCCGCTATCCGCGACGTCGGCGCGTCCGTCCGGTCCGGGCGGCCTTGGCCCGCTTGGCGGCGAAGCGCACGCCGCCGGGGCTCTCGCCGACCTCGACCCGTACCACGGTGGACATCGGGTCCACGACGCCCTCTCCGACGTGAAGGATGGACGTCTCCTCCGCACCGAGCTTGCTCAGCGCCGCGGTCGCCGCCTTCAGCTCCTCCTCGGCCGTGTCGCCCTTGAGGGCGAGCATCTCGCCGTACGGGCGCAGCAGCGGGATCCCCCAGGTGGCGAGGCGGTCCAAGGGAGCAACGGCGCGTGCGGTCACCACGTGCACCGGCGGCAGCTTGCCCATGACCTCCTCGGCCCGGCCCCGCACGACGGTCACATGGTCCAGGCCCAGCAGCTCCACGACCTCGGTCAGGAAGTTCGTGCGGCGCAGCAGCGGCTCGAGCAGGGTGATCTTCAGGTCCTCGCGTACCAGTGCCAGCGGGATCCCGGGCAGGCCGGCGCCCGAGCCGACGTCGCACACCGTCACTCCCTCGGGCACGACCTCGGAGAGCACCGCGCAGTTCAGCAGGTGCCGCTCCCAGAGCCGGGGCACTTCACGCGGGCCGATCAGGCCGCGCTTCACCCCCGCCTCGGCGAGCAGTTCCGCGTAGCGGACCGCGTCCGCGTAGCGATCACCGAACACATCACGTGCCTGCTCGGGTACAGGGGGGAGTTCCGCTGCCTCCGACACGGGGACCGTCCTTCCGTACGGCACCGACGCACCGGGCGTCGGTACCAGAACCACCAGAACTATCAGGCTGACAAAATTCGGCCCCGCCTGCGCAACAGACGGGGCCGGAGAACGAGAGAACCGATCAGGCGGGAAGTACGACGACGAAGCGCTCCGGCTCCTCGCCCTCGGACTCGCTGCGCAGTCCGGCGGCCTTGACCGCGTCGTGCACGACCTTGCGCTCGAAGGGCGACATCGGCTTCAGCCGCACGGACTCGCCGCTGCTCCTGACCTCGGCCGCGGCCTTGGCGCCCAGCTCGGACAGCTCGGCGCGCTTGTCGGCCCGGTAACCCGCGATGTCGAGCATCAGCCGGCTGCGGTCGCCGGTCTCCCGGTGCACGGCGAGGCGGGTGAGCTCCTGCAGAGCCTCCAACACCTCACCGTCCCGGCCGACCAGCTTCTGCAGGTCCCTGCTCTGGCTGTCGCTGATGATCGAGACGGAGGCACGGTCGGCCTCGACGTCCATGTCGATGTCGCCGTCGAGGTCGGCGATGTCGAGCAGACCCTCCAGGTAGTCCGCGGCGATCTCGCCCTCCTGCTCGAGGCGGGTGAGGGTGTCTGCACCCTCGGCAGCGGCGGAGGTGGTGCCTTCCGTCACGGGATGGACTCCTTCTTACTTCTTCGACGGGGACTTGGGCCGCTGCGGGCCCTTGCGCTGTCCGGACTGGGCCTTGCTGCGGCCACCGCCGCCGGACTTCTGAGCCGGCTTCTTGGCACCGGCGGCAGGCTTGGCGTCCTGCTTGCCGACCGGTTCGGCGTCCTGCGGCTCGTCCGACTTGGTCAGCGACGTCTTCGGCTCGGCCTCACCGGCGGGCTTGGCCTGGCGCTGCGACTTGCTCTGCCTCTTGGGCTGCTGGCGCTTGGGCTGAGCCGTGGTCGTCACGGTCGAGCCGTCCGCGCTCTGAGCGGCCACGGCGGCGTCGTTCTTCACCACGGTGCCGTCGGCCTGGGCGGCCATGCCCGCCTTGTTCAGACCGTTGATGAACTTGCGCTCGGCCTCGTTGCGGTCCCGGCCCTTGGCGACGATGGCCTTCACGATGGCCTTCTGGCCCCGGCCGCGGATCTTGCCGTGCTCGGTGACGCTCTTGTGCAGCCGCTCCAGGTAGGAGGCCTGCGCCTTGGAACCCGGCGTCGGGTTGTTGCGGATGACGTACATCTGCTGGCCCATGGTCCACACGTTGGTGGTCAGCCAGTAGACGAGGACACCGACGGGGAAGTTGATACCGAAGACGGCGAACATGACCGGGAAGACGTACATCAGCATCTTCTGCTGCTGCATGAACGGCGTCTTCACCGTGGTGTCGACGTTCTTGGTCATCAGCTGGCGCTGGGTGAAGAACTGCGACGCCGACATCAGCACGATCATGACCGCGGTGATGACCCGGACGTCCGTCAGCGAGGCACCGAGGGATTCCACCTTGGACGCGCCGTCGGTGAACTTCGCGGCCAGCGGGGCCCCGAAGATGTGCGCCTTCTGGGCGCTCTCCAGCAGAGGCTGGTTGATCTTGCCGATGGTGTCGCCGGACGCGATGCCGTTGAGCACGTGGTACAGGGCGAAGAAGAACGGGGACTGCGCCAGGATGGGAAGGCACGAGGAGAGCGGGTTGGTACCCGTCTCCTTGTACAGCTTCATCATCTCTTCGGACTGACGCTGCTTGTCGTTCTTGTAGCGCTCCTGGATCTTCTTCATCTCCGGCTGGAGCGTCTGCATCCCACGCGTCGCCTTGATCTGCTTCACGAAGAGCGGGATCAGGCAGATACGGATGAGGATCACCAGGGACACGATGGACAGGCCCCAGGCCCATCCGGTGTCAGGTCCGAAGATCGCCCCGTACACCGTGTGGAACTGGACGATGACCCAGGAGACGGGCCAGGTGATAAAGCTGAAGAGGCTGGCAATCGTGTCCACTAATCATGCTCCTTGGGCATGGGGCGAGGTCTCTGCGGCCGGGCCCGAAGGACGGGACGGGCTCGGATGAGCAGGTCCTCCTTCGGTGGCCGGTTCGGCGGCGGAGGTCCCGCCCTTGCGTGCCCGCCAGGCGGCACGCAGCATTTCGTGCCACCGCGGGCGCTTGCGCGGCGGAACATGGTCCACGCCGCCCGGCGACCACGGATTGCACCTCAGGATGCGCCAGGCGGTGAGCGCGGTGCCCTTGACGGCTCCGTGCCGGTCAATGGCCGTGTAGCCGTAGTGGGAACACGACGGGTAGTACTTGCACACCGGCCCCAGCAGCGGACTGATCGTCCACTGGTAGAGCTTGATCAGAGCCAGCAACGGGTACTTCATCGCGCGCCCCCTCCCAGCAGCCGCTCCAGGGCGGCGTCCAGGTCTCGGGCCAGCTGTGCATGGTCGGCGTCACCCGCACCGGGCAGCGCTCGTACGACTACCAGGCTACCGGGGGGCAACAGGTCGATCCGGTCGCGCATCAGATGGCGAAGCCTGCGCTTCACCTTGTTGCGCACGACCGCACCGCCCACGGCTTTGCTCACGACGAAACCCGCACGTGTCCGGGGAGCGCTCTCCCCAGGCGCGTGCGGGTCCGTGGCACCGCTTCGAAGGTGGACGACGAGGGCCGGGCGGCCGGCCCGGCGTCCCCGTCGTACCGCGGTCGCGAAGTCCTCACGCCGCCTCAGCCGGTTCTCGGTGGGCAGCACGATGACATGACCTGACCGGGCTCAGGCGGACAGACGGGCGCGACCCTTGCTGCGGCGGGTCGCGAGGATCGCGCGGCCGGCACGGGTACGCATACGCAGCCGGAAACCGTGGGTCTTCGCACGGCGACGGTTGTTCGGCTGGAAGGTGCGCTTGCTCACTCGGGGGCTCCAGAAAGATTCGGGTGTTGGCGGGGTGCCGTCCTGGCTGTCACCGTGCGCCCACGAGTAGCTCGCGTTACGCCCGAGTGCACCGCTTTTCGATCACCTTGGACGTGACCTGTGCCCATCGGAGGCAGGCGGCAGCAGCCATCGACAACTCGACCTGGTTACGGTACGTGCGACTGCGCCATTCGGTCAAACCAGCGGTGACCGGGAGACACTTGTCCACAGGCTGGGGACAACAACTTGAACCCTACCCGTCGCGCTGACTACCGTGACTGGACTCCGATTCGTTCCCTTATCCCTGCCCCACCCGAGTTTCATCCCGACCCGTCCCCGAATCACACCTTCGAGGGACTCGTGAGAGAGCGTGCCCTGTGGCTGACGTACCTGCCGATCTTGCCGCAGTGTGGCCACGCGTATTGGAGCAACTTCTCGGAGAGGGCCGCGGGCAGGGCGTCGAGTCGAAGGACGAGCACTGGATCCGGCGCTGCCAGCCGCTCGCGCTGGTCGCCGACACCGCCCTGCTCGCCGTACCGAACGAATTTGCGAAGGGCGTACTGGAGGGCCGTCTCGCCCCGATCGTCAGCGAGACCCTCAGCCGCGAGTGCGGGCGCCCGATCCGCATCGCGATCACCGTCGACGACACCGCGGGCGAACCCGCCGGCCCCGCTCCGCAGGCGCCCCAAGCCCCGCCCTCCCGCCCCCAGCCCCGCTACGAGGAGCCGGAGCTCCCCGCCCCTCCCGGACAGGGCGGCGGCCGCGAGGAGTACCGCGACGAGTACGAGGGGTACGGCCGCCACCGCGCCGACCCTCTCCCCACCGCCCGGCCCGCCTACCCGCAGGAGTACCAGCGCCCCGAGCCCGGCTCCTGGCCCCGCCCCGCGCAGCAGGACGACTACGGCTGGCAGCAGCAGCGCCTCGGCTTCCCGGAACGGGACCCCTACGCCTCCCCGTCGCAGGAGCCGTACGGCCAGGAGCCGCCGCCGTACTCCCACGAGTCCCACACCCCGTACCAGCAGGACTACCGGCAGCAGCCCCCGGAACGCTCCTCGTACGACACCCAGCGCGGCGAGTACGAGCAGTCCCGGAACGACTACGACAAGCCCCGCGGCGACTACGAACAGTCCCGGGGCGAGTACGACAGTCCGCGCGGGGACTACGACCAGCAGCGCGGCGACTACGAGAAGCGCGGCCCGCGCCGTGAGCTGCCCGATCCCCCGCCCGGGTCCGGGCACGTCCACCGCGGCGGCCCGGTCGGCCCCGGACCCGCCACCGGGGCGCCCGGACCGCTGGCCGCCCAGCCCGCGCCGGCGACCGGCCCCGGCGAGCCGACCGCCCGCCTGAACCCGAAGTACCTCTTCGACACCTTCGTCATCGGCGCCTCCAACCGCTTCGCCCACGCGGCGGCCGTCGCCGTCGCCGAGGCACCCGCGAAGGCCTACAACCCCCTGTTCATCTACGGGGAGTCGGGACTCGGCAAGACCCACCTGCTGCACGCCATCGGGCACTACGCGCGCAGCCTCTACCCGGGCACGCGCGTGCGCTACGTCAGCTCGGAGGAGTTCACCAACGAGTTCATCAACTCCATCCGCGACGGCAAGGGCGACAGCTTCCGCAAGCGCTACCGCGAGATGGACATCCTGCTCGTCGACGACATCCAGTTCCTCGCGGACAAGGAGTCGACGCAGGAGGAGTTCTTCCACACCTTCAACACCCTCCACAACGCCAACAAGCAGATCGTGCTCTCCAGCGACCGGCCGCCCAAGCAGCTGGTGACCCTGGAGGACCGGCTCCGCAACCGCTTCGAGTGGGGCCTGATCACCGACGTCCAGCCGCCGGAGCTGGAGACGCGTATCGCGATCCTGCGCAAGAAGGCGGTCCAGGAGCAGCTCAACGCCCCGCCGGAGGTGCTGGAGTTCATCGCCTCGCGGATCTCCCGCAACATCCGCGAGCTGGAGGGCGCGCTGATCCGGGTGACGGCGTTCGCGTCGCTCAACCGGCAGCCGGTGGACCTGGGACTCACCGAGATCGTCCTCAAGGACCTGATCCCCGGCGGAGAGGACTCGGCGCCCGAGATCACGTCCACGGCTATCATGGGCGCGACCGCGGACTACTTCGGTCTCACGATCGAGGACCTGTGCGGCACCTCGCGCGGGCGGGCGCTCGTGACGGCCCGGCAGATCGCCATGTACCTGTGCCGCGAGCTGACGGACCTCTCGCTGCCGAAGATCGGCGCGCTGTTCGGCGGCCGGGACCACACCACGGTGATGCACGCCGACCGGAAGATCCGCAATCTGATGGCCGAGCGGCGCTCGATCTACAACCAGGTGACCGAGCTGACCAACCGCATCAAGAACGGCTGACGACCGCCGGGCACCCCCACGAAGGCGCCTCCGGGACCCCCGGGGGCGCCTTTCGCGTGTCTCCCGCGCGTCCTCGCGTCTCCACCGGCTCGTACGGCTGTCCTGGCCGCTGTTCGAATACCTGCGGGGTTACGGGCGTCCTCCACAGATTGGGCCAGTTTTTTCCGTCCACACCTTGGGGACTGGGAAGTTGTCCCGATCCTGTCCACAGGCCAGGCTGTTGAGGGATCATCAGGGCAGGTCAGCTCCCTGTGGATTCGTGGACGAACGATCTCCACAGGCTGTGGACGAAGAAATGATCCACAGGCTGTGCATCCGGTTGTCCACGGGCAACCCACAGGATGGACGGGGTTGTCCCCAGCGATCCCCGGCTTCTCCACATGCCTGTCCACTGTTCGGCAACGTGACGCGCCCTGTCACCGCGTCGAGTGAAAGGCGTCACACCGAGCTGTCTGGTTGGGCTGTGGGAAACGTGGGTAAAGCTGGGGACGGCGCTGGGGAGAAGTCGCCTCTCCCTGTGCACGGCGTGTGCAGAACTTTCTGTTCTCCACAGAAGGGCCCGGTTGTCCACCGGCTCCGCCCACAGGCCCGGTGGACAAAATTCCCGGCCTGACCTGGGCAAACGAGGTTATCCACGGTATCCACAGGCCCTACTACTACTGACGACTAGAGAGAGTGCGGAATTCGTTTCGAAGCGGGTCCTGTGCACAACTCGCCCTCTCGAGCCCGACCGCCCCTCGTCACGACTTGACCCCGAACGGCACCTACTGTCAGTGGGGTGCGTCAGACTGGTCCCCGGTGTTCTGCCCCTCACAGCGGCGGACGACACCGGTCAGACGACGAAGGCGAAGCAGGGCGAGCAGCGCCGGCAACAGCAGGAGGCGGCAACAGTGAAGATCCGGGTGGAACGCGACGTACTCGCGGAGGCAGTGGCCTGGGCGGCTCGCAGCCTCCCGGCCCGTCCGCCGGCGCCGGTCCTCGCGGGCCTGCTGCTGAAGGCCGAGGAGGGGCAGCTGAGCCTGTCCAGCTTCGACTACGAGGTCTCGGCGCGGGTGTCGGTCGAGGCGGAGATCGAGGAGGAGGGCACGGTCCTCGTCTCGGGCCGGCTGCTCGCGGACATCTCCCGCGCCCTCCCCAACCGGCCGGTGGAGATTTCCACAGACGGTGTACGGGCGACGGTGGTCTGCGGCTCCTCGCGGTTCACCCTCCACACCCTGCCGGTGGAGGAGTACCCGGCGCTGCCGCAGATGCCGGAGGCGACGGGCACGGTCCCCGGCGAGGTCTTCGCCTCGGCCGTGCAGCAGGTGGCCATCGCCGCAGGCCGTGACGACACGCTGCCCGTCCTGACCGGTGTGCGCATCGAGATCGAGGGCGACTCGGTGACGCTGGCCTCCACCGACCGCTACCGCTTCGCGGTCCGCGAGTTCATGTGGAAGCCGGAGAACCCGGACATCTCAGCGGTCGCCCTGGTGCCCGCCAAGACGCTCCAGGACACCGCCAAGGCGCTGACCAGCGGTGACCAGGTGATCCTGGCGCTTTCCGGGTCGGGCGCGGGCGAGGGTCTGATCGGTTTCGAGGGTGCGGGCCGCCGGACGACGACGCGTCTGCTGGAGGGCGACCTCCCGAAGTACAAGACGCTCTTCCCGACGGAGTTCAACAGCGTCGCGGTGATCGAGACCGCTCCCTTCGTGGAGGCCGTCAAGCGCGTGGCCCTGGTCGCCGAGC
Source organism: Streptomyces sp. NPDC034099 (assembly GCF_055575415.1). Classification (NCBI taxonomy): domain Bacteria; kingdom Bacillati; phylum Actinomycetota; class Actinomycetes; order Kitasatosporales; family Streptomycetaceae; genus Streptomyces; species Streptomyces sp. NPDC034099. The sequence goes on along the minus strand of NZ_JBVISR010000004.1, from coordinate 487,306 downwards.
GCAACACCCCGGTGCGGCTCAGCTTCGAGCAGGGCGTGCTCATCCTGGAGGCCGGCTCCAGTGACGACGCACAGGCTGTGGAAAGGGTCGACGCCCAGCTGGAGGGCGACGACATCTCGATCGCCTTCAACCCGACCTTCCTGCTGGACGGCCTGAGCGCGATCGACTCCCCGGTCGCCCAGCTGTCCTTCACGACGTCCACGAAGCCGGCCCTGCTCAGCGGCAAGCCCGCGGTGGACGCCGAGGCGGACGAGGCCTACAAGTACCTGATCATGCCGGTGCGGCTGAGCGGCTGAGCAAGGCCGTCGCACCGTTGGCCGCTGTCCACAGGGTGGGGACGAACCCGCAGGTGAGGGCGTACGTCTGAGCGCGTATGCCCACAGCTGTGCACGGGCGTGCGGGTTTAGGCTCGACGCGGGTACGAAAGTGCCGCGGCACGCATCCGGCGGGTTCGGAGGTGCCGCCTTGCCACCTCGCACACCTAAGGAACGCAACTGATGGAGCTCGGTCTCGTCGGCCTCGGCAAGATGGGCGGCAACATGCGCGAGCGGATCCGCCGCGCGGGCCACACCGTCGTCGGATACGACCGCAATCCGGACCTCGCCGACGTCCACAGCCTGGAAGAGCTTGTGGGCAAGCTCAGCGCACCGCGCGTGGTGTGGGTGATGGTCCCGGCAGGCGAGGCCACCCAGGCCACCGTCGACCGGCTCGGCGAGCTGCTGGAGCCCGGCGACATCGTCGTGGACGGCGGCAACTCCCGCTGGACGGACGACGAGAAGCACGCCGAGGAGCTGGCGGCCAAGGGCATAGGCTTCGTCGACTGCGGCGTCTCCGGCGGCGTCTGGGGCCTGGAGAACGGTTACGCGCTGATGTACGGCGGCGACGCCGAGAACGTCGCCAAGGTGCAGCCGGTCTTCGACGCCCTCAAGCCGGAGGGCGACTTCGGTGCCGTGCACGCCGGAAGGGTGGGCGCGGGCCACTTCGCGAAGATGGTCCACAACGGCATCGAGTACGCCATGATGCAGGCCTACGCCGAGGGCTGGGAGCTGCTGGAGAAGGTCGACTCCGTGGACAACGTCCGCGAGGTCTTCCGCTCCTGGCAGGAGGGCACGGTGATCCGCTCCTGGCTCCTCGACCTGGCGGTCAACGCGCTCGACGACGACGAGCACCTGGACGGGCTCCGGGGTTATGCACAGGACTCCGGTGAGGGACGCTGGACTGTGGAGGCGGCGATCGACAACGCGGTGCCGCTGCCCGCGATCACGGCCTCCCTCTTCGCGCGGTTCGCGTCCCGGCAGGACGACTCGCCGCAGATGAAGATGATCGCCGCGCTGCGGAACCAGTTCGGCGGCCACGCGGTCGAGAAGAAGTAGGCATCACCAGTTGGGGAGGTCGGCGAACGACCATGCACGTCACGCATCTGTCGCTGGCCGACTTCCGTTCGTACGCCCGGGTCGAGGTGCCCCTGGACCCGGGCGTCACCGCTTTCGTCGGCCCGAACGGGCAGGGCAAGACCAACCTGGTCGAGGCGGTCGGCTACCTGGCCACCCTCGGCAGCCACCGGGTCTCCTCCGACGCCCCCCTGGTGCGCATGGGCGCCGAGCGGGCCGTGATCCGGGCCCAGGTCCGGCAGGGCGAGCGGCAGCAGCTGATCGAGCTGGAGCTGAACCCGGGCCGGGCCAACCGCGCCCGCATCAACCGGTCCACGCAGGTCAGACCACGTGACGTGCTCGGCATCGTGCGCACCGTGCTGTTCGCGCCGGAGGACCTCGCGCTGGTCAAGGGCGACCCCGGCGAGCGGCGCCGTTTCCTGGACGAGCTGATCACCGCCCGCTCCCCGCGGATGGCGGGGGTGCGCTCCGACTACGACCGGGTCCTCAAGCAGCGCAACACCCTGCTGAAGTCGGCCGCGCTCGCCCGCCGGCACGGCGGCCGCACGATGGACCTGTCCACGCTCGACGTCTGGGACCAGCACCTCGCGCGCGCGGGCGCCGAGCTGCTCGCCCAGCGGCTGGACCTGATCGCGGCCGTGCAGCCGCTGGCCGACAAGGCGTACGAGCAGCTGGCCCCGGGCGGTGGGCCCGTCGCCCTGGAGTACAAGCCGTCGGCACCCGGTGAGGCTCACACGCGTGAGGACCTGTACGAGCAGCTGACGGCGGCGCTCGCCGAGGCGCGCAAGCAGGAGATCGAGCGGGGCGTCACGCTGGTCGGTCCGCACCGGGACGACCTGCTGCTCAAGCTCGGCTCGCTGCCCGCCAAGGGCTACGCCTCCCACGGCGAGTCGTGGTCGTACGCGCTGGCGCTGCGGCTGGCGTCGTTCGACCTGTTGCGGGCGGAGGGCAACGAGCCGGTGCTGGTGCTGGACGACGTCTTCGCCGAGCTGGACGCGCGGCGCCGGGAGCGGCTGGCCGAGCTGGTCGCGCCCGGGGAGCAGGTGCTGGTGACGGCCGCCGTCGACGACGACGTACCGCATGTGCTGGCGGGGGCGCGGTTCACGGTGGCGGAGGGGACGGTGGAGCGCGTATGAGCGCCGACGAGCCGACCCCCGGGGGTCCTCCCGGCGACCCCGGCAAAGCCCCCGGGAAAGGCGGCCAGGAGCCGTCCGGTGTCGACCTCGCGCGTGTGGCGCTCAGGGCGGCCCGGGAAGCGGCACGCGCGCGTGGGGACGCGGCCCAGCAGAAGAAGCAGGCGCGTCGCGGGGGTCTGCGCTCCGGGGCGCGGGCCGACGGCCGTGACCCCATGGCGCTGGGTTCCGCGATCAACCGGCTGATCACCGAGCGCGGCTGGGAGACGCCGGCCGCGGTGGGCGGGGTGATGGGCCGCTGGCCGCAGATCGTCGGTGAGGACGTGGCGAAGCACTGTGAGCCGGAGCGGTACGACGAGGACGAGCGGGTGCTGGTCGTGCGCTGCGACTCAACGGCGTGGGCGACGAACCTGCGGCTGCTCGCGCCGACGCTGGTGGCCCGGCTCAATGAGGACCTGGGGCACGGGTCGGTGCGGATGATCAAGGTTCTCGGACCCGGTGGTCCGGGTGGTCCGGGCCGGCGCTACGGGCCGTTGCGGGCGCCCGGCAGCCAGGGCCCGGGCGACACCTACGGGTGATCTGCGGGCGGTCTGGCACCCCGTCAGAGATGCGTGATGTACCTCACAAAAATGCGCGCCGCCGGTCGGAGTGAACCGACGGGGCGCGCTGCGCCGTACCCCCGTGCGGGGCCTCGGAGCGGGATCTGACTCCCAAGTAGCAAAGGGTTGACGCCTCGAAGCGCTGAGTGCCGTTGTGAGCCTCTTGAGGCCCCCATCCGCATATCGGGAGTCGGACGAGCAGCGTTCAGGGCGGCACATGCGGACTCAGGTACCGGCAAACCCCCATCAGTGTCAGTGGTACCGGTAGAATGAGAGAGAATCCCGCCCCGACTGTGGGGACCGTCCGGGACTAGCTGAGCAACGCTGATCAAGGCTTACCAACGCAACATGCCGCAGCCGCTCCGGCAACCTGCCGACGAGCCCGGCTCGTGCTGTGCCAGAAAGGGCGCTTCGTGGCCGATTCCGGCAACCCCAACGAGAACAACCCGTCCATTGACACCGGCGTGAACGACGCGGTGAGCACCTCGCACGGCGATGCCTCCGCGTCGTACGACGCCAGTGCCATCACCGTCCTCGAGGGTCTGGACGCGGTCCGCAAGCGACCCGGTATGTACATCGGTTCGACCGGTGAGCGGGGCCTGCACCACCTGGTGCAGGAGGTCGTGGACAACTCCGTCGACGAGGCGCTGGCCGGTCACGCGGACACGATCGACGTGACGATCCTCGCCGACGGCGGTGTCCGGGTCGTCGACAACGGCCGTGGCATCCCGGTGGGCATCGTCCCCTCCGAGGGGAAGCCCGCCGTCGAGGTCGTGCTGACCGTGCTGCACGCGGGCGGCAAGTTCGGCGGCGGCGGCTACGCGGTCTCCGGCGGTCTGCACGGGGTGGGTGTCTCCGTCGTCAACGCCCTCTCCACGCGGGTCGCGGTGGAGGTCAAGACCGACGGCTACCGCTGGACGCAGGAGTACAAGCTGGGCGTCCCCACGGCGGCGCTCGCACGGCACGAGGCCACCGAGGAGACCGGCACGACGGTCACCTTCTGGGCCGACGGCGACATCTTCGAGACCACCGACTACTCCTTCGAGACGCTCTCCCGGCGCTTCCAGGAGATGGCCTTCCTCAACAAGGGCCTGAGGATCAACCTCACCGACGAGCGCGAGTCGGCGAAGGCCACCGCCGGCGCGGACGAGGCGGGCGAGGACGAGAAGCACGAGGACAAGAGCGTCTCGTACCACTACGAGGGCGGCATCGTCGACTTCGTGACGTACCTCAACTCCCGCAAGGGAGAGCTGGTGCACCCCACGGTGATCGACCTGGAGGCCGAGGACAAGGACAAGAGCCTGTCCCTCGAGGTCGCCATGCAGTGGAACGGCGGCTACACGGAGGGCGTGTACTCCTTCGCCAACATCATCCACACGCACGAGGGCGGCACGCACGAGGAGGGCTTCCGCGCGGCGCTCACCTCGCTGATCAACAAGTACGCGCGCGACAAGAAGCTGCTGCGCGAGAAGGACGACAACCTCACGGGTGACGACATCCGCGAGGGTCTGACCGCGATCATCTCGGTGAAGCTGGCCGAGCCCCAGTTCGAGGGCCAGACCAAGACGAAGCTGGGCAACACCGAGGTGAAGACCTTCGTCCAGAAGGTCGTCTACGAGCATCTGACGGACTGGCTGGACCGCAACCCCAACGAGGCCGCGGACATCATCCGCAAGGGCATCCAGGCCGCCCACGCGCGCGTGGCGGCCCGCAAGGCCCGTGACCTGACGCGCCGTAAGGGTCTGCTGGAGTCGGCGTCGCTGCCGGGCAAGCTGTCCGACTGCCAGTCGAACGACCCGACCAAGTGCGAGATCTTCATCGTCGAGGGCGACTCCGCCGGCGGTTCGGCCAAGTCCGGCCGCAACCCGCAGTACCAGGCGATCCTCCCGATCCGCGGCAAGATCCTCAACGTCGAGAAGGCGCGCATCGACCGGATCCTGCAGAACCAGGAGATCCAGGCGATGATCTCCGCGTTCGGCACCGGTGTGCACGAGGACTTCGACATCGAGAAGCTCCGCTACCACAAGATCATCCTGATGGCGGACGCCGACGTCGACGGCCAGCACATCAACACCCTGCTGCTGACCTTCCTGTTCCGCTTCATGCGGCCGCTGGTCGAGTCCGGGCACGTGTACCTGTCCCGTCCCCCGCTGTACAAGATCAAGTGGGGTCGGGACGACTTCGAGTACGCCTACTCCGACCGCGAGCGCGACGCGCTGATCGAGATGGGCCGCAACGCGGGCAAGCGCATCCGCGAGGACTCCGTGCAGCGCTTCAAGGGCCTCGGCGAGATGAACGCCGAGGAACTGCGCATCACGACCATGGACCAGGAGCACCGGGTGCTCGGCCAGGTCACGCTCGACGACGCCGCGCAGGCCGACGACCTGTTCTCGGTGCTGATGGGCGAGGACGTCGAGGCCCGGCGCGCGTTCATCCAGCGCAACGCCAAGGACGTCCGCTTCCTCGACATCTGAGTCGGTCTCAGCTGACCGCACCAGGAAGGACCTTCACCAGCAATGACCGACGAGAACACTCCTGTGACCACGCCCGAGGGTGACGCCCTGGCGATGCGTGTCGAGCCCGTGGGGCTCGAGACGGAGATGCAGCGCTCGTACCTCGACTACGCGATGTCCGTCATCGTCTCGCGCGCGCTGCCCGACGTCCGTGACGGCCTCAAGCCCGTGCACCGCCGGGTGCTGTACGCCATGTACGACGGCGGCTACCGCCCCGAGCGCGGCTTCTACAAGTGCGCGCGCGTCGTCGGCGACGTCATGGGCAACTACCACCCGCACGGCGACAGCTCCATCTACGACGCGCTGGTCCGCCTCGCCCAGCCGTGGTCGATGCGGATGCCGCTCGTCGACTCCAACGGCAACTTCGGCTCGCCGGGCAACGACCCGGCGGCGGCCATGCGGTACACCGAGTGCAAGATGGCGCCGCTGTCGATGGAGATGGTCCGCGACATCGACGAGGAGACCGTCGACTTCACGGACAACTACGACGGCCGCTCCCAGGAGCCGACCGTCCTGCCGGCCCGTTTCCCGAACCTGCTGATCAACGGCTCGGCGGGCATCGCGGTTGGCATGGCGACCAACATCCCGCCGCACAACCTGCGCGAGGTCGCGGCCGGCGCCCAGTGGTACCTGGAGAACTACGAGGCCTCGCACGAGGAGCTGCTCGACGCGCTGATCGAGCGCATCAAGGGCCCCGACTTCCCGACCGGCGCCCTGGTGGTGGGCCGCAAGGGCATCGAGGAGGCCTACCGCACCGGGCGCGGCTCGATCACCATGCGCGCGGTCGTCGAGGTCGAGGAGATCCAGAACCGCCAGTGCCTGGTGGTCACGGAGCTGCCCTACCAGACCAACCCCGACAACCTGGCGCAGAAGATCGCCGACCTGGTGAAGGACGGCAAGATCGGCGGCATCGCGGACGTCCGCGACGAGACGTCCTCGCGCACCGGCCAGCGTCTGGTGATCGTGCTCAAGCGGGACGCGGTCGCCAAGGTCGTCCTGAACAACCTGTACAAGCACACCGACCTGCAGTCGAACTTCGGCGCCAACATGCTGGCCCTGGTCGACGGCGTGCCGCGCACCCTGTCCCTGGACGCGTTCATCCGGCACTGGGTGAACCACCAGATCGAGGTCATCGTCCGCCGTACGCGCTTCAGGCTGCGCAAGGCGGAGGAGCGGGCCCACATCCTGCGCGGTCTGCTCAAGGCGCTGGACGCCATCGACGAGGTCATCGCGCTGATCCGGCGCAGTGACACCGTCGAGGTCGCGCGCGGGGGCCTGATGGACCTCCTGGAGATCGACGAGATCCAGGCCAACGCCATCCTGGAGATGCAGCTGCGCCGCCTGGCGGCCCTGGAGCGGCAGAAGATCGTCCGCGAGCACGACGAGCTCCAGGCGAAGATCACCGAGTACAACGAGATCCTCGCCTCCCCCGTCCGCCAGCGCGGGATCGTCAGCGAGGAACTGGCCGCGCTCGTCGAGAAGTACGGCGACGATCGCAAGACGAAGCTGATCCCGTACGAGGGCGACATGTCCATCGAGGACCTGATCGCCGAGGAGGACATCGTCGTCACGGTCACGCGGGGCGGCTACATCAAGCGCACCAAGACCGACGACTACCGGGCGCAGAAGCGCGGCGGGAAGGGCGTGCGCGGCGCGAAGCTCAAGGAAGACGACATCGTCAACCACTTCTTCGTGTCCACCACGCACCACTGGCTGCTGTTCTTCACCAACAAGGGCCGCGTCTACCGCGCCAAGGCCTACGAGCTGCCGGACGCCGGCCGGGACGCGCGCGGCCAGCACGTGGCGAACCTGCTGGCCTTCCAGCCGGACGAGACGATCGCCCAGATCCGCGCGATCCGCGACTACGAGGCGGTTCCGTACCTGGTCCTGGCCACCAAGGCCGGTCTGGTGAAGAAGACGCCGCTGAAGGACTACGACTCGCCGCGCTCCGGCGGTGTCATCGCCATCAACCTGCGCGAGCAGGCGGACGGAAGCGACGACGAGCTGATCGGGGCCGAACTCGTCTCGGCCGAGGACGATCTGCTGCTGATCAGCAAGAAGGCGCAGTCGATCAGGTTCACCGCGTCGGACGACACACTGCGTCCGATGGGGCGTGCCACCTCGGGCGTCAAGGGCATGAGTTTCCGCGAAGGGGACGAGCTGCTCTCGATGAATGTTGTTCGAGCCGGTACGTTCGTGTTCACTGCCACCGACGGCGGTTACGCGAAGCGGACCTCCGTCGACGAGTACCGCGTCCAGGGTCGCGGCGGCCTCGGCATCAAGGCCGCCAAGATCGTCGAGGACCGCGGGTCGCTCGTGGGCGCGCTGGTGGTCGAGGAGCACGACGAGATCCTCGCCATCACACTCTCGGGCGGTGTGATTCGTACGCGAGTCAACGGGGTCAGGGAGACCGGCCGTGACACCATGGGCGTTCAACTGATCAATCTGGGCAAGCGCGATGCCGTCGTCGGCATCGCACGCAACGCCGAGGCGGGACGCGAGGCGGAGGAGGTCGACGGCGATGTGGCCGTCGACGAGACCGCCGAGGATGCCGCGACCACCGGCACGGACGAGGGTGAGGCGCCCTCGGCCGAGTAGCACGAGGAGAGAGACATCGTGAGCGGAGCCACGGGCGCCGGATCGGCCGGTACCCCCACGGGTACGGAAACGGGCGGCGGCGGCCGTGGCTCCGCCGCGCGTGCGACGGATTCGCACACGACTCAACTGCGCAAGATCGACGACGGAGCGACCGACTCGCACTCGGGGAGCTCGTCCACAACGCATGGATCCCAGGGGGGAACTGTGACGGACACCCGAGGCCAGCAGACTCAGCAGGCTGCCTCGCCGCTGCCGGGAGAACGGCAGCCCCAGCAGCCCGGCGGGCCCTACCACCCGCCGCAGGCCTACCAGACCCACGGCGGCAACACGGCGGCCGTGCGCCGCCCGCGCACCGGCGCACGCACCACGCCCCGGGTGCGCAAGGCGCGCCTGCGCGTGTCGAAGGCCGACCCGTGGTCGGTGATGAAGGTCAGCTTCCTGCTCTCCATCGCCCTCGGCATCTGCACCATCGTCGCGTCCGCCGTGCTGTGGATGGTCATGGACGCCATGGGCGTCTTCTCGACGGTCGGCGGCACGATCGCCGAGGCCACCGGGTCCAACGAGTCCAACGGCTTCGACCTGCAGTCCTTCCTGTCGCTGCCCAACGTGCTGATGTTCGCGACGGTCATCGCGGTCATCGACGTCGTCCTCGCGACGGCCCTGGCCACCCTCGGCGCGTTCATCTACAACCTGTCCGCCGGCTTCGTCGGCGGCGTGGAGCTGACGCTCGCCGAGGACGAGTGATCCGGGAGCCGACCGTGCTCGTCGGCCGCGCGACAACCGATTTTGGGACTGCCCGCCTCGTGCGCTAATCTTCAGGAGTCAGCGCGCGGGACATACACCGCAGAGCGCGGCGGGGCTATAGCTCAGTTGGTTAGAGCGCATCCCTGATAAGGATGAGGCCACAGGTTCAAATCCTGTTAGCCCCACCAGCACGAAGACCCCCAGTCGGCAACGGCTGGGGGTCTTTGACATCCACGGCTGACATCAACCGATGAGTGGATCTTCGAGAAGCTCGGCGAGCATGCCCACCGCTTCGCGCTCACTGTCGCCGACCACGTGCGTGTACACGTCCATGGTCATGCTGATCTGGCTGTGCCGGAGGATCGCCTGTGCGACCTTGGGATGCACCTTCAGGAAGGCCAGCAGGGTCCCGCAGGTGTGCCGGGCCAGGCGGACCGTGAGCCGGCGGACGCCGGCGCGCTTGACGAGCCGATCGAAGGTTCGGGGGAACCCCACCGGGTCGATCATGCCGCCGTGCTCCGAGGAGAAGATCAGGTCATGGTCCGGCTCTTGCGACCAGTGCTCACCGGCGATCTTCCGTTCCAGCGCTTGCAGCTCCCGGCGCTCATCCAGAACCCGGGTGCAGAACTCGGGGAGCGGGAGTACGGCCTGTGAGGACTCCGTCTTGAGGTCCTTGAGGACCAGGCCGACCCCCTTGACGCGCTGCACCTGCTTGACCGGGGTGAAGCGACCGGCCTCGAAGTCGATGTCCTGCCAGCGCAGCCCCAGCACCTCGCTACGGCGGAGCCCGAGGACCAGGACGAGGACGCAGGCCGCGTAGAGCCGGTGGGCGCGCACGGAGCGCAGGAAGGCGATCGCCTCACGGGCGTTCCACGCCGTGCCCCTGTCCTTGCTGACCTTGGGCATGTCGACCAGGAGAGCGACGTTCCGTGTGATCAGCTCCTCGCGCATGGCCCGGTTGAGGGCGTTGCGGAGCACCCGCAGGACCTCGAAGCGGGCCGAGGCGCCGACCTTCTCCCGGGTCAGCGTGGCCATGAACGCCCGGATCTGCGCCGGGGTGAGCTTGACCAGCGGCTTCTTGCCGAGGTGAGGCAGCAGGTAGAGCCGCACCTTGGACTCGTACTTCACGTACGTGTTGTGCTCGCGCTCCGGGGCGACGATGTGCTCCAGCCAGTAGGCCAGCCACTCGCCGAGGGTCCAGGACCGCGAGGGAACGGGGATGCCGTTGCGCTCCTGGTCCTGGAGCTTGCCCAGCTTCTCGTTCGTGAGCGGCAGGCCCACCGTCGACCAGTACACGCGCGGCGCCCGGTGCTTGGCGTAGCCGAGACCGCCGGCACCCGCCAGGGCGCCCGTGGCCTCCAGTAGCAGAGTCAGGTCGCTCATAATCAGGCCGCCGAGGTGATCGCGACCGCGCGGAACGAGATTCCGTGGCGCTTCTGGCCGTTGAACTCGTTCTCCCAGTCACGGGCCTTGAGGCCGACGCCCCGCACCTGGTCGAGCTGCACCGCACCACCTACACGGCGGACGGCACCGTGGTGGAGTTCGCCATCGGTGTGCACGCTGCGTCACGCTTCGCCTGGGAGTACGACTTCGAGGTACCGGACTCGGCGAAGGACAGGGAAGACCAGCAGTGATCTCTACGCAGAACTGGGCCGACACGCGACGTCTGTGGGAGTACCACCAGATGGGCCACACGCCCCGGCCCTGTTCTGTCGCGATCGGACTCGGCAGTCACGACCTGGGCGTCGCCGACACGGCAGCCGAGCTGTACGAGCGCGGCATGGCTCCGCTGATCGTGTTCACCGGCGCGACCAGCCCCACGACGCGGGAGCGCATGCCGCGAGGTGAGGCGGTCCACTACCGGGAGCGGGCGCTTGAGCTTGGGGTACCCAGCTCAGCGATTCTGGTGGAGCCGCGGGCGAGGAACACGGGGGACAACATCCGCTTCTCGCGGGAGCTGTTGGAGGAGGCCGGCGTGGATGTGTCGTCGGTCTTGCTGATCAGCAAGCCGTACGAGGAGCGGCGGGCATACGCCACGGCCCGCAAGTTGTGGCCCGAGGTCGAGATCATCAGTGCCTCCAGCCCGATGACGCTGAACGAGTACGTCGACTCCGTCGGCGATGCCCGCATGGTGATCGACATGCTCGTGGGCGCGCTACAGCGTCTCCTGGTCTACCCGGAACAGGGCTACCTGATCAGCCAGCCCGTACCTGCCGACGTGGTCGAGGCGTACGAGCGCCTTTGTCGATCCGGGTTCACGAGCCGACTCCTGACCACCGAGGCACCTTCGGCCTGACCGGGCGACAGCGAGAGCTGTTACAGATTTCTCTACCTCATCGAGAGCTGTTACAGATTTCTCTACCTCATCAAGCCCCGGCTGCGCTCCGCTCCGCCGGGCGCGCTTCCCGGCTCCGCTCCGGGCGCCGCTCCTGCCTTCGGCCCGCTCCGCCCGCGCTGCGCCGACGCGCGCCCACAGGTGGATAGGGCCGGTAGCCATGAGTCGATCACCGCATAGAGCGGCCCGCGGTCAAGGCAATGCCTCCGGCGGGGGATCGGCCGGCACCGGGATGGAGGGGGCGCCGCCGCCGACTGCAGGTCCGCAGTGGCGTGCGCGGGGAGCTCCCATCCCGTCCACCGTCGACCCAGGCAGAGCCGAGCAGACGCGGCCCATGGCGTCCAGGTCGTTCGTACAGTGGCGCGCTCCACCTGGACGCCATGAACCACGCCTGCTCCACGGTGTGTGGGTCGACGGCGGACGGGATGGGAGCCGGGGAGGGTTGTGGTTCAGCGGACGCGGCTGACGTCGGCGCTTCAGTTCTCAGACGAGTCTGCTTCGGCGTGTTCGGCAAAGACCTCGCGTGCCACGGCGTAGCTGTCAAACGCGCGAGCGACACCCGCGTAGACGGCCATCTGGATGAAGGCTTCGACGATCTCCTCTTTGGTCACGCCATTGTGCAGAGCGATACGCAGCTGGCCCCGGAGCGGCTCGAGGATGCCCAGGCTCGCCGTAATGGTGACCGAGATGAGTGCGCGGGTGCGGAGGTCGAGATGCTCGCTGCGAGTCCATGCGTCATTGAAGGCGTGTTCGGTCGCGATCCGTGTGAAGTCGTAGGCGTTGTCAGGTTCCGTCGGCCTAGGATCGACATACGGCGCCAGGCTGAAACCAAGGATCTTCTCGGCGTTGTTCAGAGCGCGCGTGTAGTCAGCGTCGTGTTCCGTCATGGCGCCATTCTGCGTGCCGCCGACCCAAGGGCATTGGACCGGCATGACGCTCGAATTAGTCCACTATGTTGGGTTTGTCAAGAGCGCCCCTTTTCGCTGACACCAGTACCTGACACCAACAAGGCTGGACAGCAACAGACACCGCCGAACCTCGACGGACAGCTAGTCAAGGCGGGAGACGAGTTGGCCGACGTTCAGGGGCGCCATGATCGATCTGATAAGGATGAGGCCACAGGTTCAAATCCTGTTAGCCCCACCAGTCGCGTTTGCCGCGGTGGACCAGGAGAGTTCAAGAAAAGACCCGACCGCTGGCGACGGGGGATGCGCCAGCGGTCGGGCTGTGGCCAAGGCTAACAAGGCCGGGTGTCCAGTGGGTGCCGACTGGTCGGTCGGGTGCCGGGGATGTGACAGGGATCACGCATGTGGGTGGCTTCACCGGTCGCACGGCGGTTCGTAGTCCAGGCGCGGCAGGTACTCGTGCCACTTCTCCTCGGTCAGCACCCCCCGGGTGGCCGAGCAGATGCGGTCGATGGCGTCGTCCACGCCCAGGCTCCACAGCCGGACGGTGTCCGTGCCGCTGGAGACTCCGAGCATGTGGTGCTTGGGGCTGAAGGACAGGAAGTTGCCCGTCTTGGCGTTTGGGCTCATCGCCTGGCCGATGGGGGCGGCCTCGGCGGGGTCGGTGACGCCCCAGAGCCGGACCGTGTTGTCGTTGGCGCCGCTGGCCAGGGTGGAGCCGTCCCGGCTGAACGTCAGCGACACCACCGAGTCGGTGTGTCCGGCGAGCGTGCTCTCGGCGCCGGACGCCCCGCCCGGCCCGGTGACGTCCCAGAGCCGGACCGTGCCGTCGTCGCTGCCGCTGGCCAGGGTGCGGCCGTCGGGACTGTAGGCGAGGACGTTGACGGGCCCGAGGTGCCCGGTACGGGCCGCACCGAGGCGGGTGGTGTGCGCGGGGTCGGTGACGTCCCAGAGGCGTACGGCGTCGTCCGCGCCGCCGCTGGCGAGGGTGCGGCCGTCCGGGCTGAACGCGAGCGTGTTGACGTATCCCGTGTGACCCGCGAGCGGCTGGCCCAGACGGCGGGGGTGGGACGGGTCCTCGGTGTTCCACAACTGGATGGTGCGGTCGTCGTGGGCCGTGGCCAGGGTGCGGCCGTCGGGGCTGAACGCCAGCGTGTCGGGGCCCGCGTACCGGGTGCGCAGTGCCACCGGCGGTCCGTGGGCCTGGGGCCGGGCCGGGTCCGTGACGTCCCACAACTGCAGCGCGCGGCCCCCCACGAGCACCGCGAGCGTCCTGCCGTCCGGGGAGAACACCAGTGACCGTATGTCCCCCTCCCCGGGCTTGAAGGCGGCGCTCATCGACACGGGCCGGGCGGGGTCCGTGACGTCCCACAGCCGGACCCGGCCGTCGCGGGCCGCCGTGGCCAGTACCTGCCCGTCCGGACGGAAGGCTCCGATACGGCCGATCATGTCCGAGGTCGGCAGCGACCACAGGCGGACCTTGCTGTCCCCGCTGCCGGTGGCGAGGGTGTGGCCGTCGGGGCTGAAGCCGAGGGCGTACATCTCACCGCTGCCGCCGGCGAGGGGAACACCGACCTGCGAGGGGTAGGCCGGGTCGCTGACGTTCCACAGGCTCGCCGTACTGTCCGCGCTGCTCGTGGCGAGCGTGTCGCCGTCGGGGCTGAACGCCACCGCCCAGACGGGCCCGCTGTGACCGGTGAGCGGTGCGCCGACGGACTTCGCCCCGGCGGGATCGGTGACGTCCCACAGCCGTACGGTGTCGTCCGCGCTGCCGCTGGCCAGGGTGCGGCCGTCGGGGCTGAAGGCCACGGAGTGCACCAGGCCGCTGTGGCCGGCCAGCGGCGCGCCGACCGGCTCGGGGCGGCGCGGGTCGGCCACGTCCCACAGCCGGACCTTCTCGTCGTCGCCGCCGGCCGCGAGCGTGTGTCCGTCGGGGCTGAACGCCACCGAGCGCACCGCCGCGGTGGGGCCGCTCAGGGTGTCGAGCGCCTCGGGCCGGCGCGGGTCGGCGACGTTCCACAGGCGGACCGCGTGGTCGTCGTGGGCCGAGGCCAGGGTGTGGCCGTCCGGGCTGAAGGCGACCAGGTAGACGGTGCCGCCGTGGCCGGTCAGGGGGGCGCCGAGCGGGCGCGGACGGCTCGGGTCCCGCACGTCCCACAGCCGGATCGTGCCGTCGTCCGCGGCGCTGGCGAGGGTGCGGCCGTCCGGGCTGAAGACCGCGGTGCTCACCCAGCTGGTGTGTCCGGTCAGGGGCTTTCCCAGCTGCTTCGGACGGCCGGGGTCCGAGACGTCCCAGAGCCGGACGGTCCGGTCGTAGCTGGCCGTCGCCAGGGTCCGTCCGTCGGGGCTGAACGAGGTGAGGTAGACGGCGCCCGTGTGCCCGAGGAGCGGGGTGGCCAGGGGCGCGTTCACGATCGAGATCAGCCGGTTCCTGACGTCCTCGTCGTCCGGCCGCAGGCGGTGCGCCGCCAGGTCGAGCTGGGCCGACAGGGACGGGTCCGTGTCCTCGACCCGGTCCGCTTCGGCGACCACCTGCTCGAACACGGCGTCGTTGCGCTGCTGCCAGGCGAGCACCGCCGAACCGACGGCCACCAGGGCCAGGACGACCAGCGCGGACACCGCGGCACGCCTGATCATGACGGTGCGCCTGCGCAGCCGGACCGCGGCGGCCAGGAACTCCACCGCGCTGCGGGTCAGGAAGGTGTCGCCGGCCGACTTCGCCCAGCCGCCGGCCTGCGCCAGCCGGGAGCCCCGGTAGAGCAGCGCGCTGTCGCGGTCCGACTCCTCCCAGGCCAGGCCGTCCTCCTCCAGCCGCTGGCGCAGCAGGTTTCCGGCGCGGTCCTCGTCGATCCAGTCGCGCAGCCGGGGCCAGGCGTGCAGCAGCGCCTCGTGGGTGATCTCCACGGTGTCCGAGTCGAGCGTCACCAGCCGGGCCCGTACCAGCGCCTCCAGTGACTCCTCGGTCTTGTCGGGGTCCACCGACTCCTCGGCCAGCCGGCGCCGCGTGCTGCGCCTGCGGGTGGCCTGGGTGTCCTCGCTCAGCCGGACCAGCCTGAGCAGCAGCAGCCGCGCGGCCGTGCGGGCCGCCGGGTCCAGACCGGACCAGGCCCGCTCGGCGGTCGCGGCCACCGCGCCCTGGATGCCGCCGGCCGCGCGGTATCCGGCCAGGGTCAGCCGGCCCGCCTTGCGCCGCTGCCAGGTCGCGAGCAGGGCGTGGGAGAGGAGCGGCAGCACGCCCGCGTCGTGTGCTCCGCGCGGGCTGTCGGTGCTCACCTCGCGGATGATCAGCTCGGCGAGTCCAGGTTCGAGCTCCATGCCGACGGCCCTGGCGGGAGCGGTCACCGCCTCGCGCAGTTCCGCGGTGGTCAGCGGCCCGAGCACCATGTGCCGGTGCTGCAGCGCGTCGGCCAGCTCGGGGTACCGCAGGCAGCGGTCGTAGAAGTCGGCGCGTACGCCCAGGGTCACCAGCACCGGTGGCGGGTCCCCGTCGGCGCCGGGCGTGCAGGCGGCCTGGAGCAGCCGGATGAAGACGCGCCGGTCCGCCTCGTCGGCGCAGAGGGTGAAGAGCTCCTCGAACTGGTCCACGATGACGACCGGACGGGCACTTTCCGGGGCATCCGGGCGTGCCCGGGTGTCTCGGTTGTGCTGGTCGTTCCGGTTGCTCTGGTCGTCTCGGGCGTCTGGGACATCTCGGTTGTCCGGGTTTGTCGGGCTCGCCTGTCCCTCGGAGCCGTCCGCGCCGTTCCGACCGCCCGGATCTGCCGGGCCGACCGGGCCTGCCTCGCCTGTCCGGCCCCCCAGGTCTGCCCGGACGTCCTGGCCTCCCAGGCCCGCCTGGCCCGTCTGTCCTGCCGGGCTGCCCCGGCTGCCCCGGTTTCCTTCCGGCCCGCCCGTCCTGTCCGGCCCGTCCCTTCCCTCCCGCCCGGGAGGCCCTTCCGCGGTGGCCGCCCAGGCCGCGACGGCTGCCCTCGCCGCGTCCTCCGCCCGTGGGTCGCCCGTGGGGTGGGTCTCGGGGGAGCCCGGCTCCGGGGTCGCCGTCTCCTGGGCCGCCGCTTCCCTTATGGCGCCGACGACCGGCGCGAGCTGCGGTATCAGGCGGGTCAGCTCGCCGAGCGGGTCGGCCCCCGGCACGAGCTGGAGCACCCGCCTGGGCGGACCGTCGCAGGCGTCCGGCGTGCCGGTCCGCAGGGCGGGCACCAGACCGGCGTTGAGCAGCGAGGACTTCCCCGCTCCTGAGGCGCCCACGAGCATGACCAGGCCGCCGGTGTCCCGCGTCGCGTGGAGCTGGGCGACCAGAGCCCGCGTGCTCCGCTCCCGCCCGAAGAACCAGTCGGCGTCCTGCCTGCGGTAGGCGGCCAGTCCCCGGTAGGGACAGATCCCGCCGGGGGCCGTCGGAGCCTCGGCCGGGGGCTGCTCCGCGGCCGCGGCCGGCGCGGGGCGTTCACCGGTCGGGTCGGCCACCGCCCGCTCCCACAGGCGTTGCCACTGGGCCAGGTCGTACAGGCCGGCGGAGACCGGTACCGGCCGGGTGCGCCGCGCCTGCGGTATGAGGACGTGCAGGACGGCCGCCAGGGCGGGGAACTGGGCGGGCACGTTCTTGGCCCGCCGCCAGTCACTGATCCGCTGGGCGGAGACCCGCACGGGCCGCCCCCGTTCGTCGACCCGCTGGAGCCGGACGACGGCCTCGGACACACGTTTGAGGGGAGGGTTGCCCGCCTCCCTGTACAGCAGTGCGAGGCGTTCTGCGAAGGCCGTGCGTGCCCCTGAGTCGAAACTCAAGGTCTCCACTCCTTACTTCCCCCGCACCTGGACGTCCGGACCGGAAAACTCACTCTATACGGCTGACCTGCGGCTACAGCGGTCCGATGGCTCCGGAACCTCCTCTGCGGCGACCACGGGTGGCAGGATCGCGTCGCAGTGGCGAGGCGGCCCCGCGGCACCCGGACAGGTCAGCGGCTCAGCACTCGGAGAGCCACCCCGTGAGGCCGCATGTTCTCGGTCAGCTTTCGGTGGCCCGTCCCCCGACCCGGCCGGTACCACCCGCGAGAAAACGGCGCCGGCATGGTCTGGCACCGGTCCCCACGAGGGGAGGGACCGGAGCCAAACCATGCCGACGCGCACCGGTGGACGATGCGGCCGCCGCCGTCGCCGTCAGTCCTCGGCGGCCGGCCGGCGTGCGGGCGGGACCAGCAGATCGCGCTCCGGGTGCTTCTCGCCGGTGACCCTGCCCCGGATGCCCAGATCGGCCCTGGCGTCCTCGTGGAAGGCGTTGATGGCGCGGAACGCCGCCCGGTGCCGCTCCCGCCACTCCTCCAGACTGCCGTCGATCCGGCCGGTCGCCTGCCAGTCGATCTCGGCGAGCACCACGTTCAGCTCGTGCCCGGACTCGATGGCCTCGTCCCCGCCGAGCAGCATGACCCGCTCGAAGGCCGACCCCCAGCGCCGGCTCGCCTCCGCCAGGTCGTCGCGCAGTTCCTCCTCGCTCCGGTGGCTCTCGCGCAGCCCCTCCCGCGCCTCGTACAGCGGCACGGACGCGGCGATCCGCATCTTGGCGGCGTCCACGTACTCCCCGTAGGCGTCGACCTTCTTGTCGTCCCACCGCGTGAGCAGCTGGTGGCGGTTTCTGCTCCGCTCCATCAGGTAGTTCGTGACGTGTGTGGTCAGCGCGCCGAGCAGTACGGCCGCGATCGTCACGAGTTGCTCGCCGGTCCCCACACCGTCCCCCAGTCACCACTCCGCACTGCGTGCGAGTGTCGGATGATCTTATGAGGACCGGCGTGAGTCGGCCAACAGGCGGGCGGTCGGGGCGGATTCAGCGTGCCGGTCCGTGGGCAGGCAGGTCGTGAAGGCCCCGCAACCGACCGCCGCTGGAGTGCGCATGAGGATCTCCGTCGACCCCGAGCAGTGCTACGGCTCCGGAGACTGCGTCCACCGGGCCCCTGCCGTCTTCACCCGGGTGGACGGCCTCGGTGCTGTCATACCCGGCCGGGAACACGACGTCGACGCCCCCCGGGTTCGGGAGGCGGCCGAGGGATGTCCGTCCGCGGCGATCACCATCACGCGCACGGAAACGGAAGGGGTCTGACGCTGAGTACCCGGGGCGGGCCGGGTGCCGCCGTCACCGAGGCACTGGTGGGCCTTGCCGCCCGGTACGTGCGAAACGGCCCGGGCACCGTCGGGAAGGCGGCCCTCGCCACGCGCTGGCTGAACCCGCGGCTGCGCGAGCATCCCCGCCGGGCCGTCGTCGAAACGCGCGGCGGCGAGCTGTTCGCCGTGGACACGCAGGACCTCATCCAGCGGTACCTGTACCTGTTCGGCGCCTGGGAGCCGCATCTGACGGCCTGGTTGCGGCACCGGCTGCGGCCGGGGGACGGCTTCGTCGACGTGGGGGCCAACATCGGCGCCTTCAGCGTCCTGGCGGCCCGGCTCGTCGGTGACGGGGGCCGGGTCGTCGCGATCGAGGCGTCGCCGGATCTCCACCGCCGCCTGGTACGGAACGTCCGGCTCAACGCCCTCGGCAACGTCCGTGCGCTCAACGCCGCCGTCTCGGACCGCGCCAGGACGCTGACCTTCGCACTCGCCAGCTCACGGAACACGGGGGCGAACAGCATCGTTCCGTACGACGGCCCGGTGGAGTCCAGCTTCCGGGCACGGGCCCGGCCGCTGCCGGAGCTCCTCGACGCGGCGGAGATCGCGACCGCCCGGGTGATCAAGATCGACGTCGAGGGTGCCGAGGGGAGCGTCGTGCGCGGTCTCGCGCCGGTGCTGGGGGCCCTGCGGCCCGACGCGGAGATCACGGTCGAGGTGTCGCCCGAGCGCATGGCCCGGCTCGGGGACCGTGCCGAGGACCTGCTGGCGGTGATGCGGGACGCCGGGTTCCACGTCTACCGGCTGGCCAACGACTACGCGCCCGGGAGCTACCCCGCGGCGCTGAGCGGTGCCCCCCGGGCGCCGGTCCGCCTGCGCGGGCCGGTGACCGAGGAGAGCGACCTGGTCTTCTCGCGGGTCGACGCGGAACGGCTGCCCTACCGGGCGCGCCCGCGTCCGTTTCAGGTGCGCCCGCGCGATCCCCCGGAGCCGTCGGAGTCATCGGCGCCTTCCGGCAGGCGCCACCCGAAGGACGTCAGGGCGCGCGCCCGGGCCTCCACCACCGCCATCCGGGCTTCGCGTTCGACGGGGTCGGCATGGGCCGCCTGGCCGGTCTCCTGGCCCTCCCACTTGCGGTAGAGGAGGCCGACGTCCGCCGAGAACCAGCCCCGGCTCACGCCGTTCAGCGCCAGCAGCAGGCCGGTGTCCTCGGACGCGGGCAGGGCCATCCAGCCGCCGAGGGCGAGCAGCAGGTCGCGCCGGACGAGGAGGGTCGCCGGGTGGACCTGGGCGCGGAAGCCGTTCGCCTTCCAGAAGTCGAGCACCGCCCCGCGCTCGATCGGCCCGTGCGCCGGGTCGCCGGGGAAGCCGGCCGTCGAACCGTCGGGCAGCAGGTCCAGGACCCGCGAGGTCGCCCACCCGAGCGACGGGTCGGCCTCCAGGGCGGCCAGGTCGCGGGCCAGGGCGCCCGGGGTGAGCCGGTCGTCGGCGTCCAGGATCTTCACGTACCCGCCGTCGGCGTGGGCCAGGGCCATCGTGCGCGCCACCCCGGGCCCGCCCTGCCGGCCGGGGCGCCCCTGGTGGAAGACGACCCGCGGGTCGTCGGGCACGTGGGGCCGGACGTCCCGGGTGCGGCCGTCCTCCTGGATCACCCAGCGCCACTCCCAGCCGGCGGGCATCTCCTGGGCGCACAGCGAGGCGTAGGCCTCGGGCAGGAAGGGGGCGGAGGGGCCGTGGACGGCCGTGACGACGGTGACGTGCTGGTTCACGGCGGCACTCACCACCTTTCCAGACGGGTCGTGAAGAGCAGTTCGGTGCGGTCGCCGGGCAGTGTGACGTCGGAGACGTCGACCACCCGGCCGTCGGTGTCGTACGAGGTCTTGCGGAGCAGGATCACCGACGTGCCCGGCGGCAGGTCCAGGGCCGCGGCCTCCTCCGGTGTCGGCGGGCGGGCGGTCAGGCGCTCCTCCACGCGGTCCAGTTCTATGCCCACGGTGCGGAGCTGGTGCTGGGTGCCGCCCGGCCAGGGCTCGTTGGCCTCGTCCAGGAGGTCGGGGTTGGCCGCGATCATGTCGCGGACGAGGTAGGAGGTCACCAGGTTGAACGGGGCGGGCTCGGCCGAGTACCGCGTCCGGTAGACGCGTCGCAGGAGCACGGTGCCCTCCGGGACGCCGAAGGCCTCGGCCAGTTCCGCGGACGCCTCCCGCTCGCGGTACTCCGCGTGGAAGACGAGGTCGTCGGCCCGCAGACCGGTGTCGCGCTCCGTGGCGCCCGTCTCGGCCCGCGTGGCCAGCGGGTGCCGGGCCCGGTCCTTCTCCCACTGGTGCCGGCGGTTGTCCCGCACCGCCGGGGTGCGGGGCCGGCGGACGAAGGTGCCGAGGCCGTGGCGCTTGTCGATCAGGCCCTCGTCGCTCAGCAGCCGGAGCGCGTTCTGCACGGTCGGCACGCTGCGCCGGTAGTGGTGGGCGAGGTCGGCCTCCGAGGGCAGCCGGTCGCCGGGGCGCCGCTCACCCGCGCGGATGGAGCGGCGCAGATCGTCCGCGATCACTTCGTACGCCTTGGGCATGGCCGCAGGCTACAACTCCTCAAGAGGACTTGAAGAGTTGGGGGCGAGAAGTGGACGGGATTGACCGGGTATCAACCTCTTTCCGCACACACGACGGCGGCCCGGCTGCTCTGTCGAGCTGCCGGGCCGTTTCTCGCGTGTGGTGCGTACGCAGATCGCCGTTACGTCGGGGTCGGGGCGGTGCGGGCCGCTCAGCGCTGGAGCGGGATGGTGTGCTGGGCCGGGGGCTCGGCGGCGGTGTCGTCGCAGCGAAGGCCGGTGGCCGTGGCGGTGGTGGCGGCCGCGGCGGTGGCTAGGGCGCCGGCGAGCGGGCGGTGGCGGCAACTGGGTGCCGTGCCGTGGGCCTCGGCGCGGATGCGCTGCTTCATCGTGGGGGGCAGGGAACCGGTTCGGGACCAGGACCAGGGAACCGCGGCCGCGGGAGCCGCCTCGGGGGAGGCGCTCTCGGTGTTGCTGTGCGTTCCGGTCTGCGGTACGGCCGCGGCGGCCGTCGTCGTGATGAGTCCGAGCGCCGTGCACAGCGCGAGGAAGGCGGTGACGATGGTGGTCCAGAGCGTCAGGACCTTGTTCCGGGCCATGGCCCCTCACTTTCGGGTTGGGCGATTTGCGTACTTTCCTCATGATGTGTATGAGCGCCGCGAAGTGGTGGACCGACGCCCGTGGCGCGTCGATGTTCAGATGAACACCACTCGGATGGCCGCAAAGGGCCGGAAAAGGTGCCCAGACCGGAGAGATGCGGGCAAAGTCACCGCACGTGAGGGTGTGATCACCCTCCGATCAGAATGGGTTCGTCCGCTTCTAAAGGGTTCCGGCGACGGGCAGTTGACCGCCGACGCAGGTCACCGATCGGTATCGGCCGGTGTGTATAGTCGGGCGCCAGAGGTCCCCT
Source organism: Streptomyces sp. NPDC034099 (assembly GCF_055575415.1). NCBI lineage: Bacteria > Bacillati > Actinomycetota > Actinomycetes > Kitasatosporales > Streptomycetaceae > Streptomyces > Streptomyces sp. NPDC034099. Next base: position 465,546 of record NZ_JBVISR010000004.1, on the reverse strand, counting down.
ACGTCAAGGAAAGACGAGGTCGCGCGGTGAAGAAGCTTCTCCTGGTCGCACTGGCCGCCATCGGCGGGCTCCTCGTGTACCGCCAGATCCAGGCGGATCGCGCCGAGCAGGATCTGTGGACGGAGGCGACTGACTCCGTGCCCACGGGTTCGTGAGAACGACCGACATCCGGTCCTGAGCAGACCCCGGCCGTCATACGGTCGGGGTTTTGTGTTGCCCCGAGGGGGCACGGTCCGCTGGGGGCGGGCGGCGACGGAGCCGGTGAGCGCGAGGGGTGGCGGGTCATGGGACGCTGGTGTACGGCTCGGCGGCGCGCCGGAACGGGGCGGGCGCGGCCGTCGGTGACCGCGCGACCGGCGGTGTCCGGGCGGGTGGCCGTGGTGGCCGCCGTACTCGTACTGGCCACGACCGCCGCCCTGCCCGGAGCCGCCGCCCTCGCGGCCGGTGGGCCCGGCTCCGCCCGTGGGACCGGCTCGGCCGGTGCGACCGACGGGTACGACTTCGCCGGCGACGCCGTGCGCATAGCGGGCGCGCCTGCCACCGCGGGCGCCGAACCGCTGGAGGCCGGCTCCACGTACCGCAGCACCCTGCCGCGGAACGGTGTCCTCTATTACCGCCTCGAACTCGACGACGCCTCCGACGCCTACGTCTCCGTCACCGCCGTACCCGGCGCCGACGGCGAGGTCACCGCCGTCGACGGCATCCGGGTCTCCGTGCAGGACGCCGACGGCGGCTCGTGCTCCGTGCAGAGCGCGACCTTCGGCGCCGCCCGCAGCCCCCGCCCGGTCACCGCCTGGGGCATGCGCGAGATCGACCCCGGCGCCAACCGGTGCCAGGACCCCGGCACCTACTACGTCGGCGTCGAGCGGACCCGGCCCCAGGACTCCCCGCAGGACGACTGGGACCTGGAGCTCACCGCCGCCACCGAACCCCGCCCGCGCCAGACCGGTGCCACCGGGGCACCCGAGACCTGGGACTCCGCCTCGCCCCAGCCGCTCCCCGGCGAGCCGGAACACCGGCCGGGCGGCAACGGCTTCGCCGACGCCACCCTCGTCGGGCAGGGCGTCTGGCGCGACGACATCCGGCCCGGGGAGACCCTCTACTACAAGGTGCCGGTCGACTGGGGCCGCCAGGTGTACGCCACCGCGGAACTCGCCGGTTCCGGGGACGCCTCCGGCTATGCCACCGGGGCCCTGCGACTGGCCCTGCACAACCCCGTGCGCGGCGAGGTCGACGACGCCGCCAAGGGCTACACCGGGCGCCGGACCACCGTCGGCCTCGCCCCCCTGCCGCCCGTCGCGTACCCCAACCGGTACGCCACCGCCGGACAGGTCGGCGCACTGCGGTTCGCCGGTGACTACTACGTCGTGATCCACCTCGCGGCCCAGGTGGCCGACGACTTCGGCCAGGGCCCGTTCGGCGTGACGCTGCGCCTGCGGCTCGGGGGAACGGCGGGCACCGGACCCGACTACGTGGGGGAGTCCCGGCCGAAGGGCCTCTTCGAGGTCTCCGCGCGGGACCGGGCGGCCGCGCCCGTGAGCGCCGCCGCGGACGACGATCTCGCCATGAAGGCGGTCGCCGTCGGCGGGATCGGCACCGGCAGCCTGCTGCTCCTCGGCCTGGCCGTGTGGACGGCGACGGCCCGGCGCCGGGCCTAGGGGGTGTCGTTTGGATCTTGCCGGGGTCGCGGGGTCTGGCACGCACATCTGCGGCGTTGTCGTCGGTTGCCAACGCTCCGCGTTGTCGCCCTCCTCCGCCTTGCAGCTGCACGCACCAGACCCCGCTCGGGTCGGCCACAAGGCACCGTCGCCCGGAGCCGGCCTGATCCAAACGACACCCCCTAGGCCCCCTTCCGGCGCGCCCGACTCAGATCCGGGTCAGCGCCCAGAAACCCACGGCGTAGCAGGCCAGCGCGAGCAGCAGCAGCGGCAGGGCAACCCGGGCCGGGGGACCGGGACGGCGGCGCCGCCGTGCCCCACGGTGCTGGGCGGGCGAGGCGGACCGCGGGTTCCGGGCGGTGTACGCGGCGGTGGGGACGTCGGCGCGCTGCGGCGGGGACGGCGCGAGGGCCTGGGCGGGCAGCGGCGGCCCGTGCGGCGCCCGGTACTGCGTCCGGTCCGGCGGCTGGTGCCGCGGTGCGCCCGTGAACGCCGGGTGCTGCGCGGGCGGTTGCGCCCTGCCGGCCGTCGAAGCCGACGCCGAGGTGCCGGTCGGCAGCGGGGGCGGCAGGTGGAAGCTGCCGGTGTCCGACATGGCATCCGCCCGCGGTGTTCCGTCCGAGGCCGGCAGCGCTGGACCGGACGCCGACGGTGGCGCCGTGGGGACGGCGGCCGTCCAGCCCTGGCCGCAGGAGACGCCGGCCGGGCCGGTCGGCGTGCCGTCGGAGGCGGGTGGCGCACCGGCAGGGCCCGGGTCCGTGCCCGGCGGGGGCGTGCCGGCGGTGGCGGGCGGCCGGCCGTGGGCGGAGGGCGTCCCCGTCGCCGTCGACGGTGCGCCGGGTGGTGCGGACGCCGGTGGCGGGTCCGTGCCCGGAACGGCGGGCGACGGCCGGTCCTGGTCGGGCGGCGGCACGACCGGCGGCGAGGGCGGGGTGGGCGGTGTCCGGTCCGGGGACGGGAAGGGCGGGGGCGTGGTCGGCCACGGGGGCGTCGGCGGCGTGGCGTGCGGGGACGGGGTCGCGCCCGGAGGGCGTCGCGGGTCCGTCGCTACGTCCTCCACACCGGAGGCCCGCTTGAGCGGACCCTCGGGGCCGAACCCCGGCGGCAGCGGGCCTACCTGGTCGAAGATCTCGATCAGCTCGTCGTCGGGCCCGGGCTCCGGCAGCAGTTCCACCGCCGCGGCCAGCGCCTTGCGCGCCCCCGTCGCGGTACGGAACCTCGCCGCCGGATCCGGTTGCAGCAGCGTCGCCACGACCTGCCACAAAGGCTCGGCGATCCCCCGCGGCGCGGGCGGCGTACCGTGCTCGGCGAAGTGCTGCACGAGTGCCTTGGCGTCCGGCTTGGCCCCCTCCAGCAGATACAGGGCGACCAGACCCACCGCGAACAGGTCCGCCGGGAAGCCCGGCTCCGCACCCATCATCTGCTCCGGCGCCAGATAACCCGGCGTCCCCACCACGAGGTTGGTCTCCGTCAGCCGGGGCTCGCCCAGCCGCATCGCGATGCCGAAGTCGGACAGCCTGAGGCGCGGACGGCCCGTCCCCGTCGCCTCGAGGAGCAGGTTGGCGGGCTTGATGTCACGGTGCACCACGCCCTCCCCGTGCACCGCCGCCAGCCCCGACAGGAGCTGGTCGAGCAGCGTGCACACGAAGTCGGGCGGCAGGGGCCCGTAGTCCCCGACCAGATGGACCAGCGAACCCCCCGTGACCAGGTCCATCGTGAACAGGACCTGGTCGTCGTCGGCGGCCCAGCTCGCGGGCGCCAGCACATGGGGATGGTCGATCCGCAGCGCCTGCTCACGGACGAACCGCAGCAGCGAGTGCGCGTCCCGCTGCTGAAGCACCTTCGCGGCCACATAACGCCTGCGACGGTGGTCCCAGGCACGCCAGACGGCACCCACCCCGCCCCGGCCGATCGGGTCGACCAGCTCGTACCGGCCCGCGAAGACCTCACCCATGGCTGTGCGCCGCTCCTCCCCTGGGACCTGTCGCGCCACTCCCGCGGGCCCGGCCGCCGACCCCCTCGGCGACCGGACCCACGGGGTCAGTTCTGGTGGGACTGGTAGTGCGCGACCGCGTCCGAGGTGCGGCCCGCGCCGTACACCCGCAGGAACTCCGCCAGTTCCGGGTGCGAGGCGGACAGGGAGTCCGCGGCATCGATGATGTCCCCGGCAGCCGCCACCGAGCGCAGCAGCGACTGGATCTCCCGGACCACCCGCTTGACCGTGGGCGCACCCGAACTACTGGTCGTCGTCGTGGTGTTGCTGAGCACCGAGCCCCCCTGCGACTTCTTGATCTCGTCCATGCGCTCCGTGGCCTCGGCCGCGCTCACACTGCCGTCGGCGACCTGCCCCGCCAGGTCCTGCAGCAGCTGCACCCGCTGGACCACCGCGGGATTGCCGATCTTCGCCCGCTGGCCGCTCATCAGCTGCGACAGCATCGGTGCGGACAGCCCCAGCACCCCCGCGAGACGAGCCTGGTTGAGACCGAGATCGTCGATAAGCCTGCGGAAGAGCGCCCCCAGCGGCTCCCCGTACCAGTTCCGCTGCAGTTCCCGCGCTCTTGCGGTGGCTTCCTGCTGTGCGGCGTCCATTGCGTCTCCCCATCGCTTCCCCAAAAACCGCAGTTCGCTCCAGCGAACCACGCCGAGCATCTTACGGAGCGTGGTCGTTCCCCGGGACCCCCAATCATTTGTGAGATACGGGGGGCGACCCGGTACTCTTGTCCGCGGCACCCGACGGTCCGCGACACCAGGACCGGCGAGGCCGCCCGAGGGGCCTTAGCTCAGTTGGTAGAGCGCTGTCTTTGCATGGCAGATGTCAGGGGTTCGACTCCCCTAGGCTCCACCGTCAAGAACGCCTCCGACCTGCGGAAACATGGGTCGGAGGCGCTCTGTTCTCTCCAGGCGGGCCGCAGCGGCCCGGCCGTCCGGGCCCCGGCGGGCGGAGACGTTCCTCACCGTCGTCACCCTCACACCGCGCCCGACACCGCCCGCACCGACCGGGTGATCCACAACGACCGGAGGGAAAGGGCCAGTTGACCACGTGGAACAACGCTCCGGCGCCCGCGTCGGCACCGGAAAGGGCTCACGGCCGGGCCGCTCTCGGCGCCCGGGCGGTGCTGTCTGCTCTTGATATCGTCACCCCACAAGGCATCAGCGCCACACCCCCGCGGGGCGGTGCCACGTGGCTCATCGCCGTCGGAGCCGTCCGTTCGCTACCGACGAGGTGGAAGGGGTAGACCATGCGGGCCAAGGTACGAGCCGCTCTGGACGCGCTCTACATGAAGCGGCTGGCCAAGGAGCTGGAGGGACGCCCACGCCCCCAGCACATCGGCATCATGCTGGACGGCAACCGCCGGTGGGCCAAGATGTCGGGCATCGACGACCCCCGCGAGGGCTACCGGGCCGGTGGCGCGAAGGTGCTGGACTTCCTGCGCTGGTGCGACTCCGCGCAGATCGAGCACGTCACCCTGTTCATGCTCTCCGACGACAACCTGCACCGGCCCGAAGAGCAGCTGAACCCCCTCATCGACATCATCGCCGAGGTCGTCGAGCAGCTGGCCGCGCCGGGCAACCCCTGGCCCGTCGAAGCCGTCGGCGCCCTGGACCTGCTGCCCGCCGAGTCCGCGAGCCGCCTCAAGACCGCCACCGCCGCCACCCAGGGCCGCAAGGGCGGCACCAAGGTCGACGTCGCCGTGGGCTACGGAGGCAGGCGCGAGATCGTCGATGCCGTGCGGTCCGCCCTGATGGAGCACAGCTCCCAGGGCGGCGACATCGACGAGTTCATCGACACCTTCACCATGGAGCACATCTCCAAGCACCTGTACTCCAAGACACGGTCCGAGTCCGATCTCATCATCCGCACCTCCGGCGAACAGCGGCTCTCCGGATTCCTGCTCTGGCAGTCCGCCTACGCCGAGGTCCACTTCTGCGAGACCTACTGGCCGGACTTCCGCGAGATCGACTTCCTGCGGGCCCTGCGCTCCTACTCCCTCCGGGAACGCCGCTACGGCCGCTGAGCGCGGTTTCACGTGAAACGTCGCTGCGGGGCGGGAGACTCAGGGTCTCCCGCCCCGCAGCGGTAAGAAGCAGCAGCCGACGCCGGTACGGCGAGCGAGGATCAGCGGGGCTCGTCGCCCTCCGCCGCCTCCTCCTGGGCCTGCTTGGCCTGCACCTCGGGATCGAGGATCGCCTCGCCGGTACCGTCCACCGACGTCAGCCGGCCCGACTCGGGAACCTCCGTCGCCTCCGGCGGCTCCACCAGCCAGTCCGGGTTGGCCTGCTTGTCCCACCACTTCCACGCGGCGAAGGCGCCGCCCGCGACGATGCCGGCCACCGCGAGGACCTTGGCGATCCGACCGGCCCTGGCACGTCGCTGGTGCTTGCGCGTCAGCCGCTGGATCTCCTTCGCCGTGACCTGACCACGCAGCGCGGCCAGCGCGGCCGCACCACGCGCCGTGGCCTCGTCGCGCACCGGACCGGCCGCGGCCACCGCCTGCTCAATCCTCGGTCGTGAATAGTCGGCCGCCTGCCGGGCGGCCAGACGCGCACGGATCGCTGCCTCCTGCGCGGCCGCGTCCATCTTCGGCGGCACATGCGTACGGGCCTGCTCCAGTCGCGGCGCGACTCGCGCGTCGTACTGAAGGCGGGCCTGGTCTGCGGCCTGCGACACCTTGGGCGCCAGCCGTACGCGCGCCTCCTGTGCGTAGTGAGCGGCCCTGTCCTTGGCCGTGTCGGCGTAGGGCGCCACCACTTCCGCGGCGTGCAGCACGCTGTCCTTCGCCGAACCGGTCGCGGCGCGCACGCTGTCGATGCGGGTCACGGGTTCCTCCTCCTCGGTGGCGTACGGTAATTCGACTTTCCACCCTTTTACGGATCATGCCTGCGGACGCACCGCCAGGCATGTGAGGGCGGGCATCCGGGTCACGGACGAGGCCGCCGCGCCCTCTGGGACAAGTGGTGATGAAGTTGCGGACAAGAGCTGATCGACATCAATAACGGACGAATACCGGGCAACACGCGGCTGTCCACGACCATGCCACGGATCGGCGCCCCACGCTCGTGACCCAGCGGGATGAGCGCCGAACGTGCCCCGACCGTGCGAGGATCGGTGCGCACAACAGGACGAGGGAAGGCACGTCGTGGCCGAGCAGCTCTACGCCACCCTGAAGACCGACCAAGGTGACATCGAGGTACGGCTGCTGCCGAACCACGCGCCCAGGACCGTCAGGAACTTCGTCGAACTCGCCCGCGGCGAGCGGGAGTGGACCCACCCCGCCACCGGCGAGAAATCCATGGCCAAGCTCTACGACGGCACCGTCTTCCACCGGGTCCTCAGCGGCTTCATGATCCAGGGCGGCGATCCGCTGGGCAACGGCACCGGCGACCCCGGCTACCAGTTCCCGGACGAGTTCCACCCCGACCTCGCCTTCGACAAGCCCTACCTGATGGCCATGGCCAACGCCGGTCCCGGCACCAACGGCTCGCAGTTCTTCATCACCGTCTCCCCGACGACCTGGCTGAACCGCAAGCACACGATCTTCGGCGAAGTGACCGACCCGGCCAGCCGGAAGGTCGTCGACGCCATCGCCGCCACCCCGACCAACCCCCGCACCGAGCGCCCCCTCACCGACATCGTCATCGAGTCGGTCGTCATCGAAACGCGGAACGCCTGACTCCCCGCACAACGGGCAGGAACCAAACGCCCCGTCCATCCGTAGAGAAGGACGGGGCGGTGCATCTGCACACACCGCCCGCAGGGACGACCGAGGGGATGCCATGGACCACGCGGCCGCAGGCCGACCGGATGCCCAGAGCCTGCCCGGTTGCTATCGCCATCCCGACCGCGAGACCGGTATCCGCTGCACCCGCTGCGAGCGCCCCATCTGCACGGACTGCATGGTCAACGCCTCAGTCGGCTTCCACTGCCCCGACTGCGCCGCCGGCCGCACACCGGGGGGCAGCGGACCGGCCCCGAGTGCCTCCCGGCCCCGCACCCTCGCGGGCGGTACGGTCGCGGCCGACCCGCACCTCGTCACCAAGATCCTGATCGGGATCAACGTGGCGGTGTTCATCGCCGTCCGGGCGCTGCCCGACTCCTTCCTCGCCGACATGGTGCTCATCGGGCGCTGGCCCCCGGCCCCCTTCGTCCCGACCGAGGGCGTCGCGGAGGGCGAGTGGTACCGCCTGGTGACCACGATGTTCACCCACCAGGAGATCTGGCACATCGGCTTCAACATGATCACCCTCTGGTTCCTGGGCGGCCCCCTGGAAGCAGCCCTCGGTAGAGCCCGCTACCTCGCGCTCTACCTAGTCTCGGGCCTCGCCGGCAGCGTCTTCGCCTACCTGCTCGAGTCACCCACCACGGCCACCCTCGGTGCCTCCGGTGCGATCTTCGGTCTTTTCGGCGCCACCGCCGCGCTCATGCGCCGGCGCAACGCCGACATGCGGCCGGTCGTCATCCTGCTGGTGATCAGCCTGATCTTCACCTTCACCCGGAGCAACATCTCCTGGCAGGCCCACGTCGGCGGCCTCGTCGCGGGTGCCGTGATCGGCTATGCCATGCTCCACGCCCCGCGCGGGCGGCGCACGCTCGTCCAGTACGGCACCTGCGCGCTGGTCCTGCTGGTCGTCGTCGGACTGACCCTGTTGAGGACGGCCCAGCTCACCTGAGCACTCGTTGTCCACAGTAGGTGGCGGATCTTGTGCACAGTGTGCGGGAACACATGTGCCCCCTGTCACTGACCAGTGTTTTCGCAGGTCAGGCAGGGGGCGAACATGTTTTCGGAACCTGAAGGCAGCCGGTACTTCCGTCACACTGGCGTCAATGCCCGGCGGGTTATCCACAGATCGTCTTTCTTTTCCCCATGTGGATAACGCCTGTGGATAACTCCCTGAACAGCCCTGGGCAGAGCTACTGCGGAGCCGCCGCCGGGGTTACTTCCACTGCGTCGAGACGCCGAAGCCCGCCGCGATGAAACCGAAGCCCACCACGATGTTCCAGTTGCCCAGGGAGTCGATGGGCAGGGAACCGTCGGTGACGTAGAAGACGACGATCCAGGCCAGGCCGATGACGAACATGGCCAGCATGACCGGAGCCACCCAGCCGCGGTTGGTCAGCTTGATGCTGGTCGCCTGCTTCGAGGGCGGCGGCGTGTAATCGGCCTTCTTGCGGATACGTGACTTCGGCACGAGGGTCTCTCCTGTCGATGCGCTGCGTGGCCGCGCAGGGAACGGGGCTCGGTCTCGGAATGCGGCGTACATGGGGACAAGGGGACTCTGAGCGCTCCCCCGGGCGTCCGTTAGCGTAGTCCTTCCGTGGCGCCGAAGGAGATAAGGGTACGTTGAGCAATTCTGCCGACTCCCCCGGGACGGGATCCAGCCCTGTCCGCCCGCGCCGTTTCCGGCCCGTGCGGATCCTCACGGCGGCCGTCTTCGCCCTCGCGGGACTTATTTTCTTCACCAGCTTCAATACCGCGAAGGGCACCAATATCCGTACGGACGCCTCTTTGCTCAAGTTGTCCGATCTCATCCATGAGCGCAGCCGGGGCAACGGCGATCTGGAGGAGTCCAACGGGGCCCTGCGCGAGGACGTCGAATCCCTCGCCGAGCGCGACGACGGCCGTACGAAGTCGGAGGACGACGAACTCGCGGCGCTGGAGGAGAAGGCGGGCACGCAGAAGCTGAAGGGCGAGGCGATCAGCGTCACGCTCGACGACGCCCCGCCGGACGCCACCGCGAAGCTCCCCGGCTACCCGGAACCGCAGCCCGACTACCTGGTGATCCACCAGCAGGATCTCCAGGCCGTGGTGAACGCCCTGTGGCAGGGCGGCGCGGAGGGCATCAAGGTCATGGACCAGCGGCTGATCTCCACCAGCGCGGTGCGCTGCGTGGGCAACACCCTGATCCTCCAGGGCCGCGTCTACTCACCGCCGTACAAGATCCAGGCGGTCGGCGACCCGGAGCGGCTGAAGAAGGCGCTGGCGAAGTCGCCGGCGATCCAGAACTACATGGTGTACGTCAACGTGTACGGGCTCGGCTGGAAGGTCGAGGAGGACGGGCGGGTGACGCTGCCGGGCTACTCGGGCACGGCGGACCTGCACTATGCCCAGCCTGTGGATTAGGGCCGTTCCCGAGGGCCGCGCGCCGCTAGTCTGGTGCGGTACGGCGTGAGTCTGGCGCCGTGGTGCGACGGAAGGGACGGCATGTACGGCTGGATCTGGCGGCATCTGCCGGGGAACGCGTGGGTGAAGGCGCTGCTCTCGCTGATGCTGGCGATGATCGTGGTCTACGTCCTCTTCCAGTACGTCTTTCCGTGGGCGGAACCGCTGCTCCCCTTCAACGATGTGACGGTGGACAACCAGTGAGCGCGCGCATCCTCGTCGTCGACAACTACGACAGCTTCGTCTTCAACCTGGTCCAGTACCTGTACCAACTCGGCGCCGAGTGCGAGGTGCTGCGCAACGACGAGGTGTCGACGGCCCACGCCCAGGACGGCTTCGACGGCGTACTGCTCTCGCCCGGCCCGGGTACGCCGGAGCAGGCCGGGGTGTGCGTCGAGATGGTGCGGCACTGCGCGGCGACCGGGGTGCCGGTCTTCGGCGTCTGTCTGGGTATGCAGTCGATGCAGGTGGCGTACGGCGGTGTGGTGGACCGGGCGCCGGAGCTGCTGCACGGCAAGACCTCGCCGGTCGAGCACACGGGCAAGGGCGTCTTCGCGGGCCTGCCCTCGCCGTTCACGGCGACGCGGTACCACTCGCTGGCGGCCGAGCCGGCCACGGTGCCGGCGGAGCTGGAGGTGACGGCCCGTACGCCCGACGGGATCGTGATGGGCCTGCGTCACCGGGAACTGCTCGTCGAGGGCGTGCAGTTCCACCCGGAGTCGGTGCTGACCGAGCACGGGCACCGGATGCTGGCCAACTGGCTGGTGGAGTGCGGTGACCGGGACGCGGTGGCGAGGTCGGCGGGGCTCGCCCCGGTGGTGGGCAGGGCCACGGCGTGACCGCGCTGCGCCCCGAGCGTGACTCCGGCACGGCCGGTGACCAGGGATCCTCGTACGGGCAGCCGTACGGGGATTCCGGTGCGTTCGGGGAGCAGTACCGGCCGCCGCTCCTCGACGACGAGACGGTGGCGTTGCGGGTTCCGGAGCCCCCGGTGCGCCGGACGGAGAGCGGCTCCGCCGCCGCCCCTGCCGGGGACGGCCCCGTTGGTGGGGGACGCGCGGCCCGCAGGAAGGCCGCGAAACGGCGTCACGGGCGCCGTGGGGCGCCCAGGGGCCAGTCTCCGGAGGAGGAGGCCGACCAGACGCCGAAGGCGCCCCTGTCGCGCGTGGAGGCCCGTCGGCAGGCGCGGGCGCGCAAGCCCGGCGCCGCGGTGATCGCCAGCCGGGCGATCGGTGAGATCTTCATCACGACCGGTGTGCTGATGCTGCTGTTCGTCACCTACCAGCTGTGGTGGACGAACGTGCGGGCGCACGCGCAGGCGGACCGGGCCGCGAGCAACCTCCAGGACGACTGGGCGAACGGCAAGCGCAATCCGGGGTCGTTCGAACCGGGCCAGGGGTTCGCGCTGCTGCACATTCCCAAGCTGGACGTGGTGGTGCCGATCGCGGAGGGCATCAGCAGCAAGAAGGTGCTGGACCGGGGCATGGTCGGGCACTACGCGGAGGACGGTCTGAAGACGGCGATGCCGGACGCGAAGACGGGCAACTTCGGGCTCGCGGGGCACCGCAACACGCACGGCGAGCCGTTCCGGTACATCAACAAGCTGGAGCCGGGCGACCCGATCGTGGTGGAGACGCAGGACAAGTACTTCGTGTACAAGATGGCGTCCATCCTGCCGGTGACGTCGCCCAGCAACGTCAGCGTGCTGGACCCGGTCCCGAAGCAGTCGGGCTTCAAGGGACCCGGCCGCTACATCACCCTCACCACCTGCACGCCGGAGTTCACCAGCAAGTACCGCATGATCGTGTGGGGCAAGATGGTCGAGGAACGGCCGCGCAGCAAGGGCAAGCCGGATGCGCTCGTCAGTTAAGGGCGGATGACCAGTGGCAGCGACCACCGACACGGAGCACCAGGAGCACGCCGGCGAGGACGGCCCACCGGAGCCCGGGGCACGCCGCCGGCGCGGCCCCCGGCGGATCGTCGCGCGGGCGGTGAGCGTCTTCGGCGAGCTGCTCATCACCGCGGGCCTGGTGATGGGCCTGTTCGTCGTCTACTCGCTGTGGTGGACGAACGTGGTCGCCGACCGCGCGGCGGACAAGCAGGCCGAGAAGGTCCGTGACAACTGGGCCCAGGACCGGGTGGGCGGGGACGGCGCGGGCGGTCCGGGCGCCCTGGACACCAAGGCGGGCATCGGCTTCCTGCACGTCCCGGCGATGGGGGAGGGCGACATCCTGGTCGAGAAGGGCACGTCGATGAAGATCCTCAACGACGGCGTGGCCGGCTACTACACCGACCCGGTCAAGGCGACGCTGCCCACCTCGGACAAGAAGGGCAACTTCGCGCTCGCCGCCCACCGGGACGGGCACGGCGCCAAGTTCCACAAGATCGACAAGATCGAGAAGGGCGACCCGATCGTCTTCGAGACGAAGGACACCTGGTACGTCTACAAGGCGTACGCCGTCCTCCCCGAGACCTCGAAGTTCAACGTCGACGTCCTCGACGCGGTCCCCGGCGAGTCCGGCAAGAAGAAGGCCGGCCACTACATCACCCTGACGACCTGCACCCCGGTCTACACGAGCCGCTACCGCTACGTGGTGTGGGGCGAGCTGGTCCGCACGGAGAAGGTGGACGGAGAGCGGACCCCGCCGAAGGAACTGCGCTGAGGGGACTGAGTTCCTCGAGGCAACTCAGTCCCCTAACATGACGGAGGCCCGAAGCCGCAACTTCCTCTTGCGGCTTCGGGCCTCTTCGTTCGCCTACTGCAAGACGTTCAGTGGTGCACCGGCGCTCCACGCTTCCAGGAGTCCGCGATGCACGGTGGTGATGCCACTCTCGACGGCGATGTTCTGAGCGTCACGTGTGAAGGGGCAGGTAGCCACGAACAGGGCGACTTCGGACCTGTGCAGGACTTTGGCCGCCCCGATGAACTTCTGGATCTCGGGACTGGTGATGGTGAGGTGAGGTGCGAACCTCTTGCACTGGACGACGATCGTTCGTCCGTCAGCGGTGAGCGCGGTGATGTCGATGCCCCGGTCCCTGCTGCCACCGCGTACGAGGACGTGGGCACCCGTCGCGGCGGAGCAGCGTGGCGACATGCTCCTCGAACTCGCGGCCGTTCATGGCGTCCATGGAGGCCATGACACCGGCAAGCGGACGGTCCTCTCGCGGGCCTTCCAGCCGTTGCAGCCGGGCGTTGTGTTGCCGGAGCCGCTTCTCGATGCGCTGGACTCCTGTCCGGAGAGCGATGAGCTCTCGTCGGTGATCGCTCGATGTTTCAATCAGTGCGTTGAACATCGGCACGACTGTCCTGCCGAGGATGTGGGTGATGCGTTGGTCGATGCGGGCGTCGAGCGCGGAGGTGTCTGTCGGGGACGGGTTCTCCACAGGCTGTGTGCGGACCAGGTATTCCATGTCCAGGAGGTAGGTGCGTACCTGGCGGGCGACGTCGCTGTCGCGCAGGAGCATGGCGATGTTGAGTACGGCTCGCCTGGAGTAGATGGTGAGGCTTCGGCGGGCCTGTGGATAACTGGCCAGCGAGAGTGACATGTTGTCACTCTCGAATTGCCGCAGGTCAGCGCCTCGGAGCACGGACATCCCGTTGGCTGCCAGTTCCGCACGGTGGCGTTTGGCCAGCTGTCGGACGGCTTCGGCGGTGACCTGGAAGTACGTCGCCACCATCGCCGTCGTCACGTGCATGCCATCCGGCAGCAAGGACAGTGCCTTGACGCGGTCGAGTACGTCCGTGCGTTCGAGGACGCTGCTGCGCAGGGCCGGTGATTCCAGTAGGGCGGTCTCGCTGATCATGGGTCGGTCCCCCGGTCGGGTTGTGTGGTCACCCTTTGTCAACGAGTCATGACATACGAAGACACGATCGATTCATGGTGGTGCGTACGACGGAGCCCCGGTCCCTCCGCTGAGCTGAGGGGCCGGGGCTCCGGTCGGTCGGTAGGGCAGGCGGGTCAGCCGCCGAAGCCGGGGAGGCCGCCGATGGCGCCGCCGTTGTCGTTGCCCCGGTTGTTGCCGCCGTTTCCGCCGTTGCCGCCCACCGTGGTGAGGGTGATCTGCGTGCCGGCCGGGTCGTCTACCTCGCTGTTGGCCGGCGGGTTCTGCCCTATGACGACCGCGTTGCCGTCGTTCGGACCGTTGACCTGGATGTTGGTGAAGCCGGCCTGCTGCAGGGTCTGCTGGGCCTGGGACAGGGGCGTACCGAGCTTGATCTCGGGCACCTTCTTCTTCTCCACGGCCTTGCCGACCACGATCGTGACCTTCGAGCCCGGGTCGACCTGCTGGTTCGCGGAGGGCGTGGTGGAGATGACCTTGTCCACCTGGTTCGGGTCGTTGGTGGGCTGGTCCGTGCAGGTGGCCTCGAGGCCGTTGTTCTCCATCTGGGACTTGGCCTCGTCACAGCTGCGGCCGACGACGTCCGGGACCGTGGCCTTCTCCTCGGCCTTGGCGACCTCCAGGGTCACCGTGGAGCCCTTCTGCAGCTCCTTGCCCGGGTCGGGGTCCTGGCTGAGGACGGTGCCCTCGTCCTGGGAGGACTCGGTCTGCTTGGTCTCGACCACGAAGCCCTTGTCCTCGAGCTGCTTGGTGGCCTCGTCGACGTTCTTGTCGATCACGTTCGGGACGGCGACCTTCGGTGCGCCGGTCGAGACCACCAGGTTGACGGTGGACTTCTTCTCGACGTCGGTGCCCTGCTCGGGGTCCTGTGCGCAGACCTTGCCCTTGGGCTGGTCCTCGCACTCCTGCTGCTTGAACGTGAGCACCAGGTCGATGTTGTCCGCCTGTTGCTGGGCGTCGTCCTTGCTCAGTCCGATGAACGCCGGCACCGGGACCTTGTCGTTGCCCGCCCCCCCGCCCCCGCTGAAGGCGTACTTGCCGATCAGGATGGCGCCGACGAGGACGAGGATGCCGGCCAGGACCAGGAAGATCGTGGAGGTGTTCTTCTTGCGGGACTGCTGGCGGCGCCGGTCGGGGCGCTCGTCGTAGCCGTAGCCGCCGTCGTCCGGGTTCATGGGCGGCAGCATGGTGGTGGCGCCGCCGCCTCCGTCCGAGCGCAGGGCGGTGGTCGGCTGGTCGTCGGGGTAGGCGCCGTAGCCGCCGGCGGCCATGGCGCCCATCGCGGCGGTGGCGCCGACGGGCTGGCCGTCGAGGCAGGCCTCGATGTCGGCGCGCATCTCGTCGGCCGACTGGTAGCGGTAGTCCGGGTCCTTGACCAGGGCCTTCAGCACGATCGCGTCCATCTCGGGCGTGATCTCGGGGTCGAAGACGCTCGGCGCCTGCGGTTCCTCGCGCACGTGCTGGTAGGCGACGGCCACCGGGGAGTCGCCGACGAACGGCGGACGCACCGTGAGCAGCTCGTAGAGCAGGCAGCCCGTGGAGTACAGGTCGGAACGGGCGTCGACCTGCTCGCCCTTGGCCTGCTCCGGGGAGAGGTACTGGGCGGTGCCGATCACGGCGGCGGTCTGGGTCATCGTCATGCCGGAGTCGCCCATGGCGCGGGCGATGCCGAAGTCCATGACCTTGACCTGGCCGTTGCGGGTGAGCATGACGTTGGCCGGCTTGATGTCGCGGTGGACGATGCCGGCCCGGTGCGAGTACTCCAGGGCCTGGAGGATGCCGATGGTCATCTCCAGCGTCCGCTCCGGCAGCAGTTTGCGGCCGGAGTGGAGCAGCTCACGGAGCGTGGAGCCGTCGACGTACTCCATGACGATGTACGGGATCGACACGTTGTCGATGTAGTCCTCGCCCGTGTCGTAGACCGCCACGATCGCGGGGTGGTTGAGCGAGGCGGCCGACTGGGCCTCTCGGCGGAACCGGGCTTGGAAGGACGGGTCGCGCGCGAGGTCCGCGCGCAGCGTCTTCACCGCCACCTGGCGCCCGAGCCTGGTGTCATGCGCGTGGTAAACCTCCGCCATGCCACCACGGCCGAGCACCGGGCCCAGCTCGTACCGGCCGCCGAGGCGACGCGGCTCTTCCATGGTTACCTACCAGCCCTCTCCGTCGGTCCCGACCGGCATGCTTGTACGGTCGGAGGCTGCCGTCCGGCCTACCGTACCCGGCTCGCTCCTGGCCCCTTGGCCGAGCCGGGCAGCCGATACAGGACCGGTATCGCAACGTGCGCCGATGTGAAGGGGACGTGACCGGAGTCACGTCCCGTTCATGGCGCGGTCACTTCTTGCTGTCGATGACGGCCTCCATGACGTTCTTCGCGATCGGTGCCGCGAGGCCGCCGCCGGAGATGTCGTCGCGGCTGGCCCTCTCGTCCTCGATCACCACGGCCACGGCGACGGGCGAGCTGCCGTCGTCGGCCTTGGCGTACGAGATGAACCAGGCGTAGGGGTTCTCGCTGTTGTCGACACCGTGCTGCGCGGTACCGGTCTTGCCGCCCACCTTGACGCCGTCGATCTCGGCGTTGGTTCCCGTGCCGTCCTCGACGACGGTCTCCATCATGGACTGGAGGATCTGGGCGTTGTCCGCGGACAGCGGCTTGCTCATCTCCTCGGGGTCCGTCTTCTCGATGGTGTCGAGGTTCGGGGCCTGGAGCTCGTCGACCATGTACGGCTTCATCAGGGTGCCGTTGTTGGCGATGGCCGAGGTGACCATGGCCATCTGCAGCGGGGTGGCGGCGGTGTTGAACTGGCCGATGGAGGAGAGCGCGACCTGCGAGTCGTTCATGTCGTCGGAGAAGACGGAGGCGCTGGAACGGACCGGGACGAACTGCTCCTCGGTGAAGCCGAACTTCTTGGCCGTCTCGAGCATCTTGTCGTTGCCGAGGTCGTAGCCGATCTTGCCGAAGACGGTGTTGCAGGAGACGCGCAGGGCCTCGCGGAGGGTGGCGTTCTTGCAGGGGAGGTCGCCCTCGTTCGGCAGGGGCGTGGTGGTGCCGGGCATGGTCCACGGCAGCGGGGAGTCGGTCTTCTCGTCGGCGGAGTCGTACAGCCCGTGCTCCAGGGCCGCCGCCGCGGTGAGGACCTTGAAGGTCGAACCGGGCGGGTAGACCTCGCGCAGGGCGCGGTTGAGCATCGGGTCGTCGGGGTTGTTCTTCTTCTGGAGCTTGTTCCAGGCCTCGCCGGCCGCGTCGTTGCTGCCCGCGATGGAGGTGGGGTCGTACGAGGGGTACGAGGCCATTGAGAGGATCTTGCCGGTGGCCGGCTCGATCGCGACGACGGCTCCCTTGGCGCCCTGCTTCTTCAGACCGTCGTAGGCGGCCTTCTGGGCGGCGCTGTTGAGGGTGGTGACGACGTTGCCGCCCTCGCGCTTCTTGCCCGTGATCATGTCGAGGGTGTTGCGGAAGAAGAGCCGGTCGTCGTTGCCGGTGAGGATGCCGTCGTCGATGGACTCGAGCTGGGTGGCGCCGAAGGCCTGGGAGACGTAGCCGGTGACGGGTGCCCACATGGCGCCGTCCTTGTAGGTGCGCTTGTACTTGAAGTCGCCCTCGGTGGTGGCGTGTCCGGTGATGGCCTTGCCGTCGACGATGATGTCGCCGCGGGGGCTGGCGTACCGCTCGATGGCGACCCGGCGGTTGTGCTCGTCCTCCTTGAGCTCGTCCGCCTGGACGTACTGGAGCCAGTTGTCCCGGATGAGGAGGGTGAGGACGAGGAGGCCGCAGAAGATCGCGATTCGGCGCAGTGGCTTGTTCACGGTCGGACCACCTGGGTCATCTCGGCGTCGGGGCTGGCGGGCGCGGCGGGTGCCGGTCTGCGCGCGGTGTCGCTGATGCGCAGCAGAATGCCGATCAACGCCCAGTTGGCGATGACGGAGGAGCCGCCGTAGGCCAGGAAGGGCATGGTCATACCGGTGAGCGGGATGAGGCCCATGACACCGCCGGCGACGACGAAGACCTGGAGGGCGAAGGCGCCGGAGAGGCCGATGGCGAGGAGCTTGCCGAAGGGGTCGCGGGCGGCGAGGGCGGTGCGCACGCCGCGTTCCACGATCAAGGCGTAGAGCAGGAGCAGGGCCATCAGGCCGGCGAGGCCGAGCTCCTCGCCGAAGGTGGCGAGGATGAAGTCGGAGTTGGCGGCGAAGCGGATCAGTTCGGAGTGGCCCTGGCCCCAGCCGGTGCCGAGGGTGCCGCCGGAGCCGAAGGCCCACAGGGCCTGCATGGCCTGCTCGGAGTGGCCGACCTGGTTGGCGCGGGAGAGCGCGAACTCGCGCATCGGGTCGAGCCAGGCGTCGACGCGCTGCTGGATGTGCGGCTCGAAGCTGGCCACGCCGACGGCGCCGACCGCGGACATCAGCAGACCGAAGACGATCCAGCTGGTCCGCTCGGTGGCGACGTACAGCATGATCACGAACATGCCGAAGAACAGCAGCGAGGTGCCGAGGTCGGTCTCGAAGACGAGGATGAGGATCGAGACGATCCAGACCACCAGGATGGGGCCGAGGTCGCGGCCGCGCGGCAGGTAGAGGCCCATGAAGCGGCGGCTGGCCAGGGCGAGCGCGTCGCGCTTCACCATCAGGTAGCCGGCGAAGAAGATCGCCAGGACGATCTTGGCGAACTCACCGGGCTGGATGGAGAAGGAGCCGACCTGGATCCAGATCTTGGCGCCGTAGATGTTCTTGCCGAGGCCCGGGACGAGCGGGAGCAGCAGCAGGAACAGGGCGCCGACCATGGAGATGTAGGTGTAGCGCTGCAGGACGCGGTGGTCCTTGAGGAAGACCAGCACGGCGACGAACAGCGCGATGCCCATCGCGGTGTAGATCAGCTGGCGGGGTGCCGCGGTGCCGGCCTGGTCGATGCTCTGGAGCAGTTCGGACTGGTCCAGGCGCCAGATGGCGACCAGTCCGAGGCCGTTGAGCAGGGTGGCCAGCGGCAGCAGCAGCGGGTCCGCGTACGGCGCGAACTTGCGCACGACGAGATGGCCGACGCCGGCCAGCAGGCCGAGGCCGAAGCCGTAGCTCAGCAGCCCCGCGGGCACCTCGTCGTTGATGGCGAGGCCCACGTTGGCGTAGGCGAAGACCGGGATGAGGACGGCGAACACGAGCAGAGCCAGCTCGGTGTTGCGCCGGCTCGGGGCGCCGATGGCGCCGATCGTGGACGTGTGGTGCGTCGACGGGTTGGTAGTACTGCTCATCGTGTGACAGGGCCTCTCACGGCTTGCCTACTGCTTACCGCACAGCGAGACGACCTTCTGCTCTTCCTCCGAGAGGGTCGGTCCTGAGCCTGGAGTGGGTGCGGTCGTGGACGGGGACTCGGACGATTCGGGTGTCTCGGGCGATCCCGACGGGTTCGGGCTCGGTGAGGCCTTGGACGTGAAGGAGGCGGGAGTGGTTCCCGTGGTGCCCCCGGCCTCGCCCTCGCCCGTCTTCGCGTTCTTCTCGGTCTCCGCGGTGCGCCGGTCGGCCTGCTTCTTGCAGGCGGAGGCCTGTACCGCCAGTTCCTCGATCTTGGCCCGGGCGTCGTTGAGGTCGCCCTCGGGGATGGTGGCCTCGACCAGCTTCTGCTGGTAGGGCGGCAGGTACTTGAGTTCGATCTCGGGGTGGTCCTTCTGGACCTTGGAGAGCGAGACCCAGGCGAGGTCCTGGCTGATGCCCCGGTACAGCGCGAGGTGGTCGTCGTTGGTGCCGACGTAGTACTGGGTCTGGGTCCAGCGCCAGCCGCCGTAGGTGCCGCCGCCGATCACGGCGAGGGCGAGGACGGTGTAGAGGGACCGCTTGAGCCACTTGCGGTTCTTGCGGGGTTTGACGAAGTCGTCGGGGCCGTAGTCGTCGAAGCCGCCGGTGGGGATGAAGCCGGTGGTGTCGCCGCTGCCGGGCGGGCCGAACTCGCCGCCCCCGCCGCGCTGTCCGCCCGGCCGGCCGAGGCCCGCGGCGCGTCCGGCCGGGGTCTGCATGATGCCGTTGTCGCCCATCTGGGCCTGGTTCTCGGCGACGGCGCCGACGACCACGGGGGTGTCGGAGAGCTGCCCGGCGAGGGTGTCGCCGGTGTCGAGGTCGAGGACGTCGGCGACGATGACCGTGATGTTGTCGGGGCCGCCGCCGCGCAGGGCGAGCTGGATCAGCTCCTGGACGGTCTCCTGGGGGCCCTGGTAGCTGGCGAGGGTGTCCTCCATCGTCTGGTGGGAGACGACGCCGGAGAGTCCGTCGGAGCAGATCAGGTAGCGGTCGCCGGCCCGCACCTCGCGGATGGACAGGTCGGGCTCGACGTGGTCGCCGCTGCCGAGGGCGCGCATCAGCAGGGAGCGCTGCGGGTGGGTGCCCGCCTCCTCCTCGGTGATCCGTCCCTCGTCGACGAGGCGCTGCACCCAGGTGTGGTCCTGGGTGATCTGGGTGAGGACGCCGTCGCGCAGCAGGTAGGCGCGGGAGTCGCCGACGTGGACCATGCCCAGGCGCTGGCCGGTCCACAGCAGGGCGGTGAGCGTGGTGCCCATGCCCTCCAGGGCGGGGTCCTCCTCGACCATCTGCCGCAGCTGGTCGTTGGCGCGCTGGACGGCGGCGCCGAGGGAGGTGAGGACGTCGGAGCCGGGCACGTCGTCGTCGAGGGCGACGATGGTGGAGATCACCTCGGAGGAGGCGACCTCACCGGCGGCCTGGCCGCCCATGCCGTCGGCGATGGCGAGCAGACGCGGACCGGCGTACCCGGAGTCCTCGTTGCCCTCCCGGATCATGCCCTTGTGGGAACCGGCGGCGAAGCGCAGTGACAGACTCATGCGCACCTCGCCCGTCGGCTCCGACTGCAGCCGGTCGTGTCGAGCCACACTGCCCACCCTCCGGTCGGGAGCGCGCCGGGGCCCGGGGTGCCGGCCGCCGCTGCGTGCTCGCTCCGCTCGCGCTCATTCATTGGTGTAGCACTACTTCCGCAGCTCGATGACGGTCTTGCCGATGCGGATCGGCGCCCCGGGGCCAATCGGCGTGGGGGTCGTCAGCCGGGCCCGGTCCAGGTAGGTGCCGTTGGTGGAGCCCAGGTCCTCGACGATCCACTGGCCGTTCTGGTCCGGGTAGATCCTGGCATGGCGGCTGGAGGCGTAGTCGTCGTCCAGCACGATCGTCGAGTCGTGTGCCCGGCCGAGCGTGATGGTCTGGCCCTGGAGGGCAACGGTGGTGCCGGTGAGGGTGCCCTCCGTCACGACCAGTTTGGTGGGCGCGCCGCGGCGGCCGCGGCCACCGCCGGACTGCTGGCGCTGAGGTGGAGGCGCCTGGCCCTGGCGCGTGGCGGTCTGCTGCGGTCGGGCGGCGTCGCGCCGCGCGCCGCGCTGGGTGACCCGCGTACCGAAGAGGTCGCTGCGGATGACCTGCACGGCCACGATCACGAACAGCCACAGTACGGCGAGAAAACCCAGCCGCATGACCGTGAGGGTCAGCTCTGACATTGCCCCCGGATCACCCTTCGGCTTGCCTGTAGATAACGGTGGTGCTGCCCACGACGATCCGTGAGCCGTCACGGAGCGTAGCGCGGGTGGTGTGCTGCCCGTCCACCACGATGCCGTTGGTGGACCCGAGATCCTGGATCGTCGAGGGCGTTCCGGTCCGGATCTCGCAGTGCCGGCGGGAGACGCCGGGGTCGTCGATCCGCACGTCGGCCTCGGTGCTGCGGCCCAGCACGAGCGTCGCGCGGGAGATCTGGTGGCGGGTGCCGTTGATCTCGATCCAGTGGCGGGTGCGTCCGCCGGGCGCGGGTGGGGCCGGGGGCTGCTGGCCGCCGGCGGGCTGCGGGTAGCCGTAGCCGCCGGGACGGCCGGGTGGCGGCGCGGACGGCATGGGCGGGGCGCTCGCGGGGGCGGCGGCCGGCGGGTAGCCGTACCCGCCGCCCGGGGCGCTGGGCCGGGCGGGCGGGGCCGGGGGTGCCGCGGGGCCCGGTCCGCCCTGGTGGCTGGTGGAGGAGGCGAGCGTACGGCTGCGCACCCGGTACAGGCCGGTGTCGAGGTCGTCCGCCTTCTCCAGGTGGACCTTGATCGGCCCCATGAAGGTGTAGCGCTGCTGCTTGGCGTAGTCGCGGACCATGCCGGCCAGCTCGTCGCCGAGCTGCCCGGAGTAGGGGCTGAGCCGCTCGAAGTCGGGCGTGCTCAGTTCCACGATGAAGTCGTTGGGCACGACGGTGCGGTCGCGGTTCCAGATGGTCGCGTTGTTGTCGCATTCGCGCTGGAGCGCTCCCGCGATCTCCACGGGCTGCACCTCGGACTTGAAGACCTTCGCGAAGGTGCCGTTGACCAGACCTTCGAGACGCTGCTCGAACTTCTTCAGGACTCCCATGGGGCACCTCCTCCGTCGCTGCCGTCCTGTCCACTGCCTTGCGTACTGCTGTCCTGCGCCGTGCTGTGTCGCGTCGTGCCGTCTCGCGCAGTGCCGTGCGGTCCCGCACTGCCCACCTGGTACTGCTTACTGATCGTATCCACGCGCCGGTCGATCGGCTGGTTCCCCCTGTCGGCCCGGTCGACGGGTGTCGACGCCTCTCGGAGTTCCCGCCGGAGCTCCCCTTCGAACTCCCGCGGACCTTCGGGATGCGCTCCCGCAGGTACTCATGCCCAGGATCGTAGAGGCGGCCGCAGACCAGTGTCCCGCACCTGACCGCGGTCCCCCACCGGCTCCTGGGGAGACGGGCCGGACCGGTACGAGGTTGATACGTGAACGGCCAAGGACCGGGACGAGTGCCCGAAGAGGGCGGGCGCCCCGGTCCGCGGGGGGAAAGGGATGTGAATCGACCTCTTCCAGCGTGCTAATGTTCTCGTGTCGGAAGGCGCCGGACCGCAAGGAAAAGCCCGGAAGACACACCCAATGCGCGGGTGGCGGAATAGGCAGACGCGCTGGATTCAGGTTCCAGTGCCCGCAAGGGCGTGGGGGTTCAACTCCCCCCTCGCGCACCAGCCGGAAGCCCCCCAGGTCTCAGACCTGGGGGGCTTCCGCGTGTCCGGGCGCGGTGGCCCGCGATGCCTGCGCTGTGAGGAAGGTCTCAGGACTCCGGTCGCCACAGGGCCGGCACGTTCGGCGGCTCCCAGCCCGTCATCGAGGTGTGCGCCTGGAGGCAGCGGTAGGACCGGCCGCCGTACGTCACCCGGTCGCCGGCGGTGTAGGCGTGGCCGCTCGCCCAGGTGCCGCCCGGCGGGTCGGTGGGCGGGTCGGTGGGCGGATCCGTGGGGCCGGTGTCGCCGTCCACGTTCAGGACGAAGTCGAAGGTGCCCTCCTTGCCGCCGCCGGCGCCGCGGACGTTCATCAGCAGGGCCGGGTCGAAGATCGTGTCCGTGCTGTTGCGGGGCTCGCCGGGGAAGTAGAGCTGGGTGGTGAGCACGGGCTCGCCGGGGGCCTGCACCTTGACGTGGATGTGCCGGGTGCGGCCGGGATAGAGGCCGGGGACGATCGTCCGCAGCGCGAAGGCGCCGGTGGCGTCGCTGAACTGGTGGCCGCGGAAGGTGTACCCGGCCATGTCGTAGTCGCCGTTGTCGTCGGCCTGCCAGAAGTCGAGGAGCACGCCGGACAGCGGGGCGCAGTTCCGGCCGAAGACGTAGCCGCTGACGGTCAGCGGGGTGCCCGGGGTGCCGGGGGTGACCAGATTGGTGCGCAGCGGGGAGTTCGGCTTGAAGTACGGGCCCTCCATCTGGTCGGGCGTGGGGTCGTCGCCGTCGTCGCAGTACGGGGTCGGCGTCAGGGCACGGCCGGTGGAGGAGCGGGCGGCGTCCCGGGCCAGCGCGATACCGCCGGTGGCGAGCAGCGGGACGGTGGCGCCGGCGGCGACGGCCGCCCTGAGCAGCGTCTTGCGGCTGATCCCGCGGTCGGCGCCGGAACCCGGGCCGGGCCGGGGCCCCGGTGTGGGCTCTTCGGGGGCGGTGGGGGTGTCGGAGGTCATGGCGGTTCCTCGGTCTCCTCGGTGGGTGGTCCCTGGGGAAGGTGTGCGGGACGTGCGGCATCCGGGACGTCGGGGACAGGGAGCGCGCCCGCCGGCGCGGGGCAGGCTGCTGTGGATGCTTCGGCGGGCGCGCTCCGTGGTGATCACTGGCCACCGTAGGCGCGCCGGGCGGGGCGGCGGCACCTCCCGTTTCGCCCCCTGCCCGGCGTTATGAGGGCCGCGGACAGGGGTCCGTGTACGGGCGGTGCGGCCGGGGGTACGGTCGTGGCGCGCCGGCGCGGCGCGGCGCCGACGGGTCCGCCGCGCGGGTACGGCGAGGCACGGCACGACGCGGTACGCCGCACGGGTGCGGACGGGTACGACGAGCAGGGGGAGGGCGGCCGGGATGACCGGGTCGACGGCGGGGGCGGGCACGGAGACGGCGACCGGAGGGGCGGCCGGGGCGGTGCCCACGGCGCGTGCGGACGCGGAGGGGACGCGGGGAGCGGGGTACGGGACGGGAGGGGCGGCGCCGGGCGGGCGGCTGCCGGACGTCCCCGGGTTCGCGCGGTGGCCCGTGGCCGGGTCGCCGAAGGCGGAGGGCAAGGCGCTGCGCACGCGCGTCCCGCGCTCCGCGCACGCCGCGCTCGACCTGGACGCCGCCCGGCCGGACGCGGTGAGCGCGGTCGAGGAGTCCCATCGCGGACGGATACCGGGGCTCACCCCGATCCGCGCCGGGCGGATGGCGGCCACGCCGTTCGCGTTCCTGCGCGGGTCGGCGGGCCTGATGGCGTACGACCTGGCGCGCACGCCGGTGACCGGGATCGGCGCCCAGATCTGCGGGGACGCGCACGCCGCCAACTTCGGTCTCTACGGCGACGCCCGCGGCGGCCTGGTCATCGACCTGAACGACTTCGACGAGACGGTCCACGGCCCCTGGGAGTGGGACCTCAAGCGGCTCGCCGCCTCCCTCGTCCTGGCGGGCCGGGAGGCGGGCGCCGACGAGGACACCTGCCGCGAGGCCGCCCACGGCGCGGCGGGCGCCTACCGGCGGACCATGCGGCTGCTGGCGAAGCTCCCCGCGCTGGACGCCTGGAACGCCATCGCGGACGAGGAACTGGTCTCCCACACCGACGCCCACGACCTGCTCGGCACGCTGGAGCGGGTGTCCGAGAAGGCGCGGGCCAACACCAGCGGGCGCTTCGCGGCGAAGTCCACCGAGTCCACCGAGGACGGCGGGCGGCGCTTCGTGGACGCGGCGCCGGTGCTGCGCCGGGTGACGGACGCCGAGGCGGCGGCGGTCGCGGGCGCCCTGGAGGGGTACCTGGCCACCCTCTCCGAGGACCGGCTGCCGCTGCTGGCCCGGTACGCGGTGCACGACGTGGCCTTCCGGGTCGTCGGCACCGGCAGCGTGGGCACGCGGTCGTACGTCGTGCTGCTCCTGGACCACCGGGGCGAACCGCTCGTGCTCCAGGTCAAGGAGGCCCGGCCCTCCGCGCTGCTGCCCCACCTGGCCGCCGCCGGGTTCGAGGCCCCCGAGACCGCGCACGAGGGCCGCCGGGTCGTCATGGGGCAGAAGCGCATGCAGGTGGTCAGCGACATCCTGCTCGGCTGGACCTCGGTCGACGGACGGCCCTTCCAGGTACGGCAGTTCCGCAACCGCAAGGGCAGCGTCGACCCCGCGGCCCTGGCCGCCGACCAGCTGGACGACTACGGCCGGATGACCGGCGCCCTGCTGGCCCGGGCCCACGCGCACAGCGCCGACCCGCGGCTGATCGCGGGCTACTGCGGCAAGAACGGCGAGCTGGACGAGGCGGTCGCCGCCTTCGCCGTCGCCTACGCCGACCGCACCGAGGCGGACCACGCGGAACTGGTGGCCGCGGTGCGCACGGGGCGGGTCGCGGCGGAACTGGGGGTGTGAGAGGGGACGGGGACCGCGCGGGCGGCTCCCCGGGTCCGCAGGCCCTAGGCTGGTCGGGTGACGACGCCGGAAGCTGAGCCCGAGCAGGGGGGTGCGCCGCGTCCCGAGGAACGGCTGGAACAGGCCGTACGGGCCGCCGAGCAGGCACTCATCGAGTACGAGATCGCGCTGGAGACCTTCCGCGTGGAGGTCGAGAACTTCTCGCGGCTGCACGAGCAGCGGCTCGGCCCGGTGTACGCCCGGCTCGAGGAGCTGGAGGCGCAGATCCTGGAGGCCAGGGCGGCCCGTACGGGCGACGCGGACGACCTGCGCCGGGCCGACGAGGCGCGGGCCCGCCTGATGCCGATCCCCGGGGTCGAGGAGCTGCTGCACGGCTGGATGGACGGGGACGGGCTGTTCCCGGAGGCCACGGCGATGCTCACGGACCAGGCGGTGCGCCCCCCGCAGCGGGTCAGGCCCGGCGAGGGGGCCCGCAGGCTCTACCGCGAGCTGGCCCGCAAGGCCCACCCCGACCTGGCGCAGGAGGAGGCCGAGCGGATCCGGCGCGAGGAGTTCATCACCCGCGTCAACGCCGCCTACGCGCGCGGCGACGAGGCGGAGCTGCGCGAGCTGGCCGAGGAGTGGGCCGCCGGGCCGGTGCCCGAGCGGCGCCCGAGCCACGGCGAGGAGCTGTACGCCCGCCTCGAATGGCTCGACCGGCGCAAGGAGCTGCTGACCCTGCTCGCCAAGGAGCTGGAGGAGAGCGCGATCGGCGCCATGCTCAGGCTCGCCCCGGACGACCCCGACCGGCTGCTCGACGAGATCGCCGAGCAGCTGGCGACGCAGGTGCGCGAGCGGGAGGCGGAGCTGGCCGGGGTGCTCGGGCAGGAATGAGCCGCCGGGGGGCGGCTCGGGTAGCGTCTGGGGCATGAGTTTCGGAGCTGGTGTGCCCACGGTCGGGATCGAGGACCTCAAGGACGGCGACTTCCTGCTGGACGTCCGGGAGGACGACGAGTGGCAGGCGGGTCATGCCGCCGGGGCGCTGCACATTCCCCTCAGCGAGTTCGTGGCCCGGTACGGTGAGCTGGCCGAGGCCGCGCCGCAGGACGGCCGGGTGCACGTGCTCTGCCGTGTCGGGGGCCGTTCGGCGCAGGTCACCATGTACCTGGTCCAGCAGGGCGTCGACGCGGTGAACGTCGACGGGGGCATGCAGGAGTGGGCCGCGGCCGGGCGTCCCCTGGTGGACGACAAGGGGCAGCCGGGGCACGTGCTCTAGGCCGTCCCCGCCGGATGTGGCGACGGCCACGGTGCGGCCGGTCCGCCGGGGGGCTGTGCGGGCGGCCGGTCCTGAGTACCGTTCCCGTTCGAACGTCGCCGAGCAGCCGCACGGGTGCGCGTGAGCGCCCCGTGGCGGGGCGGGCGGATGGATGGATCGGGACCGAACGGGGCGGAATGGACGCGTACGACAAGGGCTCGGGCGCCCGGCAGGGGCAGGACGGGCCGGCCGGGCCGGACGGCGAAGCGGACTCGCCGGAAACCGGCGGGTCGGCCGAGTCCGCCGGGGCCGCCGGGGCCATCGAGGCCACCGAGTCCGCCGGGGCCGCCGGGGCCATCGAGGACACCGAGCCCGCCGGGGCCGCCGAGTCCGCCGGGGCCGTCGAGGACACCGAGTCCACCGGGCGTCCCGCCGCTGCCGAGGGGGCCGCGGGGGCTTCCGCAGCGGCCGGGACGGCCGAGGGTGCCGTGACCACCGCCCCGGACGAGGCCGGTGCCCCGGAGGACGCCGCTGTCCCCGTCTCCGAGGAGACCGGTGCCGTACGTCCCGCGCAGGACCCTCCGCAGCCTCCCGCCCCCCGTACCGGGGTCGCCGCGCTCTCCCCGCGCTACCAGGCCGGTGCCGTGGTCGCCCTCGCGGTGGTCGCGGTCGCCGTCTGCGCCCACATAGGCCTGGTGTTCCTGCACGTGGCCCCGTCCAACACCCTCACCAAGCAGCACGGTTCCGTGGTGGACGAGTGGGTCTTCCCGGAGTTCGAGCAGAACTGGAAGCTCTTCGCGCCCAACCCCCTCCAGCAGAACGTCTCCGTCCAGGTCCGCGCGGAGGTCAGCACGGCGGGCGGTGAGATACGGACGACCGGCTGGTACGACCTGTCCGCCGAGGACGGCCGGGCCATCGACGGCAATCCGGTGCCGAGCCACACCCAGCAGAACGAACTGCGCCGGGCCTGGGACTTCTTCGTCGCCAGCCACGACTCCGACAACCGCCCGGTGGGCCTGCGGGGCACCCTCGCCGAGACGTATCTGCGGCGCATCGCGCTGCTGCGCCTGGACCGCGAGGGCGCCGCCGGACCCGGCGGTGTCGTCGAGCGCGTGCAGTACCGTTCCCGGACCACGAACGTGGAGCCGCCCCCGTGGAGCGGTGAGAAGGTCTCCGACCGGCCGGCCGTCCGCGAACTGCCCTGGTGGTCCGTGGCCGCGGAGACCCGGGGCGCCGGAGCCGGACAGGCCGAGCGGGAAGGGAGCGCCGCGTGAACGCCGCCGCCCTCTCGGTCTCCCGCGGCATCGCCCGCGTCACGGGCGCCGCGCTCGGCCCGTACCAGACCGCCGTGATCCGCATCGGCTTCAGCGCCACCTGGCTGCTCTTCCTGCTGCGCGAACTGCCCCACCGGGGCGAGCTGTACGGGCCGGACGGGCCCTGGAGCCACGACCTCGCCGAGCAGCTGATCGCGGACAACGGCGCCTTCACGGCGCTGATGTGGTCGGACGGGCGGACCTGGTTCGAGATCGTCTACGCGCTGGCCGTCCTGAGCAGCGTGCTGCTCCTGCTGGGCTGGCGCACCCGGACCATGTCCGTGCTGTTCATGGTCGGGGTGCTCTCGCTGCAGAACCGCAGCGTCTTCATGGGGGACGGCGGCGACAACGTCATCCACCTGATGAGCATCTACCTGGTCCTCACCCGGTGCGGCCAGGTGTGGTCGCTGGACGCGCGCCGCGCCCGGCGGGCGGCCGCGGCACGCGCGCGGGGTGAGCGGGTGACGGACCGGGTCGGTCCCGTGCTGTGGTGCGCCTCCGGGTTCCTGCTGCTCACGGTGACGCTGGCGGGTGGGCTCGGCGGCGACTGGTTCGTGCCGGCGCTGCTGTGGGCGGTGTGGGTCGCGCTGGGACTGTGGTGGGTCGTGCGGCGGGGCGCGGAGGGCAGCCAGCCGCGGATCCTGCTGGACGTGGTCACCAACATCGTGCACAACGGCGCACTGGTCGTGATCATGGCTGAGGCGTGTCTGATCTACGCGACGGCCGGCTGGTACAAGATCCAGGGTTCGCGCTGGCAGGACGGCACGGCCGTCTACTATCCGCTGCACCTGGACTACTTCTCGCCGTGGCCCGCGCTCTCCGACGCGCTGGCCGCCAACGGCACGATGGTCATGCTCATCACCTACGGCACGGTGGCCGTGCAGGTCGCCTTCCCGTTCACGCTGTTCAACCGGCGGGTCAAGAACGTGCTGCTCGCCGCGATGATGACCGAGCACGCGGTGATCGCCGTGACGCTCGGGCTGCCGTTCTTCTCGCTGGCGATGATCGCCGCCGACGCGGTCTTCCTGCCGACCTCGTTCCTGCGCCGGCTGGGCGGCTGGGTGACCCGCGCGCGTGGCCGGGTGTCCGGCCGGGCGCCCGCGGGGGCTCCTGCCGGTGCGCCGGACGGGCCCGGGGAGGGCGGTACGGCGACGGTGCCCGGGCCCAGGGCCCGTGGGGCCGGGACGACGGCCGGAGCGGGTGCGGCGGAGGGGAAGGACCCGGAGCACACACACGTAGGCTTCCGGGCATGACCTCCCCCGGCCCCGCCTCCGGCCCGCCGGCCGCCTGGCACCTGCACGCCGGCCGGTGCGTGCTCCTGGACGGCTTCCACGCCCTCAAGCACGCGCTGCGCTTCGGTGCCGAGGTGCCGGTGGCGGTCACCGGCGACCGCGCGGGCGCCCTGGCCCTCGCCGACGAGCTGGCGCCGGACGTGCGCGAGGCGCTGGCGGGGCTGCTGACCGAGGTGTCGCACGAGGCGTACGCGTCGCTCGTCGCGCGGCCGCACCCCACCGCGGTGGCCGCCCTGGCCGTACGGCCCTCCCGGGCGGCGGGCCTGGAGACGCTGGGGCACACGCCGCGCCGCGCCCCCGTCGTGGTCCTCGACCAGCCGCGCAACCTCGGCAACGCCGGGGCGGTGATCCGGCTGGCCGCCGGTTTCGGCGCGACCGGCGTGGTCACCACCGGCACGCTCGACCCCTGGCACCCCACGGTGGTGCGCGGCGGGGCGGGGCTGCACTTCGCGACCGTCGTGGAGCGGCTGGAGGTCGCCGGGCTGCCGCCGGGGCCGGTGTTCGCGCTGGACCCGGAGGGCGAGGACATCCGGGGGCTGAAGCTGCCGGACGAGGCGCTGCTCGCGTTCGGCTCCGAGCGCAGCGGGCTCTCGCGCGAGCTGCGCGCGCGGGCCGACCATCTGGTGGCGCTGCCGATGCGCCCCCAGGTCTCCAGCTACAACCTCGCGACCAGTGTGGCCATGACGCTGTACCACTGGAGCGCCGGTGGGGGCGCACCGCAGGTCCTGCCCTAGAGCACCCGGCTCAGGCCGGGCGGCGGACCTCCACCACCCGGAAGCGGTTCGCGACGAACGCGCCGTCGCACAGGGCCGCGTTGGCCGCCGGGTTGCCGCCGGAGCCGTGGAAGTCGGAGAAGGCGGCCGTCTGGTTGACGTACACCCCGCCGGTGAGGTTCAGGGAGAGCTGGGCCGCCTCCTCCAGGCAGACCTCCCGCACGGCCTCCTCGACCTCCGGGTCGGTCGTGTACGCGCCCACCGTCATCGCGCCCTTCTCGCGGACGCTGCGGCGCAGCAGCTCCAGGGCGTGGCCGGCGGAGTCGACGGCGACGGCGAAGGAGACCGGGCCGAAGCACTCGCTGGTGTAGGCGGCCTCGTCCTCGGGCTTGGCGCCGTCCAGCTTGACGATCACCGGGGTGCGCACCACCGCGTCCGGGAACTCCGGGTTGGTCACCTCGCGGGAGGCCAGGGCCACTTCGCCGAGACCGGCGGCGGCCTCCAGGCGGGCCTTGACGTCCGGGTTGACGATCGCGCCGAGCAGGGCGTTGGCACGGGCGTCGTCGCCGAGGAGGCCGTCGACGGCGCGGGCCAGGTCGGCGGTGACCTCGTCGTAGGTCTTGGCGCCCTGGTCGGTGCGGATGCCGTCGCGGGGGATCAGCAGGTTCTGCGGGGTGGTGCACATCTGGCCGCTGTAGAGGGAGAGCGAGAAGGCCAGGTTGGCGAGCATGCCCTGGTAGTCGTCGGTCGACTCCACGAGCACCGTGTTGACGCCGGCCTTCTCCGTGTACACCTGGGCCTGGCGGGCGTTGGCCTCCAGCCAGTCGCCGAAGGCGGTGGAGCCGGTGTAGTCGATGATCCGGATCTCGGGGCGGGTCGCGAGGGTCTTGGCGATGCCCTCGCCGGGACGCTCGGCGGCCAGCGCGACCAGGTTCGGGTCGAAGCCGGCCTCGGTGAGGACGTCGCGGGCGACCTGGACGGTGAGCGCGAGCGGCAGCACCGCGCGGGGGTGGGGCTTGACCAGGACCGCGTTGCCGGTGGCGAGGGAGGCGAACAGGCCGGGGTAGCCGTTCCACGTGGGGAAGGTGTTGCAGCCGATGACCAGGCCGATGCCGCGCGGGACCGGGGTGAACCGCTTGGTGAGCGCGAGCGGGTCGCGCTTGCCCTGCGGCTTGGTCCACTCCGCCGTGTCGGGTGTGCGGGACTGCTCCACGTACGCGTAGGCCACGGCCTCCATGCCGCGGTCCTGGGCGTGCGGGCCGCCCGCCTGGAAGGCCATCATGAACGCCTGCCCCGAGGTGTGCATGACCGCCTGGGCGAACTCCATCGTCCGGTCGGCGATCCGCCTCAGGATCTCCAGGCAGACCATCGCGCGCAGCTCCGCGCCCGCGTCCCGCCACGCCTTCTGGCCGGCCCGCATGGCGGGCAGCAGCACGTCCAGGTCCGCGTGCGGATACTCCACGCCCAGCTCGATCCCGTACGGGGAGACCTCGCCGCCCACCCAGCCGTCGGTGCCGGGCTGGCCGAGGTCGAGGCGGGTGCCGGACAGGGCGTCGAAGGCGGCCTTGCCCGCGGCCGCGTCCAGGCTGCCGTTCTCCCCGTAGGCCTTGGGGTGCTCGGGGTGGGGGGACCAGTACGCGCGCGTCCGGATCGTCTCCAGCGCCAGGTCCAGGGTCGGCCGGTGCTGGGCGATCAGCTGGTGTGCGGTGAGTTCGGCGGCCATGCGGGACCAACTCCTCGTCTCCCACGAACTCGCCGTCGACTCGTCGTCGAGTCCGTGGACCTGGGGGAAACCTGGGCAGAAACAGGCGGACACGGCTAGAGTAACCGAACGATCGGTCGGGACAAGGGGGACCGCCGCATCTGTGGAAAACGCCGTGCGGGAGGATCGCGCACATGACAGCACTCGACCTCAGCAGCCCCGTGGCCGTCGTCGGCACCGGCACCATGGGCCAGGGCATCGCCCAGGTGGCGCTGGTCGCGGGCCATCCCGTGCGGCTGTACGACGCCGCCCCGGGCCGGGCCCGGGAAGCGGCCGACGCGATCGGCGCCCGGCTCGACCGGCTCGTCGAGAAGGACCGCCTCACCGGCGCCGAACGGGACGCCGCCCGAGCCCGGCTCACGCCCGCCGAGACCCTCGACGGGCTCGCCGGCTGCGCGCTCGTCGTCGAGGCGGTCGTGGAGCGGCTGGACGTCAAGCAGGAGCTGTTCCGGGCGCTGGAGGACGTCGTCGGCGACGACTGCCTGCTCGCCACCAACACCTCCTCGCTGTCGGTCACCGCCGTCGGGGGCGCGCTGCGCGTGCCCGGTCGCTTCGTCGGCCTGCACTTCTTCAACCCCGCGCCGCTGCTGCCCCTGGTGGAGGTGGTCGCCGGGTTCGCCACCGACCCCGCGTCGGCCACGCGCGCGTACGAGACGGCCCGCGCCTGGGGCAAGACCCCGGTCGCCTGCGCCGACACCCCCGGCTTCGTCGTCAACCGCATCGCCCGGCCCTTCTACGCCGAGGCCCTCGCCGTCCACGAGGGCCGGGGCGCGGACCCGGCCACCATCGACGCCGTGCTGCGCGAGTCGGGCGGCTTCCGGATGGGCGCCTTCGAGCTGACCGACCTCATCGGGCAGGACGTCAACGAGTCCGTCACGCACTCCGTGTGGCAGGGGTTCTTCCAGGACGCGCGCTTCACCCCGTCGCTGGCCCAGCGCCGTCTGGTCGAGTCCGGCCGGCTCGGCCGCAAGAGCGGACAGGGCTGGTACGACTACCGCGACGGCGCCGAGCGCCCCGAGCCGCACACCGCCCAACCGGCC
Source organism: Streptomyces sp. NPDC034099 (assembly GCF_055575415.1). Lineage (NCBI taxonomy): Bacteria > Bacillati > Actinomycetota > Actinomycetes > Kitasatosporales > Streptomycetaceae > Streptomyces > Streptomyces sp. NPDC034099. The sequence goes on along the minus strand of NZ_JBVISR010000004.1, from coordinate 432,695 downwards.
GAGGCGCCCGCGTACGTCGTCGTCGAGGGGGACCTGGGCCCGGCGGCCGAGCTGGTCGCGCTGATGCGCGAGGCGGGCATCGAGGTGCGCCCGGAGGACGGGTACGGCGCGGGGAGGCTCGTCCTGCCCGGCGGCGGCACGCTGTGCCTCACCGACGGGGAGCTGCCCGTGTCGACGGACCTCGTCCACTTCGACCTCGCGCTCGACTACCGCGCGGCCGCCCGGATCGCCCTGTCCGCGTCCGACGGCGTCCGCCCGAGCCTCCTGTCCGAGGCCACCGGCCTGTTCCAGGCGCTCGGCAAGAAGGTCAGCGTCATCGGCGACGTCCCCGGGATGATCGTGGCCCGGACCGTCGCCCGGATCATCGACCTGGCGTTCGACGCCGTGGCCAAGGGGGTGGCCGCCCCCGAGGACGTCGACACGGCGATGCGCCTGGGTGTGAACTACCCACTCGGCCCCTTCGAATGGAGCCGTCGGCTCGGTGACACCTGGGCCTGCCACCTGCTGGCCAACGTGCACGAGTGGGAACCGTCCGGGCGTTGCGCGCCGTCCCTGGCACTCCACCGCCACGCCGAGGCCGCCGAGGACCGGGAGGGCACCCCCTCATGACCACCGCCAAGCGCGACACGTACACGCCCGAGACGCTGCTGTCCGTCGCCGTGCAGGTCTTCATCGAGCGCGGCTACGACGGCACCTCCATGGAGCACCTGTCCAAGGCGGCGGGGATCTCCAAGTCGTCGATATACCACCACGTCACGGGCAAGGAGGAGCTGCTGCGCCGGGCCGTGAGCCGGGCCCTGGACGAGCTCTTCGGCATCCTCGACGAGGAGCACGCGCGCGCGGGGACGGCCGCCGAGCGACTCGAGTACGTCGTGCGGCGCATGGTCGAGGTGCTCATGGCCGAGCTGCCCTACGTGACGCTGCTGCTGCGGGTGCGCGGCAACACCGGCACCGAGCGGTGGGCGCTGGAGCGGCGGCGCGAGTTCGACCACCGGGTCGCCGCCCTGCTGAAGGACGCGGCGGCCGAGGGGGACGTGCGTGCGGACGTGGAGGTGCGGCTCGCGACCCGCCTCGTCTTCGGCATGATCAACTCGATCGTCGAGTGGTACCGGCCCGAGGGTCCCGACGGCCGGGGCGGCGCGAGCGGCACCGGCGAGCGCGAGGTGGTCGAGGCGGTGGCGCGGCTGGTGTTCGGGGGGCTGCGCAAGGCGTCCTGAGCCGTACGGAGCCGGGCCGGGCGGCACCGGGCCGGGCGGCCCCGCCGGTCAGCTCTGCGGTTCGAGGTCCTCGGTCTCGAAGACCAGCAGGGTGCGGGTGCTGAGCACCTCCGGGATGGCCTGGAGGCGGCTGAGCACCAGCTCGCGCAGGGCCCGGTTGTCCGGGGTGTGCACCAGGAGCAGGACGTCGAAGTCGCCGCCCACCAGGGCGATGTGCGAGGCCCCGGGCAGCTGCCGCAGCTGGGCGCGGACCGTCCGCCAGGAATTCTGGACGATCTTCAGGGTGATGTAGGCCGAAGTGCCGTGCCCGGCGCGTTCGTGGTCGACGCGGGCGCCGAAACCGCGGATGACGCCGTCCTCGACGAGCCGGTTGATGCGGGCGTAGGCGTTCGCGCGCGAGACGTGCACCCGCTCCGCGACCGACCGTATGGAGGCCCGGCCGTCCGCCTGGAGCATGCGCAGGATGTCCTGGTCGATGGCGTCCAGCGGGCGCGGGGGCGGGGCGCCGGACTCGTCCGTGCCGCCGCCCTCCCCGGGGCGATCGGCCATTTGTTCAGATGCCACGTGCCCCCGCCTTCCCCTCATGGACGTACTGCGTCCATCTCAGGCTGTGGAGAACCGTTTGTCCACAGCCTGGGGCCGCATGTAGCCAAAATGTGCCGACGACCGAACAATCGGTAGGTGAGGCCCGTCACACCCGTGGCGAGCCCGGAGCCGTCTCCCACGAGGAGGTGCCGTCATGACGGTCATGGAGCAGCGGGGCGCGTACCGGCCCACACCGCCGCCCGCCTGGCAGCCCCGAACCGACCCCGCGCCGCTGCTGCCCGACACGGAGCCCTACCGAGTCCTCGGCACCAAGGCCGCGGACCGCGCCGACACCGAGCTGCTGCGCATGCTGTACGCCCGGCTGGTGCGCGGCCGGCGCTACAACGCGCAGGCCACGGCGCTGACCAAGCAGGGCCGGCTGGCCGTCTACCCCTCCAGCACCGGCCAGGAGGCGTGCGAGGTCGCCGCCGCGCTGGCCCTTCAGGAGCGGGACTGGCTCTTCCCCAGCTACCGCGACACCCTCGCGGTCGTCTCGCGCGGCGTCGACCCCGTCGAGGCCCTCACCCTGCTGCGCGGCGACTGGCACACCGGCTACGACCCCTACGAGCACCGGGTCGCCCCGCTGTCCACGCCGCTGGCCACCCAGCTGCCGCACGCCGTGGGCCTCGCCCACGCCGCCCGCCTCAAGGGCGACGACGTGGTCGCGCTCGCCATGGTCGGCGACGGCGGCACCAGCGAGGGCGACTTCCACGAGGCGCTGAACTTCGCCGCCGTCTGGCGGGCCCCGGTCGTCTTCCTCGTGCAGAACAACGGCTTCGCGATCTCCGTCCCGCTCGACAAGCAGACCGCCGCCCCGTCGCTGGCCCACAAGGCCGTCGGCTACGGGATGCCCGGCCGCCTGGTCGACGGCAACGACGCCGCCGCGGTGCACGAGGTCCTGTCCGAGGCCGTGCGGCACGCCCGCGCGGGCGGCGGCCCCACCCTGGTGGAGGCGGTGACGTACCGCGTCGAGGCGCACACCAACGCCGACGACGCCACGCGCTACCGGGGCGACGCCGAGGTGGAGACCTGGCGCCGGCACGACCCGGTCGAGCTGCTGGAGCGGGAGCTGACCGAGCGCGGGCTGCTCGACGAGGACGGCATCCGTGCCGCCCGCGAGGACGCCGAGACCATGGCCGCCGACCTGCGCGCCCGCATGAACCGGGACCCGGAGCTGGACCCGCTGGACCTGTTCGCCCACGTCTACGCCGAGCCCACACCGCAACTGCGCGAGCAGCGGGACCAACTGCGCGCCGAGCTGGCGGCGGAGGCCGAGACGGACGCCGCGTCCGCACCGCAGGGGGGACACCGATGACCACCGTCGCCGCCAAGCCGGCCACCATGGCGCAGGCCCTCACGCGCGCGCTGCGCGACGCCATGGCCGCCGACCCGGCGGTGCACGTCCTCGGCGAGGACGTGGGCACCCTCGGCGGGGTCTTCCGGATCACCGACGGGCTCGCCGCGGAGTTCGGCGAGGACCGCTGCACGGACACCCCGCTCGCCGAGGCCGGCATCCTCGGCACCGCCGTCGGCATGGCGATGTACGGGCTGCGCCCGGTCGTCGAGATGCAGTTCGACGCCTTCGCCTACCCGGCGTTCGAGCAGGTCGTCAGCCACGTCACCAAGATGCGCAACCGCACGCGCGGGGCCATGCCCCTGCCGCTGACCATCCGCGTCCCCTACGGCGGCGGCATCGGCGGCGTCGAGCACCACAGCGACTCGTCCGAGGCGTACTACATGGCGACTCCGGGGCTCCATGTCGTCACGCCCGCGACGGTCGCCGACGCCTACGGGCTGCTGCGCGCGTCCATCGCCTCCGACGACCCGGTGGTCTTCCTCGAACCGAAGCGGCTGTACTGGTCGAAGGACACGTGGAACCCCGAGGAGCCGACGTCCGTTGAACCGGTGGGCCGCGCGGTGGTGCGGCGCTCCGGCCGGAGTGCCACGCTCATCACGTACGGGCCGTCGCTGGCCGTCTGCATGGAGGCGGCCGAGGCGGCCCGGGCCGAGGGCTGGGACCTCGAAGTCGTCGATCTGCGCTCCCTGGTGCCGTTCGACGACGAGACGGTGTGCGCTTCGGTGCGGCGGACGGGACGCGCGGTCGTCGTCCACGAGTCGGGCTCCTTCGGGGGCCCGGGCGGGGAGATCGCGGCCCGGGTCACGGAGCGCTGCTTCCACCACCTGGAGGCGCCGGTGCTGCGGGTGGCCGGATTCGACATCCCGTATCCTCCGCCGATGCTGGAGCGTCACCACCTGCCTGGTGTGGACCGGATCCTGGACGCCGTGGGGCGCCTGCAGTGGGAGGCCGAAAGCTGATGGCACACGCTTCTGACGGGCGCAGCCTGGAGTTCAAGCTGCCCGACCTCGGTGAGGGGCTCACCGAGGCGGAGATCGTGCGCTGGCTGGTCGAGGTCGGCGACGTGGTCGCCGTGGACCAGCCGGTCGTCGAGGTCGAGACGGCCAAGGCGATGGTCGAGGTGCCCTGCCCCTACGGGGGTGTGGTCACCGCCCGCTTCGGCGAGGAGGGCACGGAGCTGCCCGTCGGGGCGCCGCTGGTGACCGTGGCGGTGGGGGAGGGCGACGCGGCGCCCGACGCCCCGGTGCGCGGAGCCGGCACGGACACCGCTGCCGGTGCCGCCGAGGCACCCGCCGCGGAGCGGAAGGCGGAGGGCTCCGGCAACGTCCTGGTCGGCTACGGCACCTCCGAGGCACCCGCGCGGCGGCGCAGGGTGCGCGCCGACCGGCAGACCGCCACCGGTGCGTCCGGCCGGGCGAACGGCCGGGTCCGCGGAGCCGAGCCGGTGGACGGTCCGGTCCCGGTCATCTCCCCGCTGGTGCGCAGGCTGGCCCGGCAGCACGACCTGGACCTGCGCGAGCTGACCGGTTCGGGACCGGAGGGGCTGATCCTGCGGGCGGACGTGGAGTACGCGCTGCGTGCCGCCGCCGCACAGGGCGGCCGTGCGGCGGCCCAGGAGGCCGGGACGGACCGGGCGCCGGATGCCGCGTCCGCCGCTTCCTCCCCCGCGCCCGCCGCCTCGCGCCCCGACGGCACCCGGGTCCCCCTCAAGGGCGTGCGCGGCGCCGTCGCCGACAAGCTCTCCCGCAGCCGCCGCGAGATTCCGGACGCGACCTGCTGGGTGGACGCCGACGCGACCGAGCTGATGCGGGCGCGCACCGCGATGAACGCGTCCGGCGGGCCCAAGATCTCCCTGGTCGCCCTGCTGGCCCGGATCTGCACGGCCGCCCTGGCCCGGTTCCCGGAGCTGAACTCGACGGTCGACACGGAGGCCCGGGAGATCGTCCGGCTCGAACAGGTCCACCTGGGCTTCGCCGCCCAGACGGACCGGGGGCTGGTCGTGCCGGTCGTCCGGGACGCGCACGCGCGGGACGCCGAGTCGCTCACCGCGGAGTTCGCCCGGCTGACCGAGGCGGCCCGCGCGGGCCGGCTGACACCGGCCGAACTGACCGGCGGCACCTTCACGCTGAACAACTACGGCGTCTTCGGCGTCGACGGCTCCACGCCGATCATCAACCACCCCGAGGCGGCCATGCTCGGCGTCGGCCGCATCGTCCCCAAGCCCTGGGTGCACGAGGGCGAGCTGGCGGTGCGTCAGGTCGTCCAGCTCTCGCTCACCTTCGACCACCGGGTGTGCGACGGCGGCACGGCGGGCGGCTTCCTGCGGTACGTGGCGGACTGCGTGGAACAGCCGGCGGTGCTGCTGCGCACCCTGTGACCGGGGCGGTGACGCCCGCCGGGTGACGGTGGGGCCGCACACTCCGCGATCGCGCGGGCTCCCCTGCGTTCCCTGTGATCGCCCAGGGCCCCATACTCGGGGGGTGACCGCGTACGAGCCCCCCGGCGACCCAGGCGCCGGCACCGACCCCGCGCCGGCTTCCGGCCGCGTCGGGTACGACGCCGTCGTGCTCGCCGGCGGGGCCGCCCGGCGGCTCGGGGGCGCGGACAAGCCCGGTCTGCTGGTGGGCGCACGCGCGCTCCTCGACCGGGTGCTCGCCGCCTGCGCCGGAGCGCGGACCACCGTCGTCGTCGCCGATCCCCGGCCCACCCCGCGCCCGGTGACCTGGGCGCGCGAGGACCCGCCCGGCGGGGGACCGCTCGCCGCCCTCGCCGCCGGACTGCGGCACACCACCGCGGAGCACGTCGTGGTGCTCTCCGCCGACCTGCCGTTCCTCGCCCGGCCGACCGTCGGGCGGCTGCTGTCGGCCCTCGCCGCGGGCGACGCCGACGGGGCGCTGCTCACCGACGCCGACGGCCGCGACCAGCCCCTCGTCGCCGCCTACCGCGCGCCCGCGCTGCGCCGCGAACTGGCCGCGCTCGCCCGCGACCGGGAAGAGCGGGCCGGCCGGCCGGACCTCACCGGGCTGCCGCTGCGCCGCCTGACCGGCGCTCTGCGCCTCACTCGCGTCCCGGACGCCGTCGCCTCCTTCGACTGCGACACCTGGGACGACCTCGCCACCGCAAGGGCACGCATCAGGGAGCATGGTCACGTGTTGGATGAATGGATTTCCGCAGCCAAGGACGAGTTGGGCATCGACCTGGACGTCGACACCGGGATCCTGCTCGATCTCGCGCGCGACGCCGCCCACGGGGTGGCCAGGCCGGCCGCCCCGCTGACCACCTTCCTCGTCGGGTACGCGGCCGGGCGGGCCGGGGGAGGCCCCGAGGCCGTCGCCGAGACCGCCCGCAAGGCCGCGGCCCTCGCCCTGCGCTGGGCCGAGGAAGCCGCCGACACCGGGGCCGCCCCCGCGAAGGGCACGCCCGACGCGGCTCCCGACGCCACCCCCGACACCCGCCCGGACGCCTGATGACCTCCCCCGGCACGCGGGCCGACACGGAGGCCGAGGACCTCGACGTCGAGGAGGCGCTCGCCCTCGTGAACGAGAACCCCGGCCCCGCTCCCCGCGGCCGCGCCGGTCACGGCACGCCCGCCCCGCACCACCCGGCGGACACCCGGCACCGCGCGACCCCCTGGCCCGAGGCCCGGGCGACCGCCGAGCGCGCCGCCCGCGCCGCGGCCCGTGCCGCCCGCCGCACCCCGGTCCCCGTACCCCTCGACGCGGCCCTCGGACTCACCCTGGCCGCACCGCTGACCGCCCTCACCGACCTGCCCTCCTTCGACACCTCCGCGATGGACGGCTGGGCCCTCGCCGGACCGGGTCCCTGGGCGCTGCGCGACGAGGGCGTCCTGGCCGGACACGCGGAGCCCGCGCCCCTCACCGACGGCGAGGCCGTCCGCATCGCCACCGGCGCACGCATCCCCCCGGACACCACCGCCGTACTGCGCACCGAGCACGGCCGCACCGACGAGCGCGGACGTCTGCACCCCACCCGCGAGGTCGTCCACGGCCAGGACATCCGTCCGCGCGGTCAGGAGTGCCGCAGCGGCGACCAGTTGCTGCCTGTCGGCACCCTCGCGACCCCGGCGGTCCTGGGCCTCGCGGCCGCCGCCGGATACGACACGCTCACCGCGGTCCCCCGCCCCCGCGTCGACGTCCTGGTCCTCGGCGACGAACTGCTCACCCAGGGCCTCCCGCACGACGGCCTCATCCGGGACGCGCTCGGCCCGATGCTGCCGCCCTGGCTGCGCGCGCTGGGCGCCGAGGTCCGCGCCGTGCGCCGGATCGGCGACGACGCCAAGGCGCTGCACCGCGCCGTCACGTCCTCCGACGCCGACCTGATCGTCACGACCGGCGGCACCGCCGCGGGCCCCGTCGACCACGTCCACCCGACCCTGCGCCGGATCGGCGCCGAACTCCTCGTGGACGGCGTCCGGGCACGCCCCGGCCACCCCATGCTGCTGGCCCGCCTCAAGGACGACCAGCACCTCGTCGGACTGCCCGGCAACCCCCTCGCCGCCGTCTCCGGACTGCTCACTCTCGCCGAGCCGCTGCTGCGCACCCTCGCTGCCCGCCCGGCGCCGGAGCCGTACACCCTGCCACTGCGGGACGCGGTGCACGGGCACCCGCACGACACCCGGCTCGTGCCCGTTCTGCTGCGTGACGAGGGTGCCGTGCCGCTGCGCTACAACGGCCCGGCGATGCTGCGCGGCATCGCGGCCGCCGACGCCCTGGCCGTCGTACCGCCGGGCGGTGCACGGCCGGGGCAGGAGGCCGAGCTGCTCGACCTGCCCTGGGCGACCGGCGGGGTCGGGGTGTGTTTCACGTGAAACTTCCGGGCCAGGACGCGATCGCACGCCAGGCGGACGAGCACTTCGTGACCCACAAGGTGAAGCTCCCCAGGAAACTGGTGGAGCACCCGTTCCGTCAGGTCGCCAAACGGCTGTCCATCGCCCTGGTGGTCCTCGTGGTGACGGCCTTCATCGTGTACGCGGACCACGACGGCTACACCGACAACTCGGACGGTTCCGTCGACCTCCTCGACTCCTTCTACTACGCCACCGTCACCCTCTCCACCACCGGATACGGTGACATCACGCCCGTCAGCGACGCCGCCCGGCTGACCAACATCTTCGTCATCACGCCGCTGCGCGTGCTCTTCCTGATCATCCTGGTCGGCACCACGCTGGAAGCCCTCACCGAGCGCACTCGGGAGGAGTGGCGCCTGAACCGCTGGAGGTCCGCCTTGCGCGATCACACCGTCGTCGTCGGCTTCGGAACCAAGGGGCGGTCGGCGATCCAGACCGTCTGCGCGACCGGGCTGCGCAAGGACCAGGTGGTCGTGGTCGACCCCAGCGGCAAGGCCATCGAGGCCGCGACGGCCCACGGCTACGCGGGCGTGGTCGGTGACGCGACCCGCAGCGATGTGCTCAACCGGGCCGAGGCGTACCGGGCGAAGCAGATCATCATCGCCACGCAGCGCGACGACACGGCCGTGCTGGTCACGCTGACGGCCCGGCAGCTCAACCGCGGCGCGAAGATCGTGGTCGCGGTCCGCGAGGAGGAGAACGCGCCGCTGCTGAAGCAGTCCGGCGCCGACGCCGTGATCACCAGCGCCAGCGCCGCCGGCCGGTTGCTCGGGCTCTCCGTGCTCAGCCCTGCCGCCGGCATGGTGATGGAGGACCTGATCAGCCAGGGCAGCGGACTCGACCTCATCGAACGGCCCGTCATAAAGGCCGAGGCGGGCAAGTACCCGCGGGAGGTGGACGACCTGGTGGTGAGCGTGATCCGCGGCCACCGGGTCCTGGGCTACGACGATCCGGCGGTCGGCGGGCTGGAGTTGACGGACCGCCTGATCACGATCGTACGGGCGACGCCGGGCACTCATGTGACGCCCGACGCCCGCCCGTTCCCCCGCGACTGAGCCGCCGCTCCCCTGCTACTTGCGGTTGTAGAGCCGCATCGTGACCGGGCCGAAGACCAGCAGGAACAGGCCCGCCCAGCCCAGCGTCCAGGCGATCTCGACACCGGGCCAGCCGCCCGCCATCAGACCGCGCACCGCGGACGCCAGGTGGGTGATCGGGCTGTTGTTGACGAAGGCCTGAAGCCAGCCCGGCATGGTCTTCGGGTCGACGAAGACGTTGGACAGGAAGGTGAGCGGGAAGATCACCATCATGCTGACGCTCATCACCGACTTCTCGGTGCGCAGCATCAGCCCGAACATCGTCCAGATCCACGAGAAGGCGAACGAGAAGAGCAGCAGCAGCGCGATCCCGGCGACCACGCCGACGAACCCGCCGTCGGGCCGGTAGCCGAGCAGCAGTCCGACGGAGAGCATGACGACGGACGCGATGGTGTAGCGCAGCGCGTCGCCGAGGAGATAGCCGACCATCGCCGAGGGCCGCCAGATCGGCAGCGAGCGGATGCGGTCGAAGACGCCCTTCTCGATGTCGACGTTCACCGAGACCCCGGTGTACATCGTGATCATCACGACCGACATCACGAGGATGCCCGGCAGCACGAACTGGATGTAGTCACCGGGCGAACCCGCCAGCGCACCGCCGAAGAGGTACGTGAACATCAGCAGGTTCATGATCGGGAAGGCGGTGACGTCGAAGAGCTGCTCCGGCACGTGCTTGATCTTGAGGATCGCGCGCCAGCCGAAGGTCAGGGACGTGGACAGGGCGCCGGGCCGCGGCGGCCGCTCCCTGGTCACCAGCAGGGCCGCCAGCGACTCGGTGCTGACCGGGGTGAGTTCCTTGTCCGGAGTGCTCGTGGCCGTGCTCATGCCGCCACCTCGTCCTTCGTGTCGGTGCCGGAGTCGCCGTCGGTGCGCCGGCCGGTGTCGTGCCCGGTCAGCGCCAGGAAGACCTCGTCGAGGCTGGGCTGTCCCAGGGAGAAGCTGTCGACGGTGATGCCGGCCCGGGCCAGCTCGCCGAGCGCCTTGGCGGCCTGGTCGGCGGCGGTGTCGCCGGCCGCCACCCCGAGGCGCGCGGTCAGCGACACCGGGTCGGGCTCCAGCTGCACCTCGGCCACCAGCAGGTTCCGCAACAGGCGCTCGGCCTCGGGCCGCTCCTCCGCGTCCCGCAGCCGCAGATGGACGGAGCCGGCGCCGACGGAGGACTTCAGCTCGCCCTTGGTGCCCTCGGCGATCACCCGCCCCTTGTCGATGACGGCGATCCGGGACGCCAGCTGGTCGGCCTCGTCCAGGTACTGCGTGGTCAGCAGCACGGTCGTGCCCTGGGCGACGACCGCGCGGACGATGTCCCACACCTGGTTGCGGCTGCGCGGATCGAGACCGGTGGTGGGCTCGTCCAGGAAGAGCAGGTCGGGGGTGTTGAGGATGGAGGCGGCGATGTCGATGCGCCGCCGCATACCGCCGGAGTAGTGCTTGACCTGCTTCGCCGCGGCGTCCGTCAGGCCGAAGGCCGCCAGCAACTGCTCGCCGCGCTCCCGGGCGGCCGTCTTGCCGTGCCCGAGCAGCCGGCCCAGCAGCACCAGGTTCTCGGTGCCGGTGAGGTCCTCGTCCACGGACGCGTACTGCCCGGTGAGGCTCACCCGGCCGCGCACCTCGTCCGCCTCGCGCACCACGTCGTGACCGAAGACGCGGGCCCGGCCGCCGTCCGGCCGCAGCAGGGTGGCGAGCATCTTCACCGTGGTGGTCTTGCCGGCGCCGTTCGGGCCGAGGACGCCGTAGACCGTGCCGGCCGGCACCGCGAGGTCCACCCCGTCCACGGCCCGGGTCTCACCGAACGTCTTCACCAGGCCCTCGGTCTCGATGGCGAGTCCGGACGTGTGCGTGCTCATGCTGTGGGTCCTTCCGCGTTCATGGTGTACGCGTTCTTGGGCTACGCATGGGAAGACCTTTACCGTCGCGCAAACTCATCGGCGGCGCACGGGGATTTTCCGGCCGGGGAGGACGGGGGGACACAGGAGTAGCGTCGGCCCCATGCATGCGATCACGATTCCCGAACCCGGAGGCCCCGAGGCGCTGGTGTGGGCCGAGGTCCCCGACCCGCAGCCCGGCGAGGGCGAGGTGCTGGTCGAGGTGACGGCCAGCGCCGTCAACCGCGCCGACATCATGCAGCGCCAGGGCTTCTACGACCCCCCGCCCGGCGCCTCCCCCTACCCGGGCCTGGAGTGCTCCGGACGCGTGGCCGCGCTCGGCCCCGGCGTGTCCGGCTGGGCCGTCGGCGACGAGGTGTGCGCGCTGCTCGCTGGCGGCGGCTACGCCGAGAAGGTCGTCGTCCCGGCCGGACAGCTGCTGCCGGTGCCGCAGGGTGTCGGCCTGAAGGGGGCGGCGGCGCTGCCCGAGGTGGTCTGCACCGTCTGGTCGAACGTCTTCATGGTCGCCCACCTGCGTCCCGGCGAGACCCTGCTGGTGCACGGCGGCTCCAGCGGCATCGGCACCATGGCGATCCAGCTCGCCAAGGCGGTCGGCGCGAAGGTCGCGGTGACGGCGGGCACCAAGGAGAAGCTGGAGCGCTGCGCCGAGCTGGGCGCGGACGTCCTGATCAACTACCGGGAGCAGGACTTCGTCACCGAGGTGAAGGACACCACGGGCGGCGCGGGCGCCGACGTCATCCTCGACAACATGGGCGCGAAGTACCTGGACCGCAACGTCCAGGCCCTCGCCGTGAACGGCCGGCTCGCGATCATCGGCATGCAGGGCGGCCGGAAGGGCGAGCTGAACATCGGCACGCTCCTCGCCAAGCGCGCCGCCGTCAGCGCCACCTCGCTGCGGGCGCGGCCCCTGGAGGAGAAGGCGGCGATCGTGGCGGCCGTGCGGGAGCACGTCTGGCCGCTGTTCGGCGGGGGCCACGTCCGTCCGGTCGTCGACCGCGAGATGCCGATGAGCGAGGCCGCCGAGGGCCACCGGGTGGTGGAGGAGAGCGGCCACATCGGCAAGGTGCTGCTGGTCGCCCCGTAGACGGCGCACGACCGGTGCACGGCCTACGCCCGGCGCAGGCGCGGTCCCGCGAGGCCCAGGGCGAGGCCGGGGCCGATGAGTACCAGGCCGCTGCCCAGGGGGGAGGACGTGCGGGAGGGGTTCGGCGGTGGCCCGGGTGGGTGTGCGGCTCTGTGACGGGGGCCGGGGCGGGGTGGCCGGGGGCGCTTCGGCCGCCTTGGTCCGGCCGGGG